>WTGH01000044.1 GCA_011523655.1 Rhodospirillaceae bacterium
CGCCGAGGGGGGCCTGCCGTCCTGCAGGGGCGGCCACGGGCCCCTGCCGCCGCCATTGCCGCCCCACGGCCCACCGCCGCCCGAGCCGCCGCTCTGGTTCTTCCAAGGCATCTCTTCGCCGTCCCTGAATTGGCCCCTTATCGGGTCTATCGCACGCTGCGATGGTGCATTCCGTCCCGCTTCCCGACACGCTTTCTGTCGCGGTCGTATGCCGATTTGCGGTATCCTGCCGGTCGCCGCTACATAGCGACGCCGGTGTCCGGCGGCAATGCGCGCCGGCCTCCCGCGCCCGGACTGCTGCGAAGGGGCGCAGCCCGGCACGCCGCGCTGGATCGTCTCCGGCGTCGGGTCTAGTTGTGCGCCGGTCCCCGATGCCGTCGACCCGCCTTTCGGGATATCGGGCGCAACGCGGAGAATTCAAGCATGGCGAAGATAACCGAAGAACGGGTTCTGGAAGCGCTGGGGCGGGTGCGCGATCCCGAACAGGGCAAGGATCTGGTATCCCTCGGCATGATCGGCGGGCTGACGATCAAGGACGGCAACGTCGGCTTCTCCATCGAGGTGGCGGCCGAGCGCGGCGCTTCTGCCGAGCCGTTGCGCAAGGCGGCCGAGCAGGCGGTCTTCGCGCTCGACGGCGTCACCTCGGTCACCGCGGTGCTGACCGCCCACAGTTCCGCCCCTCGGACAGGCGGGCCGGCCGACGGCGCGGGAGCCGGCCCCGCCGCAGGCGCCCCCGCCGGCGCAAGTGCCCCGGCGCCCAAGGGCGGCGGCGCGGACCGGGTCGGCTCGATCATTGCCGTCGCGTCGGGCAAGGGCGGCGTCGGCAAGTCGACGACGGCGGCCAACCTGACGCTCGCCCTGATGGCCGAAGGCGCCCGGACCGGCCTGCTCGACGCCGACATCTACGGCCCCTCGATGCCGCGCATGATGGGCGTCCGCGGCAAGCCGACCACCGCCGACGGCAAGGTGCTGGACCCGATGGTCGGCCACGGCGTCAAGCTGATGAGCATGGGCTTCCTGGTCGATGAGGAAACGCCCATGATCTGGCGCGGCCCCATGGTTATGAGCGCGCTGCAGCAACTCCTGCAGGACGTCGACTGGGGGCCGCTCGACGTGATGGTCGTGGACATGCCGCCCGGCACCGGCGATGCGCAGCTCACGCTGGCCCAGACGGCGCGGCTCGCCGGCGCGGTCATCGTCTCGACGCCCCAGGACATCGCCCTGCTCGATGCCCGCAAGGGGCTGAACATGTTCCGCAAGGTCGATGTCCCGGTGCTCGGCATCGTCGAGAATATGAGCTATTTCCAGTGCCCGCATTGCGGCGAGCGCAGCGATATCTTCTCGCACGGCGGCGCACGGCGGGAGGCGGAGCGTCTCGGCGTCCCCTTCCTGGGCGAGATTCCCCTCGACATCGCAATCCGCGAAACGTCGGACGGCGGCCGGCCGATCGTGGCCGCCGAGCCTGACGGATCCCATGCCGCGGCCTACCGCGAAATCGCCGTGCGAGTCCTCGACCGGCTCGACGCCGGCGCGGACGGCCCGAAACCGGCGCCGAAAATCGTCATCCGATGAGGCCCGGCCGCCGGGACCGCCAGTCCGCCGCCCGGCGCCGGCATGCGGCCGCCATAGCGATCTTCGCGTTCGCCGCGCCCATTTGGCTCAACCCCGCCGCGTCCGTCGCGATAGCCGCCGAACCTGTGCCGGCGGCCGACCGGCGGGCGCCGGCCCGAAGCAAACTCGTATGGGCGAAACCGCGGCTGCGCAACGCAGCGCTGCGACGGCAAGCGGCGCGCGGACAAGCGGGGCGGCCGGGACGCGACCGGCTGGAATGCAAGGCCTGGAAATATCACGGCGCCGACCGGATTCCGCGGCCCTACGACCCGGACCGCTTTGTCTATACCGAGGAATACAAGCGCGCTCCCGACCGTCCGGGCCGGGAGGAAGCGGCGCGGCGCGCCGATGCGGCCTTTCCGCAACTGATCGACGCCAAGGTCCTGCGCATGTTGCACCTGATCAACCGGGTGCGCGAGCGCCGCGGCCACACCGCCATGAAGCTGGAGCCCCGCCTGATGGTGGCGGCGAAGCGGCACAATCTCGATATCGCCCGCCACGCGCTCATGCAGCATACCGGCACGGACTGTTCCCAGCTCGTCGACCGGGTCTGGGACGAGGGCTACACCTGGAGGAGGATCGCCGAGAACCTGGCCGGCGGCCGCGCGACGGCGGAAGCCACGATGCAGCAGTGGACGGGCAGCGCCGTCCACCTGATGCAGATGACGCTGACCGGGATGACCGAGGTCGGGATCGCCTACGACCACAACCCGAACCCGCCGCGCCACGGCGTACCGATCAAGCATTTCTGGACCCTGATCATGGCTGAGCCCGACCCGTGGCGCGACCGGCACTGGCCGAAGAAGCCGGCGCCGTGCATCGGCAAGGACTGCCCGAAAACGCCCGCAGAGCCTGCCGAGCCCGCGGAATCCGTCGAAAAGACCGGGAAAAACGCCGGGCCGGACGGGCCCCGGAACCGCGAGACGGGCACGCAATGAAGCGTGCGAGGCGCACCGCTGCGACGATGCGGCCTTGCGCAGACAGCCCGTCCCGCTAATTTAGGCGCGCCATGAAAAAACCGAATTCGCTTATCGCCTCTTTCCTCCTCTGCGCCCTGGCCCTCGGTGGATGCACCGGGACCAGAACGGCCGAATTCAACCGCAGCGACGCCCGGGTCGCCGATCCTGCGCCGGAGCAGATGCGCCATGCCCAGATGGTCATCCGCGTTATCAACGAATTCCGCACGGCGAACGGCCTGCCGCCGGTCATACTCGAAGCGCATGTGATGAAGGCCGCCAACGACAAGGCGCTGGATTTCCGGAACAACTGGCGCTTCTACCACGCCGGCAGCGACGGCTCGTCGCCCAGCGGGCGGGTGGCGCGGACCGGCTACGACTGGGTCGAGGTCGGCGAGACCCTGTCGGCCGGGCAGATCACCGCCCGCGGCGCGGTCGCCAACCTGAAGGCGAGCCCCTGCCACCGTTACGCGCTGCTGCGGAAGGTCTATCTCCACGCCGGCGCCGCCTATCTCCACACGCCGGATTCGCCGCGCGGGCGCTACAAGCACTGGTGGGTCGTCAAGCTGGCGCAGCCGAGCTCCGCCATGACCTGGGAGCGGACCTACCCGACTGCGGGAGCCGAACTGATCGAACGCAGCAAGCGCACAAAGATGCGCCGGCCGCCCGGCTGCGTGATCCGCGAGGTCGTTTCCTGAGCCGGGGGCCTGTCTACCCATTCCCCTGTAACATGCGTTGCAAGTTGGTATGACCGCGGTTATACTCACAGCATGAAAACTGCCATATCCATTAGAGACGAAATTTTCGAAGCCGCGGAGCTTGTTGCAGCGCGCATGGGCCTCTCCCGAAGCGAGCTCTACGCAAGGGCCGTCGAGGAGTTCGTCTCACGCCACTCGGACGAGCGAATTACGGAAAGACTCAACGCAGTGTATGGCGACGACGAATCCGCGTCTGCGCTCGACCCGCATATCGAACGCGCCCAGATTTTGTCTTTGCCACCCGATGATGGGTGGTGAGACGCGGAGAAATCTGGTGGGCTGACCTGTCCGAGCCGTACGGGTCCGAGCCGGGCTACCGCCGCCCGGTTCTTATCGTCCAATCCGACACTTTCAACCGGAGCCGGATCGGCACTATCGTTGCGCTGGTCTTGACGACGAACCTGAAGCAGGCTGCCGCGCCCGGCAACGTTACCGTTACCCGGCGCGGGACGGGTCTGACGAGAAAATCGATCGTCAACGTTTCGCAGATCGTGACCTTGGACAGACGGCGTTTCACCGACCGCGTGGGACGGGTCTCCGATACCGTACTCGGGCAAGTCGAGGCGGGGATGCGACTGGTTCTCGGCCTCAGCCGGTAGCCGGCGTGCCGGCTTCGGCTTCCCCGACCGCCCGCTTGACCGCCGCAATATCGGCCTGCCCCTTCATGCCGATGCAGACGAGGCCGGCGGGCGCCTCGGGCGGCGCTTCCGAGACCGTCCAGCGGTTGCCGACGACCTGGATGCCAGCCATCGCGCCGTCCGCCCGCCGGACGAACCCCTTGGCCCGCAACAGGCGGTGCGCCGGGTCGGCCAGCAGGCGGGCGAGCGCATCCGGATCGGCGCCGGCCGGCGGATCGAGCTCGGCGGCAACATACCCAGCGGTGTGGTCCCGGAACCGACCGTCGGCCCTGACGGTGCCGCCGTCCGTCCGCGTTCCCAGCACGACGCCGATCGGCACGTCGGCCTGTTCTGCCCGGACGATCCGCGCGGCCGGCGCAGCTTCGCCCAGCCAGGCTTCGACGGCGTCCGGGTCGGCCGCCAGATCGCACTTGTTGAGCAGGATCAGGTCGGCTTGCGCAAGTTGCTGCCGCACCGTGCTGCCGACATAGCGGTCCGCGGCGCGGCGGCGCACGGATTCGGCGTCGGCCAGCACGACCGTGCCGTCCAGCGCGAAATCCGCAAGCAGCCCGACGGTCCCGGCAATCGCGCCCGGAAATGCGACGCCGCTCGCCTCGAGCAGCACATGGTCCGGCCGGGGATCGAGCGCCGCCAGCATGGCAAGCGACGACACCATGTCCTCCCCGTAGCTGCAGCACACGCAGCCGCCGGTCAGGCTGACGATCCGGTCGTCCGCCGACTCGACCAGGCTGCTGTCGATCGGCAGGGCGCCGAACTCGTTGACCATGATAGCGAGCCGACGTCCACCGGCCTGGCGCAGCATGGCGTTGACCAGGGTTGTCTTGCCGGCGCCGAGATAGCCGCCGATGACGGTCACGGGCAGCGGGCCGCCCCATTTGCCGCCGGGCGCCACGGCTAGATACCGGCCGCCGGAAAGATACGGCCGCCCTGCACCGTGCCCCAGACGCGCACGTCCTTCAGGGCCTCGCCGCCGACGGTCTCGGGATCGTCCTCCAGCACGGCGAAATCGGCGCGCTTGCCGGTTTCGATGGAGCCGATCTCGCCGTCGAGCTTGAAGGTGTAGGCCGCGCCCAGGGTGATCGTGCGCAGGGCGTCGGCGACGCCGATCCGCTCATGCTCGCCCAACGTCCGGCCGGTCGCCGTGCGCCGGTTGACCGCGCACCAGGCGGTGAACAGCGGGCCGAGCGGCGTGACCGGGGCGTCGGAATGGATGGCGAGCGGCACGCCGGAGGCGAGCGCCGTCGCGCAGGCGTTCATCCGTTCCGCGCGCTCCGGCCCGACCGTGATGCCGTAATGCTGGTCGCCCCAGTAGAAATGATGGTTCGGAAACAGGTTCACGCACATGCCGAGTTTCGCCATGCGGCGGAACTGGGCGGCGTCGGCAAGCTGGCAGTGCTGCAGCGTGAAGCGATGGTCCGGCGACGGGTGCTTGCGCAGCGCCGCCTCGACGCAATCGAGCGCCAGCGCCGTCGCTTCGTCGCCGTTGGTGTGGGTGTGGACCTGCACCCCCGCCGCCATGGCGCGCTCGTAGATTTCGAGCAGGTGTTCCGGCGGGATGTACCACAGCCCTTCCGGCGCCCCGTTGTAGTAGCCCGGCCAGCGCAGCCGCGCCGAAAAGCCCTGAATCGAGCCGTCGGCCACCACCTTGATAATGCCGAGGCGCAGACTGTCCTGGCTGCGGTCGCGCAGGGCGAGCACCCGGTCGATCAACTCTTCGGGCGTCACGCCATAGAAGCGGCGCAGCGCGACGATGCGCGCCGGATAGTCCGGCTCGGCGGTCACCCGCAGCATCATGTCGACTGCATCGTCCGGCAACGTGTTGGCGAGGTCGGCCGCCGTCGTCACGCCGGTGCGCACGCACAGCCTGGCGAAACGGCGCAGTCCGGGCTCGTCGCAAGCCAGCAAGTCGCGGTCGAACCCGGTATGGGGGCCGAGCGGCGCCATCGCGTCGGGGCCCTTCATCTCGCCGGTCGGCAGGCCGTCCTCGCCCAGCGGGATGCCGGGATGATCGATGCCCGTCTTCAACAGGCCGGCAAGTTCCAGCGCCCGGCTGTTGACGTTGAGGATATGGCCCGACGCGTTGAGCACGCCGATGGCGCGTTCGGTCGAGACCCGGTCGAGGTCGTGCCGGCTGACGCGCCGGTCGCCGTAGTAGATCGCGTCGAGCGACCAGCCGGCGAGTGGCGCGGCCGGGTCTTCGAGCCGGCCGGCGGCCTCGCGCAGCCGCTCCACGACGGCGTCGATCGATTTGACGCCGGGCCAGACCGTGCCTTCCGGGTCCATACGGTCGAAGAAACCGCAATAGACATAGGCCCAGAGGGTGCCCTCCATCGTATGGCTGTGGCCTTCGACCAGGCCGGGCATCAGCACCTTGTCGGCGAAGCGATCGTCCAGCGTGTAGGCGCCCCACCCCGCCAGCTCGTCCAGTGTGCCGGCGCCGACGATGCGGCCGTCGCGCACCGCGACGTGGCCGGCGTGCGGCCGCGCCGGATTCATGGTGATGATCTTGCGCGCGGGATAGATGGTGTTGGTCACGCCGCGGGGCCTTCGGAAATGTTGCGGATCGGGGCGCCGGTGCCGGCAGCGGCAAGCTTGTAGCGCGTGCGCCGCCGGCCGAACAGCCGGTTAAGGGGCCTTGTACCTGCCGGCCGGACGCCGGAAGCCGGACAGGCCGTGGCGAAGAGACTTCGTGGACGGCAAGGCTTGAAACCGGAAATTGCGTTCTGTAATGGGTGGAGCCCGAAGTTCGAACGTCATTGGACTCCGCGATTTTCCGGTTGCAGCGGTCATGAAACTCTGCCTGCCAGTCCTCGTTGCCGCTCTGGTCGCGTACGCGGCTCCCGTCTCCGCGCAGGACATCCCGCGGCCCGTCAAGCTGATGACGGTCGAAGCCCCTTCGACGCGCGTCACGCGGCATTTTTTCGGCAAGGTGGCGGCAAAACAGACCGTCGACCTCGCCTTCCAGACAGCCGGCCAGATCGTGCGGTTTCCCGCGATCGAGGGTCGGATCGTTCCTGCCGGCGACATGATCGCCCAGCTCGATCTCGAACCGTTCGAGCTCGCCCTGCAGCAGGCGCGCCTGCAAAGAGACCGGGCCCACAGGCGCGCGGCGCGCCTGAAAAAGCTGGAAGGAAAAACGGTCAGCCAGGTGAGTGTCGAGGACGCGGCGACCGAGGCCGGGCTGGCCGAAATCGCTCTGCGCAACGCGGAATATGCCCTGAAGCACGCCACCCTTGACGCACCGTTCGATGCCCTGGTGGCGCGCCGCAGCGTCGCCAGGTTCACGACGGTCAATGCGGGGACGCCGGTCGTCCGCCTCCACGACATGTCGGAAATCCGGATCGAGATCGATGTTCCGGAAGTTCTGTTCCAGCGTGCGGGCCGCGACCGGAATGTCACGATTGCCGCGCGCTTTCCCGCCAGCAAGACGCTGTTTCCGGTCGAGGTGCGCGAGTTCAACGCCGAGACGTCCGGGATCGGCCAGACCTTCCGGGTGACATTGGGTATGGCCCCGCCCGACGAACTCAATATTCTCCCCGGTTCCTCCGTCACGATCCTGGCAAGCCTGCATCTTCCCCGCTCCAGGATCGTCGTTCCGGCGTCGGCCGTGGCCGTCGCCGCCGACGGCGCCACCTCCGTGATGGTCTTCCGCAAGACCCAGGGCGACGAAGGCGTCGTCGCGGCGAGGCGGGTCACGCTCGCGGTCGGCAGGAACGGCGAATTCCAGGTGATCGAAGGCCTGAAAATCGGCGAAGAAATCGTTGCCGCCGGGATCAACGCCCTGAAAGACGGCGCCAGGGTGCGCCGGTTCCGGGGGCTGCCGAACTGAGGCCATGTCGTGAAGATTGCGCGCGGCAGTATCGAACGGCCTCTTCCGGTCTGGATCATCATCCTGATCTGCCTGGCCGGCGGGATCTGGGGATTCCTTTCCCTCGGGCGGCTGGAAGATCCGGCCTTCACGATCAAGCAGGCGGTTGTCGAAACCCGCTACCCCGGTGCGTCGGCGCAACAGGTTGCCGAGGAAGTCTCCGAACCGCTGGAATCGGCCCTTCAGAAGATGGGCGAAATCGACCGGATCGCCTCGATCAACCGGCCCGGCGTATCCCTGATCGAGGTGTATATCAAATCCGAGTTCGACGGTTCGGAACTTCCGGCGATCTGGACTCGGCTTCGGGCAAGGGTCGGAGATGCCGCCCGGCGTTTGCCGCCGGGAGTCGGCGCTCCCCGGGTGAACGACAGCTTCGGCGACGTGTTCGGCATTTACTACGCCGTCACCGCCGAGGGCTTTACCGATGCGGAGAAGCACCGGCTGGCCGCCTTTCTGCGGCGCGAACTGCTCGCGGTCAAAGGCGTCGCCAACGTCGCCGTCAGCGGGCTCCCGGAAGAAGCGATCTTCGTCGAGCCGAAACTCGCCCTTGCCGTCAACCTGAACGTGCCGCCGCAGGCCATCGCTGCAGCGATCGCCAACGCCAATTCCGTGGTCGATGCCGGATCGACCGATACGGCGCGCATCGTGGCGCCCGCCGGGTCGGACACCGTTTCGGAGATCGCGGGGCTTTCGGTCGGCGTTGGCGGCGAATCGATCAATCTTGCGGATATCGCCGAGGTCAGCCGCGCCCGGCAATCCGATCCCGCCCTGATCGTGCGGTTCGATGGGGTCGAGGCCTTCACGATCGGGATTGCAGGCCTTGCAACCGAAAATATCGTGGCCGTCGGCAAGCGCGTGGAGCAGCGTCTCGCAGCGCTCGAGCGGGACATTCCCGTCGGCGTCGAACTGCACCCGATCTACCGCCAGCACCGGGTGGTCGATAAAGCGTCGAACGACTTTCTCGCGAACCTGGCGATGTCCGTCGCCATCGTGACGATCGTGCTCGCCCTGTTCATGGGATGGCGCGCCGGGGTGGTCGTCGGATCGACGCTTCTGCTGACGGTCCTCGGGACGCTGCTGTTCATGAAGTTCTTCTCTATCGAGATGGAACGCATCTCGCTCGGCGGCCTGATCATCGCCATGGGGATGCTGGTGGACAACGCCATCGTGGTCGCCGAAGGCATGCAGAACGCCATGCTGCGGGGCAGGTCCTCGCGCGACGCGGCGGACGAGGCGGCCTCCAGGACGCAGATTCCGCTCCTTGGCGCAACCGTCATCGGCATCATGGCATTCGCGGGGATTGGCCTCAGCCCGGACTCGACCGGCGAATTCCTGTTTTCCCTGTTCGCCGTGATCGGCATTTCCCTCCTGCTGTCCTGGGTGCTTGCCGCAACCGTAACGCCCTTGATGGGACATTATTTTTTCAAGCGGGGCAGCGGCGCGGAAACCGCCGCTTACGGCGGTCTCCCGTTCCGGCTTTATGGCGCGCTCCTGCGCGGGGCGCTGAAGATACGCTGGCTGACAATTGCCGCCCTGGTCGCCCTGACGGCGGCGTCCATGTTCGGATTTACCCAGCTCAAGCAGCAGTTCTTTCCGGATTCCAACACGCCGATCTACTTCGTTCACTACAAGCTGCCGCAAGGGACCGGCATCCATCGCGTGTCCGACGATCTTGCAAAGGTTGAGGCGTGGCTGGCCGAACGGGAGGATGTCGAATCGGTTTCGACCTTCGTCGGCCGGGGCGCGTCGCGCTTCATCCTGACCTATTCGGCCGGGAAGGCGAATCCGAGCTACGGACATCTCATTATCCGCGCCCGGGCTCTCAACCGGATTCCGGCATTGCAGGCCGATCTGGAGGCCTTCGCCCGCAGCAGCCTGCCGGAAGGCGAATTCCGCACCCGGCGCCTGGTCTTCGGCCCGGGCGGCGGCGATCCGATCCAGGTCCGTTTTTCCGGCAGCGATCCAAAGATTCTCCGGGACCTCGGACAGCAGGCTATCGCGCGGATGGCGGCCGCCTCGGCCGATCTGAAACATCTCAGGATGGACTGGCGCGAACAGGAACTGGCGATCTCGCCCGTCTACGCCAGCGACCGGGCGCAAGCCGCAGGGATTGCGCGCGAGGATATCGCGGCGACGCTCAAATTCGCCACCGACGGCATCAACGCCGGCGTGTATCGGGAAGGCGAGCGGCTGATCCCGATCGTGGTGCGTCTACCCCCCGATTCCGGGCTCGGGCTGGGCGACCAGATGGTTTATTCAACCGCGGCTTCCGCCTTCGTCCCCATCGAACAGATGACCGACGGTTTCTCCTACGAAGCGCAGAACACGCTGGTACACCGCCGGGACCGCTTGCCGACCCTGACGGTTTCGGCCGATATCCCGCCCGGCTTGACCGCCGCCAATGTTCACGCCGCGATCCGCCGGACGGTCGAGGACATACCGCTTCCCCTGGGCTATCGAATGGCGTGGGGCGGGGAGTTCGAGTCGTCGGGCAATGCGCAATCCAGCCTGGCAGGAAAGTTGCCGCTCAGCTTCATCGTCATGGTCCTGATCTCGATCCTCCTGTTCAACGCCCTGCGCCAGCCGCTCATCATCTGGCTGCTGGTTCCGATGGCGGTGAACGGCGTGGTGATCGGGCTGCTGGGGACCGGCCTGCCCTTCACCTTTACCGCGCTGCTCGGATTGCTCAGTCTCTCCGGCATGCTGATCAAGAACGGCATCGTGCTGGTCGACGAAATCGACCGCGTTCGCCGCGAAGGCGAGGCGCTGAAGCAGGCCATCGAGATCGCCTGCACGTCGCGCCTGCGCCCCGTCGTTCTGGCGGCGGCGACAACGATCCTCGGCATGACGCCGCTGTTGACCGACGCCTTCTTCGTCTCGATGGCGGTGACGATCATGAGCGGACTGGCCTTTGCGTCGCTCCTGACGCTGGTGGCGGCGCCCGTCCTCTATTGTGTGTTGTTCGCGGGCGATGAGCGTCGCCACGCCGTTGCCGGCCGGGCGGCAGCCTGAAGAACGTCGGCGGGCGCCGAACGCCGCCCGGGATTTGGTGGAAGCTGTCCGGAAAACTTCGGAGGGATTCCCGTGGGCGCAGCGGCCCCGCCGGCAGCCTCACCGGCTCAGCGACGACTCGCCCATCAGGAATTCGTCCACGGCGCGGGCGCATTGGCGGCCCTCGCGGATCGCCCAGACCACGAGCGACTGGCCGCGGCGCATGTCGCCCGCCGCGAACACTTTGGGATCGGAGGTGACGTAATTCTCGGTATCGGCGAGCACGTTGCCGCGCGGGTCCAGATCGACCCCCAGTTCCTCGATCATGCCTTCATGGACCGGATGGACGAAGCCCATCGCCAGCAGCACGAGTTCCGCCTTCAGCTCGAATTCGGTTCCGGGGACTTCCTTAAGATTTTCGTCCAGCCGGACGGCGTGAAGGGTGGACACCGCCCCGCGGGCGCCGGACAGACGCTTGGTCGCGACGCTCCAGTCGCGCTCCGCCCCTTCCGCCTGCGACGAGGAGGTGCGCAGGCGCAGCGGCCACAGCGGCCAGACGGTCGCCATGTCCGGGCTTTCGGGCGGCATGGGCAGAATTTCCAGTTGCGTCACCGAGACCGCGCCCTGGCGGAACGACGTGCCGATGCAGTCCGAGCCGGTATCGCCGCCGCCGATCACCACGACATGCTTGCCGCGCGCGAGAATCTCCTCGCCGTCGCCGAGGGGCTCTCCGCTGACGCGCCGGTTCTGCTGCGGCAGGAAATCCATCGCGAATTCGACGCCGTGCAGCTCCCGCCCCTCGACCGGCAGGTCGCGCGCCTTTTCCGCCCCGCCGGCCAGCACGACGGCGTCGTACTCCTCGGTGAGCTGCCGCGCCTCGATATCGACCCCGACGTTCACGCCGGTGCGGAAGGTCACGCCCTCCGCCTCCATCTGGGCGACGCGCCGGTCGATATAGTGCTTTTCCATCTTGAAATCGGGAATGCCGTAGCGGAGCAACCCGCCCGCCCTGGCGTGCTTCTCGAACAGCGTCACGTCGTGGCCGGCGCGCGCAAGCTGTTGCGCGCAGGCCATGCCGGCCGGTCCCGATCCGACGATGGCGACGCGCTTGCCGGTCCGGGTCTCGGGAATGTCCGGAACCACCCACCCTTCGTTCCAGGCATGGTCGGCGATCGCGCACTCGATCGTCTTGATCGTCACCGGCGCGTCGCTGATGTTCAGCGTGCAGGCTTCCTCGCACGGCGCCGGGCAGATGCGGCCGGTGAATTCGGGGAAATTGTTGGTCGAGTGCAGAACCTCGATGGCTTCGCGCCACTGGTCGCGATAGATCAGGTCGTTCCAGTCGGGGATGATGTTGTTGACCGGGCAGCCGGTGTGGCAGAACGGAATGCCGCAATCCATGCAGCGCGCGCCCTGCTGCATCAGCGTGTTCTTGTCCAGCGGGACGAGGAACTCGTTGAAATGCCGGATGCGGTCGCCGACCGGCGTGTACCGTTGCTCGAGCCTGTCGATCTCGAGAAAGCCCGTGACCTTGCCCATGGGTCAGCGGCTTTCCGCCACGAGGTCGGCAGGATCGGCGGGATCGGCCGGCTGGGCGAGCTCCATTTCCCTGAGCGCGCGGTAGTAGTCGACCGGCATCACCTTGACGAATTGCGGCAGGTAGGAGTCCCAGTTTTCGAGAATCAGCCGGCCGCGCGCCGAGTCGGTGTAGTGGACGTGCTTCTCGATCAGCTGGTGCAGGCGTTCGGCATCGAAACGCGTCATGTCGCGCATGACGTCGACCAGCCCGTGGGCTTCGAGGTCGCCGCCCTGGTGCGCCAGGCGTTCGAGCGAATCGTCCTCCGCCTTGATCGGTTCGAGTTCGACCATCGCCAGGTTGCAGCGGCGTTCGAAATCGCCTTCCTCGTCCAGGACATAGGCGATGCCGCCGCTCATCCCGGCGGCGAAATTGCGCCCGGTATGCCCGAGGCACACGACGACGCCCCCGGTCATGTATTCGCAACCGTGGTCGCCGACGCCCTCGATCACCGCGACGGCGCCGGAATTGCGCACCGCAAATCGCTCGCCCGCGACTCCCCGGAAATAGCATTCCCCGGCGATCGCGCCGTAGAGCACGGTATTGCCGATGACGATGCTTTCCTCGGCGACGACGCCGCTGTCGGCCGGCGGATAGACCACGAGGCGGCCGCCCGACAGGCCCTTGCCGGTATAGTCGTTGGCCTCGCCGATCAGCTCGAACGAGATTCCGTGGGCGAGAAACGCGCCGAAGCTCTGGCCGGCGGTGCCGCGGAAGGTCGCGCTGATCGTGTCTTCCGGCAGGCCGTCATGGCCGTACTTCTTCGCGACCTCGCCCGACAGCATCGCGCCGACGGTGCGGTCGATATTGCGGATCGGCATGTCGATGCGGACCGGCTGGCGTTTGGCCAGCGCGGGCTGGGCCTGCTCGATCAATGTGCGGTCGAGGACCTTTTCCAGATTGTGGTTCTGGCGCTCGCTGTTATGGGTCGCGGCGCCCGGCGCAGCATGGGGCTTGGCGAGGATCCGCGACAGGTCGATGCCCCTGGCCTTGTAGTGTTCGATCGCGCGGCGCTGGTCTAGCCGCTGCGACTCGCCGATCATTTCGGCGAAGGTACGGAAACCGAGCTGCGCCATCAGCTCGCGCACTTCCTCGGCAACGAAGAAGAAATAGTTGATCACATGCTCGGGCGTGCCGGTGAACCGCCGGCGCAGTTCCGGGTCCTGGGTCGCGACGCCCACTGGGCAGGTGTTGAGGTGGCACTTGCGCATCATGATGCAGCCCGCGGCGATCAGCGGCGCGGTGGAAAACCCGAACTCGTCGGCGCCCAGGAGCGCACCGACGACGACGTCGCGGCCCGTCCGGATGCCGCCGTCGACCTGGACGGCGATGCGGCCGCGCAGCCGGTTGAGCACGAGCGTCTGGTGCGTCTCTGCAAGCCCGATTTCCCACGGCGAGCCGGCATGGGAGATCGATGTCAGCGGGCTGGCGCCCGTGCCGCCCTCAAAGCCCGAAATGGTGACATGATCGGACCGGGCCTTCGAGACCCCCGCCGCCACCGTTCCGACTCCGACCTCCGAGACCAGCTTCACGGAAACGTCGGCATCCGGGTTGGTGTTCTTCAGGTCGTAGATGAGCTGGGCGAGATCCTCGATCGAGTAGATGTCGTGATGCGGCGGCGGCGAGATCAGGCCGACGCCCGGCGTCGAATGGCGCACCTTGGCGATGACCGCATCGACCTTGTGGCCCGGCAGCTGGCCGCCCTCGCCGGGCTTCGCGCCCTGGGCCATCTTGATCTGCATCATGTCGGAATTGGCGAGATATTCGGCGGTCACGCCGAAGCGGCCCGAGGCGACCTGCTTGATGGCCGAGCGCATCGAATCGCCGTTGGGCATGGGCCGGAACCGGTCCGGCTCCTCGCCGCCCTCTCCGGTGTTCGACTTGCCGCCGATCCGGTTCATGGCGATCGCCAGGGTCGAATGGGCCTCGCGCGAGATCGACCCGAAGGACATCGCGCCCGTCGAGAACCGCTTGACGATCTCGCTCGCCGGCTCGACCTCGTCGAGGGGCACCGGCGTCTCGGCCGGGATAAGCTCGAACAGGCCCCGGACGGTCATCATCCGGTGATCCTGATCGTTCACCTGCTCCGCGAAGGCGCGGTACTTTTCCGGCAGCTCGCCGCGCACGGCATGCTGCAGGTTCATCACCGTGTCGGGCGTCCAGTAATGCTCCTCGCCGCGCAGGCGGTAGGCGTATTCGCCGCCGACGTCGAGCGCGTTGCGATAGATCGGCGCGTCGCCGTAGGCGAGCCTGTGGCGTTCGACGGTCTCGCGCGCGATCTCGGCCAGGCCGACCCCGCCGATGGTGCTCGCCGTGCCGGTGAAATACTGCCCGACGAAGTCTTCGCCCAGGCCGACGGCGTCGAAAATCTGCGCGCCGCAATAGGACTGGTAGGTCGAGATGCCCATCTTGGACATCACCTTCAGGATGCCCTTGTCGACCGCCTTGATGTAGCGCCGGGAAAGCTGGCGGTCGGTCAGCTTCTCCGGCAGTTCGTCGCGCATCGCCGAAAGGGTCTCGAACGCGAGATAGGGATTGATCGCCTCGGCGCCATAGCCGGCCAGGGTACAGAAATGATGGACTTCGCGCGCCTCGCCGGTCTCGACGACCAGCCCGAGCAGGGTCCGGAGACCTTCGCGCACCAGATGATGGTGAACTGCCGACGTGCCCAGCAGCGCCGGTATGGCGATCCTGTCCTCGGAGATCGCACGGTCGCTCAATATCAGGATGTTGTAGCCTTCCTGGCACGCCTTCTCGGCCTGGGCGCACACCGAATCGAGCGCGGGACGCATGCCCTCGGCGCCGTGTTCGGCGGGATAGGTCAGATCGAGGGTCAGCGTCCGGAATGCGTTGTCCGCGATCTCGCCGATCGAGCGGATCTTCTCCAGGTCCCGGTTGGTCAGGACGGGCTGCCGGACCTCGAGACGCTTTTGCGGCGTCGTATCGTCGATGCCGAGCAGGTTGGGCCGCGGGCCGATCAGCGACAGGAGCGACATCACCAACTCCTCGCGGATCGGATCGATCGGCGGGTTGGTGACCTGGGCGAACACCTGTTTGAAATAGGTGTAGAGCAGCTTGGGACGCGACGACAGCGCCGATATCGGGCGATCGTTGCCCATCGAACCGACGGCTTCCTGACCCGTCGACGCCATCGGCGACATCAGGAATTTCAGGTCTTCCTGCGTATAGCCGAAGGCCTGCTGGCGATCGAGCAGCGTAAAGCGGTTGGGCAGGGCGACGGGGGCGTTCGTCGCGGGCAGGTCCTCCAGCACGATCCGGGTGCGGTCGAGCCACGCCTGGTACGGCTGGACCGAAGACAGTTCGGCCTTGATGTTGTCGTCGTCGAGGATGCAGCCCTGTTCCAGGTCGATCAGCAGCATCTTGCCCGGCTGCAGGCGCCACTTCTTGACGATGCGGCTCTCGTCGATCGGCAGGACGCCGACTTCGGACCCCATCACCACCATGTCGTCGTCGGTAATGACGTAGCGCGCGGGCCTCAGCCCGTTGCGGTCCAGGGTCGCGCCGATCTGGCGGCCGTCGGTGAACGCCACCGCCGCCGGACCGTCCCACGGCTCCATGATCGCCGCGTGATATTCGTAGAAGGCCCGGCGGCGCTCGTCCATCAGCGGATTGCCGGTCCACGCCTCGGGGATGAGCATCATCATGGCGTGGGCCAGCGAATAGCCGGACTGCACCAGGAGTTCGAGCGCGTTGTCGAAGCTCGCCGAATCCGACTGGCCTTCCGTGATCAGCGGCCAGAGCTTTTCCAGATCGTCGCCCAGGAGCTTGGACTTCATCAGATGGCGCCGCGCCGCCATCCAGTTGATGTTGCCGCGCAGCGTGTTGATCTCGCCGTTGTGGCAGATCATCCGGTAGGGGTGTGCCAGCCGCCAGGACGGGAACGTGTTGGTCGAAAACCGCTGGTGAACGAGGGCCAGCGCGGTAACCATCCTCTCGTCCTTGAGGTCGAGGTAGAATTCGCCGACCTGATGGGCGAGCAGCATTCCCTTGTAGACGACGGTACGCGACGAGAAGGACGGCATATAGAAATCGTCACAAGCCTCGCCCAGGCCGTCGACCAGATGCTCGGCCTGTTTGCGAATGACGAACAGCTTGCGTTCGAAAGCATCCTGGTCCGCGCAGGTGTCGCCCCGGCGCACGAAGACCTGGCGCACGAACGGTTCGGTCGGCAGCACGCTCTCGCCCAGTCCGGAATTGTCGACCGGCACGTCGCGCCAGCCGAGGACGTGCTGGCCTTCGGCCTCGACAAGTTCCTCGACCATCCGGACGCAGTCCGCCCGCGGCCCCTCGGCCTGGGGCATAAACACCATGCCGACGGCGTATTCGCCAAGATCCGGAAGCTCGATTCCGATGTGGCCGCAGACCGCGCGCAGATGGGCGTCGGGCATCTGGATAAGAATGCCCGCGCCGTCGCCGGCCAGCGGGTCGGCGCCGACCGCGCCGCGATGCGTCAGGTTCTTGAGAACCTGCAAACCCTGATCGATGATCCGGTGGCTCTTGCGGTTCTTGATGTTCACCACACAGCCGATCCCGCACGCATCGTGTTCGTTGCGCGGGTCGTAAAGCCCCTGCTTCCTGGGCAATCCTTTGTATGTGCGGGGTACGGGATCGGTCATGTTCGTCTTTATCGGGCATCCTTTGCGCCGGTTTGGCCTTCCCGGATTTCATTCGCCGGGATAGTCGGGCCGGTCGATTCGGGTTCGTCGTGCGGTTTCCGTCTCTGTCTGCCTGATTCTAAGGTCCGTGACGCCGGTGGGCCAGTCGCCTGCGGTCGAACGTCCAAGTCCCGATTTGCCTGTTTTCCGCCCATGACGGCCTTGCCCACATCGCCGCAGGTGCAGCGGCGGCAGCAACGGGAAGATCGATTAAAGGGATTTCCGGCGGCCCGGAAAACAACGGGCGTATTCTGCGACTGAGCAGCCGGGCCGGCCCGGGAACCGTTTGCATCTCCGACGATCCGGAATGCGGTCGACGGCAGGCGCCGCCGTCCGGTTGTCGGGCCCGGGCGGGCAACGCTATTGTGGTGCGGCCGGGCGCGCCGCCGGGCGGTATGGCGCCCCAAGCGGACAGGAAAGGATGGGCAATGGTTCGGCTCCTGGAGACCGATGTCCGCACGCGCGACGTGCTTGGATGGAAGGGCGTGCACCTGTTCCACTTCCACGGCTCGTCCTGTTCCCAGAAGGCCCGGATCGTCCTCAACCTGAAGGGCGTCGACTGGCAGGCGCATCCGATCGACCTGCCGGGGGGAGAGAATCTGAGAGAACGGTATCTCGGCATCAATCCGCGCGGGCTGGTCCCGACGCTGGTCGTCGACGGCGAAGTCCATATCGAGAGCAACGATATCGTCTCGCTGATCGACCGGCGGTTTCCCGTGCCGCGGCTGATCCCAGAAGGGCGCGAGGCGGAGATGGCCGAACTGCTGCGCCACGAGGACGACCTGCATCTCGATTTGAGGACGATCACCTTTCGGTATACCCAGCCGCGGCCCCGCGCGCCGAAATCGGCGGACGCGCTGGCCGATTACCGCGCGCGCGGCAGCGGCACGGTCCAGGGAAGCCGCGACCCCAACAAGGCCGTCGAGATCGCGTTCTGGGAGCGCATTGCGCGCGACGGGATCACCGACGAGGCCGTCCGGGACTCGGCGGCGCGGTTCCGCCGCTCGTTCGAAGACCTGGACCGCCGGCTGGGGGCCGCCCCCTACATCATGGGCGGGCAATTGAGCCTGGCCGATATCGCCTGGTTCATCTACGTCAACCGGCTCATGCTCTGCGGTTATCCGGTGGAGCGACTGCATCCCGATCTGTTCGCGTGGTTCCGGCCACTGCGCGAACGGCCGGAATTCGCCGGCGAGATCTCAGTTCCGCCCGGGATACGGAAGGCGATCGACGAAAACCACCGCAGGCAGCAGGCCGCCGGCGAAACGCTGATCGACGTGGCCGGGCTTTGAGCGCCGGGCCGGCGGACAAGCCGGCCGGAGCGGTCGGACGATCCGGCACCGGCGGTCCGGAACAGCGCCTCAGCCGCCGCCCGCCGCCGCGTCCAGCGCTTCGAGCAGGCCGTCGAACAGCGCGCCGTCGTTCACCACGCGCGGCACCTTGTTCTGGCCGCCCAGTTTGCCGCGCTGTTTCATCCAGGCGGCGAAGAAACCGGGCGGCGCGGCCAGCAGTTCGGGCGCCCGCAGGCCGAAGCCGCCGGAGCGGTGCGCGGCATAATCCTCGTTGCCCGCCGAGAGCTCGGCATCGAGCGCTTCGGCAAACCGGTCGAGCACCGCCGCAGACGGAATCCCGCCGGTAAATTCCACGACATAGCGATGGCCGCCCAGGGGCTGCTCCGCCGTCGGGAAGACCGCGCCCATCGCATAGTCCGCGACCGAAACGCCGGCAGCGGCAGCGGCCCGGCTGACCGCCCGGTCGATCTCCTCGCCGGTCAGGTGCTCGCCGAAGGCCGACATGGTCGCGCCGGTCCGGCCGGTGACCAGCAGGCGCGGCGGGTCGCGCTCCACGAAGCGCACCGTGTCGCCGAGCAGCCAGCCCCACAGGCCCGCGCAGGTCGACAGGACAAGTGCATAGTTCACGCCGGTTTCGAGTGTGCCGATCCAGTGGCGCGCCGGCCGGTCGGCCCCGAGATCTTCCAGCGGGACGAACTCGTAGAACAGGCCGATATCGAGATTGAGCCGCAGGCCCTCGCCGAACCCGCGGTCGCTGCCTGCGACGAAGCCTTCGCTGGCGGCATAGGCCTCGCGGTAGTCGACCGGCCGGCCGCGCAGCCATTCGTCGAACTGCGGCTTGTAGGGATCGAAGCGCACGCCGCCGTGGATGACCAGCTCCAGGCCGGGCCAGATGCGGGTCAGGTCACGCTCGGCTGCCGGCCGCAGTTCGGCGAGCCGCTCGAACAACAGGAGCAGCCAGCTCGGCGTGCCGCTGATCGAGCGGACGTCGAGGTCGAGGCTGCCGCGCGCCAGCCTGTCGATCTTGCGCTCCCAGTCCGCTTCCAGGGCGAGTTCCTCCGGCGGCCAGGTGAAGCGCTTCGCCCAGGCCGGCACGGTCGCCGCCGCGATGCCGGAGAGGTCGCCGGCGAGGAGGCCGGGCGCCAGCGGCTTGAGATCGGTGCTGCCGCCGAGGATGAAACTGCGTCCGCCGAGCACCCGGCTTTGCGGCCGGGCGGCCAGGTGGTGGGCCAGCATGTCGAGCGCGGCCCGCTTGTTGGACCGCACCATCGCCGGCGTAACGGGGATGTATTTCGTCACGTCGCGGGCCGTGCCGCTGGTCAGCGCGAACCAGGGGACCGGGCCCGGCCAGCCGACATCGGCAAGCTGCGAGAAGGCGCCGTCCCAGACATCGTCGCGGAACGCATCGTAATCGCGAAGCGGCACGGCGGACTGGAAATCGGCGACGGAGCGGATATGCGCGAAGCCGTGGCTGCGCCCGAACCGGGTTCCGGCCGCCGCGCGCACCAGTTTCAGCAATTCGGCCTGCTGGACCGCCGCCGGGTCCATGTTCGCCAGCCGCCGCAGCCGCCGCCGGGCCCACAGGCGCAGAAGGGGCGTCGCATCCATCATGGCCGGGATATAGGCCGGCCCCGGCTCAGCCGTAGAGCTGTTCCAGGATTTCGACGGTCTCCGCGTGGCGGCGGCACCGGTAGTCCGCACCGAAGTCCGGGTCGGGATCGGCCGGCGTGTCCGGAGTGAGGTCCAGGGCCGGACTCGGCGCCTCGGGAACGAACTGGATCGTGGCGCGCACGCCGGCCTCCCGCCCCGCTGCGATATCGCCTTCCCGGTCGCCGATCAGCACGCTCTGCGCCGGATCGACCCCGACGGTCCGGGCGGCGCGGCGCAGCATGCCGGCGCCCGGCTTGCGCCACCAGGAATCGCGGACCCATTCGGCCAACAGCGGGCGACCGTTCGGCGGCGTCAGACCCGGCGGAAACCACGGGCTGTGCTCGACACGGGCGACCGCCACGCCTTCGCCGGCGAACTGCGCCACCATCCAGTCCATCAGGTCGCGGAGCTGCTGCGTTGTGTAGAGGCCGCGGGCGATGCCGGCCTGGTTGGTGACGATCATGATCGGCAGGTTGAGCCGCATGGCGGTGCGGCCAAGGGCGAAAATGCCGGGGACGAAAGCGATCTGGTCGGGCCGGTGCACATAGCCGCGGTCAACGTTGACGACGCCGTCGCGGTCCAGGAACAGGCCGCCGCGCGGGAGAAAGGATACGGGCACGCTTGTCTCGGGATTCTGCCGAAGCCTGCTTCCGGACTTGTCGCCGGATTTCAGCCGATCTCAGCCCACAGGCAGTTGACGGGGAGTGCGAACAGTCCGGTGCCGAAGGTCAGTTTCTCGGCGCCGAGGTAAAAGACAAGGCCTGCAAACTGCCATTTTCGGCCCGGACCTTCGCTAGCGAACCAGTGCAAGTGGCGGAAATCGCGTGCGTCGACAGTCGCAGCCGCCTTGATTTCGATGCCGACCAAGCGACTCCCGCTTTCGATCAGGATGTCGATCTCGCGTTTGTCTGCACTGCGCCAGTGATAAAAGCGATATTCGGCGTCCTGCATAGGTGCTGCGCGCAGGAGTTCGTTCAGAACATAGCTTTCCAGTACCGCGCCGAAGGCGGCCGGCTGCGCCCCGATATCGAACGCATCGGCGCCGAAGTGCCGAAGGGCGCATAGAACGCCACTGTCCACAAAGTGAAATTTCGGATTTTTGATCTCCCGCTTTCCTTCCCCGGAAGCCCAAGCGCCCAGTTTAACGATCGCTGACAGTCTGAGCAGAATGTCGATGTACTGTTCGCTCGTCTCGCGACGGATTTTCACCGCTTTGGAGAGTTCGGCGATATTGAGTTCGTTGGCGGTCCGCGCCGCCATCTGATCGATCAGACGACGAAGGGCGTCCGATTTCCGGATCTTCATGATGTCGGCGACGTCACGGTCGACCATTGTATCGACATTGTCCCTGTATTGTCTCTGCCGGCCCCGCAAAGGTAGTTGACGGACTTCCGGGAAGCCGCCTCTCAGCACGAGATCGATGACGTCCGAACGAGACACACGCTCTGCCTGGATCGCCGACAGGTTTGGCTCTTTTCCAGCCGCCCAGTCGATAAGCCGGGAAACCGGCGCACGATGAAGTTCGGCGGCCGAGAGCGGCCAAAGCGTCAAGGTGCGCATCCGTCCCGCGAGAGAGTCGGCGACATTCGTTGTGCGAAAGACATTCGAGGAGCCAGTCAGCACAAACTGCCCCTTGCGCGGGTCCTCATCGACGATCCGCTTGATGGCGAGCGAAAGGTCGGTCGAGCGTTGTGCTTCGTCGATGATCAGCGGAATGTCATCGAGTTCCTCGCATAATGCCGCGATCTGTCCATAAGGGTCGGCATCGATGGCCGCGAGGTTTGCGGCATCGTCAAGGCTGATAAAACGGCCTTTGGCGAAAAGGTCGCGCACAAGCGTTGTTTTTCCAGCCTGACGGGGGCCGATCAGATTGACGACCCTTGCATGCTCCAGTGCGGCCTCCAATTCGAACACGAGGTGCCGGGGCAGATAGGCATTTGACATGGACAACAACTCCGATCGCTCCGCCTCACTGGAATGTGGTTAGCAGCATGATAAAATTACTATTATGGATAGTGTGAAATTACTAGTATAAAATTCACCAAGTTTCTATTAGATGCCGTTCGGCGCAAGTGTTCGTTGCCTATCGGTGCGCGACCCTATCGAAATCATTCGCTTCTAAGGGGTCAAATTAGGGAGCTGGTCAACACACCCCGCGCCATCCGAGCCCGCAAGAAATGGGCGCCGGGGAACAAACGCGCTTCCGACAAGCCGGGAGACGGGCTGCAGAGCGCCCGACCCTCCGTATTCCAAATCTTCAAGCCGAAGCGATGCCGGAATGGTTCAACCGCCGGAATCCGGGCGCACTTCGCCTGCGTTACCGGACGTAGCTGGCGAGCAGGAGCGACAGGGTCGGCACGGCGACGATCAGCGTGAGCCGGAACAGGTCGGCGATCCAGTAGGCGGTGACGCCGCGGAAGATCGTCGTCGTGCGCACGTCCGGCAGCACGCCGCGCAGCACGAAGACGTTGAGGCCGACCGGCGGCGTGATCAGGCTGATCTCGGTGATGACAACCACGACGATGCCGAACCACACGGCGACCTCGGTCGCGTTCAGGCCGAGGCCGACATCGGCGACCAGGTCCCACATCGGCGGCATCTGGCCGGTGAACATGTGCCAGAAGGGCGGCACGAAGCCGGGCCCGAGCTCCTTGATCAGCGGGAAGAAGATCGGCACGGTCAGCAGGATCATCGACAGGCTCTCGAAGACGCAGCCCAGCAGCACATAGATCAGCAGGATGGCGGCCAGGACGAGCCAGGGGTTGTCCTCGAAGTTCGCCGCGATATCGAGCAGCGTCTGCGGGAAGGTCGTGAAGTTGATGAAATTGGCGAAGACCAGCGCGCCGATCAGCACGGTGAACAGCATGGCGGTCGTGGACGCGCTTTCCAGCAGCACGGCGTAAAACCCGCGCAGGTCCATGGTGCGCCGCGCGACGGCGAAGACGAAGGCGCCGAAAGCGCCGATGCCCGCCGCCTCGGTCGGGCTGAACACGCCGCCGTAGATGCCGCCCATGACGAAGACGAACAGGGTGAGCACGCCCCAGACGTCGCGCAGCGCAAGCAGCCGGCCGCGCCAGTCAGTGCGGTCGCCGCGCGGGCCGAGCGCCGGCCAGATGGTAATCACGGCGCGCACCGCCATCAGGTAGAACACGATCCCGACGATGCCCGGTATGACTCCGGCGGCGAACAGCTTGCCGATATTGGTCTGGGTCAGGATGCCGTAGATGACCAGCAGCACGCTGGGCGGGATCAGGATGCCGAGGGTGCCGCCGGCGGCGATCGCCCCTGCGGCCAGGCCGTCGTCATAGCCGTAACGGCGCATCGACGGCATGGCGACCTTCGACATGGTCGCCGCCGTGGCGAGGCTGGAGCCGCAGACCGCGCTGAAACCGCCGCAGGCGACGATGGTCGCCATTGCGAGGCCGCCCTTGCGGTGGCCGAGAAAGGCGTTGGAGGCGGTGTAGAGTTCCTCCGACAGGCGCGCCCGGGTCACGAAATTGCCCATCAGGACGAACAGCGGCACCACAGAGAGCTCGTAGTTGATCGCTGCGTCGAACGCCGTCTGGCCGACATTGGCCAGCGCGCCCTCCAGATTCATCGACCAGCTCATGCCGATGAAGCCGACGATGATCATCGAGAAGGCGATGGGTACGCGCAGGAAGGACAGCGTCAGCAGCGCCGCGAAACCCAGCAGCGCGATGGTCATGCGGTCTGCCCCGAGGCCTGGGCCGGGTCGGTGCGCGCGCCGGTCATATACGCGACCGCCGCGGCGAACTGTGCGATCGCCGCCAGCACGCACAGGATCGCCGTCCCCATGCTGAACGGCCAGATATCCATATAGAGTTCGTCGGTCGCGTCGCCGAATTCGAGATGGGTTTCGGCCTTGACCCACAGCCGCCAGGCGATGAACAGGACGGCGCCGGCGGCGACAAGGTTGATGAATACGCCCTGGGCCCGCTTCAGCCCGGGCGGCACCACGCCGTCCAGCAGGTCGATGGTGACATGGCCCTCGCGGAAGCACACCATCGGCAGGACGCAGAACACCAGCCCGGCCATCATGAACGCGATGATTTCGGCCAGCGCCGGCAACGGGCTGTTGAAGATGTAGCGTCCGCCGACGTCGATGAAGGTCAGCGTCATCATCATGAACAGGACCGCGCAGGAGATCACCGCCAGCGCCTGGAGCGGCAGGATGCCGATCCAGTAGGCCAGCGGCGAAACCCTGGTATCTGCCGGTTCTTCGGACCCGTTGGTCACGCGTCAGGTTCTTTGCTGTTCGGCGGACAGCGGACGGCGCCGCGACACGCGCCCGCCGCCGCTCGAGAAACGGTCGGCGGACCTGCTGCAGCGGCCGGCCCCGCCGGGACCGCGCCGCTGCAGCCGACCGCTAAAACGTCGGCGACTACTTCTGAAGTTTGGCGACTTCGCCGTAGAAGAATTTGAGCACGGCCGAACCGTTGATGCCCTGCTTCTTCATGTCGGCGATATAGCGCGCTTCCAGGTTGGCCTTGATCTTCTTGACCGACGCCAGCATTCCGGCCGATGCCTTGCCGAACTTGTGGCCGCCCTTCTTGGCCGCCTCCAGGCCGTCGGCGTCGTTCTGGTTCCACACCTTGCCCGCGACGAAGGCGAAGTTTTCATCGGACACGCTGGCGATGACCTGCTTGTCGGCTGCCGACAGGCCGTCATACTTCTTCTTGCCGATAAACGTGTAGAAACCGGAATTGTAGAGCCCGCCCGGCAGCTCCGTGTGGAACTTCACCAGGTTGACGATCTTGAAGCCGGTCAACGCCTCGTAGGGGAAGGTGACGCCGTCGACCACGCCGGTCGACAGGACCTCGTAGGATTTCGGCGCCGGCAGCCGGATCGACGTGCCGCCCCAGGCCTTGACGATGGCGAGCGGCGCGGGGCCGCCGGTACGGATCTTCTGGCCCTTCATGTCGGCGATCGACTTGATGAGCTTCTTGGAATGGTGGATCACGCCCGGGCCGTGGGTGTTCAGGCCGATCAGGTGAACGCCCTTGTAGAAGCCCTTGCCCTTGAAGAACTTGTCGTGGGTGCGCTGGAACGCGACCGACGTCGCCACCGCATCTTCCCCGGTCAGCGGAAACTCGCTGAACGCATAGGCGCGCAGCCGCTTCGGCGAATAGCCGTGGACGCCGAAAGCGGCCCCGGCCTGGCCGGTGCGGACGATATCCATATGGGCGCGCGGATGACCGAGCGGCTTGGGCAGCTTGCGGAATTTCACCCGCCCTTCGGTCCTCTTCTCGATGACATCCATCAACGGGATCAGAAGGCGCGTGGACAGTTTGTGGGTCCACGGAATCCAGTTGGAAAAGGCGAATTCGGTGGCGGCCTGCGACGCCGGCGAGAACGCCGTCAGCGCAACGGCCACGCCTGCCGCGGCGAGCACAGGTTTCATGGCGGTTTCCTCCCTTGAACCTTGGTCTGAAGGCGGCGCATCGATCCGGCGAACCGCCTGAAGGATGCGGACATTACAAATCTTTCCGGTCCGGGTAAACTTACCAGTGCGTCGCGATTTCGCCCGCCGGAATCCGGACGCCGGAACAGGGAGGCGGTTATGCCCGACGACATTCGCACCCACGTCGACAGCACGATCGGCAGCGGCCTCCGGACCACCGGGCGGACGGACAAGGCGAAACTCGCGCTCGCGGCGCGCATCCTGGCGGCGAACGGCCATGCCGCGGGCCTCGCCGGCCAGGTCACCGTCCGCGCCGAGCCGGACGGCTGGTGGACCCTGCCGCTCGGTTCCGGCTTCGAGGAAGCGTCGGAGGAAACCCTGCTGCGCGTCGACGAGAACGTCCGGACGGTCGAAGGCGCCGGCATCCCCAACCCTGCCGTCCGCTTCCACGTCTGGATCTACCGCGCCCGTCCGGACGCGCACTGCATCGTGCACACTCACCCGCCGGCGGCCTCCGCCCTGTCGACGATCGGCCGGCCGCTGGTCTGCGCCCATATGGACGCGATGCCGCTTTACGACGATTGCGCCTGGCTGCCCGAATGGCCGGGCGTGCCGGTCGCCGACGAGGAAGGCCGGATCATCGCCGAAGCGCTCGGCGGCAAGAGTGCCATCCTGCTGGCCCATCACGGCCTGCTGACCGTCGGTAAATCGGTCGAGGAGGCGACCTATCTTGCCTACTATTTCGAACTGGCGGCGCGCATGCAACTCGACGCCGAGGCCGCCGGAACCCTGCGCAGCGTCGAACCGGCCCACGGCCTGGAAGCCCGCCGTTTCCTGCGCCAGGACGCCGTCGTCGGGGCCAGCTTCGACCATCTGGCGCGGCGCGACGGATAGGGACCGGGGAGCGCCCTTCGATACGCCCCGACCGGGGGCCGTGGCTACTCAGGGCGAGGGTGAAGGGGAGTGAGCTCATTACATACCCTCATCCCGAGTAGCCCCGGATTTGTTCCGGGGCGTATCGAGGGACACCGGCCTGAGCGTCAACGCCGGGCTTCGGTCACGTCGGTGCCCGAATAGACGGAGCCGATCATCCGCTCTATCGCCGTCGCATGGGCGGCCAGCGCCGCCGGGTCGAGGTCGGCGCAGGGGCGGGGCTCGTGCTCGAAATTGCCGTGGCGATCCCGGCCGCGCACCTGCATGGCGGAATCGTCGATCTTCACCTGGCGGACATAGGTCGGGATATAGCGGACCGCGAGGCCGATGCGCCGGTCGGGCGTGGCGTTCGGCTTCGAGCCGTGGACCAGCCGGATATGGTGCAGTGAGAATTCGCCGGCCTTCAGCGGCACGTCCACGGCCTCCGCCTCGTCGACCGCCATCTCAATCTCCTGGCCGCGGGTCAGCAGGTTTTCGGCGGCGTAGGTGTCCCGGTGGGCGATCTGGTCCAGCTTGTGCGAGCCGGGCAGGAACTTCATCGCGCCGCTCTCGACCGGGGCGTCGGTGAACGCCACCCAGGCGGTGACGACATCGGCCGGCTCCAGGCCCCAATAGGTCGAATCCTGGTGCCAGGAGACGAAGGCCGGGTCGTTGGCCTCCTTGATGAAGAAGTTGGTCGTCCAGCACAGCAGGTCCGGACCCAGGATATCCTCGACGGCGTCGAGGACGCGCGGATGGTGGACGATCTCGTCGGCCCAGCGGAACAGCAGGTGCACCTTGTGGCGCATGTTGGAATGGATCGCGTCGCCGGTCCCGGCCTCGTAGGCTTCCAGCGCGTCCCGGTATCCCCGCGCCTCGGCGGCCGAAAAGGCGCGCAGCGGAAACAGGTAGCCGTCGCGCTCGAACGCCGCGGTTTGGGCCGCCGTCAGCATCTTGCCCATGGGGGTGTCACCTTCTTGAAATTCCGACAAATTGTGCCGCCCGCCCCTCGATACGCCCCGGATTTCATCCGGGGCTACTCGGGATGAGGGGTGGGGTGGAATTTCCTTCCCTCCATTACTCTCCTCATCCCGAGTAGGCGCGCCAGCGCCGTATTGAGGGACGACGGCTCAGTTCGCCGTGTCGCTGCCGGCGTGGAAATTGAACACGGCGCCTTCCTTGATGCCTTCCGGCCAGCGCGTGGTCATCGTCTTCATCCGCGTGTTGAAGCGCACGCCCTCCATGCCGTGCATGTAGTGGTCGCCGAACAGGGAGCGTTTCCAGCCGCCGAAGGAATAGTAGGCGACCGGCACCGGGATCGGCACGTTGACGCCGACCATGCCGATCTTCGCGCGGGAGAAGAAGTCGCGCGCGGTGTCGCCGTCGCGGGTGAAGATGGCCGCGCCGTTGCCGTATTCGTGGTCGTTGACCATGCCGACGGCCTCCTCGTAGCCCTCCGCGCGCACGACGGAGAGCACCGGGCCGAAGATTTCCTGCCGGTAGATCGACATGTCGGTCGTCACCCGGTCGAACAGGCAGCCGCCGATGAAGAAGCCGTCCTCGTAGCCCTGCAGCCGCATATCGCGCCCGTCGACCAGAAGATCCGCGCCGGCGTCGATGCCCTCGGCGATCAGTCCGTGGATGCGGTCGAGGCTCTGGCGCGTGATGACCGGGCCCATCTCGGAAGCGGGGTCCGTGTAGGGCGCGACCTTGAGGCTCTCGACCCGGGGCTTGAGCGTGTCGACCAGCCGGTCCGCGGTCTCCTGGCCCACCGGCACGGCGACCGAAACCGCCATGCAGCGTTCGCCGGCCGAGCCGTAGGCCGAGCCGATCAGGGCGTCGGCGACCTGGCCCATATCGGCGTCGGGCATGACGACGAGATGGTTCTTGGCGCCGCACAGCGCCTGCACCCGTTTCCCGGAGGCCGTGCCGCGGCTGTAGATATAGTGCCCGACCGCGGTGGAGCCGACGAAGCTGACGGCGTCGATATCCGGATGGTCGAGGATCGCGTCGACGGCCTCCTTGTCGCCGTTGACGACGTTGAACACGCCGTCCGGCAATCCGGCTTCGGAGAGCAGCCCGGCGATGCGCAGGACGACCGACGGATCGCGCTCCGACGGCTTGAGCACGAAGGCGTTGCCGCAGGCGATCGACACCGGATACATCCACAGCGGCACCATCGCCGGGAAGTTGAACGGCGTGATGCCGGCGACCACTCCGACCGGCTGGCGGATCGCGAAACTGTCGACCCCATTTGCGACTCCCTCGGAATATTCGCCCTTGAGCAGCTGGGGAATGCCGCAGGCGAACTCGACCACCTCGATACCGCGGGCCAATTCGCCCAGGGCGTCGGGCCGGGTCTTGCCGTGCTCGGACGACAGCATTTCGGCCAGTTCCTCGACATGCGCCTTCAGCAGGCTGCGGAAGGCGAACATGACCTCGGCGCGCTTGGCCGGCGGCGTCGCGCCCCAGGCCGGCTGCGCCGCCTTGGCGGCCGCGACCGCATGGTCGACATCGGCCGCGCCGCCCAGCGCCACCTGCGCCGTCACGGCGCCGGTCGCCGGATTGTAGACATCCTGAAACCGGTCCGAAGTGCCGGCCCAGATGTCGCCGGAAACGTAATGCCGGACTGTGTTCATCGCTCGGTTCTCCCTGAATGGAGCCGTCTGACGGCTCCGCTTCCCGGTCCATTTTCCTGTAGTTTCTATCTCACGACGGCGCGACAATGCGCAACGCTGTCTCGACCGGGTGCGCCGCGACACATCTCCGTCTATCGGGTTTCCCAAGATATATATATTATAGATACAGATCGGAGGTAAGGTTATGGGCGCAAACCTGCATATCCGAAAATGGGGCAGCAGCCTTGCCGTGCGCATACCCAAGGCCGTCGCCGAACAGTGCGGGGTATCGGAAGGCTCGGCCGTCGAGATGGAAGCGCAGGCCGGCCGGATCGTATTGCGGAAACGGGCCTACGATCTGGCCGAAATGCTGAACGGGATCACAGCGGACAATCTGCATTCCGAGCAGGATTTCGGGGAGCCCCAGGGCAACGAACAATGGTAGCGGAAGGGTATGTTCCGGACACGGGACACCTCGTATGGCTCAGGTTTTCACCGCAGGCCGGACGCGAGCAGGCCGGGCGGCGCCCCGCCCTGGTTCTGAGCCCGCGGAGCTACAACGAAAAGACGAGCCTGGCGTTGTTCTGTCCCATAACCTCCCGGGTGAAGGGATATCCCTTCGAAGTTCCGCTACCCGATACTAGCGCTATCGCGGGCGTCGTCCTTGCCGACCAGATCCGATCGCTGGACTGGCGGGCACGAGGCGCCCGATTCGAGGAACCGGCCCCGCCGCAACTGGTTTCCGAAGTCCGGGATAAGCTGGGCGCAATCTTGCCCTAGTGTGTTGCTGGTCGCCGGACCGTCCCCGGTCATTACCCCAGCGGCGCGGGTTCGCCCTCGAAAACCGTGCCCCACACCGGGATGTCCTTCAGGTCGCCGGGCGGCGTCTCGAAGGGGTCGGCTTCGAGCACGGTGAAATCGGCCTTCTTGCCGGCGCGGACGCTGCCGATCTCGTGCTCCAGGCCGAAGACATAGGCGGCGTTCTCGCGATATGGCGCATCCCCGCCTTTGAAATTCAAACGTTTGCATTTATGATAGGAGGGCGATCCGCCGTAGAGGCCGCAATGAGCGCAACCGATTTCGATACCCTTGAGGCCGTCCGCGATCTCGAAGCCGCCGGGATCGAGCGTCCGCAGGCCGAGGTTCTTGCCCGCACCATGCGCAAGGCGAGCGTTTCCGGCCTCGGCCACCTGGCGACAAAGGCCGATCTCTATCAGGTCGCCCTTGGCATCGTTATCGCAAACGCCGCGATCACCTTCGGCCTTCTGAAGTTGCTCTGACCGCGGAAGATACACCGGGGCCTACAACGGCGCCGGCTCGCCCTCGAACACCGTGCCCCACACCGGGATGTCCTTGAGGTCGCCGGGCGGCGTCTCGAAGGGGTCGGCTTCGAGCACGGTGAAATCGGCCTTCTTGCCGGCGCGGATGCTGCCGATATCGTGCTCCATGCCCAGGACATAGGCGGCGTCGACCGTGATCGCGCGCATCGCCTGTTCGACCGTCAGCCGCTCCTCCGGCGCCATGACCGCGCCGCTCTCGCTCAGCCGGTTGACCGCGACCCAGGCCGAGGTCAGCGGCAGCGCCGGCGCCATGGTGAAATCGGTGTGCAGGGCGAAGGGGACGCCGTGCCGCGCCACGGTGCCGAGCCGCGCGATCTGCGAGGCCCGCTCGTGGCCGAAGCTGTGCCGGTAATAGGCGTCGGCCAGTTCGTGGACATAGTAGACGTTGGCCGAGACCAGCGCGCCCAGGTCGGCGATCCGGCGCACCTGCTCCGGCGTCGACACGCCGAAATGCTCGATGGTGAAGCGGTGGTTCAGCCGCGGCCGCTCGAACTGGAGTTTCTCCAGCACGTCGAGCGCCAGCTCCAGCCCCATGTCGCCGGTGCAGTGGACGTGGATGCGGAAGCCCTCGTTCCAGAAGGCGCGGGCCAGCGCCTCGACCTGTTCCGGCGGCATCAGCCATTCGCCGTGATGGCCATCTATGAAGCCGGGCGCCTGGAGCTGCATCAGCTCGGCGTAGAAGCCGCCGTCGGTGAACAGCTTGACGCCGTTGCCGAACTGCAGCCGGTGCGTGCCGCGCGCCGCCATCTCCCGGACCCGCGCGACCTCCGCCGCCTCGTCGCCCGGCGCGGCGCCGCGTTCGGTCGCCCGCGGGATCATCTGGCAGCGGAAGGGGATGTCGGGCCGGTCGAGCACCGTCACCAGCGCCGGCCATTCCATCTCCAGGTCGGCGAGCGGCACCGCCATGTCGCCGATGGTGGTGTGGCCGCCGGCATGGACCGCGCGGGCGACCTGCTCCAGCCCGCCGAGGAAACGCTCCGGTGCGTAGAGATAGCCCTTCATGCCGTTGAGCGCGACGGACAGGCCGGTCTCGTAGAACCGCCCGGTTTCCGGATCGATCTGCTCGTGGCGCGCCAGCTCGTCCCGGTTCAGGCCCATCCAGTCGATGGCGGCGTCGTTGGCGATAATCTCGTGGAACGAGCGCTGCCAGACGAAGATCGGCCGGGTCTGCGAGATGCCGTTGAGCGCCCGCCGGTCGACCGTGCCGTGCCAGATCTTGTGATAGCCCCAGGTGACCAGCGGCTCGCCGGGATCGGCGATCTCCGTGTCGATCGTCTTGAGGCGGTCGAGATAGGCGTTGTGGCCCTTGACCGGCGCGGCCACTCGGCCGGGCAGCCGCCATTCCATCGCCGTGATGAAGTGGCAGGGCAGCAGGACCGCCGCCAGCGTCGGATGCAGATGCGGGTCGATGAAACCCGGCATCAGCACGCGGTCGCGGAACGTGTCGTCGATCCGGTGCGGATGCGCGTCCAGCCAGGGTTGCAGCGTTTCGAGCGTGCCGACCTCGACAATCCGGTCGCCGCGCACCGCAACGGCTGTGGCAACGGGTAGCGACGGGTTCAGGGTGCGAACTGCCCGCGCGGTATAGACTGTAAGGGCTTTCATGTGCTGATATCCCGCCGGCCCGGTTCCGGGCCTCAACAAACCCGATTTTGCAACATAAGTGCAGTGCCAAATTTGCCGGTCGCGATTGACGCTATCGCGTCGTCCGGGCGGTGCGCTGCAAATGTTGTCCGGCGGTTCCGAATGCCGCCAGCCCCGAAGGGAGGAACTTCATGCTCAGGAAATTCGGTCTCGCGGCCCTCGCCGCAACCGTGGCGGCCAGCGCCGCGACGGCAGTTACCGCCGATACGCCCAAGAAGGGCGGCACGCTGGTTATGGTTTCCAGCCAGGTGCCGCGCCACTTCAACCCGGCGGTCCAGTCCGGCATCGCGACGATGGCGCCGGGCGCGCACATCTTCGCCACCCTGGTCCGGGCCGACGCCAACTGGAAAATCCATCCCTACCTGGCGAAGAGCTGGACGACCTCGGCGGACGGCAAGTCGGTGACCTTCAAGCTGCGGACGGACGCCACATTCCACGACGGCAAGCCCGTCACCTCTGCGGACGTCAAATTCTCGATCGAGACCCAGAAGGCCAACCATCCGTTCAAGACCTCGCTGGGCGCCGTCACGGGCGTCGAAACGCCGGATGCCCACACCGTCGTCGTCAAGCTGAAGCATCCGCATCCGGCGCTGACGCTGGCGATGTCGACCTCGATCGTGCCGATCATCCCGAAGCATGTCTACGGCGACGGCAAGAATCCGAAGACCCATCCGCGCAACATCAAGGATGTCGTCGGCTCTGGCGCCTACATCCTGAAGGAATACAAGCGCGCGCAGTACATCCTGCTGGAGCGGAACCCGAACTACTTCCTCAAGGGCCGCCCCTACATGGACCGGATCATCTACAAGATCATCCGCGACTCCTCGAGCCGCGTGATCGCCATGGAGCGCGGCGAAGGCAGCCTGCAGCCCTTCATGTCGGAGGTCGCGAGCATCGCGCGGTTGAAGAAGGACAAGGATCTCGTCGTCACCGACCAGGGCTATGCCGGCATCGGGCCGAACACCTGGCTGGCCTTCAACACCAAGGAAGGCCCGACCAGCGACGTCCGCGTCCGCCAGGCGATCGCCTACGCGATCGACCGCGCGTTCATCACGAACGAACTGCACCGCGGCGTCTCGACGCCGTCGACCGGGCCGATCGTGCCGGGCTCGCCCTTCTACACGAAAGAGGTGGAGACCTACGATCTCAACCTGAAGAAGGCCGAAGCCCTGCTCGAAGAAGCCGGCCACAAGAAAAAGGCGGACGGCACCCGCCTCGAGCTGACCATCGATTACCTGCCCGCCGTGCCCGACGTGCAGCAGCGCATTGCCGAATATGCGCGGGCGCAACTCAAGAAGGTCGGCATCAAGGTCACGGTGCGCAATTCGCCGGACTTCCCGACCTGGGCCAAGCGCATCTCCAACTGGCAGTTCGACATGACAATGGACCTGCCGTTCAACTGGGGCGATCCGGTCATCGGCGTGCACCGGTCCTATCTGTGCAACAATATCAAGAAGGGCGTCATCTGGTCGAACACCCAGCAATACTGCAACCCGAAGGTCGACAAGATCCTGGAGGCTGCCGGCAGGGAGACCGACCAGGCGAAGCGCCGGGCGCTTTATGTCGAATTCCAGCAGATTCTGGCGCAGGAGCTGCCGGTCTACTGGATCAGTGTCCTGCCGTACCACACGGCATATGACAAAAATCTCGGCAATCCTCCGGTCGGCATCTGGGGCATCGTTTCCCCGATGGACGACATCTACTGGAAGAAGCAGCCGAAATAGGGCGCTGCCGTCAGCGTAACGCCTGATCCCGGGCCGGGCCGGCAGATTTCTGCTGCCGGCCCGGCCTTTTTGGCGTAAGGCTGAAAGATGCGAAGGTTCACACTTCCCGGAGGCCGGCCGTGAGACTGCCGGCCGTCATCGCGAAGCGCCTCGGCTATGCTGTGGCGCTGCTCTTCGCGGTGCTGGTGCTGAACTTCACCCTGCTCTACCTGGCGCCGGGCGACGCGGCGGAGACCATCGCCGGCGAGGCCGGCGGCGCCTCGCCGGAAATGCTGGCCAAGATCCGCAAGGATTACGGCCTCGACCTGCCTTTTCTCGACCAGCTCTATCTGTATCTCCTGAAGGTCGTTCAGGGCGACTTCGGCCACAGCTTCTACTTCGACCAGCCGGTCACCACGGTGATCTTCGAGAATCTTGCGCCGACCCTGTTGCTGGTCGTCTCCTCGCTGCTGATCGCCATTTCATTCGGCACGTTCCTCGGCGTCTTCGCCGCGCGCCGGCCCAACGGCCTGCTCAGCCAGATCATCACCGTCCTCGCCCTGCTCGGCTATGCCCTGCCGGTCTTCTGGACCGGGATCATGCTGATCATTCTGCTCGCTTCGGTCATTCCGCTGTTCCCCACCTCCGGTATGGACAGCGGCCCGCTCGGCGCCGCCGGCTTCGGCTATGTCTGGGAGGTGCTGCATCATCTGGCGCTGCCGGTCCTGACCCTCTCGACGATCTATCTCGCGTTCTACAGCCGCCTCTCGCGCGCCAGCATGATGGACGTGCTGGGCGCCGACTATATCCGCACGGCCCGCGCCAAGGGGCTTAACGAGCGGGTCGTCGTGTTCAAGCATGCGCTGCGCAACGCCGTCCTGCCGGTCGTCACCTTCGCGGGCCTGCAATTCGGCGCCCTGTTCTCCGGCGCCGTGCTGGTCGAAACGGTGTTCAGCTGGCCCGGCCTCGGCACCCTTGCCTTCGATTCGATCCTGCGCCGCGACACGCCGACCCTGCTCGGCATCCTGTTCTTCTCGGCGCTCATCGTCATCGTCGCAAACCTGCTGACCGACCTCGCCTACCGGCTGGTCGACCCGCGCATCAAGAGTGCGGCCCGGGCATGACGGCATCGACGCCAGCCGCTCCGGCGGAAGAGCCCGTCGTCATCGAGGTCGAGCGGCCGTGGCGCGAGGTCTGGCGCATGTTCCGGGCCAACAGGGCGGCCGTGGCCGGGCTTGTCACGCTGCTCCTGATCGTGCTGGTCACCGTGCTCGGCCCCCTCGTCTATCCGGTCGATCCGTTCGCCGCCGCCGGGCCGCTGCTGCTGCCGCCGGGCGAGAAGGGCTTCCTTCTCGGAACCGACCAGCAGGGCCGCGACCTCGTCATCGGCCTGCTCTACGGCAGCCAGTCCACCCTGATGGTCGGCGCGGCGGCGGCGGCGATCACCATCACAATCGGCATCCTGTTCGGCGCGCTGGCGGGCTATTACCGCGGCTGGGTCGAAGAGGTGCTGATGCGCATCACGGAATTCTTCCAGGTGCTGCCGCCCCTGCTGCTCGCCATGGTCGTCGTGCTGCTCTTCTCGCCCTCGATTTACTCCATCTCCATCGCCATCGGCGTGGTCTCGTGGCCCGCCACGGCGCGCCTGGTGCGGGCGGAGTTCCTGCGTCTGCGCGAACTGGACTTCGTCAAGGCCGAGCGGGCCATCGGCGCCCGCAACGCGCGCATCATCTGGACGATCATCCTGCCCAACGCCGCCCCGCCGCTGATCGTTTCGGCGGCGCTTTCGGTCGGCATCGCGATCCTGTTCGAAGCGGGGCTCGCCTTCCTGCAGCTTTCCGATCCGAACGTGATGAGCTGGGGTTATCTGATCAGCGTCAACCGCCCGCAGATCCTCGAGGCCTGGTGGCCGGTCACCTTCCCGGGCCTCGCCATCTTCATCACCGTTCTGTCGGTCAGCCTGATCGGCGACGGCCTGAACGACGCCTTCAATCCGAAGCTGAGGCAGCGATGAGCGCGCTGCTCGAAGTCCGGGGCCTGTCGGTCGAGTTCGACCTGAAGGACGGCGCTGTCTCGCGCGTGATCGACAGGCTCAGCTTCGATCTGGAGGCCGGCCGGACCCTTGGCATCGTCGGCGAATCCGGCTGCGGCAAGAGCATGACGGCGCTCGCCATCATGCGGCTGGTGCCGGTGCCGCCGGGGCGCATTGCGGATGGTGAAATCCGGCTTGCCGGCGAAGACCTGCTCGACGCCACCGAGGCGCGGATGCGCGATGTGCGCGGCAACGACGTCTCGATGATCTTCCAGGAGCCGATGACCTCGCTCAACCCGGTCTACACGATCGGCGACCAGATCGGCGAAACCGTCCGCCTGCACCAGGGCCTGAGCCGGAGAGAGGCGCACAACCGCGCCGTCGAGATGCTGCGCGCGGTCAGCATTCCGGCGCCGGAGAAGCGGGTGGACGAATATCCGCACCAGCTTTCCGGCGGCATGCGCCAGCGCGTGATGATCGCCATGGCATTGGCCTGCCAGCCCCAGGTGCTGATCGCCGACGAGCCGACGACGGCGCTCGACGTGACCGTGCAGGCCCAGATTTTCGATCTTCTGAAAGAACTGCAGCAACAGACCAACGCCGCCGTCATCCTGATCACCCATGACATGGGCGCGATTGCGGAAATGGCCCAGCGGGTCGTCGTCATGTATGCCGGCCGCAAGGTCGAGGAGGCGCCGGTCGACGAGATGCTGACCAATCCCAAGCATCCCTACACGCGCGGCCTGATCGCCTGCGTGCCCCATCTGGAGGCCGATCCGGCGCTGGAGCGGCCGCCGCTCACGGAAATTCCCGGCGTCGTGCCGTCGGTCGCCGAACTGGGCCGGGGCGGCTGTCCCTTCGCGCCGCGCTGCGCCGAAGCGATGGACCGCTGCCGGCGCGAGATGCCGCCCGAGACCGCCGTCGGCGAAGACCATACCGCGGCCTGCTGGCTCTATCCCGAAACGGCGGCGGCGGCATGACGGGCCCGGCAGCTTCCGCAGCGGGCACCATGTCCCCCGACAAACTGTTGGAAGTCCGCGGGCTGAAGGTCCATTTCAGCCTGGCGCGCCGCAAACCCTTCGCGCCGGCGCCCAAGGTCCATGCCGTGGACGGCGTGTCCTTCGATACCGCCCGCGGCGCGACCCTCGGCCTAGTCGGCGAATCCGGCTCCGGCAAGACGACGACCGCGCTCGCCGTCATGCGCCTGGCGCCGGTCACCGAAGGCAACATCCTGCTCAACGGGCAGGAAATCGGGCCGCTTTCCGGCGAAGCGCTGCGCCGCCGGCGCCGCCACATGCAGATCATCTTCCAGGATCCGTACTCGTCGCTCAATCCGCGCCTGCGCGCCGGCGAGATCGTCCGCGCGCCGCTCGACCAGCTCGACGTCGGCGACCGGGAGAGCCGCGACGACCGCGTCGCCGAACTGTTCCGCCTGGTCGGCCTGCGCCCGGAGCAGCAGGCCCTTTTCCCGCACCAGTTCTCCGGCGGCCAGCGCCAGCGCATCGGCGTGGCGCGCGCGCTCGCGACCCAGCCGGACCTGATCGTCTGCGACGAGCCGGTCTCGGCCCTCGACGTGGCGATCCAGGCGCAGATCCTGAACCTGCTGCGCCGGCTCCAGGAGGAGTTCGGCCTGACCTACCTGTTCATCAGCCACGATCTCGGCGTCGTGCAGTATATGTGCGACGACGTGGCGGTGATGTATCTCGGCCAGGTCGTCGAGCATGCCGACCGGGTCTCGCTGTTCCGCGAGCCCCTGCACCCCTACACCAATGCGCTGCTGTCGGCGGTGCCGTCGGCCGATCCCGTCCTGCGCGACCGGGCGAGCCGCATCCGCCTGGTCGGCGATCCGCCGAGCCCGATCGATCCGCCGCCGGGCTGCCGCTTCGCCTCGCGCTGCCCGTTCGCCGAAGACCGCTGCCGCGCCGAGGAACCCGCCCTGCGCACCGTCGGCGAGGGCCACCGCGTCCGCTGCCACCTGGTCAGCGACGACGGCGTCCCGCCGCACCGGGCTTCGAATTGACCGGGCCTTCGGCGTAGCCCGGCCCGCCGCTTACAGGCGGCCCGCCGGTTCTTTCCTCGGCGCGGTGCAGACGACGAGGCCGGCGATCAGGGCGGCGAAGACGGCCCAGCCCTGCCAGGCGCCCATGGTGAAGAGCGTGAGCGCGGAGATCGCAAGCCACAGCGCCGGGACGATGGCGAGCGGGACCGTCCACCGGCTGCGCGGCGCGAGCGCGAGCAGGGCGAGAGTGGCGATGGCGGTCGGGTCGGGCGCAATGGCGAAGACCTCCGCCTCTTGCCACGGCCGGCCGTCGAGCGGCGCAAGCAGCGGCCAGGCGAACAGCGCCGCCGCGAGGAGCCCGATGCCCGCCCCGGCCCGCGTCCCGCGCCCGGTGAAGGCCAGCCGTCCGGAGAGGCCGAGCGCCGCCAGCAGCGCGCCCTCGGCATAGAAGCCCCAGGCGAGCATCGGCGCGGCCCAGTTAATCGCGCCGTAGCGCAGCGCCAGGAACTGCCACCCGGCCCAGAACCAGGCCGCGGCCAGGGCGAGGCCGAGCGCAGGGCCGCCCCACCGCCCGGACGGCCGCCGGCCCCGCACCATGCCGAACAGCAGCAAGGCGCCCGCCGCGATCAGCAGGAGCTGGGCCGGCCAGACCGCCGCGTTTTCCAGCGCGAACAGCCGCCAGTAGGCGCGCGGCGAGAACAGCAGGAAGTCTTCCGGCGCCCAGGATCCGGCCATCGAGCGCCCCTACGGCCGCCTAGAGGTCGCGCACATGCTCCGCCATACGCCGGCGTATGGCCGCATCCGGCATGGGCCCGAAGGCGGCCGACTTGTTCTCGCGCAGATGGTCGACCCGGCTGGTCGCGGGAATGGCGACGGTCACCGCAGGATGCGACAGGATGAATTTCAGCAGGAATTGCGGCCAGGTGGACACGCCGATCTCCCGCGCCCAGCCGGGCATCGGCCGGCCCGCGAGCCGGTCCGGCAGCCGGCCGCGCTGGAACGGCCGGTTGGCGATGACCGCGATGCCGCGCTCCCGGGCGAGCGGCAGCAGGCGCCGTTCCGCCTCCCGGTCAACGATATTGTAGGTGAGCTGGACGAAATCCGGCGGCCGGCGTTGCATGACCGTTTCCAGTTCGCCGTGCCGCCGCCCGTGCGACGTGGTCACGCCGGTATAATGCAGCCGGTCCGCCGCCTTCATCGCCTCCAGCGTGTCGAGGTTGCGCTCCCAGTCCCACAGATTGTGGACCTGCAGCAGGTCGAAGCGCCCGACGCCCCAGCGCCGGGCGGTTTCGGCGATCTGCGCCGGGCCGTTGCCGGCGGAGGTCCAGACCTTGTCGGCCGAGAACAGGCCCGGCGGCCGGTCCAGCCTCGCCAGCGCGTCGCCGATCACCGCCTGGGAGGAGCCGTACATGGGCGAGGAATCGATCATGCCGCCGCCCGCCGCGAAGAAGGCGGCCATGACGGCGCGGCATTCGGCGCGCAGCTTCGGATCGTCGCCGACATTGAAGGTGATCCAGCTGCCGAGCCCGACCGCCGGGACCGCCTCCCCGGTCGCCGGAATGCGCTTCGAGAGGGGCTTTGCCGCCGCATTCCCGGGCGCCGGCGCGGCCAGCGCAGCGCCCGCTCCGGCCAGCACCGCCCGGCGTGTCACGCGCATGATAAGCCCTTTCTCATTCTCTTCCGGACGATGCGGCCCCCTTCGATACGCCCCGGCCCGGGGGCCGGGGCTACTCAGGATGAGGGGGAAGAGGACAGAACTCTACCAATCCCTCATCCCGAGTAGGCGCGCCAGCGCCGTATCGAGAGCCTGCCCTGAGCTTGTCGAAGGGGACGCCGCGGTCTCATTCCGGACGTATGAACGCACAGGATTCCGGTACCGAACGGTTTGAGAGTCAAGAGGTACCGCTACCGGCGCAGCGCGGCGGCGATGCCGGGCAGGATCGCGCACAGGCGCAAGGCGATGAAGGGGGCGCCCTGCTGGTCGGCGAAGGCGCCGTAGGTCAGCGGGCCGACGATCCGCAAATGCGGATCCGGGTGTCCGCCGGCGCCGAGTGCCCGGCATTCCTCGTCGACATCGAAACCGATGCCGGTTGGATGCGCCGCCGCATAGCCGTGCGACGCCAGGGACGCGATGAACGGGTTGTCCGACCGGTCCGGCCGCAGGTCGGGTCCGGTGCAGTTCACCACGGCGCCGAACCGTTCGCGGCGGCGGCCGCCGCTGCCCCGGCGCCGCAGTGTGACCGACAGGGCGTCGCCGTCGCGTGCCGCCGATTCGCAGAAGGCGGCCTCGAACGACAGCTGCCCGGCGGCTTCCGCCTCGGCGATGCGTACCTCGATCTGGTGCGGCAGCTGGAAGCGGTGGACGTCGTACCAGACCCGCAGATGGCGCAGGAAGCGGCGCTTCTCCACCAGCGGCAGGGCCGGCCAGACCTCCCAGACCGAATCGCGCAGGTCGCCGAACGGCCCGAACCAGTCGCCGCCCGCGGCTTCGGCCCGGCGCACCGCGGCGCGCAGCGTGCGCAGCAGGCTCAGGGCAGTCCCGTGCCGGCCGTGCGCCTCCGTGAACAGGGACACCGGCCGCCGGATCCGGTCCACGATATCGGGCGGCAGGCCGGCCGCCGTCTCCGGTTTCGGGCGGGGGCGCAGGCCGCGGCGCGCGACCGCCGTAATCGGCCCGGTGTGTCCGTTGCGCAGCAGCACCGCGATCGCGTCCGACGCGGTCTGCGACATGCCCAGGACCAGGATCCTGGCATCCGCCGGAATGTCCCCCAGCCGTCCCGGGTCCCACGGATCGGCGATGAAGCCCGGATGGCCGGAGACCGCGCCGTCGAACGGCGGCGGCGCGCGCGGGCGCTCGTAGCCGGCGGCGAGCACGACCAGCCGGGCATCCAGCGCCTGCCCGTCGGACAGGTCCAGCCGGTAGCCGGCGGCGCTTCGGCGGGCGGCGAGGGCGCGCGCCCGGATGTGCCTGATCGTCGAGCCGGAGGCGTTGCCGGCCATATGGCTGCGAAGCTGCTCTTCGACGTAGCGCCCGAATTCGCCGCGCCGCGGGTAGAGATTGCCGTCCGGGCCCATTGCCTCCGGATCGAACGCCTCCGGACCGCCCCGTTCGGCGTACCAGCCGGGCAGGTGGTCCGGCGCGTCGGGATAGACGAAATGGATCTGCAGCGGCGCGTTCAGCCGGTGGTCCGGGTCTTCGGTGTCGTAGGCGACGCCGCGGCCAAACCGTTCGCGCGGCTCGACAATCGCGACGTCGAGCGGCCGTCCGGCCAGTCGCGACAGATGGATCGCGAAGCCGGCGCCGGTGAAGCCGCCGCCGACCACGGCGACGTCGGCCGCCGTCACCGGAGCCTCCCGGAAAACCCGACCGAAGCCCGGCGCCTCACATGCGCTTGGCGACTTCCTCGAGCATAACCTCGGTCGCGCCGCCGCCGATCGAGGCGACCCTCGCGTCCCGGCTCATCCGCTCGATCGGGCTTTCGCGCATATAGCCCATGCCGCCGTGGAGCTGGACGCAGTCGTACATCGTCCGGTTGACCAGCTCGCCGCCCAGCGCCTTGAGCATCGAAACCTCCTTCACGCAGTCCCGGCCCTCGGAGACCAACCATGCGCAGTGATAGGTCAGGTGGCGGAAGGCCTCGGCCTCGGTCGCCAGCGTCGCCAGCTTGTGGCGCACCACCTGCTTGTCCCACAGGGTGCCGCCGAAGGCCTTGCGGTCCTTGACATAGTGCGTGGTGATGTCCAGCGCGCTCTGGATCGAACCGGCGTTCATCGCGCCGGCGACCAGCCGCTCGTTCTGGAAATTCATCATGACGGCGTAGAAGCCCTTGTTCTCCTCGCCGAGGATGTTCTCGTAGGGGATTTCGCAGTCGTCGAAGACCAGTTCGGCGGTGTCCGAGCAGCGCCAGCCGTGCTTGTCGAGCTTCTTGGCGACCGTGAAGCCCGGCGCGCCCTTCTCGACGATGAACATGGATATGCCGCGCGAGCCCTTGGCGTGCGGATCGGTGCGCGCGGCGACGAAATAGACGTCGGACAGAACGCCGTTGGTGATGAACACCTTGGCGCCGTTCAGCACCCAGCGGTCGTTGCCCTTGCGCTCCGCCCTTGTCTTGAGCGCGGCGACGTCCGAGCCGCCGTCCGGCTCCGTCACCGCGATGCTGCTGACCTTGCGGCCGGCGATCAGGTCGGGCAGCAGGCGCCGTTTCTGCTCATCCGTGCCGGCGTTGATCAGGTGCGGCACCGCCATCTCGGCATGGGCCGAGGTGCTGCCGCAGAAGCCGCCATAGCTGGATTTGCCGAGCTCTTCCCACTGGGCGACCATGGCGACCGGCCCCATGTCCGTGCCGCCGTAGGCCTCCGGCGCCTGGACGCCGAAGAAGCCGAGCTCGCCCATGCGGGCGAACACGCTGCGCGGGATTTCCTCGGCGTCCTCCCAGGCGTCGCCGTGCGGCTCGACCTCCTCCGCGATGAAGCGGCGCGCGGTCTCGCGCAGGATGTTGTGCTCTTCGGTGAGATAGACGGTGTCCATGGCGGCCGGCGGGATGTTGTTGATCGGCCGGAAGGTTGTAGTCCCGCTGCCGGTCGATGAAAAGCCGCGCTGCCGGGCCCGGGTTGCCGGCGAATCGATCCACCGTAAGGGAGGGTTTGGCGGCGTCCCCTAGGGCCCATCCTCCCGTATTGCCCGCCTGGCGCTTGCCCACGCCGCGATCAGGGCGGCGACGGCCGCGGCCGGATCGCGGGCGGCCATGACGGTGCCCATGACGGCCGCGCCGTCGGCGCCCGCAGCGCGGCACGCGCCGATCGTTTCGGCGGTCACGCCGCCGAGGGCGAGCGCGCGGCAGCCGGCCGGGCGCAGTTGTGCCGCGGCGGCTTCAAGCGTTTCCACGCCCAGGGCCGGACCGTAGCCGGGCTTGCTGCCGGTCGCGAAGACCGGGCTGAGGGTGACGTAGTCCGCGCCCGCCGCAGCGGCCTCCCGGACCGCGGCAAGGCTGTGGCAGGACTTGCCGAGCAGGCGCGAGTCCGGCGCCCGCCGCCGCGCATCCGCAATATCGCCGTCCCGCGGCAGATGCCAGGCGGCGATCCCTTTGGCTACCCCTTCGGCTTCGGGCGCCGGGTTCCCGTGCAGGCCGACCGCCGCGCCGGCCGGCGCATTCCGGGCGAGCCGCCGGACCAGATCGCGTTGTTCGGCCAGCGGCAGGTCCTTTTCCCGGACGCTGATCCAGCGCGCGCCGGCCTCGAACGCGGCGGCGGCAATATCCTCCAGGGGCAGCCGCGCCCGCCGCCGGTCGGTGACGATCATCAGGGGCGGATCGGGCAGGGGGCTGCGTTCGGCTCCGGGCAGGTCCATCGCGCCGGCCGCGCTCAGCCGCCGATCAACCCCATCTGCGGGCTCGAGGCTTCGGCGTGGTCCTTCTTCGGGATGCGTCCGGCGCGGCGGGCGGCCCGGCCGGCGGCGACGGCGTCACGCATGGCCCCGGCCATCAGCACCGGATCGAGCGCCTTCGCCACCGCGGTGTTGAGCAGCACCGCGTCGCAGCCCAGCTCCATCGCCAGCGCGGCGTCGGACGCCGTGCCGATCCCGGCGTCGAGGATGACCGGCACCGGGCTGCGGTTGCAGATCAGTTCGATATTGTAGGGGTTGGCGATGCCGATGCCGGTGCCGATCGGCGCGCCCAGCGGCATGACCGCAGCACAGCCGGCGTCGGCCAGGCGCTGGCACAGCACGGGATCGTCGGTGCAATAGGGCAGCACCCGGAAGCCGTCTTCCACCAGCTCGCGCGCCACGCCGGCGAGCTGTTCGACATCCGGATACAGCGTCTCCCGGTCGCCGATCAGCTCCAGCTTGATCCAGTCGGTCTCCAGCGCCTCGCGCGCCAGTTGCGCGGTCAGGATGGCGTCCCGGGCGCTCATGCAGCCGGCGGTGTTGGGCAGCAGGGTCCAGTCGCGGCCGAGCAGATCGACCATGCTCTCGGCATAGCCCTCCAGGCTGATCCGGCGGATCGAGACCGTCGCCACCTCGGCGCCGCTCGCCGTCAGCGCATCCAGCATGACCTGCTGGTTGGGATAGCCGGAAGTGCCGAGGAACAGGCGGCTGGCGAAGCTGCGCCCGGCGATATCGAATCTGTCGTCGGTCATGGCGAAAGTGCGGTCCTATCCGCCGCGGAAGGGTTTGACGATCTCGACGGCATCGCCGGCGCCGAGCGCCCGATCCGTCCAGTCCCGGCGCGGCACCACGGCTTCATTCACGGCAACGGCGACGCCGCGCGCCTCGGCGTCGATGCCCTGCTCGTCGAGCAGGGTCCGCACGGTCGCCGCCGCCGTGTCCACCGGGTTGCCGTTCAGCACGATCTTCATCGCCGGCTACTCCGCCGCCAGCGCCGCCGGCCCGGGTTCGACCGCCGGGTCGAAGCGCGCCAGCGTGAACGGGGCCAGCGCGGGGTCGAGCGCGCCGGTCAGGACGAAGCGGCTCACCAGGTCGGCCGTTACCGGCGCCAGCAGGATGCCGTTGCGGTGGTGCCCGGTCGCGTAGACCAGGCCGTCGACCGGGCCGGGCCCGAGGATTGGCGCGTCGTCGCGCGAGCCCGGCCGGAAGCCGACCCAGGTTTCCGCGATCGGCAATTCCTCGATCCCCGGCAGGGCGCGCCAGGCGGCGTCGAGCAGGGCATACTGGCCGCCGGCGGTGATCGTGTCGTCAAAGCCCTTTTCCTCCACCGTCGCGCCGATCAGCAGGCGTCCGTCGCGCCGCGGCACCAGGTAGACGCCCGGCGCCCACAGCACATGGCACAGGAGCGGTGCGTCCGGGTCCATCTGCAACGCCAGCATCTGGCCCTTGACCGGGCGGACCGGCGGCAGGGCGGCCGGTTCGAGCCCGCCGACCGTGCGCGACCATGCGCCGGCGGCGAGGACGACGGCATCGGCCGGCACGGTCTCGCCCGCGACGACGACCCCGGCGGCCCGGCTGTCGCCGATCCCGACGGCCTCGACCGCACTGTCCGGATGCAGCCGCGCGCCAGCGCGGGCGGCGGCCTCCGCCAGCGCCGCGGTGAGCGCGCGGTTATCGACCTGGTGATCGTTCGGGCTCCAGACGGCGGCCGGAATTCGGGGATTGAGATACGGTTCGCGCTGCCGCGCTTCGCCGCCGCCGATCAGCGCGACGTCGACCCCGGCGCCGCGATGAAAGTCGTGAAGGAAGCGCAGGTGGCGCTCGTCGTCGCGCGTCAGGGCGATGACCAGCGTACCGTCGCCGCGATAGCCGATATCCCGCCCGCTCGCCGCTTCGACTTCCCCGGCGAAGGCCGGCCACGCCCGCTGGCTGCGCAGGTTGAGCTGCAGCAGGGCCAGTTCGCCCGGTTCGGTTTCGACGCCGGTTGCGAGCATCCCGGCGGCGGCGTGGCTGGCGCCCCGGCCGATCGCGCCCTTGTCGAAGATATCGACCCGGCAGCCGGCCTGGGCCAGCCGCCAGCCGATGCCCAGCCCGCACACGCCGGCGCCGATGATCGCGACGGTTTCCGGGCGCCGGGTATGGGTATGCGGGGTCTGAATCGGACGGCTCCCTACGCTGGCATGACCCAGGTCAGGTTCGACGGGTATGATCTCAGACGCCCGGCGCCGCTTGAGCGGCCGGACGACACCCCGGCGGAACTTCGATCCCGCAAGACTAGCCCACCGCCGGCCGTCGCGCCAGTGCCGTTGCGTCGCCGGCCCGTCGAAGCGTTGCGGAATGCAGGGAGGAATTGACCAAATGTAGCCAAATGGCTACATCTTGCGCATGTTCGAGGTCCGCAAGACGGAGTTCTATGCCAAGTGGCTGGACAGTTTGCGGGACGAACGCGCCAGGGCTCGCGTCCTCGTCCGGGTCGAGCGTCTGGCTGTCGGAAATCCGGGAGATGTCAGGCCCGTCGGCGAAGGCGTTTCGGAACTGCGGATCGACTACGGACCGGGCTACCGGGTGTATTTCAAAAAGCAGGGGCACATGATCGTCATTCTGCTGGCCGGCGGAGACAAGCGAACCCAGAGCCGGGATATCGAGACGGCCCTGCGCCTCGCACGAAATCTGTAGGTAGACGCCATGACCAAGACCGCCACTTCACCCTACGATGTCGCCGAGCACCTGCGCACGCCGGCGGACATGGCGGCGTATCTGGACGCTTCTATCGAGGAAGCCGATGGCGACGCAGCGTTTATCGCCAAGGCGCTCGGCGATATCGCCCGTGCCAAGGGCATGTCGCAAATTGCGTGCGATGCCGGCCTGTCCCGAGAAAGCCTCTACAAAGCGCTCTCGGGAGACCGCAATCCGGGTCTGGACACGGTTCTCAAGGTCGTCGGCGCCCTGGGACTGAAATTGCGCGCCGAAGCGGCGCCCGATACGGACGCGGCCGGGCGAGGTGCATCGGAACGTCGCTGAAACCGCCTGCGGACCCCGGTGTCAGCCTGGCTCCGGACGCCGGATCGGGGTCCGGCGCGACACGGAGAAACGGGTCAACGCCGGCGCGCGCCGAATACGGAATTCAGGAATGTCAGGATCTGCCGGTCGATGCGGTCGAGGAATGCGCGGCGGTCGAAACCGGGCGGATCGCGCGCCGGTTCGCCGACTTCGTCGATCAGGGCAGCCGGAAACGGTGCGATGAAGGCGAAGTGGTGTGCCTTCGGGTGATTCACGAGCCGCGCCCTGCCGCCCATCAGGCGCACGATATTGTCCTCGTGCCACGGCCGGCGCAAAACCGTGTCGCGGCCGAGGCGGTGGATTTGCGCCGGGGCCGTTACGCCTGCGAAGGCGCCGGGACCGAACAGGGCGCCGACCGGCGCGACGGCGACGGCGGCCCGGATCCTCCGGTCGGTCAGGTCCGGCAGCCTGCCATCGACAGGCCCGCCCGGCCGCCCGTAGTTGCAGAAGGCGGGATCCCGATCGCGGAATACGGTGCAGTGGCGCGCGAGAATAGACATGTCCGCCCGCCCGCCGATCAGCGCGAGCACGCCGTAGCCGCCGGCCGAATGGCCGATGGCGGCGATGTGTTCCGGGTCGATGCGCGGGCCGAATTCGGGATCGGCGAGGAGCCGGTCGAGGGTTGCGCTGAGTTGGCGCGGGCGGCGCACCCAGTTGGCCGCCGTGCCGCTGTAGCGGCCGTCGCGCCAACTGTCGCCGCTGTGCTCCGGCGCCGCCGCGATGTAGCCGACCTGCGCCAGCCGGATCGCCGTGCCGCGATGGTTCAGACGCCCGCCGCCGGTGCCGTGGGAGATCAGCACCAGGCCGAAGCGACCATCGGCGAGCGGCGCATCGCGGGCCGCCTTCATGGCGAACGGCCCCTCGATGGTTCGACCGGACGAGACGGCGGAAGGATACCAGACGGCAATCGCCATCCTCTCGCCATCGGTCGCGACCTGGATATCGCGGAAGCCGACGCCGCCGGCCCGCGCGCCGGACATTCCCAGAGCCAGCGAAAGAACGGCTGCAGCGAACGCCTTCACGGGCATGACCGGTCCGGCGCGCGTCTCACGCCGGTTCGACGAAATCAGCGAACACCTTCTTCGCGCCGACGCTTTCGAAGATCACGATCAACTTGTCGCCCTCGACCGCCTTGACGACGCCCTTGCCGAATTTCTTGTTACGGACGTGATCGCCCTGCTTGAAGGCGCTGTCGCCGCCGCTGCGGATCAGGTTGGCCTCGCCGTCGATGATGAACGGCTTTTCACGCGCCATGCGCGTGCGCCCGCCGTGGCGCCCGCCGGATCCTGGCGCAAGCGGCGCGGTGTTGTTCCAGCCGTCGTCGAAGCGGTCCCGGTTGCCCTGCCCGGCGCCGCCGTCGCCGAAGCCCTCCGCGCGTCGCCTGCCGCCCGCTTCGACCGGCCCGGCCCCGACGACCGTTCCGCCCGGCCCGCCGGACCGGCCGGCGTAGAGGCCCTGCTCGGTCGCGACCTCGACATGCTCGGGCGGCAGTTCGTCGATGAAGCGGCTCGGCAGGTTGGAGGCCCACTGGTTGTGGATGCGCCGGTTGGCGGCGAAAGAGATATGGACGTTCCGGCGCGCCCGGGTCAGGCCGACATGGGCGAGGCGGCGCTCCTCCTCCAGCCCGGCGATGCCGTTGTCGTTCAACGTCCGGGGGTGCGGAAAGACCCCTTCCTCCCAGCCCGGCAGGAAGACCGTATCGAATTCCAGGCCCTTGGCGGAATGGAGGGTCATGACGTTGACCATGTCGGCCTCCGTCGACCCGGTCGCTTCCATGACCAGCGCGATATGCTCCAGGAAACCGCCGAGATTCTTGAATTCGGCCAGGGCGCGGACCAGTTCCTTGAGGTTTTCCAGCCGGCCCGGCGCGTCGGGCGCCTTGTCCTGCTGCCACATCGCCGTGTAGCCGCTCTCGTCCAAAACGGTCTCCGCGACTTCGACATGGGACGCGGTCTCCGCCAGCCGGCGCCAGCGCTCGACCATGCTGACAAAACCGTCGAGCGCCCGGCGCGCCCGGGATTGCAAGGGCGGCCGCAGGTCGCCCGAGGACGCAGCCAGCCGCGCCGCCTCAAACAGGGACACGCCCTTATCGGTGCGCAGCCAGTGCAGCGTCCGCATGGCGGCGTCGCCCAGCCCGCGTCTCGGCTTGTTGACGATGCGCTCGAAGGCCAGGTCGTCGTCGGTCGAATGGACGAGGCGCAGCCAGGCGACGGCGTCGCGGATTTCCAGCCGTTCGTAGAAGCGCGGGCCGCCGATCACGCGGTAGGGGATGTTCAGCGTGATGAACCGTTCCTCGAACTCGCGGGTCTGGAAGCCGGCGCGCACCAGGATGGCGATCTCGTTCAGGGCATGGCTCTTGCGCTGCAGGTCCTCGACCCGGTCGGCGATCGTGCGCGCCTCCTCCTCGCCGTCCCACACGCCGGTAAGGGTGAGCTTGTCGCCGCCTTCCGCAGCCGTCCACAGGGTCTTGCCGAGGCGGCTGTCGTTGCGGGCGATCAGGCGGGACGCGGCGGCGAGGATCGGCGCGGTCGAGCGGTAGTTCTGCTCCAGCCGGATCACTGCGGCGCCGGGAAAGTCCTTCTCGAAACGCAGGATGTTCTCGATCTCGGCGCCGCGCCAGCCATAGATCGACTGGTCGTCGTCGCCGACGCAGCAGATGTTGCCGTCCTTCTGCGCCAGCAGCCGCAGCCAGAGATACTGGGCGACGTTGGTATCCTGATACTCGTCGACCAGGATATAGCGGAAGCGGTCGTTATACTTCGCCAGAATGTCGTCGTGCTGCATCAGGACCGTCAGGTTGTGCAGCAGCAGGTCGCCGAAATCGACGGCGTTGAGGCTTCTGAGCCGGTCCTGGTAGGCGGCGTAGAGTTCGGCCGCCCGGCCGCCGGCAAAATCGCCCGCGTCGGCGGCGGTGACCTGTTCCGGCCCCCTGCCCTTGTCCTTCCAGCGCTCGATCATCCAGTGCAGCAGCCGGGGCGGCCAGCGCTTGGCATCGATGTCGGCGGCTTCCAGTTCCTGCTTGACGAGGCGGAGCTGGTCGTCCGGGTCGAGGATCGTGAAGTTCGATTTCAGCCCGACCAGCTCGGCGTGGCGGCGCAGGATGCGCGCGGCGAGGGCGTGGAAGGTGCCGAGCCAGATGTCCTCCGCCGCTTCCTGCCCGAGCAGGGGCGCGACCAGCCGGCCGACCCGCTCGCGCATTTCCCGCGCCGCCCGGTTGGTGAAGGTGACGGCGAGGATCTGCCACGGCATGGCGCGCCGGGTCGCGAGGATATGGGCGATGCGGACGGTGAGCGCCCGCGTCTTGCCGGTACCCGCACCGGCCAGGACCAGCACGGCGCCCCCGGTCTTTTCAACCGCCTCGCGCTGCTTGTCGTTCAGGCCCTCCAGCCACGCCGGATCGTCCGCCGCGGACGGGGCGACGGCAGCGCGTCGGGACAGCGGGAGAGGGTCGGCGGCCGGCTCGGTCATCGTCCGGCGGAGTATAGGCCGGCCCCTACCGGAGGGCTATCGGGAAGCCGTGACCGGCGGCGCGCAATCCAAAGTTCAGCCCGCTGCACTCGGTTCTGCAAACGGCCTGGCGTGGGTTTCCTTCAGCGCCAGCCAGATCAGCAGGCCGGCAGCATAGGCCGCAGGCAGCAGCAGGAAAGCCTCCTCGTAGGCCGCCGGGGCGTAGACCCGCGCGCCGTTCACCGTTTCGCCGGCCCAGGACAGGTCGAGCAGCAGGCCGATGAGGGGCTGGGAGACCGCGCCGCTCAGCATCGTGCACATGTTGATCAGGCCGAGCGCGGTGCCGGCCGAGCGAGCGTCGTTGTGCTCGCGCCCGAGCGCAAACGCCGTCACCATCGCCGCGCCGCCGAGGCCGGAAAGGAACACGCAGACCTGGAAGGCGGCGAAGGGCAGGCCCGGCAGGTAGATCGCCGCGCCGATCGCCGCCAGGCCGAGCAGCCCGCCGGCCAGCAGGACCGGCTTGCGCCGGCCGAGCCGGTCGCTCAGCAGGCCCCAGAGCGGTCCGCCGCAGGCGACGCCCAGCAGCATGGCCGCCATGGCGAAGCCGGCCGCAGTGGTATCGACGCCGAAGCGCGCGACAGTGTAGGGCACGCCCCATAGGCCGCCGAAAGCCAGGATCGGCACCGACATCAGGAGGGCGAAGGCGGCGATGAGGAAATTCTGCGGCCGGCGCAGCGCGCGGACGAGGCTGCTGCGCATCGGCTCAGGCGCCGGTGTTGCCGGCACCGCGCCTGCCGGCGCGTGGCGCGCTGCCGACCGCGGCCGGTCGCGGATCAGCAGCCAGGCCAGCAGGGCATGGATCAGCGCCCAGCCGGCGAGCGCGACCATGTAGTCGCGCCAGCCGAGCGCCGCGACGGCGGCGGAGAACGGCCCCTGTCCGACCACGCCGCCGGCCAGGCCGACCGCGAGGGCCACGCCGCTAAAAAACGCGAAGCGCCGCGCCGGCAGCCAGAGGGCGGCAATGACCATGCTGCCGACGAAGGCGAAGGCGGCGCCGAAGCCGATCAGCGCCCGGCCGGCATAGGCCAGCTCGATGGTCGGCGCGAGGCCCATGACCGCGCAGCCGACCCCCGTGACCAGGATCGCAACCGTCAGCACGCGGCGCGGCCCCCACCGGTCGGTGAACAGGCCGCAGGGGATCTGCAGCGCCGCGTAGGCCCAGAAATAGACCGCCGAGAGATTGCCGACGATCGCGCCGCCGACCGCGAAATCGCGCATCAGCGGCTCGACCGTGATCGACGGCGCGACCCGCAGGACCCAGGCGTAGAAGAAGAAGGCGGCCGCCACGAACCAGCCGGCATACGCCAGCAGCGGGACGGTTGTCCGGGGCGGAGCAACGGACGGGGCGGGAGCGGCCGGCGCGTTCATCGCGGACCCAAGTAGCGCCGATGCCGCCCGCCGGAAAGGCCGGCCCGGGCATAGGCCCGATGCATCCGTCGCCGCCCCGCTCTCCCGCTGCAAGAGCTTCCCGCCAACGGGGAATCGACCGCCCGGACTCCTATCCGGCAACCGGCCCCGCGGCGGACAGGAGCAGAAAGGTCACGTTGTCCTGGCCGGGCCCCGCAGCGGTGCGCACCGCGCGATCCAGGGCGTCGGCCGCCGCCTCCGCGCTGCCGCCGGCGGCGCGGAGTTCGCGCGCAATCTCCGCTTCAGGGAGGGTCTCGATGCCGTCGCTGGCGATCAGCAGACAGTCGCCGGGTTGCAGGCGGCAGGCGCGGGACCCGCAATCGACCAGGTCCGGCGAACGGCCGGTGACCGCCGAGAGCAGCATGTGGCGCCGCCGGTCCACGCGCGCGGCCTCGGGCGACAACTCGCCCGCCAGGACGAGCCGCTCAAGGACCGGCGCCATCGAATGGTCCGCATTCAGCCGCTCAAGCGCGCCGGCGGCATACAGCCACATCGGCGAATCGCCGACGCTCAGCCAGTCCAGGCGGCGGCCGTCGTAGAGGGCGGCGACAACGGTGGTCCCCATCCCGCGGAGCTGCGGATCCGCGAATTCCCGTCCGCGCAGGCGTGCGGTCGCGGCGTCCAGGCATACGCGAAACCGGGTCTCGGCCGGGCCGTCCAGACCCGGGAAGTCGCCTACGAAGGCCTCAACCACGATACCGCTCGCCGTCGCGCCGCCCGCAGCGCCGCCCATCCCGTCGGCCAGAACCATGAGCAGCGCCGTCGGCGCGCCCTGTCCCGCCATGTCGACATCCAGGGTTGCGAAGGAGTCCTCCTGATAGGCGCGCGCGCCCTGCCACTGCCGGCCGGCCAGCGGCCAGCGGGCGCTTCCGGACGGCCCGGCCGCCGTCGGTTCTGACGCAATGTCGCCCATGTCCTGCGGACTCCTGAAATCGCAGCCCGATTATGCCGAGGAGGTTCGGCCTGGCCATGGGACGCCGATACGCAGGCCAACCCGTCGCGATTGCCGCTATCGGAGGGGTCAAGAGGCTGCGCCGCCTTGGCGTCGGGCCGTCGGGCGCGATACAATCCGGCCGGAGCAGCAATCTGCAGCCACCGCAGGACAGAAGGAGCCGCCCGCCATGCCGGCGCCCGCCTACCGTTACCGCGACAACCCGGACGCCATCCGCGCGCTGGTCCGCCCGCGCGAGGTCCACCGCGACGTCTATATCGACGACGAGGTGTTCCGGCTCGAGATGGAGCACCTGTTCGCCAACACCTGGATCTATGCCGGCCACGCCAGCCAGGCGCCGAACCCGGGCGATTTCATCACCTGCGAGATCGGCGGCCAGCCGCTGCTCATCTCCCGCCACACCGACGGCGAGATCTACGTCAACTACAACCGCTGCGCCCACAAGGGCACGCGCATCGCCGGCGAGCCCTGCGGCAACGCCGGCAAGATGTTCCGCTGCCCCTATCACGGCTGGGCGTACCGGACCGACGGTTCGCTGCTCTCGGTGCCGCTGCGCAAGGGCTACGACGGCACCGGCTTCGAGGACACGGCGATGGTCCGTGGCCTGGCGCCGGTGAAGAATTTCCGGGTCTACCGCGATTTCATCTTCGTCAAGCTGAACGACGGCGGCCCGGATTTCGAGGCGTTCTTCGGCGACAGCCTCTCGACCATCGACAATATGGTCGACCGCTCGCCGGAAGGCCGGCTGATCCTGGAAGGCGCGCCGCTGCGCTACATGCACCGCTGCAACTGGAAGATGCTGGTCGAGAACCAGACCGACACCTGCCACCCGATGGTCGCCCACGAGAGCAGCGCCGGCACGGCGGTCAAGGTGTGGAAGGAGACCGGGCGCAACGACCGGCATCCGGCGATCGAACTGCTCGCGCCGTTCACCTCGACCTACAAGTTCTACGAGGAATTCGGCATCCGGGTCTGGCCGAACGGCCACGGCCATACCGGGGTCACCGACTCGATCCACGCCGACTATTCGGAGATCCCCGGCTACTGGGAAATGATGGTGGACGCCTACGGCGAGGCGCGGGCGAAGGCGATCCTCGGCGACATCCGGCACAACACGATCTATTTCCCCAACATCATGGTGAAGGGCCCGATCCAGACCCTGCGCGTCTTCCTGCCGCTCGCCGCCGACAGGACCCTGGTCGAGAGCTGGACCTTCCGCCTCGCCGGCGCGCCGGACCAGTTGTTCGCCCGGACGCTGCTCTACAACCGGACGATTAACGCGCCGACCTCGATCGTCGGCCATGACGACCTGGAAATGTACGAGCGCATTCAGACCGGCCTGCGCGCCGACGGCCACGAATGGGTCAACGTCCAGCGGCTCTACGACGAGGACGAGGAGCCGGACGCGACCGTCGTGGTGAACGGCACCTCCGAGCGCCAGATGCGCAACCAGTTCAACGCCTGGGTCCGCTTCATGACCCTCGACATGATGGGGGACATGACCGGGGACGTGGACCCGGTAGCGGCAGCCCTGAACCCGGCGCCGGCCGGCGGCGCCGAACGGCCGGTTGCCTGATGGGAGCGCCGGGGAAGGCGGAGGCCGGAAGCCCGGTCACCGCAGCGGACATCGTCGCCTTCGTCTATGCCGAGGCGCGGCTGCTCGACGAGCGCCGCTACGAGGACTGGCTCGACCTGTTCGCCGAGGAGGGCCGCTACTGGATCCCGGCAGAATGGGACCAGACCGACCCGGTGATGCAGCCCTCGCTGCTGTACGAGGACCGCTTCATGCTCGACGTGCGCATCCGCCGGCTGCGCGGCGTGCGGACCTACAGCCAGAAGCCGAACAGCCGCTGCGTCCACGTTTTGCAGCAGCCGTCCGTCGAGGCGATGGACGACGCGGCGAACAGCTACCGGACCTGGACGCCGTTCCACTATGTCGAGACCCGCAGCGACGAGCGCGAGTATTTCAACGGCTGGGCGCGCCACGACCTGATGCTGGAAGGCGGCGCGCTGAAAATCCGCCTGAAGCGCATCGACCTGGTCAATCTCGACGCGCCGTTCGGCAACATCCAGCTGTTCATGTAGCGGAACGCCGCCGGCCGGCGCGCCGGGGCAAATTTACGGAAGGACCGGAACGGAATGAGCGAAAACACGGGCCGCTATACCGCGGTCGTCACCGGGGGCAGCGCCGGCATCGGCGAGCGGCTGTGCCGCGACATGCTCGACGCCGGCTGGAAGGTCATCTGCGTCGCCCGGCGACCCGCGCCGATCGACCATCCGGACATGTCCTCGGTCTGCGCCGACCTGCTCGATCCGCAGGAAACCGCGGACGCCGCAGCGGAGATCGCGAACCGGGACGTCACCCACATCGTCCACAACGCCGGGCTGATCCGGCCGAACCTGCTGCCCGAGGTCGTGTCGGAGGACATGGAGACGCTGACCCACATCCACCTGACGGCGCCATTGCTGCTCACCCAGGCGGTCCTGCCGAAAATGCGCGAGAACGGCTTCGGCCGCGTCGTCTTCGTGACCTCGCGCGCCTCGATGGGCGTGCCGACGCGCAGCGCCTATTCCGCCACCAAGGCCGGCGTCCACGGCATGGCGCGGACCTGGGCGCTGGAGCTGGCGCCCGAGGGCGTCACGGTCAACGTGGTCGCGCCCGGCCCGATCCTGACCGACAATTTCTGGGGCATCATCCCGAAGGGCTCGGACCGCGAGTCGCGGCTGGCCGACAACATGCCCGTCCGGCGCATCGGCGAGCCGGAAGACGTGACCCGCGCCGTCATGTTCTTCGCCGACCCGGACGCCGGCTTTATCACCGGCCAGGTCCTGTTCGTCTGCGGCGGCGCCAGCTTGGGCGGGATATCGCTGTAATCCGGGCTGGCGCTACCCCATGCCCCGTGAAGTAATCGGGGCTTTGGTTTGGGGCGAGTGCGGTCATTGCCGATGCTCTATAGCAATACGGTATCCGATGCACATTCCGCCGAGGGCGGCGCGCCACATCGCATCGGACCCGGGCGGTGGTCCTCGTGGGCGGTGGGTGTGACCGCCGATGCGCCATTGCTGTGCAACGATAATTCAGCTTCACGCGCCGAACCGTGCCTATAGCGAGAAATGCGAGTTAGTTCAGCTCGTCGAGCCGGTCACCCTCGAGGACTTGCTCGAAGATACCCCCTACGGTGAGTTTGTACCGTCCACCGCCAAGCAGAACCATATGCGTGCAAAACTCCTTCTTGCTGGTCGGTAACGTGGGATAGTTGATGCAGAGCCTGCCTCGATCGTCGAAACGGTATGTCCCATCGAACCCGGATACCGTGTCGATGCCGTCGCGCTTTGCCCTCAGTTTCGCAGTTCCGTCCGGAGAGAAGTACTGGGCGCGACTCACTTTCTTCGCTTCGTCTCTGACGAAAACGGTGTTCCCCACCACGACCCCCTGAACTTCCGCAACCGTCATCGCACCGGTCGAGCCGGCCGACTCGGGGGCATCAGCCTCTTGAACCGTCGAAGCCAATTCTTGCGGCGCCTGGCAGGCCGCAAGACCGAGGCCGAGAGCCGTGGCCACCAAGCCGGCGGTCGAAATCTTCGTAAGGCTGGTCACTATCCTGTCTCCCGCAGAACAGAGCGGATGAGCCATGTCCGGGCATTCCAGCCCTGCCCATGCCCCATAAAGTAATCGGGGCTTTGGTTTGGCGCGAGGCCGCTCATTGCCGATGCTCTATAGCAATACGGTATCCGATGCACATTCCGGCGCGGGTGGCGGTGGCGCGCCACATCGCATAGGACTCGGTTCCAGCTGGCTGAGGCCGGAAATCGCAATGCCCGCAGCACCGCTTGCACAGACCATCTGACATACCCCGCGCACGGGCGCGGCGCGCAGGAGGGCGACGAGCAGCGTGCACCCACCGGCGACGCGCCGCCACCGCGTTCAAAGTGCGCTCGATCCGATGCTGTACGTCCACCCGGCGCACGATACCCGGCGTGCGCCGTCGGGGAGGTCCTGTACTATTTGTGGGGAATGGGTAGGGCTACCGGATTTCCAGCTTCGACAGCCGCGCGCGGGCGATGCCGTAGCGCGTCTTGAGCGCCATCTCGACGGGCAGCCAGATGCCGGCCTTCTCCAGCCGGACGACCCACATCTTGAGCGGGTGCAGCTTCGGCACCTCCTTGAAATGGCGGGTGCGGAAGCCGGCCACGCGTTTGGCGTGGAGCAGGCAGACGGTCGCCTTGCGGGGCAGCTTGTGGCCTTTCACGCGCAGGGCCTTGCCGTAGCGATGGAAGCTCAGGTGGATATCGATCCGGCGCCGGCCTTCGAACATGCTGGCTTCGTATTTGCAGGGCGGCCCGCCGCGCGGCACGACCAGGCCGTTGAGCAAGGCGGTGAGCGGATCGACGGTCCCGCGCTGCATGTCCGCCGGCACCGTCTTGCGCTTGCTCTTCGGCTCCGGCGGTTCGATCCGTGTGGCGATGTCGCCCGCCGGGGTCCAGGCCATCGATACGGTGCGGTAACCGCCCCGCTTCATGAGGTAACGCTGGTGCATCGTTTCCGGCACCATGAGAGCGCCGTCGACGCGCCCGGCGCTGCGCCAGAAGGTTCGATTCTTGGCCAGAGCTTCGACGACGCCGGTGCTGCGCGCGTCGAACTCCGCCGTATAGCGGCCGTCCGCGATGTCGGTCCGGAACCGCACCCTGTAGATCGGCAGGCCGCCCCAGGTGACCGTCCACTTCACCGAGATCAGGCGGTCGGCGAGCGCTGTGTCGCCCGCGGCGGCGGTGGCGGCCGGCGCGGCGGCGGCGCTCGCGACCGCTGCCAGCAGGCACAGGCCCGCGGCGCCCGGGCGCGGCCTCGGCATTCCGGTTCCCGGCCGGCGCATACCTCGTCCTGCCCCGATTCGTCCTGCCCCGATTCGTCCTGTCCCGACTCGTCCTGTCTTGCGCGGGTCCGTCACTTCGGCGCCCTCTTTCCGGTAGTGCGGCGGCACCCTACGCCCTCGCCGGCGCGGCGGCAATCGCCCGGCCGGGCGCCCCTGGAATTCGCTGCGGGGCGCCGCCGGACCGGACAGCGCAGCATGCCGACTCCAACGCCGCCGGGCTTGATTTCCGTCGGCCGGCTGCGTATGTAGGCGCTCTGCCGGGCCGCCGGAAGGCGGAACCCGGCGTTTACTTTGTTCGCCGAAAAAATTTCCGACGGAGCGGGATCATGGCGCGGCGCTGCAGCATCACCGGCACGGGCGTTCAGGCCGGCAACAATGTCAGCCATTCGCAGCGCAAGACGCGGCGGCGCTTCCTGCCCAACGTCCACAAGACCTCGCTCTACAGCGAGGCGCTCGGCCGCACGGTGCGGCTCAAGCTCTCGGCGAGCGGCATCCGCACCATCGAGCACAAGGGCGGGCTGGACGCCTATCTCACCGCCACCGCCGACAAGAAGCTGACCGACGAGGCCATCCGCCTGAAGAAGCAGATCGCAAAGGCCAGGGCGGCAGCGGCAGCCGGCTAGGGCGTGAGCGCTACAACCGAAATCGACACTGCGCTTCGCGACTTGGCGCATATGCACTTCCGTGCGATCCGACAGGAGCTCGACGCGCTTCGCCGGGAGATTCCGGAAATCCGAGCCGGTCTGGCAGGCATCCGCCAGCACATGTCCGGACTCATGGCCAGCGACGCTGCTCATGAGAGCACGATCGCGACCATTCAGACACGCCTCGACCGTATCGAACGGCGCCTCGAAATTTCGGATAGCTGACCGGCGCAATCGAAGACCGGGCCAGGCGATCGACTCCGTCGGAATTCGGCCCTACCGCATCTCGAACATCAACAGCAGGGTGCTCTGGAGCGGGTTGAAGTTGTCGTCGCTCAGGATGTAGAGCACGGTTTTGCCGTTCGGGCCGCGCCGGGCCGCGATTCCTTCGAAATTGTCGACCGTCATCGACGGCGCGAGGTGCAGGAGTTCCCGGCCGCGGACGGTCCCGCCCGGCGCGACCGCGTTGCGGGGGACCAGGGCGATGCGCGCCGAAACCCCGGTTGCCGGCGTGTAGTGCCGTTCGAGCACGGCGATGTCGCCGTCCGGCAGCACCGTCGCATCGGTCGGCCGGAACCCGCCGCTGCGCGCGTAGGTGAACGGCCGCCAGCGCTCCTGCCGCCCGATCCAGCCGGCGTAAGCGCCGCCGTCGACGCGCAAATTCTCGGTCAGGAGGAACAACCGGCCGGAACCGATATGCGCAAGGGTCTCTGCGCCGCCGTTCGACGGCGCGCCTGCGAGGCCTTCGGGTGCAGGCCGGAGCGCCGGCCGCGCGGCCAGCGGGTTCGGCGCGGCGGGATAGCGCAAGATCCGGTGGCGGCGCTCGAAGGCGACCAGGGCCGAGCCGTCCGGCAGAAGGGCCAGCGCCTCGGCGTCGGCGTTGAGGCCGCGGAGCGGTTTGCCGTTCCGGCCGTGCAGCGGACCGATCCGGCCGTCGCCGAGTCCCGACAGGCGGCCCGCCGCGTCATAGCGAATCCGGGCGCGCAGCCAAGCGCCGCGGTCGGAAATCGCCGTGAGATGCGCGCCGTCCCGGCTCACCGCAAGCCCCGAGAAACCGCCGAACCGCGGGTCCGGCGAGCGGACTGCGAGACCGCCGCGATAGAGCAGCGCGCCGGCCCGGACCTGCCCTTCGTTCTCCGGATTGAGCGGGACGGCTTCGGCCGCCAGGAAAACGGTCTCGTCCGCGGCCCCAGCAGTCGAAACCGCAGCCGGAACCGCAGCCGCCAGGACGGCCGGGACAACGAGCGCGGCCCGCAGGACCCGCCGGATCGAAGCCCACCGGCTCACGGTGTTGTGCCTCCGTCCTGTCGCAATTCCGTGCGACATTTGCCTGAGTACCCGGCCTGAGTACCGGACTTGAGTATCAGACGCCCGCGAACCGCCGCTTCCGGCGAGGCGCGGGGCCGCAACCGGAGGGGTTCTATCATGACCGTTCATCGCCGCAATGTCCTCAAGGGCGCCGCCGCGCTGCCGCTGTCCGCCATTCTGGCCGACGCCTCGATCACCGCCGCCGTCGCCGCCGGGCTCGACACCGTGTCGATAAAGACCGGCAGCGGGCGGAGCGTCAGCGCCGCGCTTGCCCTGCCGGCCGCGCAGAAGGCGCCGGCCCTGGTGCTGATCCACGAATGGTGGGGCCTCAACGACCAGATCAAGGCGGTCGCCGCCGACTATGCCCGGGCCGGCTATGTCGCGCTGGCGATCGACCTCTACGGCGGCAAGGTCGGCAAGACGCCGGGCGAGGCGCAGGCGCTGATGCGCGCGATGATGAAGGACCCGAAGGCCGGCTTCGAGACCTGCGGCGCCTGGATCGACTGGCTGAACGCGCATCCGCGCTCGACCGGCAAGACCGGCACCGTCGGCTGGTGCTTCGGCGGCGCCTGGTCGCTCAACGCCTCGATCGCCCGGCCGGTCGACGCCACGGTGATCTATTACGGCCATGTGCTGCGTAGCGCCGATCAGCTCAAGAAGCTGAAGGGCCCGGTCATGGGGCATTTCGCGAAACGGGACCGGTTCATCGACGCGAAGATGGTCGCGTCTTTCGAGAAGACGATGGCGGCCGCCGGCAAGAAGGACTCGCTCCAGGTCTTCTGGTACGACGCCGACCACGCCTTCGCCAACCCGTCCGGCGGCCGGTTCGACGAGGCGGCCTCCAAACTCGCCTGGTCGCGCACGGCGGATTTTTTCGGGAAGACACTGAAGTAGTTGCGAAGCGGCGGCGCTTTCCGGGCACGACGAGCCGCAAGTTTCCGCTATCGGACGCTTTCCTATTCCTCCCCCTCTTCAGAGGGGGAGGCCCGGACAAGAATCGGGGTGGGGGTGCCGTGGTGCCCCTTTTTCCGTAGCGGGGCACGCACCGCCGGGCGGCTTTTCCGGCTCGAACGGCACGGCACCCCCATCGACCTCGCTGTGCTCGGCCACTTCCCCCTCTGAAGAGGGGGAAGGACAAGTTTGCGGCGGCCTGGCCCTTTTCGCAGAGGAGTCCTTGGGGGAAGGGGTCCGCCCGGCCGGCACCGGGACGGCAAGTCCGGATCAGAGGTAGCGCGCCGCCAGATGCGCCTTGAACGCCGCGGCGTCGAGCGGCCGTCCGGTGGCGCGTTCGATCAGGTGGCCGGTGCCGTAGAGCGATCCCTGTTCGTGGACGTTGGGGCCGAGCCAGCCATAGAGCGGTGCGAAATCGCCCTCGGCCAGCGCCGGCTCGATGCCGGTGTCCGCCGATTTCGCCGCTGCGTAAAGCTGGGCCGCGGCCATGGCGCCCAGCGTGTAGGTCGGAAAGTAGCCCCAAGCGCCGGAATACCAGTGAATGTCCTGCAGGCAGCCCCGGCGGTCGTCCGGCGGCCGGATGCCGAGCAGCGCTTCCATCCCGTCGTTCCACGCGCCCGGCAGGTCTGCGAGCGGCAGGTCGCCGGCGAGCATCGCCGTCTCCAGCCGGTAGCGCAGGATGACATGGGCCGGGTAGGTGACCTCGTCGGCGTCGACCCGGATGAAACCGCGCTCGACCCGCGTGACGAGGGCGAGCAGGTTATCCGCGGACCAGGCCGGCCCCGCGCCGCCGAACGCCTCCGCCATCAGCGGCGCCGCCCAGGCCATGAAGGCCGCGCCGCGGCAGACCTGCATCTCGATCAACAGGGACTGGCTCTCGTGCAGCGTCATGCCGCGCGCCCGGCCGACCGGCTGGTGCCGCCAGCGCAGGGGAAGGCCGGCGGCGTATTGCGCATGGCCGGTCTCGTGCAGGACGGCGTAGAGGCCGGTCAGGAAGTCCGCTTCGTCGTAGCGGGTGGTGATGCGGATGTCGCCCGGCGCGCCGCCGGTGAACGGATGGTGGCTGACGTCGAGCCGGCCGCGGTCGAAATCGAAGCCGAGCGCATCCATGAAGCGGCGGCCGAGCGCCTCCTGCCGGCCGGCCGGGAACGGCCCTTCGATCTGTAGCGGCGGCCGCGCCGCCTGCCGCGCGATGGCCGCGTCGGTAAATCCCGGCAGGAAGGCCGCCAGATCGTCGAACACCGGGTCGATGTCCGCCGCCCGGCCGCCGGGCTCGAAACCGTCCAGCAGGGCGTCGTACAGCGGCACGTCCAGCGCCGCGGCCAGGGCCTGCCCCGCTTCGACGGTGAGCGCGGCGACCTCTTCGAGGAGCGGCAGGACCGCGGCATAGTCCGACGCCGGCCGCGCGCTGCGCCAGGCCATCTCGCAGCCGGTGTGGGCGCGGCTCCGGGCCTCGACCAGGCGGGGCGGGATGGCGGCGCTGCGCACCCACTCGCGGCGCATCTCGCGCAGGTTGGCGGCCTGCCAGCCGTCCAGGGGTTCTTCCGCTGCCGCGTCCAGCAGGTCCGCCATGTCGTCTGCGGCGAGGATTTCGCGCGCCGCGAGCCCGAGCGCGGCCATCTGCTCGGCCCGGGCGTCGGCGCTGCCTTCGGGCATGACGACGGCACGGTCCCATCCGAGAATGCCGGCCGCGCTGCCGATCAGTGCGGCGCGCCGGAAGCGGTCCTCAAGGATGGCGTAGGCGCCCACGCTGCCTAGGTGTCCGCCGCGCCGCGGCCCGCCCTGTTCTTGTTCGCGCGCCGGAAGCGGCGGTGCCACAGGATATAGACCGCGATGCCGATCAGGCTCAGCGAGAACCAGGTGATGGCATATTCCAGATGGGCGTTGCGCACCGTCACGCGGGTCTGGCCGCCGCGCGGCCAGCCGCCCGGCGCATCGGCCACGAGATCGGCGTAATAGGGCCGGACCGAGGTGAGGCCGGCGTGCCGCGCCATCTGTTGCAGGTCGAGGCGGAACCAGGCGTTTGCCGCCGGATCGTTGTCCGGCACGAAATAGCCCGCCGGCGCCGGCGTGCGGATCACGCCGACCAGGGCGACCCGCCCCGCGACCTGCCCGTCGCGCCGTGTCTCCGGATTGCGCCGCAGGCCGGGCACCCAGCCCCGGTTGACCAGGATCGTCCCGCCGCCCTCCAAACGGAACGGCGTGACGACCTGCACGCCGATCTCGCCCCGGCGCCGCGACCGGGCCGGCCGGTACATCTCCTTGCGGTGCAGGAAGACGCCGCTGAACCGGGCGCGCCGGAAGCTGTGGACCTCCGGGTCGAACGGCGCGGGCAGGGCATCGAGCACCGGCCGGGCGATCCGGGCCTGGCGCTCGGCGATCAGCCCTTCCTTCCAGGCCAGGCGCTGGACCTGCCAGACCCCGAGCCCGAAGGTCAGCGCGACCGCCGGCAGGGCGATCAGCGTCGGCCACAGCGCCGGCCGGAAGCCGAGGACGGTCATGGTCCCACCGCAGGAGGTGAGGCGAATCTCCCCCTCCCCTTGGGGGAGGGGGATTCGATCCGATTCTTCCCCCTCTTCAGAGGGGGAAGTGGCCGAGCGCAGCGAGGTCGATGGGGGTGTCCGCGCGCATGCAGGGCCGTGCCGGCGCCACCGCACCCCCACCTGACCTCCCCCTCTGAAGAGGGGGAGGAATAGGAAAGCGTCCGCCGGCGTCTGTCCCTTCTCCAAGGGGAGAGAGAAGCGGGCGGTTGCGCGTTTGCACAGCAGTTCCTAGCCGGCGGTGTCATAATCTTCGCGGCGGTGGCGGAATTGGAGGGCGATGAGCGTCGCCTTCAGGGGGCGGAGCAGCGCCACGGCGCCGCCCAGGGTGAGCGGCGTCCACAGCGCGGCATGAAGCCAGAGCGGCGGCCGGAAATGCACTTCGGCGAGTAGCGCCAGCCCGACCACGATCGCGCCCAAGAGCAGGATCGCGAAGACCGCCGGTCCGTCGCCCTCCTCATGGGCCCGCAGATCCTGCCCGCAGACTGCGCATTCGGGAACGACCGTAAGGAAACCGCGGAACAGGGCGCCCCTTCCGCAGGCCGGGCACCGGCAACGGATGCCGGCGCCGAAGGGGGAAACGCTCATCTGCACCCGGCCGCCGCTTGCGCCCGGCGCCGTCGGTCAATGGAGGGCGACCGGCGCGCCCGCGCTGCCGACGACATAGACGAAGCAGAACAGGAACAGCCAGACGACGTCGACGAAATGCCAGTACCAGGCCGCGGCTTCGAAGCCGAAATGATGATCGGGCTTGAAATGCCCCTTGATCGCCCGGAACAGGCAGACCGCCAGGAAGGCCGTCCCGACGATGACGTGGAAGCCGTGGAAACCCGTCGCCATGAAGAAGGCCGACGAATAGATGCCGCCGTTCGCGATCCGGGCGCCTTCCTCCGTCACCTTCTGGCCGCCTTCGATCAGCATGGCGAAGCTGAACGGCGCCTGGGAATATTCGATCGCCTGCAGGGCGGTGAAGCACAGGCCGAGGAAAACGGTGGCGGTCAGCCCCTGGATCAGCCCCTTGCGGTTGCCCTCCTTCAGCGCGTGGTGCGCCCAGGTCACCGTGCAGCCGGAGAGCAGCAGGACCATCGTGTTGAGCAGCGGCAGGTCCCAGGCGTCGAACACGCTGATATGCGAGGGCGGCCACTGGCCGCCGTTGGCCAGTTCGCGGGCATACATTTTCGCGGCTTCGCCGACCTGCACGCCGCCGTCGCCGAAGATGGCGCTGTCGAAGAAGGCCCAGAAGAAGGCCGCGAAGAACATCACCTCGGAGGCAATGAACAGGACCATGCCATAGCGCAGGCCGAGCTGGACCACCTTGTTGTGGTAGCCGTCATGCTCGGCTTCGCGGATCACGTCGCGCCACCAGACATACATGGTGAACAGCAGGCCCAGGAAACCGGCGATCGAGATGTAGGGGCCGGTGACGCCGTGAATCCACAGGACCGCCCCGCCGAACAGGGCGAGCGCCGAGACGCCGCCGACGAAGGGCCACGGGCTCGGATCCACCAGGTGATAGGGATGTTTGTGGGCTTCAGCCATGGTCGTTCGTTCTCCCCGGGCCCGGCGCAGCGCCGGACGTTCTGGTCCCGTGCGTCAGTTGCGGATCGCCCGTGCGGCGGTTTCGTCGCCTGTCCGGGCTACGTCCTCCGCCCTGTCGTCCCCCGAATCGCTCCCGACGGCGCGGAAGAAGGTGTAGGACAGGGTGATGGTGTCGACATCGCGCAGGTTGCGGTCCTTCGCGATGGCCGGATCGATGAAGAAGCTGACCGGCATGTTGACGGCCTGGCCCGGTTTCAGCGTCTGCTCGTCGAAGCAGAAGCAGGCGATCTTGGTGAAATAGACTCCCGCCTTGGCGGGCGTGACGTTGAAGGTGGCGATGCCGGTCGTCGCGCTGTCGTCGAGGTTCCGGGCGGTATACGCGACCAGCCGCCGCTTGCCGACGGCGACCCGGACGCTGTCGACCGCAGGCTGGAAGCGCCAGGGCAGGTTCGGGTTGGTGTTGGCGAGGAAGCGCACGGTGATCGTCCGGCCGGCAGCCGTTTCGGGTGCCGCCGCGGCCCGCTGGGTCGTGCCGCCGAAACCGGTCGCCCGGCAGAACATCTCGTAGAGCGGCACGGCGTAGACGACCAGCAGCGTCATCCCCGAAAGGATCGCCAGAACGCCGAGAACCGTATTCCGCTTGCCTTTTGCGAGAGAGCCGCGCGCCGCCATGATCCGCTTCCCGCCTCAACCTGCCGCCAGATCGAATTTGACGATCGTCACGATGTAGACGATCAGCACGAAGGCGACGAGCACGGCCAGCAAAGCCAGATTGCGGCCGCGCCGTTTGGCCCGGACCGTATCGGCCTTGATCGCAGGACCGTTCGTTTCCGCCGCGTCGGCCATCGCATCCGCCTCAGAGCAGACCGCTCAGCGCCCGGTCGGCGGCGAGCGCGGCGAACAGGCCGAACAGATGGGCCAGCGAGATCAGGAACATGCGCCGGGCCGCGCCGTCGCTTTCGCCGTCGCCGTCGCCGGTGCGCCAGACCGCGACCGCCGCCTGCAGGAACCACAGCGAAAGGGCGGCCGCGGCGGCGCCGTACAGCCAGCCGGCCAGGCCGGTTGCGACCGGAACCAGCGCGAGCGGCGCCAGCAGGGCGGTGTAGACAAGGATCTGTTTCTTGGTCTCGCGCCGCCCGGCGACCACCGGCAGCATCGGCACGCCGGCCCGGGCGTAGTCGGCGTCGCGATAGAGCGACAGCGCCCAGAAATGCGGCGGCGTCCACATGAAGATCAGCAGGAAGAGCACGAGGCTGCCGACGCCGACGTCGCCGGTCACCGCCGTCCAGCCGATCATCGGCGGAAAGGCCCCCGCCGCGCCGCCGATCACAATGTTCTGCGGCGTCCGGCGCTTCAGCCATATCGTGTAGACGAAAACGTAGAAGCCGATCGTGAGCGCGAGCAGGGCGCCGGCGGCCCAGTTCACCGTCAGCGCCATCAGCGTGACGGCGAAGACCGCGAGGATCACGCCGAAGGCGAGCGCGCTTTCGGGCTCCACCCGGCCGGCCGGAATGGGCCGGCCGCGGGTGCGCGCCATCACGGCGTCGATGTCGCGGTCGAACCACATGTTGATCGCGCCCGATGCCCCGGCGCCGACGGCGATGCAGATGACCGCGAGCGCCGCGATCACCGGATGGATCGCGCCCGGCGCCAGATAGAGCCCGACCAGGCCGGTCAGCACGACGAGCGACATGACCCGCGGCTTGAGCAGGGCGACATAGTCCCGCCAGTCCGCCTCGTTCGGTGCGGCGGCAATCAGCGGCGACGATGCGGTCGTCTCGGTCATGGCGCTTGCGGACCTGCCTCGGGTTCTGCCGGCCGCCTAGTGGTGCGCGCCGGCTTCGACCTTCGGCAACTCGTCGTAGGTGTGGAAGGGCGGCGGCGAGGATACCTTCCACTCCAGCGTCGTCGCCCCTTCGCCCCACGGATTGTCTCCCGCCGTCGCGCCCCGGGTGTAGGCCCTGAACAGGAGGAACAGGAACAGGAGGGTCGCAAGGCCGCCCAGGTAGGCGCCGAGGGAGGCGACGAGGTTCCAGCCGGCATAGGCGTCCGGGTAATCGACGTAGCGGCGCGGCATGCCGGCGAGGCCGAGGAAGTGCATCGGGAAGAAGGTCAGGTTCGCGCTGATGAACATCAGCCAGAAATGCAGCTTGCCGAGCGTCTCCGGATACATTTTGCCGGTCATCTTCGGGAACCAGTAGTAGAAGCCGGCAAAGATGGCGAACACCGCGCCCAGCGACAGCACATAGTGGAAATGCGCCACGACATAGTAGGTGTCGTGCAGCACGTAATCGATGCCGGCGTTGGCCAGCACGACGCCGGTCACGCCGCCGACGGTGAACAGGAAGATGAAGCCGAACGCGAAGAGCATCGGCGTTTCCATCCGGAGCGAGCCGCCCCACATGGTGGCGATCCAGGAGAAGATCTTGATGCCCGTCGGCACCGCGATCACCATGGTCGCCGCGGTGAAATAGGCCCGCGTGTTCACGTCCATGCCCACCGTGTACATGTGGTGCGCCCAGACGATGAAGCCGACGAAGCCGATCGCCACCATGGCGTAGACCATGCCGAGATAGCCGAACACCGGCTTGCGCGAGAAGGTCGAGACGATCTGGCTGATCATGCCGAAGCCGGGCAGGATCAGGATGTAGACCTCCGGGTGGCCGAAGAACCAGAACAGGTGCTGGAACAGGATCGGGTCGCCGCCGCCGTCCGGCCGGAAGAAGGCCGTGCCGAAGTTGCGGTCGGTCAGCAGCATGGTGATGGCGCCCGCCAGCACCGGCAGCGACAGCAGCAGCAGGAAGGTCGTCACCAGGATCGCCCACACGAACAGCGGCATCTGGTGCAGGGTCATGCCCGGCGCGCGCATGTTGAAGATCGTGGTGATGAAGTTGATCGCGCCCAGGATCGAGCTGGCGCCCGCGATGTGCAGCGCGAAGATCGCCATGTCCATCGCCGGCCCGTCATGGCCGGTGAAGCCGAAATTGGCGCCGGTCGAGGAGAGCGGCGGGTAGATCGTCCAGCCGGTTCCCGCGCCGCCGCCCAGGACCGCCGACAGGATCAGCAGCACCAGCGCCGGCGGCAGCAGCCAGAAGCTGATATTGTTCATGCGCGGGAAGGCCATGTCCGGCGCGCCGATCATGATCGGCACGATCCAGTTGCCGAACCCGCCGATCATCGCCGGCATGACCATGAAGAAGATCATGATCAGGCCGTGGGACGTGACCAGGACGTTGAAGAAATGGCCGTCCATCAGCTGGACGCCGGGATTCTGCAATTCGGCCCGGAACCAGATCGACATGGACAGGCCGACAAGGCCGCCGATGACGGCGAAGATCAGGTAGAGGGTCCCGATATCCTTGTGGTTCGTGGAAAAGAGCCAGCGGACCCAGAAGCCCGGGGTGTGATCGTCATGGGCGTGATCGTCGTGGGCGGGGGCTGCGCCGTAGGCCATGTCAGGTCCTCTTCCCTATGTCCTCCGGCGCTGCCCGAAACCCGGGGCGCCGTCCCTTTGCCGTCTGCCGGGCGGTGGCGGCCGGCTAGCGTTGCGCCGAAGCTGCGGCGATCCTTGCCGGCGTTCCCTTTACGGGCGTTCCGGTTCGCGCCGTCTTCTGCGGTTCGCGCACCACGCTGAATCCGTCGCTGTCTTCCGTGGCCTTCTTCCAGGCCGCGGCAAGCCAGGCCTTGTATTCCTCAGCCGTCACGACCCGCAGGCCGATCGGCATGAAGGCGTGATCCTGGCCGCAGATTTCCGAGCACTGGCCGAAATACCAGCCCGGACGGGTGAAGCGCACCCAGGTCTCGTTGGTCTGCCCGGGCACCGCATCGACCTTCGCGCCCGATGCCGGGATCGTCCAGGCGTGGATGACGTCGGCGGCCGTGACGTAGACCCGGACGGTCGCATCGACCGGCAGGACCATCTCGTTGTCGACGTCGAGCAGCCGGATCACATCGCGTTTGTGTTTGGCCTGGAAGCTCTTGTTCGCCTCTTCGCATTCCTTGCGGTTTTCCGGATCGATCGTGCCGCGGCAGGCGATCCGGCTTTCGAAGCGCAGCTTGCCGCCCTCTGCGGTCGAATATTCGTAGCTCCAGTACCACTGGTGGCCGACTGCCTTGACCGTCATGACCGTCTTGCCGGCGGCTTTCTCGGCCGCGGTCGGCTCGGGGGCCTTGTCGGTGTAGTAGAGCAGGCGGAAGGACGGCACCGCGATGACCACAAGGATCAGCACCGGAACGACCGTCCACACGACCTCAAGCAGCAGATTGTGGGTCGTCTTCGACGGCGTCGGGTTCTTCGATTCGCGGAATTTCACCACCGTCATGACCAGCAGGGCCAGGACGAAGAGCGAAATCAGCGTGATGAGGATGAGCAGCAGGTCGTGGAACTCGTCCACCTGTTCCATCATCGGCGTCGCCGCCTTCTGGAAGCCCATCTGCCACGGCTCGGGCTGCGCCGCGAAGGCCGTGCCGGGCAGCGCAAGCGCCGCGGCGGCCGTCAGGCCCCCGGATAGGACCCGGGAAAAGACCGAAAATGCGGCGCGGCGCGCCGGACGGAAGGCGAACGACATCGGTTCATCCCGCTATGCCAAGGTACGCCGCTGCTGCCAGCGCCGTGAAACTCCGCCCCGGCGAATACATCGATTTCGTCAGCCCGGGCCGGGGCGCGTCCGGAATACGGCCACCATGCCTTCGCCCCGTGTTTGACCCGGGTCTCTTTCATGGCGGAGGCGCCTCCGGAACACCGCCGAAAATAGGAGTCGCGACGCCATGGCCGCCAGCCGATTCTTCGCGACCTGATGTCACATAAATCGCGGAAATCCAAGGATTCTGCGGCTTTGCGCCCGATCGGCCGGTGCGCTTGCGACATCCCGGCCCGCCGGGATGCGGCGGCGCGTCCGGCCCGTCATGCCGGGCGGCGGAACGGAACCGCGGCCGCCGGGGGCGCGATGCGTCAGCCCTGCATGCTTTCGAAGGCGAGGAGACCGACGAGAAAGGTGTCCGCTTGAGCGCTCTTGCGGATCTGCCGCCAGTCGGCCATCGCCGCTTGTGCCCGATCCGCAAGGTCAAGAACTTCGTTGCGGTTGAAACGGCGCACAATGTCATAGTCGGCTTCGTGGCGGGCCTGCTGAAGGTCGACGAATGTTTCGGCGACCGCGACGAGCTCGGGTTGCAACGGCAGACCTTTCAATCCGGGCAGAAGTTTCAGCGACACGCCGCGGCTGGCGAACTGCCTTGCAACTTTCAGCATATTGCGGTGGGCATAGGCGCGGGCCAGACAGCGGCGCAGGGCTCTCCGGTCGTTGCCGGACATCATGCGCCGCGTCGCTTCGTCGATCAGCATGTGGAAAACGGCGTAATAGGAGGCCGAAACCGACCGGCGCAGGCTGGCCTGCCGCGGCCGCTTCGATTCCCGGCGGGCGAGATGCCGGGCCTGGGCCAGCAGATCGGAATGGAGACTCACGCCGTCTGCACCATTTCGGAAGCGCCGCGGAAGCGGACATAAGCCCAGACGGCGTCGCCGGCTGTCCGGTGGACGCAGTCACGAACCGCTTCCCGCAGCCGTGAACGGGCCGCGAAGTCCACTTCCTCGTCCTCCAGCAGAGCCCAGACCCACACGGCCGGCTCGTCAGACACGTCGATTCCCGTTTCGACCTGCCACCCGCTCACCCAGGCCGGAAGACCGGGAAGCTCGTCGAGGGCGGCTTTGATCTCGGTTGTGGTGGTCTTCATCCGGGTCGTCCGATCACGGTGCCGAATGGTTCAATCGGGTGTCAGCATATTCCGAAAAAGCGGAAAGTTAAACGGTTAATAATGCTGCCGTCGCTTTCGCGTCCGCTCCGGCGCAGTTTCGGCGGAATCGGCCGGTATCAGTCCCCGAAGCCCTGCCAGTCGGTGAAGGCGCCGGCGGGCTCGCGCTCGGAATAGAGCGCGTTGACAGGCGCGGACGTGTCTTCGTAGCCCAGGCTCATGCCGCAGATCAGGATATGGTCTTCGGGAAGGCCGAGGACGGACTTCACCGTGTCCGTATAGTCGACCCAGGCCGCCTGCGGGCAGGTGTCGAGCCCGTGGCTGCGCGCCGCGACCATCACATTCTCCAGGAACAGGCCCATGTCGATGAAGGAGCCGGTCTCCATGCGCCTGTCCATGTGGAAGAACAGGCCGACCGGCGCGTCGAAGAAATCGAAATTGCGGCCGTGCTGCCTGTAGGTCCGGTCGCGCTCGCCCTTGGCGATGCCGAGCAGGCCGTACATGTCCCAGCCCAGCTTGCGCCGCCGCGAGATGTAGGGCTCGAACCACTGCACCGGGTAGTAGTTGTAGCCCATCTCCTGCGCGCCGCCGCCGTCGCGCTTGGCGTGGACCGCGGCGCTGACCGCCTCGCGCGCCGCGCCCGTCACGACCGTGACGTGCCAGGGCTGGACGTTGGTGCCGCTCGGCGCCCGGGCGGCGACGTTCAATATCCGCTCGATCAGGTCCTTCGGCACCGGCTTGTCGGGCAGGAAGGCGCGCACCGAGCGCCGGGTCGTGATCGCCGCTTCGGCATCGTTCAGGCCGGCGGCCGCATCGCGCCGCCCGTAACCAATGTCCGGCGGCGGCTGGATTTCCGCATCGGGCATGGAAACCGTCCGTCCGTTCAAGGCGGGAGGAGAACTACCGACTACCACGGTGGATGGCCGTGTCAAACCGGCAACGGTCTCCGCCGAAGTGTGCAGACATCAGGCCGCAGCGTCGCCTCGCGATATTGGCGGTTGGCACAGCCGGATTGCCATTGTATAGAATATTTAGCGAACAAATCGATTGAAAGCGGCAGTGGAGCGAGCGGATGACGTTTTCCATCCAGGCGGAAGATTCGGTCGTCGGGAAGTCGGGCAAGCGCCGGATCACCTTGATCGTCTACGACAACGCGGTTTCGGTGCGCAGCCTGATCGAGGCGCGCGTCCACCGGCTGCTATCGGCGGAAGGCGACCGGCAGAACGCTGCCACCCACGCTGCTGTTGGCCTCGATTCGCGGGAACTGGAGCTTAACCCTTCGCGGCAGACAAAACCGGATTCCGAAAAACGGCAGCGGCTGATCGACGAAGCGTGCGAGGCGTTCGAGAAGAACGGCTTCTTCGTAATAGTGGACGGCGTCCAGAAAGACCGTCTCGACGAAATGGTCCCTCTGACCCCCGAATCGGAGATCCGCTTCCTGCAACTCGTGCCGCTGGTCGGAGGATAGCGGGCCTTATGGGCCTGTTTTACAGATTGCGGCGCCGCGCGTGGGCAATGAGCGCGACGCCGTTCGATTACGCGATCGAGCAAGTCATAGACGATTGGGTGCGGGAGCCCGACTATCCCCAGAAGGTCGCCGATCTCGCGACCGTCAGGGATATTCTGGACGGTCCGGCCGATCCGTATGCCGAATACGTTCTTGCGATCGCGAAACGCCGTTCGCCCCGGCATATTCGCGCTTTGACGGGATTGCAGGCAAAGGCGCCATCCAGAGAACTCCGGCAGGTCGATCGCGACCTGGGCAAGATCCAGAACCTTCTGCTACGCCGCACCGCACCCTGGACTGAGGCGCAATTGCTCTCGTTGCTGGAACTCTGGAGCGACAGGGTCGGACATTGGGATGTCGTACCGCCGACGGGCGCCGTCGCCATGTTCGAACGGCAGGCGCGGACCCAACCGCTATCCCGCGATGTCGTGCGGTCGATCAGAGATCTGGGGCAGCTTCTGAGCCTGCATGAAGAGCGGCCCAAACCGGTTTCCGAGCGTATCTGGCACCTGCTGGGCACCGAAGCGCCGGACCGTTTTTGGATTCCGGATTGGCGCCGCTACCGGCTAAGTCAACTCCTTGCAAATGTCCCCCCTAGGGAAGCCGCGCATTGGGAGCCCTTCTTTGCGTTGTTGAAAGTAAATCCCGGCGCGTGGCCGACGCGGAAATGGCTGGCGGAGGCCGGGGAGGCGCTCGCGCCGCTCGGCGAAGAGAAATTTGCCGAGAGGATGGACGACTGGATGAACCGCGAGGTTCGGCCCGATGGAGACCTAGTCCTGTGCGAATTGGACGATTTTCGGCAATACGGCCGCCAGTTTATCTGGGCGTGCGCCTCGTTCCCCTCCGAGGCCATGGCGGATCGCCTGAGCGCGTTTGCCGACCGGATGTTCCCCAGGTATAGCTTTTCGCTGGGCGGCGCGGCCGCCAGGACGCTGGGATGCTTCGGGACGATGTCGGCGATCCGGCGGCTGCAATGGCTCGCGCAAAAACACCCGAAGCCGGCGCGGCGCAACGCCTGCGAACGGGCGATCGACCATGCCGCGAAGCGCCTGAAGCTGACCCGCCGGGATATCGAGGAACTCAGCGTCGAGACCTTCGGACTGGACAGAAACGCGCGCCTCGCCGAAACGATCGGCGGATACGTTGCATCGATCTCCGTCGAAGACGCGCAAAAGGTAGCGGTCGCGTGGACTAACCCCGGCGGCAAGACGCTCAAATCGACGCCGAAGCCGGTTCGCGACCGTCACGGCGACGAGCTCGCCGCGCTCCGCAGGCGGGTCAAGGACATGCGCCGGCAGTTGTCGATCCAGCGCCAGCGCATCGACCGGCTGCTGATGGCCGATCCGGTCTGGACCTTCGAGACCTGGCGCAGCCGTTATCTAGAGCACGGGTTCCTGCGCCCGTTCGCCGAGCGCCTGATCTGGGAGTTCCGGGCCCCGGACGGCGAACCGTTTACCGCCGTGCCGCTGAACGGCCGGCTTGTCGATCGCGACGGTGGCGAACGGCCGTTTCCCGGCAGCGACAGCACGGTCCGGCTCTGGCATCCGATCGATGCGGACGTCCCGACGGTGCAGGCCTGGCGCGATTTCCTGTTCGACCGGGAGTTCCGGCAGCCGATCCGCCAGGCCTTCCGCGAGATTTATGTGCTGACCGACGCCGAACGCGAAACGAAGACCTATTCGAACCGTTTCGCCGGCCATTTCATCCTGCAGAAACCTTTCCAGGGCCTGATGCGCACGCGGGGATGGCGGTCCCCCATGTTCGCGTATTTCGATCCGGGCGGCGATCCCACGCTCGATCTGCCCGACGGCAAACATGTGGCCGTGTTTTCGGTCTTTACGGAGACCGACGAATTCTATGCCGAGGTGCTCACCACCGAGCAGATGTTCTTCCGGGACAAGGACTGGAACAGGACGCTGATCGAACATGTTCCGCCGCGGGTGTTTTCGGAGGTCATGCGGGATATCGATCTGTTCGTTTCGGTCGCCAGCGTCGGCGCCGACCCGGCCTGGATGGATCGGTTTGCGGGCCAGGAAGCCTGGCGCTACGGTGCCGACTATGCCGGCCGGCCGCTCACCCCGGCGGGCGAGAGCCGGCGCGACGTTCTGGCCCGGCTGCTACCGGCCTTTGCCATTGCCGAGCGCTGCACTCTGGAGGAACGCTACCTGCGCGTTCGGGGCGATCTGGCCGAGTACCGGATTCACCTCGGATCGGCGACCATAAAGATGGAACCGGACGACCAGTATCTGTGCATCGTCCCGGCTTCGTCCGGCAAGCGGCACAGCGGCTATGCCCGCTGGCTCCTGGACGAGGACCATATGCTCAGCATGATCGTCAGCAAGGCGATGCTGCTGGCGAACGACGAAAAGATAACCGACGCGACGATTCTTTCGCAGATCCGGTCGCGCAACCGGCGGCCCGGCCGGTAGGTTTACGCCGCCGCGGCCATGCTGCGCAGGACGTAGTGCAGGATGCCGCCGTTGCCGAAATAGGCGACCTCGTCGGCGGTGTCGATCCGGCACAGCAGGGGGACGGTCCGGGTCGCGCCGCCGGCGTAGCGGATCGTGCAGCTGACATCCATGCCCGGCGTTATGCCGCCGGCAATGCCGGCGATGTCGAAGGTCTCGTCGCCCGTGAGGCCAAGGCTCTCGCGGCTCGCGCCGTCCTTGAACTGGAGCGGCAGCACGCCCATGCCGACCAGGTTCGAGCGGTGGATGCGCTCGAAACTCTCGACGATCACCGCGCGGACGCCGAGCAGCCTTGTGCCCTTGGCGGCCCAGTCGCGCGACGAGCCGGTGCCGTATTCCTTGCCGCCCACGACCACGAGGGGCACGCCCTCGGCCCGGTAGCGCATGGCGGCGTCGTAGATCGGCATTTCCTCGCCGGACGGCTGGTGGCGCGTCACGCCGCCTTCGGTGCCGGGCGCCATCTCGTTACGGATGCGGATGTTGGCGAAGGTGCCCCGCATCATGACCTCGTGGTTGCCGCGGCGCGAGCCGAAGCTGTTAAAGTCGCGCGGCCGGATCTGGTAGGTCTTGAGATAGTCGCCGGCCGGGCCGTCCTCCTTGATGACCCCGGCGGGCGAGATGTGGTCGGTCGTCACCGAATCGCCGAGCCGGGCGAGGGAGCGGGCGCCGGCGATGTCCCCGACCGCGGCGGGTTCGGCCGTCATGTCCTCGAAATAGGGCGGGTTGCGGACATAGGTGCTGGACGAATCCCAGTCGTAGGTCAGGCCGCCCGAGACCTCGATGGTCTGCCAATTCTCGTCGCCCGCGAAGACGTCGGCGTAGCGCTCGCGGAACATGGCCGGCGTCACGCAGCGGTCGATGGTCTCGGCGACCTCCCGGTTGGTGGGCCAGATATCCTTCAGATACACGTCGTTGCCGTCGCCGTCCTGCCCGATCGGATCGGTGTAGAGGTCGACCCGGAGCGAACCGGCGAGTGCGTAGGCGACGACCAGCGGCGGCGAGGCGAGGTAGTTGCCCCTTGTCAGCGGGTGGACCCGGCCCTCGAAATTCCGGTTGCCGGACAGCACCGCGCACACCGTCAGGTCGCCGGCCTCGACGGCGTCGTGGATCGGCTCCGGCAGCGGCCCGGAATTGCCGATGCAGGTCGTGCAGCCGTAGCCGACCAGGTTGAAGCCGAGCGCGTCGAGATCGTCCTGCAGGCCGGCGGCCTCGATATAGTCGCTCACCACCTGGGAGCCCGGCGCGAAGCTGGTCTTGACCCAGGGCTGGCGTTGCAGGCCCTTCTCCCGCGCCTTGCGGGCGAGCAGGCCGGCGGCCACCAATACCGCCGGGTTCGACGTGTTGGTGCAGCTCGTGATCGAGGCGATGACGACGTCGCCGTCGTCGAGCGTCCAGTCTGCGCCCGCGACCGGCTGCGCGCGCCGCCGCGATTCGAGCGCCTCGAATTCGCTGCTCGCGTTCGTCAGCGCGATCCGATCCTGCGGCCGCTTCGGGCCGGCGATCGACGGCACGACGTCGCCCAGGTCGAGCTCCAGCGTGTCGGTGAACAGCGGATCGGGCGTATCGGCGTCGCGCCACATGCCCTGCGCCTTCGCATAGGCTTCGACCAGCGCGACCCGTGCCGGATCGCGGCCGGTGAATTCCAGATAGCGCAGGGTCTCCGCGTCGATCGGGAAGAAGCCGCAGGTCGCGCCGTATTCCGGCGCCATGTTGGAGATCGTCGCCTTGTCGGCCAGGCTCAGATTGTCGAGGCCGGCGCCGAAAAACTCGACGAACTTGCCGACCACGCCGCGCGCCCGCAGCATCTGGGTGACGGTCAGGACCAGGTCGGTCGCCGTCGCGCCTTCCTTGAGCGTGCCGGTCAGCCGGAAGCCGATCACTTCGGGAATCAGCATGGAGACCGGCTGTCCCAGCATCGCCGCCTCGGCCTCGATGCCGCCGACGCCCCAGCCGAGCACGGCGAGGCCGTTGACCATCGTGGTGTGGCTGTCGGTGCCGACGCAGGTGTCCGGATAGGCGATCGTCTCGCCGTTCTCCTCGCCCGACCACACGGTCTGGGCGAGATATTCGACATTGACCTGGTGGCAGATGCCGGTGCCCGGCGGCACGACGCGGAAATTGTCGAAGGCCGTGGCGCCCCAGCGCAGGAACTCGTAGCGCTCCCGATTGCGCTCGAACTCGCGCTCGACATTCTGCCGGAAGGCGTCGGGCGTGCCGAAATGGTCGATCGACACCGAATGGTCGATCACCAGGTCGACCGGCACCAGCGGATTGATCCGCTCCGGATCGCCGCCGAGCGCGCCGATGGCGTCGCGCATCGCCGCCAGGTCGACGACCGCGGGCACGCCGGTGAAGTCCTGCATCAGGACGCGCGCCGGCCGGTAGGCGATCTCGCGGCTCGATTTGCGCCGGTCCAGCCAGGCGCCGAAAGCCCGGATGTCGTCGGCGGTGACGGTGCCGCCGTCCTCGTAGCGCAGCATGTTCTCCAGCAGCACCTTGAGCGAGAAGGGCAGCCGGCCGATATCGCCCAGCCCGTTCCCGGCGGCGGCGGGCAGGCTGAAATAGGCATAAGATTTGCCCCCGGCCTCCAGTGTCCGGCGGGCGTCGAAGCTGTTCTGCGTTCCGGTAAGAGGCATGGATCGGGCTCCGGGTGCAGCGGCATGAGGGCCGGATGCGGCGCGCTCGGGGCCGCCGGCGGCGCGGCGGTTCCGGCACGGTGGATTTAGGGATGGCGAAGCGGTTACACCATAGCTATGGATCGGGTGTCCATATCGCGGCCCCGCGACAGATGCTGACAGACTATGGGGCGTTCGGGAGGCGCAACGCATGACGACACCGCAGGATGTGCTCGATTTCTGGCTCGCACCGGCGACCCGGGAACGCTGGTTCGACAAGGATGCCGATTTCGACGCCGAAATCCGGCGGAATTTCGAGGCCGCCCACGGGGAGGCCCTGGCCGGGAAGCTGGACCGCTGGCTGGAAACCGCGCAAGGCGCGCTGGCGCTGGTCATCCTGCTCGACCAGTTCCCGCGCAACATGTACCGCGACACGCCGCGCGCCTTCGCCGCCGATCCGAAAGCGCGCGACGTGACGGCGGCGGCGCTCGCCCGCGGCTTCGACCTGGCGGTGGCGGACCAGGAGCACCGGATGTTCCTCTACCTGCCGCTCGAACATTCGGAAGACGCCGCCGACCAGCAGCGCTGCGTCGATCTGGTGCGCGAGCGCTGCCCGGATACGGATTTCCTGCAATGGGCCGTCGCCCACAAGGAGGTGATCGACCGGTTCGGCCGCTTCCCGCACCGCAACGCCATCCTCGGCCGGCCGAACACACCGGAGGAGGAAGACTATCTCAACGATCCCGATGCCGGTTTCTGACCGCCGCGCCCTCCGGGCGGCCGCGCCCGGACGGCCCCCTCCGCCGTCCGGCTTCGTCATCCCTCCCCCTCTTCAGAGGGGGAGGCCAGGTGGGGGTGTCGTGGCGTCAGGCGCCCGCAGCCTGCCCGCCCCTCCGGCTCGAACGACACGGCACCCCCGTCCCCTTCGCTGCGCTCAGGGACTTCTCCCTCTGAAGAGAGGGAAGAACAGGGCCGAATCACCCTCCCCTTGGGGATTCCTCTGCAAAGAGCCGCGCGCGTCCGCGGCGCTATCCCTCCCCCTCTTCAGAGGGGGAGGCCAGGTGGGGGTGCCGTGGCGCCCGTGTCGTAGCGGGGCGCGCTTTGCCGCGAGGCGAATCCTTTGCCGGCCCAAGACACCCCCATCCCCTCCGCTTCGCTCCGGGACTTCCCCCTCTGAAGAGGGGGAAGGATATTCTTTGCGGCGCGAAACCATTTCGCAGGGGAATCCTTGGGCGAGGGAGCCGGGAGAGGGGTCTCCCCGAACGCGCTGCGCCGTGGCGCGCGCCCGATGAATATCCTCGTCGTCGGCGGGGGCGGGCGCGAGCATGCGCTGTGCTGGAAGCTCGCCGCCTCGCCCCTGTGTTCGACGCTCTATTGCGCGCCGGGCAACGCCGGGATCGCGCAGGAGGCAACGTGCCTCGATGTCGGGGCCGAGGACATCGGCGGCATCGTGGCGGCGGCCCGGGACTACGCCATCGACTTCGTCGTGGTCGGCCCCGAAGCGCCGCTGTGCGCCGGCCTGGTCGACCGGCTGGAAGCCGCCGGCATCGCCGCCTTCGGCCCGAGCGCCGACGCCGCCATCCTCGAGGGCTCCAAGGCCTTCATGAAGGACCTGTGCGCCCGCTACGGCATCCCGACCGCGGCCTACAGGCCCTTCACCGACGCCGCGGAAGCGCGGGCCTGGATCGCCGAACGGGGTGCGCCCATCGTCGTCAAGGCGTCCGGCCTCGCCGCGGGCAAGGGGGTGATCGTCGCGCAGACCGTCGCCGAGGCCCAGGCGGCGGCGGGCGCCATGCTGGACGAAGGCGCCTTCGGCGCGGCCGGCGCGGAGATCGTCGTGGAGGACTGTCTCGACGGCGAGGAAGCGAGCATCCTCGCCCTGGTGGACGGGGCGCATTTCGTGCTGCTGCCCTCGGCGCAGGACCACAAGGCGGTCGGCGAGGGCGACACCGGGCCGAACACCGGCGGCATGGGCGCCTATTCTCCGGCCCCGGTGGTGACGGAAGCGCTGGCCGAACGCATCCGCGCGGAGATCGTCGCGCCCACGGTCGCCGCGATGGCGGCGGAGGGCCGGCCCTTCAAGGGCGTGCTCTATGCCGGCCTGATGATCGGGCCGGACGGGCCGAAAGTGCTGGAATTCAACACCCGCTTCGGCGACCCGGAATGCCAGCCGCTGATGATGCGCCTGATGTCGGACCTGCTGCCGGCCCTGATCGCGGCGCGGGACGGCGAGCTGAAGGACTTCGACCTGCGCTGGTACGACGAACCGGCGCTCACGGTCGTGCTGGCGGCGCGCGGCTATCCGGGGGCCTATGAAAAGGGCTCGGAAATCCGCGGCCTCGACGCGCTGGCCGGCGATCCGGATACGGTCGTCTTCCACGCCGGCACGGCGGCCGACGGCGACCGCATCCTGGCGACGGGCGGGCGGGTGCTGGGCGTGACCGCGATGGCGCCGACCGTCGCCGAAGCGCAGGAAAGGGCCTATGCCGCCGTCGACGCCATCGACTGGCCCGAAGGCTTCTGCCGCCGCGACATCGGCTGGCGCGCGATTGCGGAATAGGTCGGCGGAACAGGGCGGCGGGGCAGGGCCTTGGGCAAGACGATCGAGTTCTACTGGGAGGTCGGCAGCACCAACAGCTATTTCGCGTTCCACCTGCTCCGGCCCATCGCCGAACGCCACGGGGCGGCGATCCGCTACATCCCGATCAATCTCGGCCATGTCTTCCGGCGCCACAACTACGTCCTTATGGAGGAGCCGGAGGCCAAGATCGCCAACCGCATCCGCGATCTGGAGCGGTGGGCCGAACATTACCGGCTGCCCTTCCGCTTCCCGTCCACGTTTCCGATCAAGACCAGCCGGGCCCTGCGTGGCGCCATCGCCATGCGCAAGTGGGGCCGGGAGGTCGCCTTCATCGACGCCATCTTCGCCGCCTACTGGGAGCGCGACGACGCTTCGATCCAGCACTATGCCGGCCTGCGCCCGATTGCGGCGTCGCTCGGCGCCGACCCGGACGATTTCGAGTCCGCCGCGGAAAGCGACGAGACCCGCGCCGCGCTGATCGCGGCAACCGACGGCGCGCTCGCCCGCGGCGTGTTCGGCGCACCGACAATGATCGTCGGCAGCGAAATCTTCTGGGGCAAGGACCGGATGGATTTCGTCGAGCGGGAACTGGCGAAGGGCTGAACGGACGCACCGCGCGGCACAAGCGGGCGGGCGTCCCTCGATACGGCGCGCAAGCGCGCCTACTCGGGATGAGGGGAATGGTGTTCGAGCCACTCTCTTCCCCTCACCCTGAGTAGCCCCGGCCCCCGGCCGGGGCGTATCGAAGGGCCTGCCCTGAGCAAAGTCGAAGGGGCCTGCCCTGAGCGAAGTCGAAGGGGCCTGCCCTGAGCGAAGTCGAAGGGGCCTGCCCTGAGCGAAGTCGAAGGGGCCTGCCCTGAGCCTGTCGAAGGGGCGTTCCGGTCGGAGTGACGGATGGGTTTGTCGGAGCAGAGGAAAAATTGTTGATTATCATGTTTTTTTCCTATACCTTCAAAAAGAACATTTATCGAACATAAGGATGCCCGCCATGATCGAGTCTCCATCCCGCACCGCGCCCGTAGCGGAAACCGCCGCGCCCGCGCCGCCCCCTGCCCCGCCCCTCACCTTGCGGCAGGAGGAGTTCTGCCGCCATTACGCCGCGACCGGCAATGCCGCCGGGGCGGCGCGGGATGCCGGCTATGCCGCAGGCTCGGCGCGCCAGACCGGGCACGAGCTGCTGGAGCGGCCCGCTATCGCCGCGCGGGTGCGGGCCATCCGGGCGGCGTGGCAGGGGGTCGAGCGCGAGGAGGCGCAGATCCTGCTCGGCCGGCTCGAGCAGGCCTGGGACGCGGCGGTGGAGAAGGGCTCGGCGTCGCTCATGCTCCGGGTCATCAAATTGCAGGCCGACCTGTCCGGCCTCGACCGGCGCAATGCCCACCGGCGCGCCGGCCTGTGGCCCCTGCCGGGAGAGGAGATCTTGCCCCGCCCGGCGGACGCGGAGCCCGGTCCTCTGGCCGAAGCGATGCACCGGGGCCGGCACCGGACCGAACGGGCCCTCGCCGCCCACCGGGCCGGCCGCAAGGCCCTGGAGCGGCGCAAGGACTTCGACGAGGCGGCCTGGCTGGCGACCGCCCAGCGCCTGCATGCTACCGTCGAGGAGCGCCGGCCCCGCCGTCCGGTTCGGGCAGCCGGCAGGCCCGCACCCGCCATGACGAATCCTGACATTTCCTTACACGGGTCCTTACACGGGCCCGCGGACGCGCCGGTGCCGGACAGCGTGCCGGACAGCCCGCCGGGCGCGCCGGTCCCGACGGAACATGACATTTCCTTACACCGGGCCGGCCTGCTGCCGGCGGAGACGGCCGGAGACGAGGCCGGGAACGGCGGCGAACCCGTGGCGCCCCCGCTGCCGCCGTACTGGCTCGACCATCTCGGCGAAGGACCGGCGTACGACCCGGTCAGAGAACGCTATTACACCGTCGAGGAACTGCACGCCCTCAGGGCCGGAGCGGCCAGGAAGGGTGCGGCGGCCGAGCGGCAGGACCGGGATGCTGATCCCGAAGAACGCTGGACCGGGGACATGCCGGGCGCCGTCGGCATCCTGCCGCCCGCCGGGGAGCCCTGCGCCATCGAGCGGCGCGCCGCCGAAGAGGAACAGGACTATCTCAAGGAGCTCGCCCGCACCCGTCCGCACCTGGAGAACCGGACCGCCGGGATGTATCTCGCCGAATTCGACTGGGTGCGCCCCTGCCGCGGAAATGAATGGACCGCGACGGACCGCGACGACTCCTGACATATCCTGACACCTGCACGCCCCTCTCCCCCGTCATTTCGACCGAACGAAGTGAGTGGAGAAATCTTTCCGGTTCAGCGCTTCGGACGTTGCACCACGCCGGAAATATATCTCCGCTCCGCCCCGGCCCCTTCGACTTCGCTCAGGGCAGGCTCCGGGCCGGGGCTGCGGTCGATATGACGGAGCAGGGAACCGAGTACGGGCCGCCGGAACCAGACTTCCCGGTTAACCGGGCTTGCGGACCCAGAACAGGTACATGCCGTCGAAGGTATCGGGATTGTCGCGCTCGAAATCCGCCCAGGCCTGAAGGTCGAGCGCCGCCGACTCGCCCTGCCCGGCACTGACACCGGCCGCGAAGGCCTCGGCGATGTGCGGGCGCACGTCCATGTGGAGGAATTCCAGCCCTTCCTCCTCCAGAAAGGCGCCGATGGCCTCCAGCGTCAGCGGCCGCTCGTGGGCGTGGAACAGCAGGTCGCGCACCTCGCTGAGCGTGTAGAAATCCGCCGAATCGGCGAGCCCGCGTTCGAAGTCGTCCTCCGGCCGGGCGAGGATTCGGGCGCGGACCGCGCGGATCGCGTCCGGGTCCGCCGGGTCGATGCCCGCGCCGGCGAGCCTTTCGCCCACGATTCGTTCACGCAGCGCGGTCAGCCCGCGCCGGGCGGTCGCGCTGTAGAGGCCGACATACATTAGCCCGCCGGGCCGCAGCCGCCCGAGCAAGATGCGCCAGCCGGCGAAGGGATCGGCCATGTGGTGCAGCACGCCGATACATTCGATCAGGTCGGCCGGCCGGTCGAACGGCGGCTCGAAGTCCGGCAGGTCGAGGATATCCGCCTGCCGGAACCGGATGGCGTCGAGGCGGTGCCGGTGCGCCTTCATGGCCGCGTAGCGCAGGCTGGCCCGGCTGAAATCGAACGCCAGCAGCCGGGCGTTCGGCGCGTAGGCGAGCGCGGCCTCGACCGCCTGCCGGCCGGTGCCGCAGCCTGCGATCAGGATGCGCAACGGGCCGCCGGTCCAGCCGCCGTCCGGCTGCGGCCCCCCGGACCCGCCGGCGATCCGGTCGAGAAACGCCCGCACGGCGCCGGCCAGCGGCGGCTGCACCCAGCCCCAGCGCGGGTAGGGGTTGGCCTCGTATTGCGCCGCCACGGCAGCGCCGGTCCGGTCCGCGGCGGAGATGTCCGGGCCGAGGTCCGCATCGGCCCGCGCCATCTCGTGCCGCTCGTGCCGGATGTCGCCGGCCAGCCCGGCCAGCGCCCTCGGCAGCCCGTCGCCGCCGTCCCCTGCCGGACACCAGCGTTCCGCCGGCAGGTACAGCGCCGCGGCGAGTCCGTGGGCCGGATCGGCCGGGTCCAGCCGGTCCACGGCCTCGCGTTCAGCCACCGCGACCGGCCACACCCCTTCGTTGAGCCAGGTCTGCCGGGCCATCGCGGCGAGCAGGGCCTCGTCCTGTTCCGCCGGGTCCCGTTCCGCCGCCGGTTCGGCCACCGATTCCAGCGCCGCACGGCGGCGCGCGGCGAACCAGGATTCCAGGCCCGGTTCCCGGACCGGCGCCGCCTCCAGCAGCGCGATCAGCAGGGCCGCCTCGTCCGTCCCGCGGGAGAAGGCCGGCGTTTCGCCGCGTTCGGCCAGCAGCAGGCCGGCCGCCCGGGCGAGCGGGTCGGCGGTCACCCGGTCGAGCCGCAGCGCCGCGGCCAGGCCGGCGGCGGCGACCCGGGAGAAATTCACCGGCGTGACCGAGGCCAGGATATCCGACAGCTTGCGCGCCGCTTCCGCCGAGCGCGGGTTGCGGGCGAGATGGGCGGCCAGCATTTCGATCGCCGCCATCGGATGGTCCTGCACCAGGAGCAACCGGGCGAGCAGTACGGCGGCGGCGCCGTCCTTCGGCGCGCCGTCATGGGCCTCGCGCAGCAGCATCAGGGCGTAGCTCCGGTTGCCCTCGGCGAGCGCCCGCCGGGCCTGCGCGATCAGCCGCTTGGTATTGGCCCGCGCCACTGCCGGCCGTCAGTCGCTGAGCGCCCGCGGGTCGAGGGCGTCCTGCAGCCCGTCGCCGAGAAAGTTGAAGGCGATCACGGTGATGAAGATCATCAGGCCGGGCCAGATCATCAGCAGCGGGGCGCTGGACAATTGCTCCTGGGCGCCGGTCAGCATGTTGCCCCAGCTCGGGATCGGCGGCTGGATGCCGAGGCCGAGGAAGCTCAGCACCGATTCGAACAGGATGATGCCGCCGACCGAGAGCGTCGTCGCGACGACGATCGGCGAGATCGCGTTGGGCAGGATATGAACGCGCATGACCCGCCACGGGCTCGCGCCCATGGCGATGGCGGCACGCACGAACTCGCGCTCCTTGAGCGACAGGGTCGCGCCGCGCACCAGCCGGGCGACGCCGGTCCAGCCGAACAGCGCGGTGATGACGATGATGCGGTAGAGGCTGACGTCGCCGGAATTGGCGATCGACGGCGGCAGGCCGAGCTTGGTCAGGTCGACCGCGGCGAGAACGATCAGCAGCGGCAGGATCGGCAGGGCGATGACGCCGTCGGTGACGCGCATCAGCAGGTCGTCGAGCCGGCCGCCGAAATAGCCAGCGACGATGCCGATGACGGCGCCGATCATCGCCGAGAACACGGCCGCCGCCAGCCCGACCAGCAGCGAAATCCGGCCGCCGTAGAGCAGGCGGACGAGCAGGTCGCGGCCCAGTTCGTCGGTGCCCAGCGGATGGGCGAGGCTCGGGCCCTGGAGGATCGCGCTCAGGTCGACGTCGCGGATATCGGCGCCCAGCAGCCGCTCGACCGCAGGCGCGAAGACGGACGCCAGAATGAGCACGGCCAGGACGACGGCCGAGACCACAGCCAGCCGGTGGCGCAGGAAGCGGCGCAGAACCCGGAGACGCAGTTCGCGCCGGCCGGCGACCGGGATAGCGGCGGCGGTCATGGCCCGGTTCTCATTGCAGGGCGATCCGGGGATCGAGCACGGCGTAGGCGACATCGGCGCCGATATTGGCGGCGAGGGTCACGAAGGTGGCGAACAGCAGGCCGACCAGCGCCAGGTTGAAATCGTTGGCCAGGATCGAATCGTAGATCATCTTGCCCATGCCGGGATAGGCGAACACCGTCTCGGTGATCAACGCGCCGGAGAACAGCGTGCCGAAATCCAGCGCGATGATGGTGACGATCGGGATCATGGCGTTGCGCAGGGCGTGGCCGGTCAGCACGCCGCGTTCGCTGACGCCCTTGGCGCGCGCGGTGCGGATGAAGTCCTGGCGCATCACCGCCATGGTCTCGGCGCGCACGAAGCGGGTGAAGCCGGCGACGTTGAGCAATGTCAGCGACAGCACCGGCAGGACGAGATATTGCAGCCGGTCCCAGAAGCCGCCCTTGCCGATGGTCTCCAGCCCGCCGGCCGGAAACCAGCCGAGCCAGACCGCGAAGACGAAGATCAGGATCAGCGCCAGCCAGAAGGGCGGCGCCGAGCGCCCGGCGAAGCTGAACAGGTTGATCGCGTAATCGTGCAGCGAATAGGGCCGGGCCGCCGCCCAGACGCCGAGCGGAATGGCGATGGCGGCGGAGAGCACGAAGCTGATGCCCATGAGCAGCAGCGTGCGCTGGAGATGCGGGCCCATGACGTCCAGGACCGGCCGGCTGTGGGTGCGCGAGAAGCCGAAATCGCCGCCCAGCGCCGCGCTCAGCCAGTTCCAGTAGCGCTCGCCGATCGGCAGGTCGAGGCCGTAGAGCGCGCGCAGGCGGGCGGCGTCGTCCGGCGTCAGCTTCGGATCGGAGGCGATCATGATGTCGATCGGATCGCCCGGCATCAGCCCGATCAGGGCGTAGACCAGGAAGGACATGATCGCGATCACCGCCAGCGACTGGATCAGCCGGCGGATCAGGAAGGCGCTCATTGCTGCTTCGCGTCAGCGCCGGCGCGCCAGTCCTCCACCCACAGGGTCGTGGAAAATTGATGCCCGGTCGGCCGGATGCCCGCCAGCCAGCGCGGGATCACATAGGGGTTGGCGCGGAAGTAGAGCGGCAGGACGGGCAGTTCATCGGCATAGATCTGCTGGATGCGCCGCCAGATCGGCAGGCGGTCCTTCAGCGTCAGGGTCACTTCGAGCTTCTCGATCAGCCGGTCCATCTCGGCATTGCGGAAGCCGGGGAAGTTCTGGCCCGACCAGTTGTTCTGCGCCGTCGGGATTTCCGACGAATGCAGCGTGCCGCGCGGGTTCGATTCCGGCGCCGAGATCCAGGCATACATCGCCATAGCCGGGAACTGGCGCTGGGTGACGGTGCGGCCGAAATAAACCCGGGCCGGCTGGGTCCTGAGCCGGATCTCGACTCCGATGCGCCGCCAGTAGGCCTGGAGGATTTCCATGACCTGCTCGCGCACCCGGTGGCCCGACGTGGTCATCAGCGACAGGCTCAGCCGCTCGCCCTTCGCATTGTAGCGCCAGCCGTCGCCGCGCCGCTTCCAGCCCGCCGCGTCGAGCAGCGCCGCCGCCTTCTTCGGGTCGAAGGGATAGGTCGTCACCTCCTTCGACGCCACCCGGTCGAGCGGGCTGATGTTGGTATCGGCGACCGGCTGGAGGCCGCGGAACAGCTGTTCGCTCATGCGCTTGCGGTCCATGCCGTAGGCCAGCGCGCGGCGGACCCGCCGGTCCTTCAGGATGGGGTTGTCGAGGTTGAAATCGATATGCTCGTAGATCAGCCCGGCCTTGAAGATGAAGCGGTAGCGGTTCGCCGCCCGGCGTTGCAGCGCGCTCGCCTGGTCGAGCGACAGGCCGAGCTCGCCGGCCGCATAGTCGATGCCGCCGGCGCGCAGGTTGGCTTCGAGCGCCGCGGTATTGCCGATGACCCGGACGACGATACGCTTGAACGACGGCGCCTTGCCCCACCAGGTCTCGTTCGGCACCAGCTCGACATGGGAGCCGGAGACGATGCGCGCAATCCGGTACGGCCCGTAGTAGAGGCCGGGATTGGCCGGGTCCCGGTCGTAGGCCGTGCGCTGCCGGTATTCCTTCGGCTCCCGGAACGCGTCGGTTTCGAGATGCGCCGGCATCGGGTCGGGCACGAGCTGGTTGTAGTCGTAGCGCAGCTTGTCGAGGACCTGCACGAAGGTCCGGTCGTCGATGCGCTCGATGGCGACGGTGCGCAGGAACGGCTCGCGGCCCGCGACGCCGCTTTGCGGATGGCGGCCGACCTTCCAGGCGAAGACGACGTCGTCCACCGTGACCGGCCGGCCGTCGCCCCATTTCGTGCCCTTGCGGATGCGCCAGGTGATGCGCAGGCCCTTTTTGCCCTTGAGGTCGCCCTCGTCGAAGGTCACGACCTTCGCGCCGCCATTCTCGACCGTGGGCAGGGTCTCGCACAGCAGGCAGACCAGCTTCCACTCCCGGTCGAAGGTCACGAACGGCCGCCGCGCCATGGCCAGGATGTAGCTCTTGGCCAGCATCGAATCGATCATCGGGTTGAAGGTCGACGGGAACTGGGTGATGCCGATGGTGAGCCCGTCGCGCCCCTTCTCCTGGGACTGCGCCGGCGCCGCAGCCGCCGCGAGGAGCGTCAGCAGGAGTATCGCTTTCCCGATCATGCCGCCCAGATTGGCCGAAGCCCGCATCCGGCGCAATCGCCTATGCGCCGCCCCGGCCGGGTCGAGGCTGGATTTTGCCGGGTAAATCGTCGAAATCCCGATCGAGGCGTGAGCCGATATGCAGCCCCTACGGCATCGAGCGAAGTTCGGGCGGCGACGATGACCGTGCCGGCGCCGGGGGATCTCCGCTAATACGCGCAGGCGGTCCAGATGCGGTCGATGTCGCCGGCCCAGGCGCCGGCATAGTCTTCGAGCAGGAGGTCGGCCGGGCTCTTGCCGGCAGCGGCGCGGTCGTGCAGGACCTGGAGGAAGCCGGTTTCGTCGTTGCCGGCCTTGTCGAGCGCCCGGCGCGCCGACAGGCCGGCCTGAGCGATGTCCAGCGCGCGCAGGGCAAGGTCCTGCACCGTGCCGGAGCGGAACGGCGCCTGGAAGCCGTGCTTCGCCACGTCGGCGCACAGGGCCTGGCGCTCCTCGGCGGACCAGTCCTTCACCATGTCCCAGGCGGCGTCGAGCGCGGTCCCGTCATAGAGCAGGCCGACCCAGAAGGCCGGCAGGCCGCACAGGCTCTTCCACGGCCCGCCGTCGGCGCCGCGCATCTCCAGGAAGGTCTTGGCGCGCACTTCGGGGAAGGCGGTCGTCATGTGGTCGGCCCAGTCGGAGAGCGTCGGCGTCTCGCCGGGCAGCGCCGGCAGCCGGCCGGCCATGAAATCGCGGAAGGACTGGCCGCTGGCATCGAGATAGCGGCCGCCGCGATAGACGAAATACATCGGCACATCGAGGATGTAGTCGACCCAGCGCTCGAAGCCGAAGCCATCCTCGAACACGAAGGGCAGCATGCCGGTGCGGTCCGGGTCGGTATCGGTCCAGATATGGGCGCGCCAGCTCCGGAAGCCGTTGGGCCGGCCCTCCGTGAAGGGCGAGTTGGCGAACAGCGCCGTCGCGACCGGCTGGAGCGCCAGACCGACGCGGAACTTCTTCACCATGTCGGCTTCGGAGGCGTAGTCCAGATTGACCTGCACCGTGCAGGTCCGGACCATCATGTCGAGGCCGAGGTTGCCCTTCTTCGGCATGTAGTCGCGCATGATGCGGTAGCGGCCCTTGGGCATCCAGGGCATGTCCTCGCGCCGCCATTTCGGATCGAAGCCGAGGCCGATCAGCCCGGCGCCCAGTTCCTTGGTCACCTCTTCGGCTTCGGCGAGATGGGTGTGAACCTCGTCGCAGGTCTGGTGGATGGTCTCCAGCGGCGCGCCGGACAGTTCGAGCTGCCCGCCCGGCTCCAGGCTGACGGACGCGCCGTCGCGCTTCAGGCCGATGACGGTCTCGCCCTCGCGCACCGGGTCCCAGCCGAAGCGCTCCAGCCCTTCGAGCAGCGCCCGGATGCCGCAATCGCCGTCATAGGGCAGGCGGCGGTAATCGTCCCAGCGGAAGGCGAACTTCTCGTGCTCGGTGCCGATGCGCCAGTCCGCCGCCGGTTTGGACCCCTGTTCGACGCTCTCGACAAGCTGCGTTCTCGACTGCACCGGCTCGGCATTTGCAGCGGCAGGGATGGACATGCGCAGCGATCCGGATCTCGGCGGCAGGGGCGGCGAACGGTCGATCAGTCCGCCATGTCAGTCCAACGGAGCGGTCCAGTCGCCCAGCACGGCCTGCCAGCACGCCAGCGCCGCAATCGCGGCGGTATCGGCGCGGAGCAGGCGCCCGCCGAGCCCGACCGGCGTGACATTGGGGAAACGGCGCAGAAGGTCAAGCTCGTCCGGCGCATAGCCGCCTTCCGGCCCGACGAAGACGGCCCACGGACGGCCGCGCGTATCGCCGCGCCGGCGCAGCGTGTCGACGATCGGGATGCCGGTCTGCGTCTCGTCGAGCAGCAGGATGCGGCGCTCGGCCGGCCATCCGGTCATCAGGGCATCCAGCTTCGCGGCCGGCAAGACGGCCGGGACGGTGAGGCGCGCGCATTGCTCGGCGGCTTCGACGGCGTTGGCGCGCAGCCGCGCCTCGTTGACCCGCGCGACTTGCGTATGGCGGGTGAGGACCGGTTGAAGCGCGGAAACGCCGAGTTCCGACGCTTTCTGGGCGACGAAATCGATCCGCGCCTTCTTGACCGGGGCGAAGCACAGCCAGAGGTCCGGCTCCGGTTGCTGGCGGCGGGTCTGCGCAGTCACCGCCAGCGCGGCGCCTTTCCTGCCGAGCGATTCGACGGTCGCCAGCCATTCGCCGTCGCGGCCGTTGAACAGCTTGACCGCGGCGCCGGCCGGCGTGCGCATGACATTTCTCAGATAGTGGTGCTGCTCTGCGCTCGGCGCGACGGTTGCGCCGGCCGCCAGCGGCGCCTCGACATAAAGGCGGATGGCGGGGCTGCCGGGCGCTTCGGTCTCCGGCGCCGTCATGCCGCGGCGTCCAGGCGTGCCTGCGCCGCGGCGAGATGGCCGGCGAACCCGGCCGGGTCGATGTTGGCGCCGCAGACGATCAGGCCGACCGCCTTGCCGCGCAGCCGCTCGCGCAACGGACCGGCCAGTGCCGCCAGCGCCGCCGCGCCGGCCGGCTCGACCGCGAGCTTGAGCCGGCTGAAGGTGGTCAGCATGGCGTCCTGCAGGGCGTCGTCCGCCACCGTGACGATCTCTTCGACCAGTTGCCGGACGATACCGAACGAGTAGGGCAGGTGGAGCGGCGCGCCGAGGCTGTCGGCAATGGTCGATACGGCGACGCTGTCGAGCGCCGCGCCGCGTTCGAGGCTGTCGCGCATGCCGCAGGCGCCGTCCGGCTCGACGCCGTAGACCGCCGCCGTCGAACCGGCGAGGCGGAAGCCGGTCGCCACGCCGGCGATCAGGCCGCCGCCGCCGACCGGCACGATGACCGCGTCCAGGTCCGGCGCCTGACGGGCGAATTCGAGGCCCAGCGTCGCCGTCCCCGAGATCGTGTCCGGCCCTTCGAAGGGATGGATGACGGCGCGGCCCTCCTCGTCGCGGATACGCGCCATCTCGGCGAAGGCGGCGCGGATATCGTCGGCCAGCGCCACTCCGGCGCCCAGTTCCCGGCATTGGGCGATGCGGAACGGGTTGGCCGCCCTGTGCATGACGACCTTCGCATCGACGCCGAGCGACCGGCCGGCATAGGCGACCGCGATGGCGTGGTTGCCGGCGCTGACCGCGGTGACGCCGGCCGCGCGCTGTGCCGCGTCGAGGGCCAGGATGTTGGCCAGCGCGCCACGCGGCTTGAAGCTGCCGGTCCGCTGCAGCAACTCCAGTTTCAGGATTGCCCGCGTGCCGGCGCCGAGCAGGGCATCCTTCGCGACACCCGACCATTCCAGCACCGGCGTTTCGGCGATCCACGGCGCGATGGCGGCGCGCGTCGCCTCGATCCGGTCGAGTGCGAGCGCCCGTTCGGCCGGCGCGTTATTCATCAATCTTGCGGCCCCATTCGCGGGCGGTCTCGCCGGGCCACTTGTTGGTGGCGTCGAGGCCGGCCTTGGAACCGAGGCCGCTGACCGGGCTGGCGAAATCGAGATAGTCGATCGGCGTATTCTCGATGGTGACGGTGTCGCGCGCCGGGTCCATGCGGGTCGAAATCGCCCACATGACGTCTTTCCAGTCGCGGCAGTCGATGTCGTCGTCCACGACGATGACCCATTTCGTGTACATGAACTGGCGCAAGTAACTCCACACGCCCATCATGATGCGCTTTGCATGGCCGGCGTAGGCCTTGCGGATCGAGACCACGGCGATGCGATAGGAGCAGCCCTCCGGCGGCAGCCAGAAATCGACAATCTCCGGGAACTGCTGTTGCAGCAGGGGAATGAACACCTCGTTCAGCGCCTCGCCGAGGACCGACGGCTCGTCGGGCGGCCGGCCGGTGAAGGTCGAGAGGTAGATCGGCTCCCGGCGCATGGTGATGGCGCTGACCCGGAACACCGGGAAGCGCTCGACGCTGTTGTAGTAGCCGGTATGGTCGCCGAAGGGGCCTTCATCGCCGTCTTCGTCGGCCATGACCCGGCCTTCGATGACGATCTCGGCCTGGGCCGGCACCTTGAGCGGTACGGTGCGGCAGTCGGCGAGCTCGACCTTCTTCTCGCGCAGCAGGCCGGCGAACTGGTATTCCGAGAGCGTATCGGGCACCGGCGTCACGGCGGCGATCATGGTCGCCGGATCGGCGCCGATCACGGCGGCGGCCGGGAAGCCCTCCCGCAGTTCTTCCGGCGCGGCCTGCGCCTTCCAGCGGGCGAACTGCTGGGCGCCGCCGCGGTGGTGCAGCCAGCGCATCAGCGTCGTGTCCCGCCCGGTCACCTGCATCCGGTAGATGCCGAGGTTGAAGCCGTCGGTACGCTCGCTCTCCGGCGCCGGGCCACGGGTGACGACGAGCGGCCAGGTGATGAGCGGCGCCGGCTCGCCGGGCCAGCAGGTCTGGACTGGCAGGCGGCCGAGGTCGATGGCGTCGCCGTCGAGCACGACCTCCTGGCAGGGCGCGCTGCGCACGGTCTTCGGCTTCATCGCCAGCACCTTGCGCGCCAGCGGGATCAGCTCCAGCGCCTCGCGGAAGCCGCCGGGCGGTTCGGGCTGGCGCAGGAAGGCGAGCATCTCGCCGACCTCGCGCAACTGCTCCGGCGTCCGGCCGATCGCCTGCGCAACCCGCTCGACGGTGCCGAACAGGTTGACCAGAACCGGCATGTCCCACGCGCGGTCGCCGTCCTGCGGCCGTTCGAACAGGATCGCCGGCCCGCCTTCCAGCAGCGCCGCCCGGTGGATGCGCGTCATCTCCAGTGCCGGCGAAACCGGGCCGGCCTCCCGGCGCACCTGGCCGTCGCGCTCCAACTGCACGAGGAAATCGCGCAGGGAGGCATAGGGCGTGCCGCCGGCGCTCATGCGGGTCCAATCGGAAGCAGTTCAGGCAATGCGGCGAGGTCCGGAACCGGAAAACATGCCGGACACATGGCCCAATCGCCGCGCAAGGACAAGCGGGCGGAAACCCGCAAGAGGCTTCGCGCCCGTCCGGTCCGGGGGCGGCGCTACAGTTCCTTTGCGCCCGGAAGCCGTTCCCGGCCCTCGCCGTTGCGGGACCGGATGAGGTCGTAGAACCGCCGGTTCGTCCGGTGGAACACGATGAAGGACGGCAGCAGCGTCTTGGCCCAGACCCAGCCCCGTTCGGCGAGAATGACGTCCATCTCGAGCCGCGCGCGGGTCCACAGCCCGGTCGCCTTGTCCCGCACGAGATAGCCGCGCTGGAAATGCACGCGCCGGTTCCATGCATTCATCAGGCGGAAGGACATCGGCCGCTCCAGCTTGTAGCGCGCCATGTACATGATGTGCTGGCACGGCCGCGGGCGCCGCGCCTTTTTGCACTTGTAGAAGAGGATCGTGTAGTCGATCCCGCTGGCCCGGGTCCTGACATAGGGATCGCCCGACGGCTTCCGGTAGCCGGTGATGACCGGCAGGCCCTGGGACTCCAGCATTTCGACGATTGTCGGCGCGGTCACGCTGTTGAGGTCCGCCGCGTTGCCGACGGTGGCGCAAAGCGCCGTCGCAACAGCCGCTGCGCCTGTGCAAACGACCTTGTTCCGCATGGGCCGGGCGCCTCCGCTGCCTGCGCCTGCTCCAGAGTCGTGGGCAGCCGGGGCCGTGTAAAGTAAATTCCGCGCCATGACGACCGATGCGCCCATGTTCGTCCCGCCCTCGCAACTCGATCCGGTCGAGCGGGCGATGGGCTATCCCTACGCCATTCCGGATTGCAGCTTCGTCTTTGACAAGGCGGGCCGGGACAAGGCGGGCTGGCGGCCGGCGGAGATCGGCGGCGCGCTGACCGCCGGGCGGCATCCGGTGCTTGCCTGCGGCTCGAACCGGTCGCCCGACCAGCTTGCGCGCAAATATTTCGATTTCGACGCGGTAACGATTCCCGTGCAGCGCGCCTGGCTCGGGGATTTCGACGTCGTCTACGCCGCCCATATCACCGGCTATGGCGCGGTTTCCGCCTGCCCGATGCCGGCAACCGGCGTGCGGGTGGAAGTCTCGGTCACCTGGCTCTCGGACGACCTGATGGCGCGCATGCACGCCACCGAGGGGCGGGGGCATTCCTACGACTACGCCGTGCTGTCGGGCCTCGACCTCGCGCTCGACGGCGGCGGGGCGCTGGACGAGGCCTTCGCCTACATTCACCGCGGCGGCGCGCTCAACGCGGACGGCGGCACGGTCGGCCTGGCCGAGGTGGCGGCGCGGGGACGGTCCCGGCCGTCATGGCTGCAGCCCCGGGCGATCGCCGCGGTCCATCGCCGCCTGGGCCATGACGGAACGGTCGAGGATTTCATCCGCGAAAACGCCGCCAACCGGTTCCTCCGCCTCGCCCGCGAGGCGGTCCTCCAGCAGGACGCTCACGCCTTCGCCTACGAAGGGTGCCGGGTCGTTCCCTTGCCGGCGGAATGAAACGACTGTCGCCGCCGAACCGAGAATCACAAGTCGAGCGAACTTCAACATCCGCCGTCATATCGACCGGAACGGCCCTGAAGGGGCCGTGGAGCGGAGATATCTTTCCGCGACAGCGTAATGTCCAAGGCGCCACGGCGGAAAGATTTCTCCGCTACGCGGCTGTGCCGCTCCGGTCGAAACGACGGGTTGGACATCCAGCCATCTTGCGAATTTGGTCAGGGCGCGAAATGCACTATATGACCCCTCCGCAGCCGCGCGGCTCACACCGTTTTTCCATCATCCATGCCGTCTGCCGCCAAACATGCCTTCGTCACCGGCGCCACGGGTTTTCTCGGGCGCAACCTGGTCGAGCAGCTTGCGGAACGGGGCTGGACGATCACCGCGGCCTATCGCGACAAGGCGCGGTTCGAGGCGCTCCGGCAGTGGGATGTCGCCGGCGTCGAATGCGATCTGCTCGACCTCGGCGGCCTGACTGCGGCGATGCCCGAAGGCGCGGACGCCGTGTTTCACATGGCCGCCGACCTCACCATGTGGACACGCCACGGCTCGCGCCAGCTGCGCACCAACGTCGACGGCACACGCAACGCCGTCGCCGCGGCCGAGCGCACGGGCGCGCGGAAGTTCGTCTTCACCTCGAGCTGGAATTCCTGGGGCTACCGGTCCGGCGATCCGCCGATCGCCGAGGATACGCCGCAGCGGGGCAATACGTCTCCCGTACTCTACGACCGGACCAAGCTCGCCGCCGAAACCATCGTCAGGCAGGCCGCACTGGACGGCATGCCGGCCGCGATCCTCAATCCCTGCCATATCGTCGGCCGCTACGACAGCCGCAACTGGGGCCGCATGATCCGTATGGTGCACGAGCGCCGGCTGCCGGGCATCCCGCCGGGCTCCGGGGTGTTCTGCCACGCCGCGGCGGTCGCGGCGGCCCATATCGCGGCGGCCGAGACCGAGGACGCCGCCGGCAACTATCTGCTGCCCGGCCCGGCGGCGAGCTATGTCGAGGTCATCGGCCTCGTCGGCCAAATCGCCGGCCGCCGGGTGCCGAAACGCGCGATTCCTGGCTGGCTGTTCCGGACGGTCGCCCATGCCCAGAATACCGTGGGCAACCTGCGCGGCAGGGAGCCGGACCTGACCCCGCAGGCCGCGCATATCGTGCTGGCGCACGGCCGGGTGGCGTCGGACCGCGCGGAAAGGGAACTGAGCTACCGCTCGCCCGATCTCGAATTCATGGTGCGGGACTGCTACGACTGGATGAAGCGGGCCGGCGTCCTGAAGGACTGAACCGGCCCTTCGGCCGTTCGCGCCGACCGAATATTTGCAACCGGAAACCGACGGGGCTGCCCGAACCCATGACCGACCATCTGAACCGACTGGAAGACCTGCTGAAGGCCGCCCGGGCCGCGGGCGCCGACGCGGCCGACGCCGTCTATATCGAGGGCGACAGCCTTTCGCACAGCCAGCGGCTCGGCAATGTCGAAATGATCGAGCGCGCCGAGGGCCGCGACCTGGGCCTGCGGGTCTTCGTCGGCCATCGCCACGCCAGCGTCTCTGCCACGGAGATCGAGCCGGAGACCTTCGCCGGGCTGGCCGAACGGGCCATGGCGATGGCGCGTGCCGTGCCGGAAGACCCGTATTGCGGCATCGCCGGTCCGGGCCAGTTCGCCGTGCAGCCGCCGCAGCTGGAAACGGCGGACGTGGAAGAGCCGCCGGCCGACCTGCTGATTTCGCGGGCCCGCGAGGCCGAGGACGCCGCCCGCGCCGTCGAAGGCGTGACCAACTCCGAGGGCGCGGAAGCGTCGTGGGGCCGGACCGGGGTCTACCTCGCCGCAACCAACGGCTTTGCCGGCAGCTACGGGCGCACCTCGCACAGCGTCGGCGTCTCGGTCGTCGCCGGCTCGGGCGGCGACATGCAGACCGACTACGACCACCACACCGCCGTCTTTGCGGCGGACCTCATGGCGCCGGCGGAGATCGGGCGGAGCGCCGGCGAACGGGCGGTCGCCCGGCTCGGCGCCCGGCCGGTCAAGACCGTGAAGGCGCCCGTGGTGTTCGACCCGCGGGTCGCGGGCGGCCTGCTGCGCCACCTGCTCGGCGCGATCAACGGCGCGTCGGTCGCCCGCGGCACGAGCTTTCTCAAGGACAGGCTCGGCGACGCGGTGATGGCGCCGGGCCTGACCGTGGTCGAGGATCCGCACCGGCCGCGCGGCCTGCGCTCCAAGCCCTTCGACGGCGAGGGCATCGCCAACCGGCGCAGCGCGCTGATCGACGACGGCGTGCTGACGACCTGGCTGCTCGACCTGCGCTCGGCGCGCCAGCTCGATCTGGCGCCGACCGGCCATGCCAGCCGGGGCACCTCCGGCCCGCCCGCGCCGTCGGCGACCAATGTCTGGCTCGAGGCCGGGACCGTATCGCGGCAGGACCTGCTCGCCGGCATCGACAGCGGCCTCTACGTCACCGAGATGATCGGCATGGGCGTCGACTATGTGACCGGCGACTACAGCCGCGGCGCGGGCGGCTACTGGATCGAAAAGAGTGAATTGGCTTTCCCCGTCACCGAACTGACGATCGCCGGCAATCTCAAGGACATGTTCAAGGCGATCACGCCGGCCGACGACCTCGACCTGCGCTACGGCATCGACGCCCCGACGCTGCGCATCGACGGCATGACGATAGCGGGGGCTTGAAGCTATTTGGCCCGATGACCCCCGGACGGCCATCGCAACCCGGTTCCGCTGCCCCGAATGGCTTGGCCTCCTGCGGCTTTGCCGGCGCACAGCGTGGCCCGTTGGCCTCTTGAAAGGGCGAGCGGGTCGGGACACACTTTCGGCTCGATTTCAGTTTCCGCGCCCAAGGGCGGGCTGCATGGCCGCTGCCGCACGCCGAGGTCCGGGCGGGACGGAGGCGCTGCTGCCATTTTCGGCGGCCGAGGGAGGGACATTCGACATGAAAGAAAACATCCGACGTTCTGCGGGCTTCGCGACTGCCGGACTGGCCGTGCTTGTCGGCGCAACTGCCGTTGCTGGGCCGGTTCTCGCGGCTGGCTATCCCGAGAAACCGATCACGATGCTGGTCGGCTTCCGGGCCGGCGGCGGGGTCGACACTGTCGGGCGGCTGATCGCCAAGCATATGGAAGGCACGCTCGGCCAGCCGGTCGTGCCGACGGCCAAGGCCGGGGCCGGCGGCGGCGTGCTGGCGGCGGCACTCGCCAAGGCGAAGCCGGACGGCTACACGATCGGCATCGCTGTCACCAGCACCTGGTCGTTCAACCCGGTGTTCGCGCGCAAGAAGCGCTACGGCGTGAACGACGCGACCCTGCTGGCCTCGATCGCACGGGCGCAGTGCGTAATCTTCGTCGGGTCGAAATCGCCCTACAAGTCGCTGAAGGACGCCTTCGCGGCGGCGAAGGGCGGCAAGGCCCTTTCGGCCTCGTCCCCGGCGCCGCCGGCAACCTTCCTGATGCGCCATCTGGCCGGAAAGAATGGCGTCAAGCTGCGGGTCATCAACGTCAAGGGCACGCCGGCGGTGATCCAGCAGGTCCTCGGCGGCCATGTCGATCTCGGCTGGAGCGGCGGCCACCACATCCCCTACCTGCGCAAGGGCGAGGTGCGGGTGATCGCGGCGACCGACGACCGGCGGCTGAACGCGCCGTCCGACAAGGTGCCGACCCTCAAGGAGATGGGCTACGACATCTCCTTCTGCGGCGCCTACATCATGGCGGCGCCCAAGGGCCTGCTGGCGGACGTCAAGACCAAGCTCGACGGCGCGCTCAAGGCGGCGATCAATTCCGAGCCGGTCCAGACGTTCATCGAGCGCCGCAAGCTGGCGGCGAACTACCAGGGGACGGAAGGCCTGACGAAGGAAGTCCAGGCCGAGGCCGCCGCCTGGGCCAAGGTCAAGGCGGGCCTGAAGAAGAAATAGCGGCCGCTTTGCCGGCGGTTCCGGCCGCCTTGCAGGGACAGCGCCGATGCGCGCCCTCGACGGCGCAGCCGCTGCGCTGATCGGGGCCTTCGGGCTGGCGACGCTGTTCCTGTTCATTCCGGGCACGATCGAAGATCCCGGAATGGACGACCTGTCGCCGGCCTTCATGCCGCAGATCGTCGCCATCCTGCTGACCGGCCTTGCGGCGCTGCTCGGGCTGCGCAGCCTGCTGCGGCGGCCGGCGGCGGGGGACTCGGCGGAGGAGAAACCGGCGCTGACCCGCCGCCATGCCGGCTTCGTCCTGCTGGCGGCGCTGTGGCTGGCGGCGTCCTTCGCCGTCGTCGCCCTGGCCGGCTACCTGGCAGGCGGCGCCGCGGCGGTCGTCGGCGCCATGCTGCTGATGCGGATCCGCCGGCCGCTGACGATCGTTGCCACCGCCGTCGCCGCCCCGCTCGTCCTGTGGGCGGTGTTCTGGCAGCTCCTCACCATCCCGCTGCCGTAGCCCGATGGAAGCGGTCCTTGCCGGGCTGGCCCAGGCCTTTACGCCGCTGACCCTTGGCTTCGTGCTGTTCGGCGTCGTGCTCGGTATCGTCGTCGGGGCGATTCCGGGGCTGAGCAGCCCGATGGCGATCGCCATCGCGGTGCCGCTGACCTTCTACATGACGCCGCTGGCGGCAATCGCCTTCCTGCTCGGTGTCAACAAGGGCGGCGAGTTCGGCGGCTCGATCTCCGCTATCCTGCTCAACACGCCCGGAACGCCCGAAGCCGCGGCGACGGCGCTCGACGGCCATCCGCTGGCCCAGCAGGGCAAGGCCGGCAAGGCGCTCAAGACGGCGCTCTATTCTTCGGTCGCCGGCGACACCTTCAGCGATATCGTGCTGATCCTGGTCGCCGCGCCGCTCGCCGTCATTGCGCTCAAGATGGGGCCGCCGGAGTTGCTCGGTGTGCTGATCTTCGCCTTCACCTTCGTCACGGCACTGCTCGGCAACTCGATGATCAAGGGGCTGATCGCGGCGGCCCTGGGCGTTCTCCTCAGCCTGATCGGCATCGACCCCGAGGCTGCGATACCGCGGCTCACTTTCGACGTGCTCGAACTGGAGGACGGTCTGTCCTTTGTCGGCGCGGCCATCGGCCTGCTCGCATTCTCGGAAGTGCTGATGCAGGTCGAGCGGTCCTTTCTCGGCGACAGCGGCGCCGGCGAGGCCGCGGCCGGATTCTCGAAGGCGCGGGAAGACAACGCCTTCACGCGCAGCGATTTCCGCCAGGTGCGCGGCACCGTCGCCCGCTCCGCCGTCATCGGCACCGTGATCGGCGCAATCCCGGGGCTGGGCACCAGCCTGGCCGGCTTTCTCGGTTATGGCGCCGCCATGAAGGCGTCGAAGCATCCGGAGGAGTTCGGCAAGGGCCGGCTGGAAGGGGTCGCCGCCACCGAAGCCGCCAACAGCGCCGTCGTCGGCTCGAACCTGATCCCGCTGCTCACCCTGGGGATTCCCGGCAACGTGGCCGCCGCCCTGCTCGCCGGCGCCTTCCTGATCCACGGCATCACGCCCGGCCCGCTGATCTTCCAGGACCATGCCGTGCTGGTCTACGGCATGTTCGGTTGCCTGATCGTCGCCAACCTGATGAACCTGCTGGTCGGCAGCCTCGGCCTGCGGCTGTTTTCGCTCGCCGTGCGCACGCCGCGCAGCATCGTCATGCCGTCGGTGGCATTGTTGTGCATTACGGGATCGTTCGTCGCCGGCGGCGGGCTGTTTGCCGTAGCGACGATGATGGTGTTCGGTATACTGGGCTATCTCATGCGCAAGCTGGATTTCTCGATCATCGCCTTCATCCTCGGCTTCATTCTCGGCCCGATGGTCGAGCGCTCGCTGCGCCACACCGTGATCCTGTTCGAGGACGCTTCCGACATTCTCGGCCATCCGTTCCTGATCGCCATGCTGGTCGTCAGCGCCGGCGCCGTGTTCTGGCTCGGCCGCCGACCGCGCGGGAAGCTCGCCCGATGAGCGCCCTCGAATATCCCGCGGGCGACCGGCCCTTCCACCTGTGGGCCCAGGGCTGCGCCCACGTCTTCCACGACAAGACCTGCGGGCGGGAGAGCCTGGGCGACGCCCTGCGCCAGTCGGAGCGCGGCGGCCCGGCGGGGGACGATGCAGGCGCACCGCCGTTCGACTGGGACATCTGCATCAATGTCGGCGACTACAGCTCCGCCTTCGGCCCGCCGACCGATGAGGAGGGCGCGGAGATCGTCCGCCAGTTCGGCGCGCTCAGGCACCACCGGCGCGAGCAGGTCTACAGCGTGTGCGGCAACCACGACCGCGACCCCTTCAGCGAGCCGGAGGGAAACTGGTTCCGCAAGTGGATCGACCCGATGGGCGAGAACACGGCGACTTCGGGCGTCGAGCGCAGCCGCTATCCCTACCCGGTTCACGGCACATGGGACCGCTACTGGTTCGACGTCGGCAACATCCGCTTCCTGATGATGAGCGACGTCAACGAGCGCGCGCAGGCGCTCGGCCGCGGCCCGCTCGGCGGCAATCCCGGCGGCGTGGTGACGGCAGAGACCTTCGACTGGTGGGCCGACATAGTCGAGCGCAGCCGGGGCGAGCGGATCGTCGTGACGGTCCACCACTATGTGCTCAAGGAGACCACCGTTGCGAGCGGCGAATGGGAGGGCATGAAGAAGGGGCCGGACGGCGCCTGGCAGATGGACTATCACGGCTACTACGCCGAGGGCACGCCGAACGGCGCCTCCTATCTCTACTGGGTCGGCGGCGCTGCGGATTCCGGCCGGTTCGAGCGCTATCTGGAAGACAATCCCGGCGCGGTCGCCCTGTGGTTCGGCGGCCACACCCATACCAACCCGGACGATCAGCACGGCGGCAAGTCCCATATCGAGACCCGCTACGGCGGCACGACCTTCGTCAATGCCGCGGCGCTGACCCGCCATTTCGTGGCGGATCACGCGATGCCGCACAGCCGCGTGCTGACCTTCGCGCCGGGGAGCCGGGAGGTCCGTATCCGCTGCTACATGCACACGAGCGAACACCGCCCGGCCGGCTGGTACGACGCCAGGGAACGCCGGATAACGCTGGGCAGGCCCTTTACCTGGGAGGGGTGACGGGCCAATTCGTGCGGCAGCGCCGCCGCGCCGCCGTCGAATATGCGGGCGGCCGGGGTGGCGGGACAGGCAAGATCGTGGAGCCGGAACAATGAACGAGCGATCCGGTACGGAAACTGCAAAAACCGGGAACGGAGAGCGGTTGCAGGCCCGGATCGGCGTGCCGCCGGAAGCGCTTGCGGCGTTCTGCGAGCGCTGGCAGGTCGCCGAACTGGCGCTGTTCGGATCGGTCTTGCGAGAGGATTTCGGGCCGAACAGCGATATCGACTTCCTGATCGGGTTCGAGATCGGGCAATCGCCGGGACTGTTCGGTATAGTGGAAATGGAGGACGAGTTGGCGGAACTGTCCGGCCGCCGGGTCGATCTGGTCAGCCGCAGGGCTGTCGAGAACAGCCGGAATTACATCCGCCGGAAGGCGATACTGGATTCCGCCCAGGTGGTATATGCAGCGCGACGATAGATCGTATCTGCTGGACATGCTGGTCGCGGCGGGCGACGCGATCGCTTATCTGGAGGGCTTGTCCTACGCCGATTTCGAGCGGAACCGTGAGAAGCAGCGCGCCATCTTCAACGCGGTGCAGGAGATTGGCGAGGCGGCGTCCCGGATAACTCCGGAATTCAGGGATGCCCATCCGGCAATCCCGTGGCGGAAGATCGTGGGCATGCGCAACCGTCTCGTCCATGCCTACTTCGATATCGAACTCGATCTCGTATGGGATACGGTGCGCAACGACCTTCCGGCCCTGACTGACCGGATTGAAGCGCTAGCGTCGGAGGCGGACGAATGACCGGCGCGACGTTATCCGTTAACAGCCTCACCGACCGACCGGGGAGACCCCGCACATGGCGCTGAGCCCGAGCCGCGACGCCTTTATCACCTGTGCGCTGACCGGCGCGGGCGATACGACCGGGCGGTCAAGCAAGGTGCCGGTCACGCCGGCCGAGATCGCCGAATCGGGTATCGAGGCAGCGCGGGCCGGGGCGGCGATCCTCCATGTCCATGTCCGCGATCCGGAGACCGGCGCGCCGGCGCGCGACCCGGCGCTCTACCGCGAGGTCGTCGAACGGGTGCGCGAGTCCGGCATCGACGTCGTGCTCAACCTTACCGCCGGCATGGGCGGCGACCTCACCCTCGGCCCGGCCGACCGGCCCCTGCCGCCGTCGCCGGAGGGCACCGACATGGCGGGCGCCGAAGAGCGGCTGGCCCATGTGACCGAGCTGCTGCCGGAAATCTGCACGCTGGATTGCGGCACGATGAATTTCGGCGAGGGCGACTACATCATGACCAACACGCCGGCCATGCTGGCGG
>WTGH01000054.1 GCA_011523655.1 Rhodospirillaceae bacterium
GACGGCACTGTAGCGCCGGTCGCCGATCCGCCTCATAGGATCTGAGTAGCCCCGGATGAAATCCGGGGCGTATCGAAGGGGGCCGGCAACGCCTCGGCCTGCAAGAGGAATATCGCAATGGATATTGAAAAAGTCGCCGTGATCGGATCGGGCGTGATGGGCAGCGGCATCGCCGCCCAGGTCGCCAATGCCGGCGTGCCGGTCGTCCTCATGGATATCGTGCCCGAAGGCGCGGAGAACCGGAACGCGCTGGCCGAGGGCGCGGTCGCGCGCCTGCTGAAACAGGACCCGGCGCCCTTCATGCATCCGCGCAATGCGAAACTGATCGAGCCGGCCAACCTGGAGGACGATCTCGGCAAGCTGGCCGACTGCGACTGGATCGTCGAGGCTGTGCTAGAAGATTTGGCCGTAAAGTATACCGTATACAATAAAATAAACTTATCAATAAAATCGGGTGCGGCCGTCACGTCCAACACGTCGACCATCCCGCTCGCCCGGCTGCTCGACGGCATGGACGACGGCTTTGCGGCCGGCTTCTTCATCACCCATTTTTTCAACCCGCCGCGCTATCTGCGCCTGCTGGAGACCGTCTCCGGCCTGCGGACCGATCCGGCGGTCGTCGCTGCGGTCAGCCGGTTCTGCGATGTCCGGCTCGGCAAGACGGTCATCGCCTGCAACGACACGCCGGGCTTCATCGCCAACCGGATCGGCGGCTACTGGATTCAGAGCGCAATCAACGGCGCGATGGATCTCGGGCTGACGGTGGAAGAAGCCGACGCCGTCGGCGGCCGGCCGATGGGCGTGCCCAGGACCGGCGTTTTCGGTCTTCTGGACCTGGTCGGCATCGACCTGATCCCCCGGGTCGCCGCCAGCATGATCGAGAGCCTGCCGCCGGACGATCCCTATGTCCGGGATTTCCGCGACCATACCCTGGTCCGCCGGATGATCGAAGACGGCCACACCGGCCGCAAGGGCAAGGGCGGCTTCTACCGGCTCAACCGGGAGGGCGGTGAGAAGGTAAAGGAATCGATCGACCTCAGTTCCGGCGACTATGCGCCGTCGCGCCGGTCCGAGCTCGAAAGCGCGCGCGCCGGGGCCAGGGACCTGCGCGCCCTGGTCGACCATCCGGACCGCGGCGGTGCGTGGGCCTGGCGGGTGCTGTCCAACGTCATCGGCTACAGCGCCGCCCTGGTGCCGGAGATCGCGGAGTCGGCCGCCGACGTCGATGCCGCCATGCGCCTGGGCTATGCCTGGAAACGGGGCCCGTTCGAACTGGCCGACCGGCTCGGCCCGGCCTACGTCGCCGAGCGGCTGCGCGCCGAGGGGCGGGACGTGCCGGCGCTGCTGGAAAAGGTCGGCGCCGGGACCTTCTACCGCGTCGAAGACGGCCGCCTGCAGGTCTTCGGCGTTGACGGCGCCTACCGCCCGGTCGAACGGCCGGACGGCGTGCTGCTGCTGGAGGATATCAAGCGCGCAGGCGAACCGGTTGAAAGCAACGCCTCGGCAAGCCTGTGGGATATCGGCGACGGCGTCGCCTGTTTCGAGGTCCACACAAGGATGAATGCGCTGGACCCCGATGTCGTGACATTGCTTCAGAAATCCCTGAAAATCGTCGAGAAGGATTTCAAGGCCCTCGTGCTCTACAACGAGGGGAGCAACTTCTCGGTCGGCGCCAATCTCGGCCTTGCGCTGTTCGCCGCCAATGTCGGCGTCTGGCCGATGATCGAAGGCATGCTGGAAAACGGCCAGAAGGCGATGAAGGCGATGAAATACGCCGCTTTCCCGGTCGTCGCAGCGCCTTCGGGCATGGCGCTGGGCGGCGGCTGCGAACTGCTGCTCCACGCCGCCGCCGTGCAGGCCCATGCCGAAACCTATGCCGGGCTGGTCGAGGCCGGAGTCGGCGTGCTGCCGGGCTGGGGCGGCTGCAAGGAAATGCTGGTCCGCCACACGCAGGACGAAAAGCGCCCGAACGGGCCGCTGCCGCCGGTCGTCAAAGCCTTCGAGCAGATCTCGATGGCCGCTGTCGCCAAATCGGCGCAGGAAGCGCGGGACATGCATATCCTGCGCGCTGGCGACGGCATCACCATGAACCGGGACCGGCTGCTCTACGAAGCTAAACAGAAAGCCCTGTCTTTATTGGACGGATACGAGAAACCCGAGCCGGCCGAGCTCACCCTGCCGGGGCCGAACGGGAGGGCGGCGCTCGATCTGGCGGTCGAGGGTTTCGCGCTGCAGGGCGTGGCGCTGCCGCACGACCGCACCGTCGCCGGCGAGATCGCCACGGTGCTGACCGGCGGCGACACCGACGTGACGGAGACCGTTTCCGAAGACCGGCTCTTCGCCCTGGAGCGCGAGAGCTTCATGAAACTGCTGAAGACCGAGCCGACGCTCGCCCGCATCGAGCACATGCTCGACACCGGCAAGCCGCTGCGCAACTAGGCTGCCCGCCCGGCGAAAGGGACCGAACCCCATGCCCGTCTACAAAGCCCCGCTCGACGACATGCGCTTCGTGCTCAACGACGTGCTCGGCTACGAAGCGAATGTCGCCGGCCTCGATGGCTACGATGAGGCGACGGCCGACCTGGTCGACGCGATTCTCGAGGAAGCGGCGAAGCTGTGCGAGAACGAGCTGCTGCCGCTCAACCTGTCCGGCGACGCCGAGGGCTGCACCTACGAGAACGGCGCGGTGCGGACGCCGAAGGGCTTCCGGGAGGCCTACGAACTCTACGCCGAGGGCGGCTGGACGGGGCTCACCTGCGATCCCGCCTACGGCGGCCAGGGTCTGCCCAAGTCGATCGGCTTCGCCATCGAGGAGATGATCTGCTCGGCGAACATGGCCTTCGGCATGTATCCGGGCCTCAGCCACGGCGCCTACAACGCCATCGAGAAATGGGCCGGCGGCGGCCTCAAGGACCTCTACCTGCCGAAGCTGGCGCGCGGCGAGTGGGCGGGCACCATGTGCCTGACCGAGCCCCAGTGCGGCACCGACCTCGGCCTGATCCGCACGAAGGCCGTCCCGCAGCCGGACGGCAGCCATGCCATCACCGGCACAAAGATCTTCATCTCGGCCGGCGAGCACGACCTGACCGACAATATCGTTCACCTGGTGCTCGCCCGTTTGCTCGACGCGCCGCCCGGCATCCGCGGCATCAGCCTGTTCATCGTGCCAAAATTCCTGCCGAAGGCGGACGGCGACGGCTGGACGGCCGGTGCGCGCAACGGCGTGCGCTGCGGCGCCATCGAGCACAAGATGGGCATCCGGGCCTCGGCGACCTGCGTGATAAACTTCGACGAAGCCGCCGGCTGGCTGGTCGGCGAACCGCACAAGGGCATGCGCGCCATGTTCTCGATGATGAACGCGGCGCGCCTCGGCGTCGGCATGCAGGGCCTCGGCCTCGCCGAGGTCGCCCACCAGAACGCCGCCGCCTATGCGAAGGAGCGGGCGCAGGGCCGGGCGCTCTCCGGCGCGAAATATCCCGATGCGCCGGCCGACCCGATCCTCGTCCATCCGGACGTGCGCCGCATGCTGCTCAAGCAGCGCGCGATGACCGAGGGCGCCCGGGCGCTGGCCTACTGGACCGGCATGCAGATCGACATCGCCGAGCGCCACGGGGACGAGGATGTCCGGAACGCGGCGGAGGATTTCGTCGCGGTCATGACGCCGGTCGTCAAGGCCCTGTTCACCGATCACGGCTTCGAGGCCGCCAACCTCGCTGTCCAGACCTATGGCGGCCACGGCTACATTCACGAGCACGGTATCGAGCAGTTCGTGCGCGACGCAAGGATCACCCAGCTCTACGAGGGCACCAACGGCATCCAGGCGCTCGACCTGATCGGCCGCAAGATGCCGGAGGGCGGCGGCCGGCTGCTGCGCCGCTTCTTCCACCCGGTGCAGGACTTCCTGTTCGCCAATTCGGCCGACCCGGCGATGAGGGAGTTCTGCCGGCCGCTCATGGCCGCCTTCGGCCAGCTTCAGCAGATCACCCTGCTGCTGGCGCAGAAGGGGCTGGCCGACCCGGAAGAGCCGGCGGCGGCGGCGAGCGAGTATCTGCGCTTCTTCGGCCTGGTCGCGGTCGGCTGGATGTGGGCGCGCATCGCGAAGGCCGCCCTGGCGAAGGCGGAGGACGATCCGGCCGGTTTCCACGCCGCCAAGCTGGACGTCGCCCGCTTCTACATGAAGAAGGTGCTGCCCGAGACCGCCTCGCTCGGCCTGTCCATCCAGGCCGGCAAGAAGCCGGTCATGGCCATGGCCGATTCCGCCTTCTAGACCGGGCCGCGCTTTCCGGAAATGGCGGCAGTCTCCGACAACCGGCCGCGCTGGCGGACGATGAGCCCGGCGCAGCTTGAGCGGGAATATTCGCCCAGTTCGGCGATCGGCGGCGATTACGCGCCCTACCTCCGGGACTATCGCGCCGGGAGCGACAGGGCGCGCGCCGCCTGCAGGCGCGTCGAGACCCTGGCCTACGGCGACAGGCCCTCCAACTCGATCGATATCGCCTTGCCCGATAACGGCGAAGCGTGTCCGCTCCTCGTTTATATTCACGGCGGCTACTGGCAGGAGCTCTCGAAAATCGAGTCATTTTGCGGCGCCGACCGGTTTTGCGATCGGGGCATCGCCTACGCCGCCGTCGACTACACGCTTGCCCCGCACGCCGGCCTGTCCGAAATCGTGCAGGAGTGCCGCGCCGCGCTCGAGACCCTGTTCGGCCATGCCGGCGGGCTCGGGATCGATGCGGGGCGGATCTTCGTTGCGGGCAGCTCGGCCGGCGGGCATCTTGCCGCCATGTGCTGCTGCGCGCCGCCCGGGGGTACCCAGGGAACCCGCCGGCGCATTGCCGGCGCGATTCTTCTGTCAGGCGTCTACGAACTGGAGCCGCTTGTGCAAACGAGCATCAACGACGCCGTCGGCATGACCGTGGAGGAAGCGCGCTTCAACTCGCCGCTTCTTCTCGATCCGGCTGCGTTCCCGGAGGCGGTCGTGACCTGGGGAGAATGCGAAACCGCGGAGTTCAAGCGGCAAAGCCTGGCGTTCGGCAGACGGTTGCAGAGCCCGGCCCGCTCGGTCCGCATCTTCGAGAGCCGGTCCAGAAATCACTTCGACCTGGTTCACGACATGTACGACCCGGGCACGGAGCTCGGAAGGAGGATTCTGGATCTCGTCGGGGAAGGGCGCTGAGCATGCCGGATTTCAAACCCATCATCCCGAGGGTCGTCGAGCCGGAGGGCGTGGTCTGTTCGATCGAACCGCGGCCGATGGGGAAGTCGAGCGACGAAGACAGGGCCAGGGCGGTCGAAGAAACCGGCGGGGCGCCGCGGATCGAACACGAAGGCCGGTCGAACCCCTATATCGACTACCAGTCGCTGGACCTGATGCACTCCCTGCAGCATCTGCGCAGCGAGGGCTACGACGAGATGTGCTTCTACATCATGGGGCAGTGCAAGGAATTGCTGTTCCGCGGGCTGCACATGGAGCTGGTCAACGCACGCGAACAGTTACGGCAGGACAATGTCGCCAACGCGCTCCAGATCCTGGCGCGCTGCAAGGCCTATGTCGATTACATCGCCAATTCCTGGAACGTGCTCGGAACCATTACCTCCGAGGGCTTCAACCAGTTCCGGGACTATCTGTCGACGGCCTCGGGGCAGCTGTCCTACATGTACCGCCATGTCGAGTTCGTTCTCGGCAACAAGGACGCACGGCTGGCCGCCGCGCACAGGAACGTCCCCCATGTCTGGCCGGCAATCAATGAGGCATTCGAAAGCCCCAGTCTCTACGACGAGGTCCTGAGGTACCTGCACCGGCGGGGATACGGAATCGACCGGTCCATGCTCGATCGGGACTGGAGCGAGCCATACGCGTCCGACGAATCGGTGCGGCAAGCATGGCTCGAGGTCTACCGGACGCCGACAGCGGAAAACCCCGAATACCGGATGGCCGAGGCGCTGGTGAGCCTGGACGAAGCCTATTCCATCTATCGCTGGCGTCACTTCGTCACCGTGCACAAGATCATCGGCTTCAAGCCCGGAACGGGCGGGTCCGCCGGCGTCGGCTGGTTGCAGAATGTCACCAGCCACAAGTTCTTTCCGGAACTCTGGGAGATCCGCGACGCGCTATAGCGTGGGCTTCTCCTTCGGCCTGCGCCGGCGCCCAGTCCGCCGGCTGCCGTTCTCACATTCGGCTTATCGGGGTTTGCGCACCAGCGCGTTCCCGGTCACAATGGCAGAGTGCGTGGAGCCGTAGCGGGCGGCGGCGCGCCCCAACGTTGTAATCGAGCGAAGAACGGCGGCAGCGCCGCAGCACCGGGCCGGAACCATGCATATCATCGCCAAATTCGCCATCGGCCAGGTCGTCAGGCACCGGATCTACCCGTTCCGCGGCGTCATCTTCGACGTCGATCCCGAGTTCGCGAATACCGAGGAATGGTGGCAGTCGATCCCCGAAGAGGTCCGCCCGCGCAAGGACCAGCCCTTCTACCACCTGCTCGCCGAGAATGCGGAGACCACCTACACGGCCTATGTCTCGGAGCAGAATCTGGTGCCCGACGAGAGCGGCAAGCCGGTCGGCCATCCGAAGGTGAAGAGCATGTTCGGCGACTTCGGCGGCGACCACTACGAATTCCGCAAGGAAATCGCGCATTGAGGGACGAACGGGGCGCCGTGCCGATTTCCGAGAATGTGCCCAACGCTGGGACCCGCGAAGCGCTCCGGCAGTCTGCGGAACGCGAGGACCTGACGGAGTACGCCGGTCTTGAGGACCTTAAGGCCGTGCACGACCGGCATGGCATCGGCGTGAGTTGTCACCGGGATTGAAGCCGGATCGGCTACACGGGCATCCCCATATCCACCATCTCGATCCGTTCGCCATAGCGGCGGAAGTCGGCGGCGTTGAAGGTCAGCAGCCGACGCTCGCCATGGGCCAGCATCGTGGCGACGATGTTGGCATCGTGAATCTGCCTGCCAACCAGCGGCACCTCGCGGCACAGCATGACCAGCCTTTCCGCAACCCGCGGCCCGTCCTCCAGAATCTCGAATTTCGCTTCCAGTTCGGCGACCTGTGCCAGCGCCGATTCCATCGGCACCGCCGGCGACCAGGCTTGCGGGCGGGTTACCGTGGCCAGGTATTCCCGGACGATCTGCCGGCTTATGCGAAGCGTTTCGCCGCTGTCGCTCGTTTCCTTCATCCAGTGACGGGCAACGGCGTTGCCCGGGGCGGCTTCGAAGCGAGATCGGACCAGCACATTGGTATCGAAGAACATCGCCCCGTCAGCGGTCTTCCGGGATATCGTCCTGCGGTCCGCCGGTCAGGCGCCCGAACTCGTCGTAAATCTGCTCCCGGCTGACCGTGAATCCGGGTGGCCAGGAACCGCCGCGTATCACCGGCCAGTCCCGGTCGATGTTGAACTTTTTCTTTCCATGTGCCGCCGCCGGGGGGCGATCCGGACCGGCGTCTCTCCGGGCGAAAACCAAAGTCTCGGCGTCGAGGTCGACCTCTCCGGTCTTCCAGCCGGCGGCCTGCCAGGCGAGTGCGTGGCTGTGGCCGTTGCCTTTCGCCGAATTGGCCCACCAGGGCCGGTGCAGGCGCGCCGAATCGGGCAGGCGGAAGCCCAGCACTGCCTCGACTTCCGCGAAGCTCGCGCGCCAGTCCGGCCCGGCCATTTCGCTGAGATGGCGATAGAGCGGCGCATACTTGCCGCGCGCCGCAGCCTCGTGCACCAGACGGTCCCGTGTCGCTGACATGGCCGCTCCCCTCAATAGTACTGACTTACTTAAGTACTTACTTACCTGAATATCGGATTTGCCATCGCGGGCGTCAATGGCCCCGGCGTTAGGCCGGCCCACCGCGCTATCCCTGCCCGCCGTCCCGCGGGTTCCAGATCCGGCCGAACAGGGAGGCGGCGACCAGGGCGCCGAAGCAGAACAGGCCAACGGCGACGCAGGCGAACAGGGCGGCCGGTCCGCCGCCAAACCATAGAACGGCAATCGCGCCACCGCCGCCCGCCACGGCCAGCCGGATCGCGCCGGCGGTCACCGGCAGCACCATGTTGCCCGTGCCCTGGGCGGCGAAATAGAGCGCCATACCGAGGCCGAAGAAACCGTACAAAGGCCCGGCGATGTGCAGATACTGCGCCCCGAACGCGTAAGCGGCTGGATCCGACGTAAACCAGTCGAGCCACAGCGTCGGCCACAGCGCCGCGGCGAGGCCGATTGCGCCGGTCACGCCGCCGGCGATCAGGCCGCCGGTCCAGGCGATCCGGCGCGTCCGGCCGAACTGTTGCGCACCGAAATTCGCCCCGACCGAGGTGGTGAGCGTGCCGCCGATGCCAAAGGCAAGCGGGACGATCAGCAGCTCGAGCCGGCTACCCAGGCCATAGCCGGCCAGCGCTTCGGCGCCGAGCTCCGCGACCAGCCGGGTGACGATCAGGACCGTACCGATATTCACGACGGAGTTGCCGCAGCCGAGCAGGCCGACCTTCAGGATGTCGCGGAACATTTCGCCGGTCAGCTTTCCCCAGACGTGAAGCCGCACACCGCTGGCGCCGCGCAGGAGGTTCAGGCCGAGCATCAGAGCGATCAGGCCGTGGGCTGCGGTGACGGAAACCGCCGGCCCGACCAGCCCGAGCTGCGGCAGCGGCCCCCAGCCGAGCGTAAGCCCGCCGCACAGCACGGCATGGAGCAGCGCCCCGGCGCAAAACCAGATCGCCGGCGTGGTCATGTCGCCGGTGCCGCGGATCGCGGCGGCAAACAGGTTGGCGACCCACATGGTAATGCCGCCGGCGAAGATGATGACGGCGTAATCGACCGCGCCGTCCAGCACGGCGCCGGTGCCGCCGAGCGCGGCGAAGACCGGCCGGGCGAACAGGCCGAAGACCAGCAGATAGAGCAGCGCCATGACCGCGGCGATGACGACGCTGTGCCGGACCAGGGCGTCGGCCCGGTCCCGGTCGCCGGCGCCGAGCGCCCGCGCGATCGCCGAGGAGACCGCACCGCCCATGGCGCCGGCCGACATCATCTGCATCATGGTATGGACCGGGAAGACCAGGGCGACCGACGCCAGCGGCAGGATGCCGAGCCGGCCGATGAACCAGGCGTCGGTCACCCACATGGCGACAAAGGCGAAGGCGGTCGCCACGTTCGGCGCCGACAGCCTGGCCAGCATCGGCAGGATCGGGCCGTCGAGCATGGCCCCGAAACGATCGGGGAAGCGGTCGTCGGGCTTCGTCATGGATGTAGGCGCGCCCGCTGCCGGGTCAGCCGAGCATCGTGTTGGGCAGGAAGAGCGCGATGTCCGGCACCAGCAGGAGCAGGGCGATCGCCAGCATCATGGCGAACCAGAAGGGCCAGATGCCGCGGAATATCGTGTTCATCGGCACGTCCGGCGCGATGCCCTTGACGACGAACACGTTGATACCGACCGGCGGACTGATCAGCCCCATTTCCAGCACGATCACCATCATCACGCCGAACCAGACCATGTCGAAGCCGTAGCCTTCCATGATCGGCTGGACCAGCGGCAGCGCCAGGATCAGGATCGCGAAGCCTTCGAGGAAGGTGCCGAGCAGGATGAAGAAGCCGAGGCACAGGATCAGAACGAGATAGGGGTCGGCGTTCAGGGCGCCGAGCCAGTCCGCCAGCGCCGACGGGATGCCGGAGAGCGCCACGAAGGGCGTGAACACGAATGCGCCCATCAGGATGTAGAAGGTCGTCGCCGTCGAGCGCAGGGTGTGGGCGATGGCCTCGCGCATTTCGGACCATTGGACCGTGCCGCGCAGGATGCAGACCAGGAAACACAGGAAGGCGCCGACGGCCGCGGCCTCGACCGCGTCGAAGGCGCCGCCGTAGATGCCGCCGATGGTCACGCCGACGATGCCGATGATCCAGGCCGCCCGCCGGATCGCGCCAAGCCGCTCGGCGAGCGGCAGGGCCCGTGCGGAGGCCGGCGCGATCTCCGGCTTCAGCCTGACCAGGAGCCAGATCGCCAGGATGAACAGGCCGGACAACAGGATGCCCGGCAGGATGCCGGCGATGAACAACCGGCCGATGCTCTCCTCGGTCAGGATGGCGTAGATCACGAAGCCGGCCGACGGCGGGATCAGGATGCCGAGCGTGCCGCCGGCCGCGATCGAACCGGTGGCGAGCGCGTTGTCGTAGCGGTAGCGCTGCATTTCCGGCAGGGCGACCCGGCCCATTGTAACGGCGCTGGCGAGCGACGAGCCGGACAGCGCCGAGAAGCCGGCGCAGCCGACGATGGTGGACGAGGCCAGCCCACCGCGCAGATGGCCGAACCAGGCATGCGCCGCGTCGTAGAGGTCGCGGCTCATGCCCGAGATGCCGGCCAGGTTCCCCATCAGGATGAACAGCGGCAGGATGGTCAGCGAATAGATGGTCGAGACCGAGAAAATCTCGCCGCCCAGGGTGGCGACGGCCGCTTCGCCGCCGCGCGGATGGATCGCCCAGATGCCGGCGACCCCGACCGCCAGCATCGCCGTGCCGACCGGCATGCGCAGACCCAGCAGGACGAACAGTGCGGCGAAGCCGGCGAGGCCGATCTCGATATTGCTCATCCCCGGTCACTCATGATCACTCATGTTCGAACGGGTCGCGCTCGGCGTCGAATTCCATCAGGCCGATGGCGAGTTCGCAGACCAGCATCAGCGCGTAGGTCGCCATCGCAATCGTGAGCATCCAGTAAAACGGCGTGTGGACAATTTCGAGATTGTCGGTGAACTCGCCGCATTCGAAGCCGCAGCGCGCCTCCTCGCGCAGGGCGTATGTCGCGAGCGCGAGGATGACGATGCCGATCAGGCGCACGGCGATATCGGTGAAGCGGGTCACCCGGCGGCCGCCGACCGCGGCCAGGATATCGACATGGACGAAGCCGCCCTGCCGGCCGCCATAGGCGAGCGCGCCCATGACGATCACAGCGAGCGACATGCGCGAAATGTCGGTGATGCCGAAGATCGGGTCGTTCAGGATATAGCGCCAGACGACCGAGACGACCGTCAGCCCGACCAGGAAGACGACGGCCGCCCCGCCGATAACGGCCAGAACGCCGGCGAAGCGGTCCAGCCCGTTGAGGACGGTCCGGAAGATGGCGCCCTACTTCCCGGTCATCGTGTCGTAGACTTCGCCGCCGGTCTTGCCGCCGCGCATCTTCCTGGCGCGGAACGCCGCCATCGCCTCGGCGATCGCGGCGTTGGCCCTGGCCCGCTCGGCGTCCGAAAGCGTGATGATCTCGACGCCTTTCTGCTTTGCGAAGGCAATTCCGGCCCGTGCCGCCTTCTTGTAAGCGCCGCCGCCGGAGAGCGAGAGCCACTTACCGGAGGCTTCGTCGACCCAGGCTTTCTCCTGCGCGCTCATCTTGCCGTAGACACCCCGGTTCATCATCAGGACGAAGGCCGATCCCGAGCCCGGCAGGCCGATCGTCATGTATTTCGCCGGTTCCCACAGTTTGAACGAGCGGACCGCCGAGGGATCGATGGCGATGCCGTCGATCGTGCCGTTGGCGAGATTGCGGTTGATCACCGTGACCGGCTGGCTGACCGCCGACGCCCCCAGGGCCTCCATGAAGGGCACGTCCTGTTTCGAGGTGACACGGACCTTCATGCCCTTGAGGTCGGCCACTGTCCGCACGGCTTTTTTCCTGGTCAGCAGCACCGGCAGGTCGTTGGCCCAGACCGCAAGCAGCTTCGCCTTGAACTCCTTCTCGATCAGCGGCATTGCCCGCCACATCGCCTCGGTGCAGTCCAGCGCGTCGGCGCAGACGCCGGGAATCGTTACCGTATTTGTCGCCGGAAAGAGGTTGCCGGTGTAGCCGGGCAGGGCGAAGGCGATGTCGGCGACGCCCTTGAGCAGGATCGAATACTGCTTGGGCGGCGAGGAATTGAGCGCGCCGCCCGCATACTGCTTGACCGTCAGCTTGCCGCCCGACACCTCGGCCAGTTTCCGGGCGAACGGCGTGAAGACGGCCCGGTTCATCGGGTGTTTCGGCCCCATGAAATAGGACAGGCTGAGCTCTGCCGCGCCCGCCGGGGCGCACAGCCCGGCGGTCAGTGCAACGGCAATCGCGGCCGCGCCCGGCCCGCGAATGATCGATGGAAACGTAAATCCGGCCATGGCTGCTTTTCTCCCTTTCGTCGCGGCAGTGAGCCCGGAGCGGCTGTCGCGACGGCTTCGGACGATTGTATCCCCGTCCGGCGCAGGGCGGAAGGGAGGGATGCCCAGCGCGCATGCAATTTCGGGCGTTTGCAGATTCTGGTTCCGGTCCGGTTGTGATACCGTGCGCGGCGCAAATTTGCATTTGCACCGACCTTTGGGGCCACCCCCCGTTTGAGGAGATAGCCATGAGAAGTTTAATCGTATTCGGTGCAGCGGTCTGTTTTGCCGCTTCCGCCCAGGCGCAGACGACAACGCTGACTATGGAATCCGGCTCGGTCGGCGGCGCGACCGACATGGCGGCCAAGCACTTGGCCGAAGTGGCGGCCAAGCGGAAGATCGCGACCATCCAGGCCCAGGCCGGCAAGGTGCTGGCCAAGTCGATCCTGCAGGTCGCCCAGGGCAAGACCGATCTCGCCGCCAGCCCGTTCATCCTGCAGTTCCTGATGGCGAGGGCGCTCGGCCCCTATGCCGGGCTGGGCAAGAAAAAGGGCAAGGAACTCGCCGGCAATCTCCGCCTGCTCTATCCCTACCATCTCGCCCATTATTACCTGATCGCCTTTGCCGCGTCCGGCATCGACAGTTGGGACAAGCTCAAGGGCAAGACCATCTTCAACGGCCCGCCACGCGGCGGCGCGCTGAACACGGCGCGCGCGCTGATCCGGCTGACCACCGGCATGAACGAGGGCAAGGGCTATACCGGCAAGCAGATCGCCTGGGGCCAGGCCGATTCGATCTTCCTCGACGGCGCGGTCGACGCCGCCGTCCGGCCGGGCACCAATCCGGCGGCGTATCTGCCGATCTATATCGCCGCCGGCAAGATCAACCTGGTCTCGATCCCGAAAGCGAAGATGGAGTCCGCGGCCTTCCGGAAGTTCCTCCGGGCGCCCGGCAACGTTGCCTTCGTCTTCCCGAAGAAGAACCTCGCCCATTACGGCCCCGGCGTGAACGTCATCTCCGAGGACGATATGTTCCGGTCGATTTCCAACACCGGCGGCGACGTGGCCCACAAGAACATGCCGAACGCCCTGGCCAGGGCGCTGACCGCGGCGATGATCGAAACGCTGCCCGACATGTTCCGGAAAGCGCCGTTCGCTAGAGGCCAACTGTTCGGCGTCGTCGACGACAAGCGGATGGGCATGTGCAACGCGGGCGTTAAGTTCCATCCCGGCGCCGTCGAGGCGTGGGAGGCCGCCGGCCACAAGCTCCCGGCCTGCGCCAAGCCGTAGCGGTTTGGACCGCGTCGAGGTCCGGGACACGATAAAATCGGTCTCCGAACTTCCTCCCCCTCTTCAGTGGGGGAAGTGGCCGGGCGAAGCGAGGTCGATGGGGGTGCCGTGAGCGCCGCCAGGTTTCGCCTTGCGGCGAAGCGCGTCCTTCGACGCGCCACCCCCACCTGACCTCCCCCTCTGAAGAGGGGGAGGAATGCGGATCGCCTTCAGTTGCCGGTTTCCGCTTCGACCAGCCGGCGCAGTTCGGGCTTCGAGACCTTGGCGATGCCGCCGGTGCGCGGCAGGTCGTCGAGGAAGCGGATCTCGCGCGGCTGCTTGAAATCGGCGAGCGCGGCCTGGCAGCGCCGCTCGATGGCGGACGTCAGCGCCGACAGATCCGGCGCGCCCTCCGGCCCGCCCTCTGACGCGCTCTCTGGCATGACGAACGCCACGGGCACCTCGTCGCGCAGCGCATCGGCCTTGCCGACGACCGCGACCTCCCCGACGCCGTCGACCTGTGCGATGACCCGCTCGAGCTCGGCCGGGCTGACATTCTCGCCGCCGACCTTGAGCATGTCCTTGGCCCGGTCGGCAAAACCGATCAGCCCGTCCTCATGCACCGTCACGAGGTCGCCGGTGATGAAGTAGCCGCGCTCGTCGAAGGAGTCGGCCGTCGCCGCGGAATTGTCGAGATATTCCCGGAACAGGGACAGGCCCGGCGTCCCCCGGATGCGCAGCTCCCCGGTTTCGCCCGGCTCGACCGGGCTGCCGTCGTCGCGCAGCACAGCCAGCCGGTATTCCGGCGCCGGGCGGCCGATGGCGCCGTCGCGCTTGGGCAGGCCGGGATCGCCGACGATGCCCTGGGTGATGATCTCGGTCATGCCCCACCAGCCGAGGAGCGGGACGCGGAAATGCGCTTCGACGGACGAATCGAGGACGGCGTGGCCCCAGTTGCGGAACCAGTGCCGCGCCGGCACCGGCTCGCGCCGCAGCGCCTGGCTGCAGAACGGCACCAGCGAGGCCCAGGTGCAGCGGTGTTCGACCGCCGCGGGCCAGAACCGGCTGGCCGAAAAGCGCGGCTGGAGCACAACCTCCGCCCCCGCCCACAGGCTTGCCATGGTCGAGTAGATGCCGGAGACGACGTGAAACAGCGGCAGCGTGACCAGATGGCGGTCGGCTTCCGTAAGCCGCTCGTGGTTCGCCGAGACCTGGCCGCCCCACAAAACATTGTCATGGGTCCAGACGACGCCCTTGGGCCGCGCCGTACTGCCGGAGGTGTAGTGGACGGCCATCGGGAGCGTTCCGTCGCCCGGCGGCGCAGGGGCTTTCGAGGCGTCCCCGTACAGCGCCTCGAACCGGTCGTCGCGGGACGGCCGGTCGGCCTCGCGCGGTTCGACACCGCCGTCGTGCCCAATCACCGCGAGCCAGTCGAGACCGGTGCAGAAGTCCCGGACCCGCGCCGCAAGAGCGGGCTGGGTGATCGCGGCCCTGACGCCGGCATGTCCGGCGAAATACGCCAGCTCCTCGCCGCTCGCCCGGGCGTTGGTCGCAACTGCGACGGCACCGATGCGCGCCAGCGCGTGCCAGGCGAGCAGGTATTCCGGCGCGTTCTCCAGATTGATCATGACCCGGTCGCCCTGCCGCACGCCGCGGCGCGCCAGGCCGTGCGCCAGCCGCGCCGCGTCGTCGGCAAAGGCGGCATAGGTCCAGGATTTCGCCGCGCCGTCGAACGGCGCCCAGGTCAGGAAGGTGCGCGTGCCGTGGGTCTGCGCCCGTTTCAGCAGCAGACCGGCCTGATCGAGGCCGGCATAGGGGCTGACATAGGGTTCGTCGTTCATCGTCGTTCGATCTCCCCACCGCCCCGGTCGCCGGCGTCCGCCGGACGGGTGCGGAAATAGGATTTGCCGCGCTTTTCGAGCACGGTTTCGCCATCCTGGTTGATAAGACGGGCCAGCACACGCACCAGCCCGCGATCAGGCCGGCGCTGCGAGCGGCGGCACTCGACCACCTCGACGCGCAGCGAGAGCCGGTCGCCCGGGCGGACCGCGCGAAGGAATTCCAGGCCGTCGACCCCCGGCGAGGCGATCAGCGCCGCGCGTTTGATGTAGCTTTCATACTGCATGCGCTGCATGAGGGCGGCGACCTGCCAGCCGCTCGCGATCAGGCCGCCGAACTCGCTGCGCCGGGCTGCGGCCGGATCGGTGTGAATAGGAACGGGGTCGAACTCCCGGCCGAACGCGACGATGCTTGCCTCCGTGACGGTCGTCTCGCCCCATTCGAAGACCGTGCCGGGCGCGAAATCCTCGAAATACAGTGGATCGGGCTCGGTCGTCGCGGTCATGGATCGCGGCCCTCTGCTTCGGGCTCCGGCGGCCTGCGCTTGCGCAGCAGCCCGAGATGGTGGAGCGCCAGAAGGATTGCAGCGCCGCAAAGGGCGGCGACGGCCACGTCGTGCATTTTCACCAGCACCAGAACCGCCAGCGCGAGCCGCACCACGATCTCGGGGGCCGAAAGGCGCGACCGGTCGTAGCGGCTCAAGGCGCTCGCCACCAGGTAAAGGGCGACCGCCAGCCGCAAGACCAGCCAGGCAAGGCCGGCAAGATCGATCGTACCGTCATAGCCCGGCAGCCAGGTCTTTTCCGCGCTCATGCCGCCGTCGAGCGATTGCGCGATCTGGGCCTGCTCGATCAGCAGAAATTCCGGATAGAAGGCGAAAACGAAGGGGATCGTGAACATCACGATGCCGACGCGAACGGCCGCGAATCCGGTGGAAAGCGGCTCGGCCTTCGAAATGGTCGACGCCGCGAAGGCCGCGATCGCCACCGGCGGCGTGATCGCCGACGCGACCGCGAAGTAGAAGATGAACATGTGCGCCGTGAACAGCGAGGTGCCCAGCGCGACCAGCAGCGGACCGATGATCAGGATGACGTTCACATAGGCCGGCAGGGTCGGCATCCCCATGCCGAGCAGGATCGTCGCGAACATGGCGACGACGAGCGCGATCATGAGATAGACCGAGCCCCCGACGACCACCTCATGGCCGAACAGGCTGAAGGTCGAAATCGTCTTGAGCCAGTTCAGGATGTCGATGGTCAGGATCCCGGTGATGCTCGTGAAGCTGATGCAGACGTCGATGACCGCAACGGCGACGAGCAGCAGGAAGAGCTGCGCGATCACCAGCCCGGCGTCGGCGAGGGCGCGGATCACCCGCGCCGGGGCGCGCCGGATCTCAGGATCGAGGAACAGCAGGGCGATCAGCAGGACGACGGCCCAGAAACCGGCAGAATCCGGATCGCCGGCCGCGTTCTTCACGACCTCGAGAAACCAGGGAAGCTCTTCCCCGGAGGCCGGATCGTATCCTGCGACAAACGCCAGAACGCCCGTGCCGATACCGTCTTTGGTGCTGAGCAGCAGGACGAGGATGACGAGGATCGGCCCGGCGATCATCAACAGGTTCGTCCAGTCCCTGCGTGTCAGTTCGTGATCCCCGGAATCCCGGCCGAGGGCGGCCATCCCGGTACGCCGGGCTTCGAACACCACGGTGAGAAACAGGCTGAAGAAGTAGGCCAGCGCCGGCAGGAAGGCCGCCACGATGACCTGCGAATAGGGCACGGTCGACAGCGCGGCGAGCACGAAGGCCGCGATGCCCATGACCGGCGGCATGATCTGCCCGCCGCTCGACGCGGCCGCCTCGACGCCGCCGGCAAAGGTCGGCTTGAAGCCGGTGCGCATCATCATCGGGATGGTCAGGGTTCCGGTGCCCAGCACGTTGACGACCGGCGCGCCGGAGACCGTGCCGAAGGTCGCCGAACCGACGATGGCGGCATGCGCCGGGCCGCCGCGCAGGCTCCGCGTGACCCGGAAGGCGAGCTTGATCAGGGACTGGCCGCCGGCCGAGGCGGCGAACAGGGCGCCGAGCACGACGTAGGGGAACACGATATTGACGATGACGCTGAGGAACCGGCCCAAGATGCTGTTCGATTCCTGGATGATCGCGTTGCGCGCGCCGATGACGCCGGCGGAATAGTTCCGGACGCCGTCCGATTCCGTGCCGATGGATGTCGTCAGATAGCGGTTGCCGCTCCATTCGAAATACCACGCGGCCGAGGACAGGACCGTATAGAGCCCGATCACGATGGCGACCGCGATGATCGGAAAGCCCCAGGCCTTGACGATGTAGATGAAGAAAACCGCCAGCGCAGCGAGCAGGAACGGCAGGATCCAGTTGCCGAGGTTCGACTGGCAGTCGGGAAACTCCTCGACCGGGTCGATGCCGAAGATTTCCCTGTACTCGGCGGCCCGCGCGGCCGTGTCGGCCATGAGCCGGGCGCGCTCGCCGGTAATCTCGTCGATCAGGCAGACCTGTTCGTGCTCGATCAGATAGACGACCGCCGTGCCGAGGATGGCGGCGAGCATCGTCAGGTCGAGCAGGATGCCGAACGCACGCCTCGCGGGCGACCGGCCGGCCCAGTCGCGGCCGAACGACACGACCAGCAGCGCGACCGCCATCATCAGCGTGAACATCAGCGGGAAGAAAAATTCCGAACTGTATTTGCTGAGGCGCGGGATGCCCTCCAGGCCGGGTATCGCCTGGACGAGTTCGAGCAGCCCCGGAATGCTGGGCAGGTTGTTCGCCATGCCGAGCACGACGAGGACGAAGCCGAGCGCAAGCGCAAGGCGGCCCGTCCAGTGGTCCATTGCCCCGGTCTGCGTTTCTCCGGCCCGCGTTTCCGGGATCCGCGATTCCGGGACCCGCGATTCCGATACCGATACGGCGGGGGCATCCTGCATGACGGCTGACAGGCTATTCCCGGAGCCCGCCGGACGCCAGCCGGTTCGGCCGGGAACGGCAATCCCGTATTCCGCCGGGGCGCGATCGCGTTGCGGGGGTATCGGTCAGGCGTTGCCGACCGCGACGGATGACCGACCCGGGGCGAACCCATTGTCGATCGCGGAAACGCCCGCCTCCGCCGCAGCCCTTCTCGTTGGCCGCCGGCAACCCGCCGGCGCGGTCAGACCGGCCCCTTGCGCGGAGAACGAGCGGTTCGCGCCGAAGCTCCCGTGTTGACCATGTGTTGACCGTGCAAAAATGTGCCCCAGTCCGAGAATCGAAAAGCCCTCGAAAACATCAATGTTTTCAAGGGCTTTTAGTGGTTGCGGGGGCTCGCTACAGCCGAGACCGACATGCGCTCGTGGTCGAGATCTGAGCCCTGCGCTCCGGGGGGTAGTGTAGCGCGTTTTCGGCGGCGTGTGGCGGCGTTTGCTTTCAGGGCTGGACGATTGCAGTCACGTCCCGGTGGC
>WTGH01000022.1 GCA_011523655.1 Rhodospirillaceae bacterium
CCAGCACCTCGCCCTTGCGGCAGCCGGTCAGCATCAGCAGGCGGATCGCCGCCGCGGCCACGGGCGGGACGATTCCGATTTCCACCGCCTCGTCCAGCACCCGCCCGAGCCGGGCGAACTCGGCATCGGTCAGGAAGCGCTCGCGGCCGCGCTCGGGATACTTCTCGATGGAACGGCACGGGTTGCAGCCCGCCGGCACAAGGCCCCAGCCCTCGCCCAGACGGTACATGTGCGAAAGCGTCTTGACCGCCCGGTTCGCCGTCACCGGCCGGTCGCTCAGACTGCGATGCAATTCGGCTACCTGCCGGCGCTCCACCGCCTCCACCGGCAGCTTGCCGAGCGCGGGCAGGATGTGGCGGCGCAGCACGCCGCGGGTCCTGGCCCGCGTCGCCTGCTTGAGACGGACCTCGACATGACCCTCCAGATGGCGCGCCGCAAGGTCGGCCACGGTCGGACTCCCATTGGCCCGGGCCCGGGCCGCGAGCGGCAGCGGCACCGGGTCCTCGCCCGCCTTGATGCGCGTCACGATCAATGCCGCCCGCCGGCGCGCCTCGTCGGCATTGAGCACGCCGTGCCGGCCCACCGTCACCCGCTTCGGCCCCTCCGGTCCCCGCGCCTGGGCGATGTAGACCTTGCCGCCGGTCGGATAGACCCGGACCCCGAAGCCGGTCACGGTCCGGTCCCAGAACACCGTGTCGCGCTCGACCGTCATGGCGGCCACGGAGCGGTTGGAGATAGTCCTCTGCTGCATCGGCCCTCCCCTCACGCCGCCTCGGCGTCGCCGGGCATGATCCAGGCGGCGATGCTGCCGCCGGTCCGGGCGGCGGCCGCCTTCTCGGCGTCGCGCACCAGGTGGGCGTATTTGGCGGTGGTGCCGACCCTGGCATGGCCGAGCAGGCGCCCGATGACCGGCAGGCCCTCGCCCAGCGCCAGCGCCCTGCTGGCGTAGCTGTGCCGGCAGTCGTGAAGCCGCACGTCATTGAGCCCGGTCGCCTTCCTGACCTTCCGCCAGTGCCAGGAGAGGCAGGAGAGCCGGGTGTTCGGTTTGGCGCCCCGCAACACCCAAGGGACGCCGTCCTGTCGCTCGATGCCGTCCAGCACCGTCAGCACCGGTCCGGTCAGCGGCACCATGCGCGGCCCCGTTTTCGAATCGCGGAGCCGGATGACCCGCGCCGCGCGGTCGATGTCGTCCCATTGCAGGGTCAGGATCTCGTCCGAGCGGCAGCCGGTCAGCATCAAGAGGCGGATCGCCGCGATTGCCGTCGGCTGCATCGTGCCCGCTTTCTCGAACGTCTTCAGCGCATCGCCGATGCGCCGGAACTCCTCCGGCGTCAGGAAGCGCTCGCGGGGCGTGGCGCGATAGTGGCGGACATGGCGGCACGGGTTGCGCCCGGGCGGCGCCATCTCCCAGCTCTCGGCCAGCGAGAACATCTTCGAGAGCACCCAGATCGCCTGGTTGGCCGCCGCCGGCGTGGCGCGGAGCTCGTGGTGAAGCCTGGCGGCGTCTTCCGGCGCGACATCCTTCAGCGCCCTGCTCCCCAGCGCTGGCAGGATGTGGCAGTCGATGGACTTCCGGTAGTTCGCCGCCGTCGCCGGCTTGCAGCGCGCGGCGACGTGGTCCTTCAGGCAGAGCGCCGCCAGATCGGCGACGGTGGGCTCGGGCTCAGGCTCCGGCGGCCTCGGGTCCTCGCCCCGCTTGATGCGGTCGATGGCCGCCGCCGCCTCGCGGCGATACTCCTCGACGGTCCTGTCGCCGACCGGCCCCAGGGTGGCCCGCTTCAGGCCGGCCGGCCCCCGCGACTGCACGATGCAGAGCTTGCGCCCGGTGGCGTGGACCCTGACCCCGAAGCCGGCCAGGTCGCGGTCCCAGAAGATCGCGTCCTTGCCGCCGGGACTGAGGGCGTCCACACTCCGCTTGGTCAGCCTGAGGGTGCTCCGTTTCGGCATGGTGTTCTCTCCCCAAACACGTTCGTCCGAAGGATGGCGAGGATGAGGAAGTCGATGGCAACTCCGAACACCATCTTCACCTGTCCACCCCTGGAGCCGCCGGCCTCTTCCTCTCCTTCCGTCACCGCGAGACCGAACGGGCGTTTTCCGGGCCTCGTCGCGCCCGGTCCGGAATCGCCCGAATTTCAGTCATCAAACCGTATGCGAGCGGCATCAAATCGGGGTCGATTGGAGGCGATATCTGGCGGCAAGTCAAGGGCCGCGAAACCGGAGAGAATGGAAAATCGTCAACTATTACAACTCGCTATCACGATCTCGGCGTCCAACGGCGGATGATGGCGGGGGTTGGCAATCATACCTTGCAGACCCGGATTTAATCCGGGGCCCAGGGCCGTCGGGTAGGGCCGTGCCGGGCGACTCTGGTCCCCGGATTTCTGCTTCGCTCCATCCGGGGTAACATTGACGGGCGGATAACCGTATCGGCCGTCGCACTCCCATCCGGACCGGCGCAATGAACTACTCCGCCGCCTCCCGCGCTTCCGCTTCGGCCAGCTTGAGATACCCGTCGCGGGTCTGGGGCAGCTTGCGCCCGAGGATGCGCGAGGCGACCAGCGTGCGCAGGATCTGCGCCGTGCCGCCGGCGATGGCGAACATGCGCGCGTCGCGGACGTAGCGCTCCATCGGATTGTTGCGCGAATAGCCGGCCGCGCCCCACAGCTGCAGGGCGTTGTTGGTGACCTCGATCGCCAGGTCGGCCGCCATGACCTTGGACTGGGCCGCGGCCGTCGGGTCCGGGAAGCCGGTGCCGCTGGTCTCCGCGCTCGCGGCGGCGCGCCACAGCATCAGCCGGGCGGCGTCGAGCCGGATGCTCATGTCGGCGAGCATCCATTGCAGGCCCTGGAACTCGGCGATCGGCCGACCGAATTGCTCGCGGCGCTGGACGTAGTCGAGCCCCCGGTTATAGGCGCCGGCCGCGAGGCCGAGCGCGACCGTCCCGGCGCCGACCCGCTGGCTGTTGTAGGCGTTCATCAGGTCGGCGAAGCCCTTGTGCAGGCCGCGCGGCGGAATCACCAGCCTGTCCGGCGCGATTTCCATATCCTCGAAATGGACCTCGGTTTCGGGAATGCCGCGCAGGCCCATCGCCGGCTCGCGACGGCCGATGCGCAGGCCGGGGGTTTCGTCGCGGATCGCGATGAAGCCGCCGATGCCCTGGTCCTCGCCTTCGGCGTCGAACACCCGGGCGAAGATCAGGTGCAGGCGCGAGACGCCGCCGCCGGTGATCCAGTGCTTCATGCCGCTGACGACATAGCGGTTGCCTTTCAGCTCCGCCCTTGTCGTCATCTCGGTCGCCGCGCTGCCGGCCTCCGGCTCGGTGATGCAGATCGCCGGCTTGTCGCCGTCCAGCACCAGCCCGGCAGCCAGTTTCTTCTGGTCCTCGCTGCCATAGGCCATGATCGCGCCGATCGCGCCCATGTTGGCCTCGACGGCGATCCGGCCGGACGGGCCGCACACCTTGGCCATCTCCTCGATCACCAGCACGGTGTCGAGATAGCTGCGCCCGCCGCCGCCATAGGCTTCCGGAATCGTCATGCCGAAAAAGCCGGCGTCGGTCATGTCGCGGACGTTGTTCCACGGATAGGCTTCGGTCCGGTCGATCTCCGCGGCGCGGGCGGCGAAGACGCCTTCGGCGAGTTCCCGGGCCCGGGCCTGGAGGGCAAGCTGGTCGCGGGAGAGCGAGAAATCCATGGCGGGGCCTACCGGATCGCGGCGCTGGAAACGAGGGCGACGCCCTGCATGGCCATCTGTTTCATGGCGGCGTCGAGCGAGCCGTCATGGTCGATAGCGGCGCAGGCGTCCTCGACGACGACCGTGTCGAAGCCCTGGGCCTGGCTGTCGAGCGCCGAATAGGCGACGCAGACGTCGGTCGCGATGCCGGCGAAGAACAGGCGGCCCAGGCCGCGCTCGCGCAGATAGCCGGTCAGCCCCGTCGGCGTCTTCCGATCATTCTCGAAGAACGCCGAGTAACTGTCTATTTCGCTTCGGAAACCCTTGCGGATTACCAGTTCGGCGCGCGCGACGTCCAGATGGCCGTGAAACTCGGCGCCGCGGGTGCCCTGGACGCAATGGTCGGGCCACAGGGTCTGGGCGCCGTAGGGCATCTCCACCGTGTCGAAGGGCGCGCCGCCGCGATGGTTGCTGGCGAAGCTGGTGTGGTCGCGCGGGTGCCAGTCCTGGGTCAGCAGGACATGGGCGAAACGGGCGGACAGGGCGTTGATGACCGGCACGATCGCATCGCCCCGGTCGACCGCGAGCGCGCCGCCCGGGCAGAAATCGTTCTGCACGTCGACGACGATCAGGGCGTCGCTGTGCCGGTCGATCACCGGATCGCTCATGGCCGGCTCTCTGCTCCAGATGGGTCGGCGAATCGATCTGCATTGTCCGCCCGATAGCCGCGCGGTTCAAGGCCGCTGCTGTAATCCGCGACACCCGCGGTTGGGAGGAAGCGAAGCGTATCCTCTCTCAGTAAATTAAAATATACAACTGTCTTTGCTATGTAGCGCAGTTAAGAGTGATATATCATATTCCGCTCTTCGGCCTCTCTCAAAAATACAAACACCCAATACACAACACCAATGCTGCTGGATTAACTCTTTCATGATATAAGTTTCTGCAATAATATATCCAATCTTTGGTCAATTGCACGCCGGTAACCTTTCGAAATCAGCTCAAGGAATTCCCGAATTTGAACATCTCCGACAGGAAGAATAAAGCCGCGACCATCTCCTGCCGTATCATTACATCGCTGACAAATCAGCTTGTAATTTGATGTGTCTCGATAGGTCAAAATATCCAACTTTCCTCTGTTAATACTAAACCGGCCTGCTAGTTGATCGAGTTCTGGGTTCCCTGGATCTTTGGAGTAATTCTTGCATTCCACCATAACGTACGTTGATGCAATCTGATAAGATGAATGCGCCCGGTGGAAGAATCCTTCAACTGCTGCGTTAGTATAGGTAATGTCAATTCGTTTGCGACCGTCATGTATTGGTGTTTCTTTCCGTGGATAAATGAGATTTGGCCAAAAAATAAACTCCAATGCACCAATCATAAATTTATGATATTCATCTGCTGCATCTCGTCCCGGTGGAATTTCGTCAAGCGTAGCAATAAGGGTTTCAGCAAAAATATATTCATCAAACTCTTCATCGAAATCTGTATGACGCAATGTACCCTTAGCGCCCTCCACCTTGGAATAGAGTTCTTTATAGTTTTTCAGTACTTGTGGATTGTTCTCTGAAAACCGTGCAATAAATTCTTTAGAAAATGGAAATTTCTCTTTCAAATCCTTTTTGTAAACTTTTCGAGCGCCACTCTTTAAAGTTCGAACAAGTGGCGAGCCATGTGCTTTCTCTTCTTCGGCAATATAATTCAATATGTGATGGGAATAATATTCTTGAGAGTTGAGAGATAGTGATCTACGAACTGAATACTTGGGTACAAGTATGATTCGCTGTCCATCGATTATAGGAAGTGGTTCATAGCTGTTAATCCATTCCCCAACATCTATATCCCAATAACGACCAGTTGGATACGTGCCAACCAAATTAATTCCATGAAGTTTGCACTGTTCTTGAGTATATTCGATAAGTAAGAACCTCACGATGTTTGTTGTAATGTCGGATATTTTATCGCGCGCAATTCCTTCTACAAATAAATCACAATCCGCTAGTTCCTGCAATAACCCTGATTGCGCAGCTTGGCTTCGGGCGAGGCTATCGTGCAAGTCAAGAGCTTGTTTGCCGCTAACGCCTCGTCCTTGAGGTCGACCTTTCGATAATCCTAAGCATGTCTCGTTTGGTTCGCTCAGTCCATTCAGTAGTTCACGCGCACGATCATGATTTCCCGCTCGGATATTATCCAACGCTGTTTGGAAGAAATGAGTTATGTGTAGATGGCATCTTTCGGACCAGCTGTCTTGTCGAATAGAGAGGGCAAATGGATCGATGAATAAAGGTGTATCTGACTCAGCGGTAATATCAATGAAGTCAAGTTGAGATTGATCAAGGTTAATGCCAAAGAACTGAGAAAATGTTCGTTTCACTTTATTTCGCCCAACTGGTGCAGCATCGATATCTATACTGTATCCGTTAGAACCGAAGTGCGCAAGTGGTTCCGTATTGTGCTGTGAGATATTCAGGAAAGAGACAGAGGTGCGATCTGTCCCGCGACATGCGGGCCGAGTTGAAGCTACCCAGCCTGTCCCGCTATGTTGAATGCAGGAGACAAGCGGGGAGGGAGGCCGCAGGCGTATGACGGGTGAAGGCATCACGGGCGGATTGCAGTTCGCCGAGATCGACGACATCGTCGTCCATTACCGGGTCGACGGGCCGGCCGGCGGGCCGAAGCTGGTGTTTTCCAATTCGCTCGGCACCGACTTCCGGACCTGGGACGCCGTGACCGCCCGCCTGTCCGGCCGCTACCGCATCCTGCGCTACGACACCCGCGGCCACGGGCTGACATCCTGTCCCGAGGGGGGCTACGCCATCGAGCGGCTGGCCGACGACCTTGCCGGTGTCATGGACGCCGCCGGCTTCGACCGCGCCACGATCTGCGGCCTCTCGGTCGGCGGGGTGACGGCGCAGCAGCTCCACAAGGCCCATCCGGGCAAGGTCCGGGCGCTGATCCTGTGCGACACGGCGGCGAAGATCGGCGACGACGCCATGTGGCAGGCGCGGATCGACAACGCCCTCGGCCCGGACGGCATCGCCGGCATGGCAGAAGCCATCCTGCAGCGCTGGTTCTCCGACGGCTTCCCGAAGACGGACCCGGTGGCCTTCGCCGGCTGGCGCACCATGCTCGTCCACACCCCGGCGGCCGGCTACGCCGGGGTTTCCAACGCGCTCAAGGACGGCGACCTGCGCGGCCATTGCGCGAAGATCGACGTGCCGACCCTGGTGATCTGCGGCGCCGAGGACGGTGCGACCACGCCGGAAATGAACAAGGCGCTGGCCGGCGCCATTCCCGATGCAAGCTATCTGGAAATCCCGCAATCCGGCCATCTGCCCTGCATCGAGCAGCCGGTGGCGCTGGCCGATGCGATCGCCGCCTTCATGCAGGAGCATGGCGGTGGCTGAACCGGGCGGCGATAGCCCCGAAAGGGACGCCTACGAAAGGGGCATGGCGACCCGCCGCGCGGTGCTCGGCGACGCCCATGTCGACCGGGCCTCGGCCGGCGCCACGCCGTTCGACGCCGGCTTCCAGCGCCATATCACGGCGCGGGCCTGGGGCGACGTGTGGAGCGATCCGCAGCTCGACCGGCGGACGCGCAGCCTGCTCACCCTCGCGCTGCTCGGCGCGCTGGGCCATTACGAGGAGCTGGCGATGCATGTCCGCGCGACCCGCAACACCGGCGCGACGCCGGAGGACATCCGCGAGGCGCTGATGCATGTTGCGGTCTATGCCGGCGTGCCGGCGGCCAACCGGGCCTTCGCCGTCGCCAAGAAGACGCTGGCCGAGATGGCAGAAGAAGAGGGAAACCGATGATGGCCGATCCCGCGCCCTACCGCGCCCGCGACTGGGACGTGCATCCCGCCTACGACTACCCGGCCTACGCGTCGACCGAATTCCGCGCGCCGAAACAGAAGCTCGTGCCGATCCCGCACACCCTGTCCGAAGTCACCGGACCGTCCTTCGGGCGCGAGGCTGCGCCGGAGGGCGAGGCGGACCTGACGGTCAACGCCCGGGTCAACGGCGAGCCGATGGGCGAGCGCATCATCGTCACCGGCCGGGTGCTCGACGAAAACGGCCGGGCGGTGCCGGACACGATGGTCGAGATCTGGCAGGCCAACGCCGCCGGGCGCTACATCCACGAGGTCGACCAGCACGACGCGCCGCTCGATCCGAATTTCATCGGCGCCGGCCGCACCGTGACCGACGCCGAGGGGCGCTACCGCTTCGTCACGATCAAGCCCGGCGCCTATCCCTGGGGCAACCACCACAACGCCTGGCGGCCGGCCCACATCCATTTCTCCCTGTTCGGGCCCGGCTTCGCGACCCGGCTGGTCTCCCAGATGTATTTTCCCGGCGATCCGCTGCTCGAATTCGACCCGATCTTCAACGGCTCGCCGAGCCCGGAGGCGATGCAGGCGCTGGTCGCCGACTTCTCGATGGAGATCACCCGGCCGGAATGGGCGCTCGGTTACGAATGGGACATCGTGTTGCGGGGCCGCGACGCGACGCCGATGGAAGGGTAGGGCAACACCGCATGGCAAAGCAGACCGCATCCCAGACCGTCGGCCCCTTCTTCCTCTACGGCCTGACGCCGGAGCTTGCCGACGGCATCCGCTACACCGGCTACACCGCCAACGTGCTGGCGACGGAGGGCACGGCCGGCGAGCATATCGTCGTCGAAGGCCGGGTGCTGGACGGAGAGGGCGACCCGGTGCCCGATTCCATGGTCGAAATCTGGCAGGCCAACGCCGCCGGCCGCTATCGCCACGAGGAGGACGACCGGGCCGACGCGCCGCTCGACGACACATTTCAGGGCTTCGGCCGCACCGGCACGGACAGGGATGGCGCGTTCCGCTTCCACACGGTCAAGCCCGGCCCGGTGCCCGGCCTGGGCAACGCCTGGCAGGCGCCGCATATCGTCGTCTGCGTGTTCGCCCGCGGCATGCTCTCCCATGCCTATACAAGGCTGTATTTCTCCGACGAAGGCGAGGCGAACGCGGCCGATCCGGTGCTCGGCGCGGTCGACGCCGCGCGCCGCCCGACGTTGATCGCCGAACGGGCGCAGAGCCGCGGCCGGACCGTCTACCGCTTCGACATCCGCCTCCAGGGCGACGGCGAGACGGTGTTTTTCGATGTCTGACGCGCCGCCGCGCTGCCCGGTGCCGTGACGGTCGGCCCCTTCGCCTCGCGCCTGACCGCGCCGCTGTTTTCCGACCCGGCGGTCAACGCCGCGCTCACCGACGAGGCGGCCGTGGCGGCCATGGTGCGGGTCGAGGCGGCGCTGGCGGCGGTGCAGGGGCGGCTGGGCGTCATTCCGCCGGACGCCGCCGCGCGGATCTGCGAGGCTCTCGAAGACTTCAGCGCCGATTTCGACGCCATCGGCGCCGATGCCGCCGTCACCGGCGTCCCGACCGTCGAATTCGTCGCGCAGCTGCGCCGCCATGTCGGCGGCGAGGCGGCCACCTACGTCCATTGGGGCGCGACCAGCCAGGACATCATCGACACCGGCTTTCTGCTCCAGGCAAAGACTGTGCTGGAGATCGCCGACCGCCGCCTCGCCAGCATCGTGGCGAAGCTGAAGGCGTTGGCCGACGCCCACCGGGCGACCCCGATGGCCGGCCGGACCCGGTCGCAGCAGGCCCTGCCGATCGGCTTCGGCCTCAAGGCGGCGCGCTGGGCACAACCGCTGATCGCGCATCGCGCGCGGCTCAAACAGTTGCGCCCGCGGGTCCTCCAGGTCCAGTTCGGCGGCGCGGCGGGCAATCTCTCGGCGCTCGGGCCAGACGGGTTCGCGGTCGCCGACGCGCTGGCGGAAGAACTCGGCCTGGCACCGGCGCCGGCGAACGGCCATGTTGCGCGGGACGGCATCGGCGAACTGGCGTCCTGGCTGGCCCTGGTCGCGGGCAGCCTGGGCAAGATGGGCCGCGACGTGTCCCTGATGGCGATGACCGAGGTCGGCGAACTGGCCGACAGCGCCGGCGGCGGCTCGAGCACCCTGCCGCAGAAGGCCAATCCGATCGCCGCGGAAACCCTGATGACGGTGGCGGCTTACACCGCAACGCAACTGGCGGGCGTATTCCAGGCCGCGCCCCAGGAGCATGAGCGGGGCGGGCCGGGCTGGACCGCTGAGTGGATGCTTCTGCCGCCCATGCTAGCCGCTGCCGGCGGCACGCTGCGCACCGTCGACGCCATGCTCGACCGGTTGATCGTCCGGCCCGAGCGGATGCGCGCCAACCTGGAAGCGTCGAACGGGCTGCTGCTCGCGGAAGCGGCCAGCTATGCGCTCTCCGCCCACATGCCGCGCGCCGAGGCCCAGGCCCTCGTCAAGGCCGCCTGCCGGGAGGCGGCGGACAGCGGCGAGCACCTGATCGACCTGCTCCGGCGCACGACCGATGCGCCCTGCGACTGGGACGGGCTGCGCGATCCGGCGAACTGCCTGAAGGCCGACGGTGTGGCGATCGACCGAATTTTCGCGGGATCGTAAGGGCGCCGCCGATGCACGGCGGGGAGAAGAGGTGCTTGCCCTCGGCGGAAAAGCATCCCATTTCCGGGCCGACGGCATACGACAGCCTGCTGGTCGACTTTTTTACCGACGGTTCGGGCGTGCATTCCGGCCACCCGTATCGTTCCGTTCGAAGGCCTTCCGGAAGATTGACCGAGTCGTTCCTGCCCTTCGACGGCCCGTCCGGTCACAGTGCTGAACCGACCGGGTCTATAGAAGGGATCGTTCCGCCACAGCGGCGGATCCGGCGGCCGGCACGTCCGGCCGCCACAACAACGAAGTGAGTACGCAAGAATGCAAACCGGTACCGTGAAGTTCTTCAACACCACCAAAGGCTACGGCTTCATCCAGCCCGACGGCGGCGGCAAGGACGTGTTCGTCCACATCACCGCCGTGGAGCGCGCCGGCCTCGGCCAGCTTTCGGAAGGGCAAAAGATCCAGTTCGAAACCCAGCAGGACACGCGCGGCCCGAAAGCCGTAAACCTGCAGCAGGTCTGAATTTTCAGCCTTGCCGTTCCGGGAAACCGGAGCGGCGTTACAGCCATCGCCCGCCGGTGAAAGCCAGCGGGCGATTTCGTTTCGCGGTCGCAGCGGGGCCTGCCCGTGCCGGTCGCCGACACGCGGCCGCCCGGGCGGAGCGCGCCCCGGATTCGATGAGAAATCCGTACCGGAGCCTATCCGCGCTAGCTTGAACCACAGTGGCTCGGCGTCCCTCGATACGGCGCGCAAGCGCGCCTACTCGGGATGAGGGGAATGGTGTTTGAGCTACCTCCTTCCCTCATCCCGAGTAGCCCCGGATTTTTCCGGGGCGTATCGAGGGACGTCACGCTGCAAGGTTCCGACAGAAACGGACAGGCGCTAGAGCTTCAGTTCTTCGACCTGCGCGGGCGGCGGTTTTTTGGGCGCGACGAGGGGGCGCCGTTCGTCCTGTTTGCGGTCTTTTTCGATGGCCCGGCGTTTCAGTTCCTCGAAATCCGCCGTGCACCGGGCGATGCGGAACAGGCACTTGGCGTGTTTGGCCCGGCAATTCCGGCGGGACGCGGCGGTCGCCTTGTCCGCCGTCGGGCCGTCCGCGATGGCGTAGCGGCCCTTCGGCGTCACGAACAGGGCCAGGCAGCCGTTCTTCACCGTCACGACGTTCGTACAGCGCTTCTCGCACATCAGCCATGCGCGGCTGCGCGCCGAGATCCTGTCCGGATGGTTCATCGAATAGACCCAGTATCCGGTCAGCCGGCTGAACGCGACGGCGCCCCAGCATCCGCCCTTCCGGCACTTTGCGGCAGCCGGTTCCGCGGCGGCGACGCCCACCAGGCCCACCAGGCCCACCAGGAAAGCAAGCGGCAGGATGAGGCGCCACATGGCCCGGCCGGCGCGCTCATTCCGGATCGGCGCCGGACGCATGTCAGGCCCGCTTCCGGGCGACGATGTGGAAGATGTGCCAGTGCTTGGCTTCTCCGCGGGGCGTAACCGCGTCGCTTTCCTCTTCCTCGATCAGCAGCGGCTTCCAATCGGCGAGCAATGCATCGACATCGCTGCGGCCATGAATCGTCAGACCGTCGCCGCGCCGCGCCCAGCTGTCGTTCGGACCGAAGAGATGGCCGGCGAACAGCCCGCCCGGAACGACCGCCCGCGCAATCTGCACCCACAGTCCATCGAAGCGGTCCGGCGGGCACAGCGGCAGGCAGAAGCTGGCGTTGACGAGGCCGGACGGCGGCAGACCCAGGTCCGCGGCCGACAGATCGGCCCGGCGAAAGGTCAGTTGCCCCCGGTCCCATGCCGCCGGGAAACGGGCCTGCAGCGCCGTACCTGCCTCGGGCGCCCTGTCGAGGGCCAGCACCGTAAGTCCGGCTTCCAGCAGCGCAACGGTATCGCGGCCGCCGCCGCAGCCCAGGTCGACCGCAAGTGCGGAAGCCGAATCAGGCCCGCCGCGGCGTGCGGCGAGCGCCGTCAGCGTTGTCCGGCGCGGCGGACGATCGGCCGTGGCCGCGTAGTAGCCCGGCCAGTCCGGGCGGGTTTCAGCCGCCGCCCGGCCGGAAGCGGGCATGGCCCGATCCTAGTTCTGCGCCGGCGCCTTCAGCTTGTCTTCGGCCGCGGCGAGGCGCGCCGCCAGCGCGTCGATCTGCTGTTTCAGATCGGCGGCGGATTGCGCCGCACCGGCCGCAGCGTCCCGGGCCGCCTGTGCCGCGCGGTTCTCGGCCTCGGCCAGCTGGCCGGCTATCGTCTTCAGGGCATCGTCGACGCTCTTCGCCCGCGCCTGCCGCTGCGCCGCCGCTTTCTTCGCCTCGGCCATGGCGCTGTCGCCGACGCTGCCGACCTGGGCCTGGATCTTTTCGAGCGCCGCATTCAGGGAATTCGTCGCCTTTCCGACCGCTGCGACCTGGGCCTCGACCTTCCCGACGGCGGCGGCCAGGGATTTGGCGGCGCCATCGACCGCCCCGACCCCGGCCTGGTTCTTTTCGACCGCCGCGCCCAGCGACTTGACCGCCGCCGTGAGCGCGCCGACCTCGGCCGATACCTTGTCGACCGAGGCGCCGAGGGCCTTGCTCGAAGCGCCGAGCTGGGCCTTGACCTCGTCGAGCCCGGCGCCGAGCGCCTTCGTGGCATCGTCTAGCGCGCCCGCCCTGCCGGCATTGGCGGCGGCCGCGGCGGCGTTGGCCGCAGCCGCAGTGGCTGCCTTGTCCGCCTTGCCCGTGGCGGCAGCGATCTTGGCGTCGAGGTTCGCCATGCCCTTCTTGAGCCGGTCTCCCAGGCCCTTGGTGGCCGCGGCGATCTCGCCCTTCGTCGCCTCGATCTTGCTGGCCAGCTTGTCCAGCGCCTCCTTGTTGTCGCAGGCGCTCAGCAGACCGCCGGCGATTACCAGTGCGAGGACCGGCGCGACGCGCTTGAATCGTCTCATTTCCATTCTCCGAATACGCAGGCTATCAAGATATAGCGATAGCCTTAAGGCAGGCAACAAGATCGGGTATTTGCGCCGTCCCGTCAATCCCGCGCGTTTACCGGTGACCTACGAGGTTATGTGTCAATGGTGGAAGGGGGAGGGGAGGCGGAACGGGGCGCACCGCCGCCGCAAGGCCGGCGACAGCGCCCGCCCCGCCGGGCGCCGTGCGGCAGCCGGCAGGGCGGGACTGGCGTTCAGCTGTCGAACAGGTCTTTCGGCGAGCCGCCCATCTGGGCCAGCGAGGCGTGCATCTTCTGCAGCGCCCGGCTCTCGATCTGGCGGATCCGTTCCTTGCTCACGCCGAACTCGACGCCGATCTCGGCAAGGGTGCTCTTGTCCTCTTCGAGAAAGCGGCGGACGATGATGCGCCGCTCGCGCGGCGTCAGCTTGTCGAGCGCGCTTTCCAGCCACCTCTTCCGCGTGCGCCGGCCGCTGGCGTTGGCGGCGAGCTCTTCCGGGCCGGGGCCGGTGTCCTCGAGCAGATCCTGGAACTGGGCGCCGTCATCCTCCAGGCCGATCACCGCGTTGAGCGACTGGTCCGGGCGGGTGAGGTGCAGTTCCATCCGCTCGACGTCGGCCACCGTGACGTCCAGCTTGTCGGCGATGATCTGCCGCTCGTCGGTCGTCAACTGGCCGTCGAAGCCGGTGCTGAGCTGGGCGCGCAGCCGGCGCAGGTTGAAGAACAGCCGGCGCTGCTTCGGCGTCGTCGCCGCGCGCACTATCGAGGAATTGCGCAGGATGTAGTTCTGGATCGACGCGACGATCCACCAGGAGGCATAGGTCGAGAAGCGCACCTCGCGCTCGTGGTCAAAGCGCTCGACCGCCTCCATCAGGCCGATATTGCCTTCCTGCATGAGGTCGGCCATCGGCAGGCCGCTGGACCGGAAGCCGGCGGCGATCCGCACGACGAGGCGGGCGTGCGCCTCGACGATCTCGTGCATGGCCCGCTCGTCGCGCTCGTCGTTCCAGCGCCGGGCGAGCTCCACTTCGTATTCCCGCTCCAGAACGGGCGCATCCATCGCCGCCGAGATATAGCGCCGATTGCTCCGTTCCGTTGCCGCAGAGTCTGCGTAAGCCATGGGGCTACCGCAACCTTTCCCATTTCCCGGGTTTTCAGGTGATTTCGACTCGACAATATATTATGCGCAATAAAATTACAAGCCCAAAATTATCGACTCGACATTGAATTGCCGGTTCCTAGTTTCGGACCCATGACCGGCATGCCGTCTGCCCAGGCTTCCCACCGATCTGCGCCGGCCTCCAACGGAGGCGCCGCCAACGGCTGCGATCCTTGTACGGACGGCGACGGCAAACCCGGCGGCGATCCATCCGTCGACCGCATGACGAGCCTGGTCGACCGGCTCGGCCGGGCGGTCCATTGCCTTCAATTCGCCGACGGCCTCAATCCGGCGCAATGGGCGGTTCTGCGCTATCTCGGGCGCGCCAACCGCTATTCGCGCACCCCCACGGCGATCAGCGATTACCTCGGCACCACGCGCGGGACGATGTCGCAGACCATCAAGGCGCTGGAAGCCAAGGGGATGATCGGCCGCGCAACCAACGGCCGTGACCGGCGGGCGGTCCTGCTCGAACTGACCGGCGAAGGCAATGCGGCGCTGGAGAACGACCCGCTGCATTGCGTCGCATCGGTTGCCGGCGCGCTCGGCGACGAGCTGGACGACGCCAGCCGGTTCCTGGACCGCGTCGTCGATTGCCTGCAGGCCAAGAGCGGCGGCCTCGATTACGGCGTGTGCACCGATTGCACGCATTTCTGCCGCAACAGCTTCGCACCGGACGTTCACCGCTGCGGGCTGACCGGCGATCCGCTTTCCGTTGCGGACAGCACCAAGATCTGCGTGAACTACAGCGAGCCGGCCGCGCCGTAGCCGGCCTGCAACGCGCCTGGCCGACGCGCTCTCAGCGCGCCGGCTCCACCCGCAGCACCCGGCCGTCGTCGCTGTCCGTCAACAGCCAGATATAGCCGCGCGGGCCGATCCGGACGTCGCGGATCCGCTCGTCGAGCTCTTCGAGAAGCCGTTCCTCGCGCACCAGCCGCGTGCCGTCGAAGCGCAGCCGGACCAGCATCCGGAAACTGAGCGCGCCGACCAGCATGTCGCCGCGCCACGACTCGAACACCGGGCCGGTCACGAAAGCAAGGCCGGACGGCGCGATCGACGGGTCCCAATAGTGGACCGGCTGCTCGAGGCCCGGCTTGTGGGTGCCTTCGCCAATTCTGGTGCCCCAGTAATGACGGCCATAGGCGATGACCGGCCAGCCGTAGTTGCGGCCGGGCTCCGGCACGTTCACCTCGTCGCCGCCGCGCGCACCATGCTCGTGGATCCAGAGTTGGCCGGTCGCCGGATGCAGCGCCGCGCCCTGCGGGTTGCGATGGCCGTAGGACCAGATTTCCGGGCGGAACCCCGTGCGGCCGACGAAGGGATTGTCCTGCGGGATCGAACCGTCCTTGCCGATGCGGATCACCTGGCCGCGGTGGATGCTGGTGTCCTGGGTGCGCCGCCGTTCGCCGCGCTCGCCAAGGGTGACGAAGAGGGTGCCGTCGCGCGCGATGACGATGCGCGAGCCGAAATGCCGGCCGCCGCCCGATTTCGGCACCATGCGGAAAATGACTTTCAGATCGGCGAGCCGGTTGCCGTCCAGCCGGGCACGCGCCACGGCGGTCCCGGCGCCGCCGGCGCCCGGTTCCGAATAGGAGAGGAAGATCGTCCGGTTCCGGGCGAAATCCGTATCGGTCACGACGTCGAGCAGTCCGCCCTGGCCGCGCGCCGCGACCCTGGGCACGCCGCGGACCGGCGCCCCGAGCCCGCCGTTGCGCGTGACGATGCGCAGCCGCCCGGGCCGTTCGGTGATCAGCATCCGGCCGGACGGCAGGAAGGCCAGCGACCAGGGATGCTCCAGGCCGCGCGCGACGGTGACGACCCTGAGCGGACCCGCGCTGGAGTCGAAGGACTGGGCCAGCGCCGGCGCGGCCCCCAGAAACGGTAAGGCGAGGAACGGCGCGGCCAGAGCGGCGAGCAGCAGGCAGGAGGCGGTTCGGATCGGACGGCTCATGCGGGAAATCCGGAGGCGGGTGTCGAATACGGATATGGGCATTGCGATCCCGGCGCCAAGGATCGGCGGTGTCACGGCCGTCCGTTCGGCGGAGATTCGCGGCGGTTCGGGCAAGAAAAAGCCCCGCCGGCGTTCCGGCGGGGCCCCGAGTCTTCGGTGTCAGACACACTGTTGGGGGAGATGACGGAGGTCATATGCAATGTGTCTGGCCACCCCCTTGTAGCAGAATTTCGGCAAAATTGTGTGATTTTTGCCACATGCAAATATTTTTTTTAGTATGGACTTATTGTCACATGAATTTTGGATCGATTTCAATTTCGGCACGCGAGCCGGCCGCCCTGCAGGCCCCCGGCGCCGCATCATGGGGCCGCTGGTCAACGCCGCCGCCGTGTGATAACGGACTGTGATAACGGATTGCCGGAACGAGCCGGATGGCTGGTCGGCCGCCGGTTCGGAACGGCTGCAATTTCCGCGTCAAAAGGCGCGTGGCGGGCGGTTGCCCCAACGCGCATTTCCGGGCGCGCATGTCGGAGCCTTCCGGTCCGGGCGCCCGTTGCACCGGTTCCGCCCGGCACCGGGTAATCGGAAACGTTTCAAGGAAAGAGTCCCATGAGCGACGTTGCGGATCGCGTGAAGAGTATCGTTGTCGAACATCTGGGCGTCGACGAGGCCAAGGTGTCCGAGGATGCAAGCTTCATCGACGATCTCGGCGCGGACAGCCTCGACACGGTCGAACTCGTCATGGCGTTCGAAGAAGAGTTCGACATCGAAATTCCCGACGATGCCGCCGAGAAGATCACGACCGTCAAGGACGCCATCGACTTCATTGCCGAAATGAAGTCCTGATCCGGGCCCGATCCGGAAATGAAACCCTGCGCCGCCCCCCGATGCGCCGAAGGGGCCCGGCGGATGCCCGTCAAACTTCGGAAAAACCCCGCTCCGGCCGCTCCGGCGCCGGGCGCGTCGCCGCGTCCTGACCGGGCCCGGTATTCCGGAGGATTGGGCAAATGAGGCGCGTCGTCGTTACCGGGATCGGCCTGACCACGCCGCTCGGCGTGACGGTCGCGGAGACCTGGGACAATCTCGTCAACGGCCGCTCCGGCATCCGGGCGGTCACGCGCTTCGACGTGTCCGACCTGCCGTGCCGGGTCGCCGGCCAGGTGCCGCGCCCGGACCTGGGAGAGGCGCCGGGCAGCGCCCCGGACTATGTGACGCCCTTTGCCGCCGAAGACACGATTCCGCGCAAGGATCTCAGGAAGATCGACAATTTCATCGTCTACGCCATCGCGGCGGCGGAACAGGCGATCGCCGACGCCGGATGGACCGCCGACACCGAGGAGGACCGCGACCGCGCCGGCGTCCTCATCGGCTCGGGCATCGGCGGGCTCGAGACGATCTACGACGGTTCGATCGTCCTGCACGAGCGCGGACCGCGCCGGATCTCGCCTTTCTTCATCCCCTCGGCGCTGATCAACGAGGCCTCGGGCCACGTTTCGATCAAATACGGCTTCAAGGGGCCGAACCATTCCGTGGTCACGGCCTGCTCGACCGGGGCGCACGCCATCGGCGATGCGGCGCGGCTGATCATGCTCGACGACGCCGACGTGATGGTCGCCGGCGGCACCGAGGCCGCCGTGTGCCGCCTGGGCATGGCCGGTTTCTGCGCCGCCCGGGCCATGTCGACCGGCTTCAACGACGAGCCCGTGCGCGCCTCTCGGCCGTGGGACCGGGACCGCGACGGCTTCGTGATGGGCGAGGGCGCCGGCATCGTCCTCCTTGAGGAATACGAGCATGCGCGGCGGCGCGGTGCCGACATCCATGCCGAAATCATAGGCTACGGCCTGTCGGGCGACGCCTATCACATCACGGCGCCGGCCGAGGACGGCGACGGCGGCTTTCGGTCCATGCGCAACGCCGTGCGCCGGGCAAAGCTGAACCTGGACGATATCGACTATGTCAACGCCCACGGCACCTCGACGCCGCTCGGCGACGAGATCGAGCTGGGCGCGGTCAAGCGGCTGTTCGGCGACCATTCCTACGCGCTGACCATGTCGTCGACCAAGTCGGCGATCGGCCATCTGCTGGGCGCCGCCGGCAGCGTCGAGGCAATCTTTTCCGTCCTGGCCCTGAAGCACCAGGTCGCTCCGCCGACGCTCAATCTCGACAATCCGTCCGACGGCTGCGATATCGACCTGGCGGCCCATGAGGCGAAGGAGCGGCCGATCCGCCACGCCCTGTCGAACTCCTTCGGCTTCGGCGGCACCAACGCGTCCTTGCTCTTCGCCGCCGCGCCCTAGCCCGGATTTCTCACCACAGTCATGGCCTGCGCGGCGCTGTCGGGCCGGCAGGGCAGGAAAGCCGCGCCGCGCGATGCGGGGACATCGGGCAAGCGGCTTGACGCCCCCTGCCGGCCCGACAGCGCCGCCCTCCGGGTCGCGCCCAGGCGTCCGCCCGCGGCGT
>WTGH01000009.1 GCA_011523655.1 Rhodospirillaceae bacterium
TCAACTCCGTTTCGGTATAAAGCTCGGTGGAATGGACCAGGCGGCCGTCGGGCAGATCCCTGCGGCGGCCCGGTGCCTCGTCATGGGGGTAGTAGATCTCGAAGTACTCGCGCGCCAGGTCGTCGCGGACCTCGCCGCGGTAGAGAGCCCGTACGAAGTGGATGTCGCCGGACCGTTCGCCGACTACCAGCATATTGCCCGCAAGACCGCAGGCCTCGTCGATCAGGGCGGCGGTGGCAGACCAGTGGGCGTCGTCGCGCGCGGCCCGGTACAGTGACGCAAGAAGGCGGTCGAAGGCATCGTCCGGGCTCACGCCGCGGCCCCCCGATGCCGCCTCCCGGCCTGTGAAGACCGCGAACCGGGAACCGAATGAATTCCAAACAATCTGCCCACTCCCAATTTGTACCGCTCAGGCCGCGCCCGGCCGGTTCACCCGCCCGCGGCACGATTCCACCCGTATCCTGCGGCACGCGACACCGCTTTGTATAAATTTAGCGTGTCTATTCCGGTATTGTGTTGTCTATGTCGTAAATCACGCGTGCCATACCGTAAATTCCGGCCCGCGACATCCTTCAAAATTGAAGGTATCGCCTCAAAACGGTGAGAGAATTTTGCGTTGTCCGGCACGGAAGCCGTCGGCGTCGGGGCGCGTCTACAGCGTCACCGGCCGGGCACGCCGGCGAAAGGGCGCTTGCCGACGGTGTGGGGGAGAGGCGCTTGTCGATGGAATAGGGGAGGGTTCGAACCCTCCCCTACGGGCCGCGGGGAACCACAGAGTCAGGAGGGAGGATTCGGGTTCACGCCGCCGCGACCTCGACCAGGGTGTCGGAGAAGGTCGGGGCGTTGCCGTAGTCGGCGAAGGCCGGCGGATTGATCGCGTTGACCGTGTAGCCGTTGCGGCTGCCCTTCACCCAGTAGCCCATGGGCGCGACGACGACGCCGGGCCGGGCATCCTCGCTCACCTCGGCCACGGCGTGGAAATCGCCCCGGTCGTTGAACACCCGGACCTCGCTGCCGCCGGCAATCCCGCGCGCTTCGGCGTCCGCCGGGTGGATGACCACCGTCTGCTCGCCGGCGTGATGGAGCTGCGTGCCCAGGTTGCCGTAGGACGAGTTCAGGAAGGCGTGGCTCTTGGGCGAGACCATGTTGAGCGGGTAGCGCCCGGCAAGCGCCGGGTTGGTGTCGGGCGACTCGTTCTGCGGCACGAAATCCGGCAGCGGATCGAGCGGGTCGCCGGGCTGATGGGCCAGATAGCCCTGACGGAACAGGGGCAGCACCATGTTGCCGCCCGCAGCCATCGAGGACTTGAACTCGACCTTGCCGGACGGGGTGGGGAAATTGCCTTCGCGGTGGGGCACAAAATCGTCCGGCGAGCCGACCTTGAGGCGCGCGTAGCCGGTCTTGCGCAGGCCGTCGAGATCGATGCCTTCGAGCACCGGATTGCTCCAGTCCAGCGCGTCGACCGCCATCTCCTCGTCGCTGCGCTGCCAGTAGGGATCGTCGAAGCCCATGGCGCGGGCCAGCCGCCGGAACAGCTCGGTGTTCGGCACCGCCTCGCCGCGCGGCGCGATCGCCGGTTCGTTCAGCGTCAGATAGAGGTGGCCCCAGGAGAACATGACGTCGAACTGTTCGAGCTGGGTCGTCGCCGGCAGGACGATATCGGCATAGCGCGCGGTATCGGTGATGAAATGCTCGCTGACCACGGTGAACAGGTCTTCGCGCGCCAGGCCGCGCAGCACCTTGTCCTGCTCCGGCGCGACGACGGCGGGATTGGAATTGTAGACGAACAGCGAACTGATCTTCCGGTCCATCTCGCCGGTCAGCGCCGGGCCGAGGCGCCACTGGTTGAGCACCGGCGTGCCTTCGGGAATGAGATCGGGCCGGCTGATATCGTCCCATTTCATCGGAAAGGCCCAGATCGGCATGTGCAGGATGCCGCCGCCGCAATGGCGCCACGAGCCAACCAGCCCCGGCAGGCACGACAGGGCGCGCACGGCGTTGCCGCCCGAAGCGTTGCGCTCGATGGCGACGCCCATGCGGATGACCGAGGGCTGGACGGTGGCGAACTCGCGGGCCAGCGTCCGGATGTCGTCTTCGGCGATGCCGGTGATCGCCGATACCCGGTCCGGCGGGAAGCCGGTGGCGCGGGCTTTCAGCTCCTCGTAGCCGACGGCGTATTTCGCGACATAGTCGTGGTCGACCAGGTCTTCGGCGATGATGACGTTGATCATGCCGAGCGCCAGGGCGGCGTCGGTGCCCGGCTTGATCGGCAGGTGCCAGTCGGCCTGTTTGGCGGTCCGCGTGGCCACGGGATCGATGACCACGACCTTGGCGCCGCGGCGCTGCGCTTCGGCGATGAACGGCCAGTGGTGCAGGTTGTTGCTGATCGTGTTGATCGCCCACAGGACGATGTAGCGGGAGTGGACGAAGCTTTCCGGGTCGACCGCCGCGGTCGGGCCGCAGGTCATAAAGAAGGCGGTGATGGCGGCGGAATCGCAGAAGGTGCGCTCGGACACCGTCGCGCCCAGCTTGTTGAAAAAGGCATCGCCGGCATTCAGCCCGTTCAGGATGCCCTCGGTGCCGAGATAGCTGTAGGGCAGTATGGCGGCCGGCCCGTCGCTGGCGACGATCTCCTTCCAGCGGCCGGAGATTTCGTCCAGCGCCTCGTCCCATCCGATCCTCTCGAATTCCCCGTCGCCCTTGGCGCCGGTGCGGCGCAGCGGGGTGAGCACCCGGTTCTCGCTGTAGACCCGGTTCTCGTAGTCGTTGACCTTGACGCACAGGCCGCCCTGGGTGAACGGGTGGTCCGGGTTGCCGCGGACGTTGACGACCTCGCCGTCGCTGACCGTGGTCAGCATCGCGCAGGTGTCGGGGCAATCGTGCGGACAGGCGCTGAATACCGTCTTTTCGGCCATCGGACTTCTCCATAACCCGGGCGCGAAACGAATGTTTCGCAACAATACAAACGCCGGATGTTATCGCGCCGCGGCGCCTGCCGGCATTACGGCGCTTTGCTGTCCCGTTACATCGTCTTGCTCATTTTCCGCTGCAAATCGGCAATTTTCTTGACCGGCATTTTGGGGCGGTGCCAAGCTTTGCCGCGAACCTGGGCGTCATCGCATCGAACCGCTGCGAGAGGGGGCGGCGTGGTTGGATTGGCCGGACACGGCCGGGCAAAATACACCACCGGAACGCTGCTCGGATCGAGCCGCGACCGGGGATGGGGCGGGCTGCTCGCCGAACGCTGGAGCCATTCGGAAGGCGATCTCGGCGAGGTCCGGCCGCGCGAGACCGAAATCGTCGTCATGCTGGAAGGCGCCGTCCATGTCCGGCGGCGCGGCGACGGGCGGCTGCAGCACCACGATGCGGTGCCCGGCACGGTCTGGCTGTGCCCGGCCGGGATTCGCGAAGACATGATCCGCATCTATGGCGACATTCCGGAGACCGTGCACATGTACCTGCCGGCGTCGCCGCTGGCCGCGACGGCGCTGCGGGAGCTCGATCTCGACCCCGACAATGTCGGGTTGCATTACGACGGCGGCTTTCGCGATCCCCTGATCGAGCATATTGCACGGGCGGTTCAGACGGAGATGGTCGATCCGGCGCCGGGCGGAAAGATGCTGGCCGAGACCCTGGCCGCCGCGCTCGGCGTTCAGATCCTGCGGCATCATTCGAACCTGGAGCCGTCCGCGGTTACGCTGCCCAGCGTCCGTGGCGCGCTCGATCCGCGGCGCCTCCGGCGCGTCGTCGATTTTGTCGAGGCCCATCTCCGCGAAGACCTGACGATCGAGGCGCTGGCGGGCGTGGCCTGCCTCAGCCCGTTCCACTTCGCCCGCGCCTTCAAGGCCGCGACCGGCTCGGCGCCGCGGCGCTACGTCATCGACCGCCGCATCGGGCGGGCCAGGGCGCTGCTGGCCGAAAGCCGGATGCCGCTCGCGGACATTGCCGAAATTTGCGGTTTTTCCTCCCAGCCGCATTTCACCTACTGGTTCAAGCGCCTTGTCGGCACCACGCCGGGGGCGTACCGGGAGGGTTGCGGGTAGGGCGCTTTCACCGGGCGTCCCGCCGGAGTGGGCGGGCTATTCTGCGGCAGTACGCTGGATTCGGCCGGCGATCGCTTCCCTCAGCCCTTCGAGCAGCCCTTCGAGCTTCGCCTGGCCGTGCTCCATCGCGGCCATGCGCGTCTCCAACGCGGCTATGCGCGTCTCCATCGTGGCCATGCGCGTCTCAAGGCGTTCGAACCGCTCGTCCGCCCGGCGCTCCAAGCGCTCTTCCATTCGGCGCATGTCGGCGCGCAGCCAAGCGAACAGGCCGAGCATCAGCGTGGCGAGGGCGACGAAAAGCGTGGCGCCGGCAACGAAAACAGTGAGATCGGGACTCATGGGGCGACACTAGCATCGGCGCCGCGCTGCGTCCACCGACGGTGAAACGGTTCACCGCGCCCGCCGAGCGCCGGAAGCGAGACCGGCTGCTTACTCCGCCGCCTCCGCCGCTGCCTCCCCTTCCGGCACATCGTAGCTGTCCATCAGCCGGTCGACGACGGCGCCGAAGTTGTCCCAGGGGGCTTCGCGGTAGTTGTGGTTGCGGATGATGAAGGAGGCGCCGGCGTAGAATTTCTCGTATTGCTGCTGGCGTCCGGCGAATTCGCTGCCGACCATGTCCCAGACGAGCTTGAACAGCTTCATGCGTTCGAGCGCCGGCAGTTGCGGCGTCTGCCAGAAGGTTTCGAACTGCTGGCGGATCTCCGGGTTGTTCATCACGGTGGCGCTTGCCGGCATCTGGAACACGCCGCCGCCGGACAGTTCGCGCAACTGGTCGATGATCGCGGAATAGCCCTCGGTGCACCAGTTGAGCGCCGCATACATCATGCGCCGGTTGAAGGTGACAAAGCCGTCCGGCCACTGTTCCGCCGCCTCGATCTGGCCGTGAATCATGCCGGAGAGGGTGGCTTCGAGCGCTGCCATCCGGCCCAGCACTTCGAGCACCGCCGGCACCTCGATCGCGCCGGTCGCCTGGGCCACCTTCGAGCACAGGCCGACGATCAGCTCCATCTTCGACCAGTAGCGCACGTTGGACTGGTGGTTGCCGTAGCAGTGCGCCGGTGTCTCGATATAGATGCTGCGCGCCTTGATGGCGTCGTCCATGACGAACACCTTCTCCCACGGCACGAATACGTTTTCGCACATCACCATGGAATCGGTTTCGTCGAAGCGCCAGGCGAGCGGGCCGTCGAACTCGTTCGAGGTGTTGAGGTTGAGCGGCTGGCGCGACCACAGGGTCAGCCCCGGCGCGCCCACCGGCACGGCGCAGGTCACCGCCTGCTTGACCTGGCTGGGCGCGAGCGGCAGCAGGTTGCCGATCCAGATGTCGTCGCAGAAGACCGCGCTGGTCGCCAGCATCTTCATGCCGCTGATCACGATGCCGTCGTCGCGCTCGTCGATCACCGAGAGGGTCGGCACCGGCAGGTTCTGGCGCGTGTAGAACTCCGGGTTGCGCGCGGCCTGGGGCGGCAGCACGGCATAGGTCGCGTAGACGTCGTTCCTGCGGCAGTGCTCGTAATAGGCGACCAGGTTGGCGCCGAACTTCCAGTCCTCGGTATCGAAGGCGGACGGCAGGGTCGACATGCCGGTGACGAAGCCGGAGACATGGTCCGGCGAGCGGCCGAACATGCCGTAGGTCATGTCGGCGATGCCCTTGTGGCATTTCAGGCGCTTGCGCAGGTCGTCCTTCGATTTCGCGCGCAGATACCAGGTCGAATAGCGCTCGCCGTCCTCCTCGAACGAATAGGTCTCGAGATTTTCCGGCGCCCGCTTGGCGTCGTACATATCGGCGACGGTTTGCGCCGCCGCGGCAAAGGCAGGATGAGTCGTCACGTCGTCGACCTTTTCGCCGCCGATATAAACGGTCCGGCCGTCGCGCAGCCCCTCCAGATGCTCCCTGCCGGTCTTCAGCATGTCGGCCTCCTACGTCTTTGTGACGTGCCAGGTTTCGTTGAGTTGCGTGCCCGATTGGCGAAGCACCGTCGACAGCGGACAGAATTTCCCGAGATCGGTCTTCAGCCGCTCGACCAGCGCGTCGTCGCCGCCGGTCGTGAGACGAATCTCGACATCGACCTGAGGAAACGGCACCCGCACCGCCTCTTCCATCATCACCCCGCGCCGGTCGAACCGGGCGGCGACATCGACCGACAGATCGTCGATCCCAAGACCGATTGCGCCGGCGATCCGGTGCGAAACCACGTTGATGCAGCCGGCTAGCGCCACCATCAGCGTCTCGGTCGGGGTCGCTCCACGGTTGGTCCCGCCGCGCGCTGCTGGTTCATCGACGACGACGTTCAGGTCGCGCACGCTCACCTCCGTGCGCGTATGGGTGGCCGCCCTGGCGGACAGCTTCTGCGTGACAACGGATTTCGGGGTAACGGCGATCATGGATGTTTTCCCTCCTCTTCGGCCGCGTTGCGGAGATTCTCGTGTAGCGCGACCTCGTGCTGCGCCCGCGCTGTAGTTCGGGCAAAGCGGTGCAGGAAGCCATGCAGCTGGCCGAATTCCTCGCGCGAGAACCCGTCGAACAGAATATCGTTGATGCGCTGGCGCAACGGCGCCAGCCGGTCGAGCGCCGCCTTGCCCGCAGGCGTCAACGTGATCAGCACACGCCGCCGGTCTTGGGGATTCGGGCGTTTCGCGATCAGGCCCTTGGCGATCAGCTTGCCCACCTCGACGGTGACGTGGGAGGCGGCGACGCCCAGATGATCGGCAATGCTCCGGATGCCGATGCCGCCGCGAGCATGCCCGCGGGCGATCGCCATCAGAATGAAATATTGCGGGCCGCTTGCGCCGATCTCCCTCCCGAAGGCCTCGCGCACCGATTGGAAACCGTTCGCAGTCATGAACAGCGTATAGATCGCCTCGCGAAACCGGTCGTCGGCCAGCCCGTTCGGGCTGTCGTCCAGCAGTTCGGGGCGGCTCACACTCAGCGGCGGCGCGTATCGGTTGGCGAAATCCATGCAGATTAGCAATTTGTTAGGTTACTTAATTATGTAGCATAGTGAAATTTATAGTGTCCACCCCATTGCCGCTGAACCCCCGATTCGGAAATTCTTACAGTTGCAGATCGCCGTCGAAGGGGCTGGTTTCGTCGTAATAGTGGATTTCGTAGAGCAGGCAGCCGCCCTCGCTCTTGAACGGGCCGTGATAGATGCCGGGCGGCCGGCAGGCGTAGGTCGGCGCCAGGAAACTCTCGCCGCCCTCGCCCTTTTCGTCGTTGCCGACCGTCAGATCGCCATGGACCAGATACACCTCTTCCCAGTGATCGTGAACGAAGGGCACGGTGCTGAAGGCGCCAGGGTCGAAGCGCAGGAACCGGGTCCGGCTGCCGGTCTTGCTCTCCTCGTCGATGTCGCTGGCGAGGATTTTCTGCTGCACGCCGTCGTCGGTATAGCCCGGCGGCCGCTCCCAGCCGCTGTCCATGTCGAGCGCGAAGAATTCCATATGGGGCTTGTTGAACGGCATCCTTTTCTCCCCGATCCCGTCTAGCCTTCGACGGGCAACGGCAGGATCGTGTAACGGTGGCGCAGGCGGCGGCCAAGCACCGGATCTTCCAGTTCCATTTCGAACGCGGCGGACGTGCGGATCTCGCCATGCACCGCGAGCGTGCCGCCGAACATGGCCGCGCCCGCCGGCAGGCCGCCGTAAAGCGTCTGCAATTCGGCGGGGGGGCGCATCGCAGCGGCCGTGCCTTCCTGATACAGGCTGCGCGCGCCGTCTTCCTCGATCCACGAGCGCAGGACCAGATCGTCCCAGTGGCCGGCGACGTCCTCGTAGGGCCAGACCGTCGCGCCGATCGGCTTGGCGCACATCTGCTTGGACAGGGACACGCCGACGGTCTCCGCCTGCCGGTCGGTATGGTCGGACCCGACGGCGACGTAATGGCGCCCGCCCAGGTTGAGGATGACGGTTTCCGCCTCGCCGCTAGAATGAGGGCCCGAGACCTGGATTTCCGTGGCGGTCGTCAGCAGGCCTGCCGCGACCCGGTAGAACATCGGCACCGTCTTCGGCCGGGCGATGCCGATCGCCTCCAGTTCGGCGATATGGGCTTCCATCGCTTCCCGGTTGCGGCCGGTCCAGCCGGCGATGACCAGTTCGCCGACGCCGCCGGTGAACGGTTCGTCGCCGTTTTTCGTCTGCACCGTCAGATTGAGTTGTGCGGCGCTCTCGCCCATGCGGCCCTCCGGATTGCGGTTCTTTCCGTCCGGCGCGGCCGGCGGACGCCCATCCTAGCGCGGATTTCCCGCCCCGGTCACGGCTTGCGTCACGGGCTGTGTCGCGGCCCGTGTCGCCTGCCGTGCATACACTCCTCCCGTCATTTCGACCGGAGCGGTTCGGAGAACCGCGAAGTGGAGAAATCTTTTCGGCACGGTGCGTTGGCCGTCGCACCGGGAGTAAAGGATTTCTCCGCTCCGCGGCTGCGCCGCTCCGGTCGAAATGACGGGAATGGATGTGCGCAGCCGTCGATTTTCCGAAGCGCACCCATTCCGGTCGGCTTGCCGGCATCGTTCCGATCGCAGAGAGTGCGCGCCGAGATCCACTGCCGGTTGTGCCGTGAAAGGACGCCTATCGATGAGACCGCCCTGTCCGCCTGTGAGAAGGAAGCCCGCCGGACATGGCCGCTGAAAGCGCCGGAACCGGCAATGGCCGCGTCGAGGATGCCCGCCTGCTGACGGGCCGGGCGCGGTTCGTCGACGACCGGGCGCTCGACCGCATGGCGCACGCCGTCTTCGTGCGCAGCCCGGTCGCCCATGCTGAAATCGCCGGCATCGAGACCGGAGAAGCGCGCGCGGCCGGGGCGCTGCTGGTGCTGATGGCCGACGATCTGCCCTTCATCGAACAGACGCTGGTAACGCGCTACGGCCATCCGGACCTCCGGCCCGCCATGATGCCCTTTCTGGCGCGCGGCCGCGTCCGTTTCGCCGGTGAGCCGGTCGCCCTCGTGGTGGCCGGCAGCCGCTACGAGGCCGAGGACCTGGCAGCGCTGGTCGCGGTCGATTACCGGCCGCTGCCCGTCGTCGCGTCCGTTCCGGCCGCGCTGACCGATGGCGCGCCGGCGCTGCACGCCGCCTGGCCGGGCAATATCGCAGCGACATTCATGCACGAGACCGGCGACGCCGGGGCGGCACTGGCCCGGTGCGCCGGCCGGATTTCGCGGCGGTTCGCGTTTGCGCGGCAGGCCCCCGTACCGCTCGAGACGCGCGGCTGCGTCGCCGACTTCGACCCCGGCAGGGCCGCGCTGACCCTGCATATCTCGACCCAGACGCACTATGCCGTGCGCGAGAACCTGGCCGCGATCCTGGACCTGCCGGAAGACGGCGTGCGCGTGATCGCCGAGGATGTCGGCGGCGGCTTCGGCTCCAAGTCCCGGCCCTATGTCGAGGAAGTCGTCGTCAGCCACGCCAGCCGGGTGCTCGGCCGGCCGGTGAAATGGATCGAGGACCGCTTCGAGCATTTCCAGGCGACGACTCATTCGCGCGCGACCGAGACCGATCTGGAAATCGGCTACGACCGCGACGGGCGCATCCTGGCGATGAAGGGCCGGCTTACGGTCGACATCGGCGCCTATGCCTTCACCAGCGGCATCATCACGGCCATGGTTGCATCCGGCCATTGCGCCGGCCCGTACAAGATTCCGAACGTGTCGCTGGAGGTCGTCTGCGTCGGCACCAACAAGACGCCGCTGGCGACCTATCGCGGCGCAGGACAGCCCGAAGCGACCTTCCCCCTCGAAGCCTTGCTTGACATGGCCGCCCGGGACCTCGGGCTGTCCGCGGTCGAAATCAGGGCGCGCAACCTGGTGACGCCGGCCGACATGCCCTACGCGCCGCATATCCCGTACGGCGGCGCCAGATGCCGCTTCGAAAGCGGAGATTTTCCGGCGTTGCTCCATCGGGCCGCGGAAGGCAGCGGTTACGGCGAAAAGGTCGAAACCGCCGGGCCGCGCGAACGCGCGGCCTGGGGCCTCGCGTGCGGCATCGAGAGCACCGGCTTCGTCGGCTTCGAATCGGCGGAGGTCCGCATCGACGGCGCCGGCAACGTCACCGTCCTTTCCGGCATGTCGAGCCAGGGCCAGGGCCAGGCGACGGCCTACGCCGGGGTGTGCGCGGAGATCCTGGGCATCGACGCGGACCGCGTGGCCGTCCGCATGGGCGATACCGGGCTCCTGCCGTTCGGCCGGGGCGCCTTCGCCAGCCGCGGCGCGGTCGTCGGCGCCAACGCGGTCGCCGGCGCCGCGCAACGCCTGCGCGAAAAGGTGCTGGGCCATGCCGGCATGCTGTTGCAGGAAAATCCAGGGAGCCTGTCCCTGAACGCAGGCGAGATCGTCCGGGCCGACGGCGAACGGACCGGGCTGCATCTGGGCGATATCGCGCGGGCGGCGGCTCCCGGCGGTCCGCTGTACGACGGCGATCCGGCGCTGTCTTCGCATTTCGTCTTCGATACGGAAGGGACGCTGACCTTCGCGCTCGCGGTCCACGCAGCGAAAGTTGCCGTCGACATGCAGACCGGTCGCTGCCGGATCCTGGACTATTTCATCGTCCACGACGCGGGCCGGCTTCTCGACCGGGCCATCGTCGACGGCCAGATCGTCGGCGGTGCGGTCGACGGGATCGGCGGCGCGATGCTTTCGGAGCTGGTCTACGATGAGGACGGCCAGTTGCTGAGCGGGACCCTAGCCGACTATCCGGTCATCGCGGCCCCGGACGCGCCGCCCGTGCGGCTGGAGCATCTTCACACGGTTCCGACGACCAATCCGCTCGGCGTGCGCGGCATCGGCGAAGGCGGCGTCATCCCGGTTGCGCCGGCCATAATGAACGCCGTTTCCCGGGCAATCGACCCCGCCGGCAACAGTCACGCTGCGCCGCTCTGCCGGATTCCGCTCCGGCCGGAGGCTGTGTTGCGGGCGATTCGCCGCGTCCGTTCCAGCCAGTCGGCGCCGCGCGGACAATGATTGCCGCGAGACGACTGACTAATTGCGCCACGCCTTCTGCCAGGCGGCAAATTCCGACCGCGAGATGCGATAGCGGGCGAAATTTCCGTCGTGCAGGCTGAGAAGTTCCCGTTCGGCGATTTTGCGAAACCGTCCGCGTTCGGCGTCTTCGATGTGCCGGACGGCCCACGCCTCGACTTCGGCAGGGCTTGCGGCGTCCGCATCGCGGCGGCCGTGTCCGGCCGTGTCCGGCAGGCCGTTGCCGGAACGAAGGGCCTCAGTGCATCGGGACGAAGGCCATGGCGAGCGACGTCTCGATCTCCGTCACCGCCTTCGCTACCTCGCGCCCGATCAGGTCCATCCGGCGGACCTGTTCGATACGCGGCGCCGCCGCCTTCAATTCGCGGCTCGACATCAGGCCCTCGAAGATGCGGCAGACGTCCGCCAGCGAGATGATGATGATGTCGCGCGCGTCCGGAATCTCATCGCTCAGGATCACGCCCATGATGCGGAGTTTCACCTCCTGCACCGTCTTGTAGTCGTCGATCGGGTAGCGCCGCGTCCGCAGCACCCACATGAACCGGTCCTCTTCGCGGTGCAGGATGCCGCGTTCGACGAGCCGGGCGAGGGACCCCTCGCGGATGTTCTCGGCATCGGCCACGGTCTGCTTGATCCAGTACGCCGTGTCGAACGTCTCCTCCGACTCGACAATTCGGGCGAGAGTCGGATCGAGCAGGTCGTCGCCGAGCGGGCTCGGGTCGATCACGAAGAGTTGCTCCGGATCGGTATCGATCCGCCCCTCCATCGCCAGGTCCATAAGCACCGCTCCGGCGAGCGCATATTCGAGCGATAGCGTGGGAACGTCGATGAACCTTCCGCCCTTGTCGTCCAGCAAGAGCAGCATGATCTCTTCCGAGAATCTCAGCATCCGGGGGAACTCCTGAGTCGGGATGTGGGCAATCGCGGTGGCTTTGCGGTCGGCCCACCATAGCGCGCCGTTTGCGGCTTGCACAATTCCGTTATACGTCCGTTACACTTTCGACCTTTTCGATATGCCGGAACCGGCCCGGAACGGGAACGCGGGCGCTGCGGTGGCCCGATTGCCCCCGGCCCGGTTTCGCAACCCTGCGCCCCAATCGCCGAAACGTGCGACTCTCGCGTAAAATTCTATCTCGCCTATCTGGCCCGGCAGCCACTTGAGAAGGCGATCGGGACGAACGACACTTTGCCGAAGAATCGCCGGACCCAAGCGCTTCCGGGAGGGCGCCGCCATGAACTATGCCCACATTTCGGTCGAGCCGATGACGCCGAATATCGGCGCCATGGTCTCGAACGTCGATCTCAATGCCGTGCGGAGCGACGCCGTCTACGAAGAGATCAAGGCGGCGCTGTGGCAATACCACGTCCTGTTCTTCCGCAACCAGCCGATCGAGCCGGAGCCCTATATCCGGCTGGGCAAGCAGTTCGGCGAACTGGAAGAGCACGAGTTCTTCCCGCACATCGAGGGCTATCCCCAGATCCAGACCATCGCCCACGAGGGCTACGACCAGCCGGAAACCGACCGCTGGCACACCGACGTGACGTTCCGCGCCCGGCCGAGCAGCGTCAACCTGCTGCGCGCGGTGAAGCTGCCGCCGTCCGGCGGTGACACCGTCTGGTCGTCGACCGCCGCGGCGTTCGATGCGCTGCCCGACCAGGTCAAGACCATGCTGCTCGGCCTCAAGGCGGATCACGACCTGCCGCACCACCAGCGCCGGATCGATTTCTACCGCCGGGTCGAGGAAGGCCGGATCGGCGGCCAGTCGATGATGAATTCGATGGCCAACGAGCACGAGTTCCGGCTGATCGAGCAGAACCCGATCGTGACCCACCCCGCCGTCATCAACCATCCGGTCACCGGTCGGCTGACCCTGTTCGTCAACTCGATCTGGACCAAGAAGTTTTTCGGCATCCATCTCGACATCAGCGACGCGCTGCTCGCCATGCTCTTCGAATGGGTCAAGAAGCCGGAATTCCTGGTGCGCTTCCGCTGGGAGACGGATTCGCTGGTGATCTGGGACAATTTCGCGACCCAGCACTACGCGGTGTTCGACTACGCGCCCCACTACCGGGGCATGCACCGGATGACCGCCGGATCGGCCGAGCCGCGCCTCGACATGGCGACGGTTCCGGCGCATCTGCGGCCGCCCGCGGCATCCGCCGGCAACGGCGTCGGGCCGCGCTCGATCGTCGATACCGAGCGCCTCGCCGCCGCCCCCGCCGCCGAGCGGGCGGCGGTCCATGCCGTGTTCAACGCCCTCGACGGCGTCGATCTCGACGCCATCGGCGCGCGCGCGGCCGGCATCTGACCCGCCGCATGGGACGGGACGGGCCGAAGCCGATGGACAAGGATCTGGAAGCGCTGCAAAGCAGCCGGGACCTGCTGCGCCGCGCCCGCGCCGCGGCGGAAGCGTTCCGGCGCATGCCGCCGGCCCAGGCGATGGCGATTGCCGGCACCGTGGCCAAGGCGGCGGCCGGGCGCGCGCGCCACTATGCCGAATGGGCGGTGCGGGAAACCGGCTTCGGCAAGGTCGAGGACAAGATCGACAAGAACCTCACCGGCAGCATCCGGATCTACGAGGCCTATTGCGACTCCCCGATCGGCGGCATCCGGCAGGACCGGGCGCGCAACGTCGTCGAGATCGGCCGCCCGGCCGGGGTGATCGTCGGCCTGTCCAATTCCACTTCGCCGGTCGGCACCGTCTATTTCAAGGCGATGCTGGCGCTGATGACGCGCAACGCCATCGTGTTCAGCCCGCATCCGGCGGCGCTCGCCTGCACCGCCGACGCGGCGCGCTTTCTCGAAAAGACGGCCCGGCTCGCCGGCGCGCCGCCCGACGCGATCCAGATTCTCGCCGAGCCGACGCTCAAGGCGACCAACGCGCTGATGCAGTCCGACGAGACCGACCTGGTGATCGCGACCGGCGGCGCGGCGATGGTGCGCGCGGCCTACAGTTCGGGCAATCCGGCGCTCGGCGTCGGGCCGGGCAACACGCCGGTCTATGTCGACCGCTCGGCCGATCTCGCTTCGGCTGCCGAAAAGATCGTCACCGGCAAGGAATACGATTACGGCACGCCCTGTTCGGCGCCGTCGGTCGTGCTGGCCGACCGGCCGATAGCGCGCGAATTGCGCCGCCTGCTCGAACAGCAGGGCGCATATTTCTGCTCGGACGAGGAACTGGCGACGCTCGAGGCGGCGGCCTTTCCCGGCGGCCGGCTCAACCCGGCGATCATCGGCCAGCCGGCCGGCCAGGTGGCGCAGATCGCCGGCCTGTCGCTGCCGCCGGAAACCCGCGCCATCGTCGGCCTGTTCGAGGATGCCGCTGTCGCCCAGGACTCCGGGAGCGTGCCGCCGATGGCGCGCGAGAAGCTCTCCGTCCTGCTCGGCGCGTCGGCGGTCGACGGGGTGGAGGGCGCCATCGCCATCGCGCGCTGCATGCTGCGCTCGGCCGGCGCGGGCCATACCGCCGCCATCTTTACTGCCGACCCGGAGCAGGCGGTGCTGTTCGGCGCGGCGCTGGACTATTACCGCATCGTGGTCAACGGCGATCCGACCAACGGCGCGGTCGGCCGCGGCACGGCCCTGCCGGTCACCTTCACCATCGGTACCGGCTTCGCCGGCAAGAGTTCGATCGATCATAACCTCGGCCCCGAAGACCTGATCGACTGGAAGCGGGTCGCCTTTCCCGCGGGAGACTCACCGGCCGCGAAGCCCGTCGACGAGCGGACCGAACCGGCCCGCAGCACCGACGCAACGGTGCAGGCGCTGAAGGAAGAGATCCGGCGCATCGTCGCCGAAGAACTGGCGCGGAGCTGAGCCGATGCCGACCCTGCGCTCCTACATTTTCCTCGACCAGCTGCAGCCGCAGACCATGTGCTACATCGGCTCGACGATGCGCGGCTTCCTGCCCCGGCAGCGCGACGCGGCGATGATCGTCGAGGTCGCGCCGGGCATGGATATCGAGTGGCTGACCGACATCGCGCTCAAGCACGACGCGATCCGGCCGGGCAATCTCGTCGTCGAGCGCCAGTTCGGCTATCTGGAGTTTCACGCCGACGATCCGGCGTCGGTCCGTTCGGCGGGCGCGGCGATCCTGGAGGCGGCCGGCGTTTCGGCGGCCGACGCCATGCCGCCGGAAGTCCTGGCGTCGCGCATCGTCGACCGGATCGACCCCTACCATTCCTTCCTGGTCAACCGGAACAAGCAGGGCAGCATGCTCCTGCCCGGCGACACCCTGTTCATCTTCGAAATGACGCCCTCCGCCAATGCCCTGCTCGCCGCCAACGAAGCGGAAAAGGTCGCCAACGTGAAGCTGGTCGATTGCCGGTTCATGGGCGCCGCGGGGCGGCTCTATATGGCCGGCACGGCGTCCGACGTGCGCACCGCCGCCGACGCCGCCAGGTCGGCGCTCGGTGCGGCCCCGGGTGCGGGAGTAGCATAGCGATGGCGGAGCAGACGGACGCGATCCGCAAGCTGGTGCGGGAGGCGATCGCCGAGGCGAAAGGCGCGGATGCGCCGCCGCCCTCGGCCGCCGGGCAGGGCGTGCCGGTGCGCGTTCCCATTGTCATTCGCGACAGCGCGGATGCCGGCCGCCTGGCGCAACTGGCGGGCGCCATCGCCGCCTCGCCAGAACTGGGGCCGCGCCTGAAGAGCGGCGGCATCGCCTTCGATGCGCGGCTGGAAGCGGGGGTCGACGGGCCGGCCGAGGCCGAGGGCCGGGCGGCGTTCGACCGCTTCTTCGAGGCCTTCAACACCGGCGATTTCGACCGGGTGTGGGAGACCGTCACCGACGATTTCGAATGGCGCCTGCCGGGCGGCCCGGATGCGCCTTACACGTCGGCAAAGGGCAAGGCGGCCTTCCGCGACGCCTATACGAAACGCTGGGACTTCCTGAAGCATTTTACCGCGGTCAACGAGGTCATCTTCGCCAGCGGCGACCGGGTCTACCAGCACTACCGGGTCACCGGCACGGGCCCCGACGGCAAATTCCACGATTTCACCGGGCTCGATTTCTACATCGTGCGCGGCGGGAAAATCGCGCTCAAGGACGCCTACAACAAAACCGTGCCGCCCGGCGGCCGATCGGGCGCCCCAAAACGGGCCGCGAAACGTTCTGCCCCGGACGGCGCGCGCGCGGCTGCGCCGTCGCTCGATATCGCCGACGGCGTGATTACCGAGCGCAAGGTCGTCGAGGCGGCCCGGCTCGGCACAAGGCTGGCCATCGGCCGGCGCGCCGTCGTCACACCGCTCGCCCGCGACCGCGCCAGGGCCCTCGGCCTGACCATTGAGAGGAGCGACCCATGAAAACCGGCACCGTGGTCGGCCGTGTCTGGGCGACCAAGCGAATCGACCGGCTTCCGGCCGGCGCCCTGCTCGAAATCGAACTGGACGGACGGGCCAAGGAGCGGGTCATCGCCTTCGACCCGCTCGGCTCCGGCGACGGCGAACGCGTGCTCGTCACCTTCGGCCGCGCGGCCACCAACTGGTTCCCCGAGGGCAAGGCCGTCGTGGATGCCCTGATCGTCGGTTCGCTCGACGAAAACGGCGGTTGAAACAGCAAGTTATCCCGAAAACCACCCATCGGAACGGAGGATGGAATGTCCCAGGCTGTAGGAATGATCGAAACGGTCGGCTACGTCGCCGCCTATGCGGCGGCCGATGCCATGGTCAAGGCCGCGAACGTGACCATCGCCGGCCGCGAGCAGGTCGGCGGCGGGCTGGTCGCGGTCAGCGTCACCGGCGATGTCGGCGCGGTCAAGGCGGCGACCGAGGCCGGGGCCGAGGCAGCCTCCCAGGTCGGCGAGGTCAAGTCGGTCCACGTCATCCCGCGCCCGCACGCCGACGTGCAGAAGGCGTTCGCCGGTGGCAAATGAGGGCGGCAAATGACGGCGGCATTTTGCACCGCAGGGGCTGCGGCCCGGCGGGTGAGCGGGCGCCATGCCTGAGCTGCGCGTCTACCTGACGCTGAACGGGCTGCAGCGCCAGTTCGCGGCCTATCTCAGTTCGCCGGTGCCGGCGCGCGGCTACGTTCCGCTTGAGGGCATGCATTCGCTGATCATCGAGATCGCGCCCGGCCTCGTGATCGAGCGGGTGATCGATCTCGCGCTCAAGTCGGTGCCGTCGCTCGAACCGGGCATCCTCGCGGTCGAGCGCCAGTTCGGCGTGCTCGAACTGCACAGCGAGGACCGGCGGGCGCTGGGCCGGGGCGGTCGGGCGATCCTCAAATGGCTCAAGGCCAAGCCGGAGGACCAGCTCAAGCCGCGCATCCTGTTCTCCGACATCATCGAGGATGTGACCGACCAGCACGCCGTCATCATCAACCGCTCGAAACAGGCCAACATGATCCTGCCCGGCCAGAGCCTGCTGCTGATCGAGTGCGTGCCGGCCCTGTTCGGCGCCTTCGTCGCCAACGAGGCCGAACGGGCGCAGCCCGGCATCAGCCTGGTCGAATGCCGCATGATCGGCGCCAGCGGCCGGGTCTACATGGCGGGCAATGCGGGCACGCTGCGCGAGGCGCTGGCGCATGTGTCCGAAGCGCTCGCGGCCATCCCCGGCAGAGCGGACTGAGCGCCGCCATGTCCGGCCGAACCCTCACGGTTTGCGTCGCGTCCGCCGATGGTCTTTTATCGGCGCCACGCGTCGACGGAGGGATGCGCCGGGCGGATTGGGGTGTCGGACCCGAAACCAACGACAGTGGCGATCGTGGCCGCCGAGGGAGTCATGTCCTCGGCGATCGCCGGGCCGTTCGATATCCTGTCCAGCGCGGGGTATATCTGGCAGGTGCTGAACGAGGATCCGGCCACGGCCCGGCGTTTCGACGTATCGGTGCTGGCGCGCGAACAGGGCCCGCTGCGCTGCTTCCAGGGCCTGACGGCCTACGCGGACAAGGCGCTGGAGGACATGCCGGCGCCGGACATCGCCTTCGTGCCGACGGTCTTCCTGCCGGCGCTGTTCGAGGAACCGATCGGGATTCCCGACGCCTGGCGGCCGGTCGTCGACTGGCTGGGCGCCGCCTACCGCGGTGGCAGCGTCGTCTGCTCGAACTCGTCCGGGGCGATTTTGCTTGCCGAAGCCGGCCTGCTCGACGGCCGCGCGGCGACCACCCACTGGACGCTCGCGGAGCGCGCGCAGCGGAAATATCCCGCCGTCAGTTTCCAGCCCCATCGGGTGCTGATTCCGGCCGGACCGCACGACCGTATCGTCACGGCCGGCGGCGGCACCTGCTGGCAGGACCTGGCGCTCTACCTGATCGCGCGCTTCGCCGGGTCGGTGACCGCGGCGCAGACTGCCAAGTCCTTCACGATCTTTCGCAAGGTGCGCGGCCAGCAGCCCTACGCCGAATGGTTTCCGCCGCGCAATCACGGCGATGCCGCGGTCGCCCGCGCGCAAGAGGCGCTGCACAGCGGATTTCCGGATGCCGGCGTGATGTCCGCAGCCCTGGCGGCGTCCGGCCTTTCGTCACGCACCTTCAAGCGGCGCTTCAAGGCCGCGACCGGCCAGTCCGCGACCGATTACATTCAACACCTGCGGGTCAAGGAGGCCCGCTTTCGCCTGGAGACCACCAACACCAGCATCGAGGACATCGGCGCGCGGATCGGCTATCGGGATGTCGCGTTTTTCCGGACGCTGTTCCGGCGTCTCGTCGGCCTGACGCCCGGCCAGTATCGCGAACAGTTCGGCCTGCTGGAATATCCGGGGGCCGATCCGTTCGATTCCGCTGCCGAACCCTTTGACGCCGAAGCGGCATCGTAGGATGTTCGGCAACTTCGACCGCAAGTCAGGCTCATAATCATCAGGTTCATCATCACCGGGAGGAAACAGATGAAATTCCGTTCGACGATTCTGGCGCTCGGCGCCGCGGCGCTGCTGGCCGCACCGGCCGCACAGGCCCTGGAGCTCAAGCTTTCGATTTCGCCGCCGCCGCAAACGCCGTGGGGCAAATTCGTCATTCGAATTGCCGAGAAGGTCAAGAAGGCCTCGGGCGGCACGCTGACGATCAAGAACTATTTCAATGACCAGCTCGCCGGCAACGAGCAGAACACGATCCGTCAGATCGTGCGCGGTCGGGTCGATCTCGGCGCGCACTCCAACACGGGCATTTCGCTGGTCGCTCCCGAATTCGGTCTGCTCGCCACGCCCTTTCTCTGGAAGGACCTGAAGGAAGCCGATTGCGTGGCCGACAAGCATCTGCTGCCGGTCTACGAAGGGCTGCTGCGCAAGGGCGGCGTGGTGCCGCTGACCTGGATGGAGGTCGGCAACCAGATCGTCTTCGCCAAAAAGCAGATCAAGACGCCGGCTGACATCGCGGGCCTCAAGCTGCGCACGGCGCCGACGCCGACCGATACGATTTACATGAAGGTCGCCGGGGCCAATTCGATACCGCTCGGCACCGCCGAGAGCATGCCCGCGCTCAAGACCGGCGTTGTCGAGGCCGCGACCTGGCCTGCCGTTTACGGTATCGCCGTCGGCTATCACAAGGTCGCGCCGTTTGTGACGGTCACCAACCATTCGCATCAGCTCGGCGGGGTCGTCATCAGCAAGAAGGTCTGGGACGGGCTGAACAAGCAGCAGCAGGGATGGCTGCTGACCGCCCACGAGTCGGTCGGTTTCCTGCGTAAGGCAGTGCGGGGCGCAGAAGCCGCATTGCTCGGCAAGATCGCCAAGGGCGGCGCGACGGTCTACCGGCCGAACGCGGCGGAAATGAAGGCCTGGCGCGCCAAGGCGCCGGCCGCCCAGGCGCAGATCATCAAGGATTTCGGCGGCCAGTCGGCCGAGGTCTGGAAGCGTCTGCAGGCTGCCCGCAAGGCCTGCGCCGCTTGACCGGCGATACGACCGCATGCGCAGCGGCCTAGCCCGCGCGCTGCGCACGCTCTACTGGTTCGAGGCAGGGCTCGCCACCGCCGCCTATGCGGGGGTGGCGGGCCTGCTTCTTGCCGATGTCCTGTCGCGGGAATTTCTCGGCGAAGCGATCTGGGGCGCCCAGAAGATCGCCGTTTTCGGCGCGATCGTCGCCGGCTTCCTCGGCCTGGTGCTCTCGACCGCGTCGAACAGCCATCTGCGTCCGCAATTCGCCGACGGCTGGTTCCCGCGCGCCTGGAGCCCGGGCGTCAGCCGCATCGGAGATGTTTTCTCCGGCGCGCTCTATGTCGGGTTCGCCATCGTCGCGGTCGGCTATGTCGAGGAAAGCATCGCCGCCAGGGAACGCGCTGCGGTGCTGTATACGCCGCTGTGGCCGATCCAGATCGTCCTGCCCTACGCCTTCTTCTCGTCGGCGGTGCGGCATTTCTCTTTTGCCGCCTTTCCGGAGCTAAAGCCCGAGGCGCGGCCCGAAGGGGCCTGACTCCGTGGAGGCGCTCGGCCTGATCGGCCTCGTCCTGCTGCTGCTGGCGTTCCGCCAGAACGTCATCCTGATCCTGCTGACGGCGACCGCCTACGTCCATCTGGTCTGGGGCGACGGCCGGATCTCCTATCTCGTCGACGACATGTGGGGCAGCCTCAACAACGAGGTCCTGCTCGCGATCCCCATGTTCATCGCCGCGGGCAACGTCATGACCCGCGGCTCGATCGCCGAGCGGCTGATCGAGGTCATGCGGGTCCTGACCCAGTGGCTGCCCGGCGGCCTGGCGGTCGCGACGATCCTGTCCTGCGCCGTCTTCGCCGCCATCTCCGGCTCGTCGCCGGTCACATTGCTGGCGGTCGGGACCATCCTCTATCCCGCCCTGCTGCGCGAGGGCTATTCCCGGAGCTTTTCGCTCGGCGCGCTGACTTCGGGCGGCACGCTCGGCATCATCATCCCGCCGTCGATCCCGCTCATCCTCTACGGCATCGTCACCGAGAAATCGATTTCCGACCTGTTCACGGCCGGCATCGTGCCCGGTATCCTGCTGACCGTGGTGCTCGGCGTCTACGCCTTGTGGATGAACCGGCACCTGCCTTCGAAGCCCTGGGAATTCCACGCGATCGCTGTGGCGCTGCGCAGGGGCATCTGGGCGCTGCTGCTGCCGGTCGTTTTGCTCGGCGGCATCTACACCGGCTATTTCTCGGCGACCGAGGCTGCAGCGGTCGCGTTGGGCTACGCCCTGTTCATCGAAATCTTCGTGCACCGCGAAATGCGGATCCGGGATTTCTTCAACACGTCGGTCGAGACGGCGAAGCTGCTCGGCACGCTGTTCCCCATCGTCGCGGTCGCGCTCAGCATCAAGTCGCTGCTTACCGTCGAGCAGGTGCCCCACGCGCTCGCCGAATGGATCGGCACGATCGTCAGCGACCCGGTCACCTTCCTGCTGGCGATGAACGTGCTGCTGCTGCTGGTCGGCTGCTTCATCGACGTGATCTCGGCCATCCTGATCCTCGGCCCGCTGATGCTCGGCATCGCGGGGACCTACGGCATCGATCCGATCCACCTCGGCATCATCATGGTGATCAACCTGGAGGTCGGCTTCCTGACGCCGCCGGTCGGGCTCAACCTGATCGTTGCCACGACCGCATTCCGTGAATCCTTCCTGCTGGTCTGCCGGGCCGTCCTGCCCTTCATCGCTCTGATCCTGGCGGTGCTGATGGTCGTGACCTTCGTGCCCGAACTGTCGCTGTTCCTGATCCGGTAGCCGCACCTGTACCGGCGTGAATTCGCACCATCGCGGGGGCTGGCGAATTCGCCGCCGCCGGGCCGCTCGCGACTTGTTTCAGGGTTTCAAGGCTCGCCGGCGCGGACGACTCAAGCAGCGTTCCGGCGTCCGCTGCCAAAATCCGCAACGCGTTCCGTTTCGGGGGCGGTTCCGGCATACTGGCCGCCGGGCTCGACCGTTTCGCCCTTTCCGCGCAATTCGTATGCTCGACCGATGCAGGTAACGCCTGAGGCCGCTTCCGCCCTGTGGCGTCCATTCCGCGAAGTGGACGGCGCAAGGGTCTTTCATGTCGATCTGACGGCCGACATCGTGCGCGAATCCGAAGCGCTCGATTGGCTCGACGAAGCGGAGCGGTCGCGCCGGGGCCGGTTCCTGTACCCCCGGCCGCGCCGCGAGTTCACCCTGTGCCGCGCCGCGCTCCGGTCGCTCCTCTGCCGGGAACTCGGCTGCAGCAACGGCGATCTTTCGTTTGAAAAGGCAAGATTCGGCAAGCCATTCGCCCGAATCTGCGGCGTTCCGGCCCGCGTGGCCTTCAACGTCAGCCATAGCGGCCGGCACGGCCTGATCGCATTGGCCGCCGGGGGGGGGCGAATCGGGGTCGATGTGGAAGAGCGCTCCACCCGCCGCGAGCTGGACGGTTACATCCGGCTCCTGTTCGCGCCGCAGGAGCGCGCGGAACTCGAGAAAGCGAACGGCGACGGCAAGGTCGAACTGTTCTATCGCCTCTGGACCCTGAAAGAGGCGCTGATCAAGGCTGTCGGCGCGGGCCTGTCGCTGGATACCGCGAAGTTCGAGATTCCGCCGGCCATGGTTCGGGGCGCGCCGGTAAGCCTGTTCAGCTTCCCCGAAACGCCGTCGGTCCGGTGGCGTCTCGACTATATCGGCGATATCCGGTTTGCCGCCGCGATCGCCCGGGAGTCGGTCGATCCTTGCGATCCGCGCCGTTATGTGGAGCATTGAGCGCGGCTGCGCAGGTTTCTTCACGGATGAGCCATCCGTTATCGCCAGCAGGGGTCAGGACGCGGTGAGCTTGCATATATCGTTCCGCTTTCGGTCGTTCTGCTTTCGGTCGTTCCGTTTTCGGGGCCTTTGCCCGGGTTCCGCACCGCCATGAGCAGGAAGCAGGCGCCCGACGGTCAGGGTCTTCGCTTCGAGGCAGACGAACCTGCACCGGCGGCGCTCACCTTCGGGCTCGGATTGCAGCTTGCCGTCCTGACCGTCACGGTCCCGATCGTCATTCCGACGGCCGTGATGCGCATCGGCGGCGCCGGAGACGCCTACCTGGCGTGGGCGGTGTTCGCCGCCGTCGCGATCAGCGGCATCGCGACGGCGCTCCAGGCGTTTCGCTTCGGCAGGATCGGCGGCGGCCACATGCTCGTGATGGGCAGTTCGGCGGCGTTTATCGGAGTCAGCATCACGGCTGTCGAGAAAGGCGGCCCGGCGATGCTCGCAACCCTCGTCGTCATCGGAGGGCTTTTCCAGCTCCTGCTCTCCGCCCGCCTCGCGGTGTTCCGGAAGATCCTGACCCCGGCGGTTTCCGGCACCGTGATCATGCTCATTCCGGTCACGGTCATGCCGATCCTGTTCCGGATGCTGGACGACGTTCCGCAGGGCAGCCCGGACCATGCGGCGCCATCGATCGCGCTTATCACGATTCTCGCAATTCTCGGCGTTTCGCTGAAGGGAACGGCAATGCTCCGGCTGTGGGCGCCCATCGTCGGCGTCGTCGCCGGTACGGCGGTCGCGGCATTCTTCGGACTCTACGATCTGGACCGTATCGCCGCGGCATCCTGGATCGGGCTGCCGAGCGCCGAAATGCCCGGCCTGGATCTGGATTTCGGACCCGTCTTCTGGGCCTTGCTTCCGGCCTTCCTGCTGACCGCCGTGATCGGCACGATCCGGGCGATGAGCAGCAATGCGGCGCTCCAGCAGGTTTCCTGGCGCCGGAAACGGCCGGTGGATTTCCGCGCGGTGCAAGGCACGGTCACCGTCGACGGCATGAGCAACCTGTTGTGCGGCCTCGCGGGAACCGTCCCGAACACGACCTATTCGCTCGCCGCCCCGCTCATCGAGATCACCGGGGTTGCGGCGCGGGTCGTCGCGGTCGCCACGGGGGCGATCTTCCTTGTGCTGGCATTCCTGCCCAAGGCGCTGGCGGTCGTGCTGGCGATACCGGGCCCGGTTGTCGCCGCCTACCTCCTCGTCCTTGTCGCGATGCTGTTCATGGTCGGCATCGGAATGGTGATGCAGGATGGCATGGACTACCGCAAGGGCATGGTGGTCGGGGTGTCCTTCTGGCTCGGAGTCGGTTTCCAGAACGGCGCGATCTACCCCGAGCTGGTATCCGAATTCGCCGGCGGAATATTCTCGAACGGGATCACTTCCGGCGGTCTCGTCGCGATCGTCATGACCTGGATCGTGGATTTTCTCGGACCCCGCCCGGTCCGTACGGAAACCGAGTTTGGCATCGCCGCCTTGCCGAAAATCCGCGAATTTCTGGCCGGTTTTGCGGCGCGCAACCGCTGGGAAGGCGCCATGGCGGACCGGCTCGACGCCGTTGGCGAGGAGACGCTGTTGACGCTTCTCGGGCCGGAAGACCGATCCGGGGCGCCCGGCCGGGCGCGGCGCCTGCGGCTGTCCGCGTCGAAGGGCGAAGACGGCGCGCTGCTTGAGTTCGTCGTCGCGCCGAGAGGGGAAAATGTGCAGGAGCGACTCGCCGTGCTCGACGCCCGGGGCGAAGAGACGCCGGTCGAGCAGGAGGTCTCGCTTCGCCTGTTGCGCCACCTGGCCTCGTCGGTGCGCCACCAGCAATACCACGATACGGATATCGTGGCCGTCCAGGTGAAATACCCGGCGCCCGGAAGTAACAGAGTCGGAAGTAACAGAGTAAAGTAGCGGCCGGGCGGACTTCATGTAGACTGCACGGCGGGAAGCGGGGGTGCGGATCGTGAGCGAAATCTACAACGCCATCGGGCTGCAGACCGATACGGTTGACTGCATGTTCCGGGTCGCGGATGCGCCGGATTACGAGCGCAACCTGCGCCATCTCGATCACATGATCGACATGGCGGTTCTCCATTCCATGGAATACCGCCCGCGCCTGCTGGCCCTGTGCGAAGGCGCGATCCAGGGCTTCCCGGACGAATTCCACGACTGGGAATCGGCGGACTACGCGCGCAGCGGCGCCATCGACATACCCGGCCCGGTCATCGACCGCCTGGCGGAAAAGGCGGTCAAATGGAATCTCTACCTGATCGGCCAGGCCAAGGCGCGGATGGCGGAGTTTCCCGACCGTTTCTTCAACACCGCCTTCATCATCGATCCGTCCGGCGCCGTCGTTCACGTCCACCGCAAGAATGTCGTGTTCACTATCGAGCACACGACGACGCCCCACGATGTCTGGGACCAGTGGGTGGCGATGTTCGGCGCCGGGCTCGACGCCTTCTTCCCTGTCGCGCAGACGCCGATCGGCAATATCGGCTGCCTGATCTGCATGGAGGGCAACTATCCGGAACTGGCGCGCGGCCTGATGATGAACGGCGCCGAAATCGTTTACCGGCCGAGTTCCATCGAGAACAAGATCTCGACCGGCGTCTGGCAGATCCAGAACCAGGCCCGGGCGCTGGACAACAACTGCTATGTCATCGCGCCCAACACCGGCTACCACACCGTCGATGCGGCAGGCACCCGCGGCTTCGTGACCGGCGGCCATCCGATGATCGTCGACTATCGCGGCCAGATCGCGCACGAAATCCGCACCCAGGGCGACGCCTTCGTCGCGGCGCCGGTCAATATCGAGGGGCTGCGCCAGCACCGCGCCAACGCGCGCCAGAACAACTGGGCGCCGCACATGAAGACCGAGCTCTACCGGCTGGTCTACGACAAGGCGGTCTGGCCGAAGAACCTGGCGGCGCACCGGCCGCCGCAGCGCCGCGAGGCGACCGACGAAATCTATTTCCAGACCATCCGGCGCCTGCAGGAATCCGGCGTGCAGGTGCCGCCGGCGGCGGTTTCGGGCCAGGCGGATACCGGCGGCGCGGCGGCCGGGTCGTCGCTCCGCGAGCACATTCTCGGGCGGGTTTCCGAGATGGGAGAGAGTGAGCGAACCGCACCGCCGGTTCCGATGCTGCGGGTGGTCGGCAACGACGAAGAGGCCGGCGGGCCGAAGGAAACCGCAATCGTCCCCGACCAGGCTGCGGAGTAGAAGATTTCGTGGAATAGCCGCCGGCCGGCGGCAGCCCGGATCACCGGCCGAGGGCCGGCACGCCGAGCAGGTTCGAAACCAGCGGCACCTGTGCCAGCGCCCATTTCATTTCCTGCTTCTCGAACCCGTTGAGTTCCGGCGGCGCGACCTTGTTGGACAGCGCCACGCCGGCGTCGATATCGCGCAACTGCTGCCCGAGAATGAGGCTCAGCAGGATACGGTGCGCCTCGACGAGATCGTCGACGTCTCTTTCCGACACCGTCTCGAGCCCGCGCGCAGCAACGAGCCGCTTCGGCGTCGTGCGCGCCTCGACGCCGTGCATCAGCGCGATCACCCGCGCGGCCGAGAAGATCGGCATGATCCCGCCGATCTTGAGATCGACCCGGCCGGCCTCCGTCCTGAACCGTCCGAACATGCCGACCGGTGTATCGAAATTCCCGGCCGAGATGGCGAGGAACTTGTGGAAATTCCTGGCCTGCCGGGCCAGTTCGAGCGCTTCGGCGCGCAGGCTGTCGGCCATGGCCCTCGCGCCGAGCACGGCCTGGGCGTCGAAGAAGATATCGCAGTTGAGCAGGTCCTCGGCGCGCGACCGACCGATCCAGGACCGGACGGTCTCCCGCCAGACGCCGAGCGGCTTACGCCAGGCGGCGTTGGAAGCCATGATGCCGCCGGGACAGTAGATCACGCCGGTCTCGTCGAGGATGTCGGCGGTCCGCCGGCCCAGCTGCTCGAACCATCCGTCGGCGGCGTCCGGTGCGTCGTCGGCATAGATGAGCGCGTTGTCCTGATCCATCGCCAGCAGGCTCTCGCCGCGGCCGCCGGAGCCGAGCACGAGCAGGGCGTAAGGCGCCGGCGCTTCGCCCAGACCGGCTTCGGCCATTTCCGCTTCCGCCAGCTCGCATGCCCGTGCGGTCAGGGCCCGCAATTCGCGCGAGATCATCGAGGCGATATTCCGCGCGTCGACCTCCTCGAACACCAGGGCGCGGGCGACCGCCGTGAGCTGCGACCAGACCCGGCCCAGTTCGAAGCGCGACCGGGCCGATTCGATGCTGTCGCCCAGGGCGACCGCGTCGCCGGCCCGCTGGCGCAGCAGGTCCCGCGCGCTCAGCGCGCCGCACAGCGCGCCGCCCTCGTCCACGACGCCGAGATGCCGGAAGCCGCCGCCCGACATCCGGGCGATCGCCCGGTAGACGAATTCATCCTTGTGGATCGTCACCAGCGGGCGCTGGCCGAGATTGCCGACCGGTGCGTCGAGCGCCGCCGGTCCGTCCCGGTCGATCGCCCGCATGATGTCCCGCTCGGTCACGATACCGTCCCCGATTCCGTCCTCGATTCCTTCCGGGCCGCCGGCGGTTTCCGGCGGCAGGAACAGGGAACTGACCTTGTTTTCCATCATCGCGGCGAGCGCCGCCCTGACCGGCCGGTCGTTACCGACCGTGAGCGGCGGATGCTTCATCAGGTCGGCGACGCGGTGGCGGTAGGCGAAGCTGTCGATCCGGACATATTCGGCGATCCGGTTCCCGTCGCGCGCGTCGCCGCTCTGTCCCATGTCGTGCCAGCCGGATTGCGCCTCTTCCGTCATCCGGGTCGAGAGCGCGCGGACGGCCCGCTCGGCCTGGGCCAGCGTCACGATCCCCTTTTCCCGCAGTTTCGGCACGACCGCGCGGTAGATTTCCGCAGCGGCCCGGGCATCGCCCAGGGCGCGGTGCCGCCCGGACAGCTCGACGCCGAGCCAGCCCGCCGCCGTTTCGAGCGACTTCTCGGGCAGGGCAGGAGCCACCAGATCGACCAGGTGCCCGACGTCGAGGGACCGCGGCGGCTGCCACGGCAGGCCATGGCGTTCGTGCTCGGCCTTCAACACCGCCAGATCGAAACCGACGGAATAGCCGATTACGACCGTCGGCCCGGCCCAGGCCGCAAATTCGGCCATGCGCTCCGGAAACGAGGGCGCGCCGGCGACATCGGCATCGGCGATACCGTGGATTCCGGTCGAGGAGGCCGGGATCGGAATGCCGGGATCGACCAGCTCGGAATAAACGCGCTGCGCGCCCGGCGCGCAGGTTTCCAGGCCGACCGCGCCGATCTCGACGATCCGGACTTTCCCGACATCGAGGCCGGTGGTTTCCGTATCGATGGCGACGGCCGGTATGCTGGCAAGCGGCATGCCGGAGAGACCGCCCGATGTGGTCCGAAAGCTCATATGCGGCCTCGAACGCTACAGCCCGGCGCCGCTCCGCCAGTCGATCGCGATCCTGTCGGGAACCGCGCGGTCCCGAAAGGCGGTGCGGACCTCGCGCCATTTGTTGCCGATCGACGTGGCGACGATCTTTCGGTCGAGCTTCTTGAAATCGTCGATGACCGGCGCGAAGCGCGTCAGATCGACCGGACTGAGGGCAAACGCCACGTCACTGGCCGTCGCGGTGGCCCAGTCCGTTTCGCGCAGCCGCTGTTCGAACCGTTCGTAGGCGTCGGCCGGAATCATTTTCCGGTCGACGTCCGCCAGGCCGCCGCGCATCCCGAGGTCGAAGCATTGCCGTGCCATGGCTTCGGCTTCCGTCCGGGTCAGGCGGCCCGACTCCGCGACGTTCGCAACGACGTAGACCGTCAGGTCCGACAGGCAGGAGACAAACACTTTTACCGACGAAGCCTGTATCGACTGAGCAAATATTTCATCAGTGAAATATTCGCGAAATTGTGTACCCATACGGGCTTTCAGGTATCCGAACAGTGATGTTTGCGCCACGAACGAAGCGCGTGTCCGGGAAAAAAGATACAAATTCTCGACCGATTCTATCGGTGTGCGGTCGAATCGCTCGGCGATACTCTTTATAGGGCCGGACAGTGTTTGAAGAAGAGAGAGGATCATCGCAGAAACTTAATCTACGACTTAATGTGTGAGACTTATGGTACCTTGACACATTTCTTTGTCACCGTATAAATTTCCCGCTCCGTGTGCCCGGCCCGGAGATTGCCGGGATACACCACGGAATCGCTTTCGAACATATCTCAGAGGATGGTGCCGCATGTCCGATTCGTCAGGCCAGCGGACGCGCCATTGGGAGAGGACCAGAACCCTTACGATCATCGTCCTGATCATATGGTTCATTTTCTCCCTTCTGGTGCATTGGTTCGCTAAGAGCCTAAACGGGGTTTCCTTCATCGGATTCCCGTTGGGCTACTATCTCGCAGTCCAGGGCTCGCTGATCATTTTCGTGCTGCTGATCTTCTACCAGAACTGGCAGCAGGACAAGATCGACGCTGATGCGGGTCTCTCCGGCGACGAAACCGAAGGGTAGGGGAGACCGTCATGTTCAAAGGGAACTTCATCGAGAACCTGCCGAAAATTTACGGCATGTACACCGGCGGCTTCGTCGTCTTCATCATCCTGATGGCGATCCTGGAGCAGGCGGGCCTGGGCGCCGACACCATCGGCATCCTGTTCGTGATCTTCACGGTCGTCATCTACGCCGCGATCGGCTGGCTGTCGCGCACCATGCAGGTGTCGGCCTACTATGTTGCCGGCCGCGAAGTGCCACCCGTGTTCAACGGGATGGCGACGGCGGCGGACTGGATGTCCGGCGCGTCCTTCGTGGCGCTGGCCGGCGGCATCTATTTCGGCGGACACGGCTACCTCGCCTTCGTCGTCGGCTGGACCGGCGGCTATGTGCTGGTGAACGCGCTGCTCGCGCCGTATCTGCGCAAGTTCGGCTGCTACACGGTGCCCGACTTCATCGGAACCCGTTACGGCGGCAACACGGCGCGGTTCGTGGCCGTTATCATCCTCGTTGTGACGTCCTTCACTTATGTGACGGCGCAGATCAACGCCACCGGAACGATCGCGGCGCGCGCGCTGCACATCCCGTTCGAGGTCGGCGTCTGGTTCGGCCTGCTGGGTATCCTGCTCTGCTCGATGCTCGGCGGCATGCGCGCGGTGACCTGGACGCAGGTGGCGCAGTATATCGTGCTGATCATCGCCTACCTCGTGCCGGTCATCTGGATGTCCAACGCGCAGGGCTTCGGCATCATTCCGCACTTCACCTACGGCGAAGCCGTGGCGCGGATCACGGAGCTTGAGCCGACGCTGAATGTCGGCGCCGCGGCGGTCGAAAAGGTGCCGGGGGTGAGGATCCTCACCAGCCTGCACAACGCACCCGGTGACGCTGCGCACAGCTGGCAGTTCGTGACCCTGGCACTCTGCATGATGGCAGGGACCGCGTCGCTGCCGCACATCCTGATGCGCTACTTCACGACGCCGACCGTTCGCGCGGCCCGGCGTTCCGTGTCCTTCTCGCTGTTCTTCATCTTCCTGCTGTACTTCACGGCGCCGGCCCTGGCCACGCTGACCAAGCTGCAGCTGTTCGATCCCAACCTCGCGACCAGCATCATCGGCAAATCCGTTGCGGATGTGAGCAATCTCGAATGGGTCAAGAACTGGGTCGACGTGAAGATGCTGGCGATAACGGATGGCAACAAGGATGGCATCCTGCAGGTCAACGAGTTCTTCATGCGGCCCGACATCGTCGTGCTGGCCACGCCGGAAATCGCGGGGCTGCCGTATGTGATCTCGGGCCTGGTCGCTGCAGGCGGCATGGCGGCTGCCATGTCGACGGCGGACGGGCTGCTGCTCGCCATCGCCAACGCGCTGAGCCATGATCTGTACTACAAGATCATCGATCCGAAGGCCGACACCGCGCGGCGCCTGATCGTCGCCCGCGTGTTGCTGATCGTGATCGGTGCGCTCGGCGCTATCGTCGCCAGTTTCCAGCTAACCGGAATTCTGGGGGCCGTCGCCTGGGCCTTCTGCTTCGCCTGCTCGGGCCTGTTCTTCCCGCTCGTCCTGGGCGTGTGGTGGAAACGGGCAACGACGGCCGGCGCGATTGCGGGCATGGTCCTCGGCTTCGGGGCCGGGTCGGTCTACCTGTGGTGGACCTACACGACCGGTCAGATGCTGTTCGACCTGAACCATCTGCGGTTCGGCATCATCGGCATGCCGGTCAGCCTGGTGGCGATGGTCGTCGTCAGCCTGATGACTCCGGCGCCGAGCGAAGAAGTCCAGCAGATGGTGGACAATACCCGCGATCCCAGCGGGTCCGCGATCCTCGAAGCTTCGCACTGACGCCAACCAGACTTGCACTTCCCGCGGGGGCGGACTTCGGTCCGCCCCCGATTTCTTTCCGGTGACGGGCGGAACCTTGTTCCGGACGGGAATTCTCTTATGCTGCCGGCGCGACGCGAAACGAGAGACGGACCATGCCCGCAGGAATCCCGATCTGGGCGATAGGCCTGGACTATGTCCTGGGCGCGATCATGTGGACGCTGATCGGCCGCTTCGGCATGAACATCTTCCTGCCGACCAATTCGCCCTTCTTTTTCATGAAGGCTTTCGTGAAGATCACGGACCCGTTCCTCCGGGTCTTCAAGCCGATCACGCCCGGCTTCATCATCGAGCCGATGATCCCGCTCTACGTCGCCTGGTTCTTCTACATGGTCCGCTTCTTCCTGATGCCGTGGCTGCTGGGCTATTCGGTCCTGGGCATGCTGTCCTTCCCGCTGGAGGACGATTTCGCCGGCTGGCTCTACCGCACCTTCGGGCCGTTGATGCCGTAGCCCGGTCGAAAGGCGATCCCGCCGTGGCAATTTCCTGCCCGGAGGTTCGGCACAGAGGCGGCAATGCGGCCGGGTTCCGGTCTGTCCTTTGTGGTTGAATGCGCCGACACCGTTCCTGGAGACCCGCCATGCCCTCATCCCCGCCCGAAGCGCCCAAGGGCGATGACACGCGCCCTGCCTACGACTATGGCGCCATCGTTGCCGGCCTGAACCGCTATCTGCGCCTGCGCACGACGCCCATCGGCATGAAGCTGTTCGAGACAGTCGAGGCCATGGAGGCGGTGCCGCGCATCCGGCGACCCGGGGGCACGATCCACACGACCGACCAGATCGTCGCCCAGGCCTGCCGTCTCAACTGGACGGTCGGCATCACCCAGGAGGATCTGGTCGGCGCCCAGTGCGGCGCGGTGATCGGCCTGCATCCGCAGAACCCGGAATGGCTTTCCGGCGAGCATATGGCCGGGGTGTGGTTCGAGACATCGGCCGATGCCGCGGCACACCAGGAAGCGATGGATGTGGTTCCGCACGGAACCTATGCGGCAATGGCGGTTTCGCCGCTCGCCGCCGGCCGGCTCGATCCGCCGGACATCTGCCTGATCTACGGCACGCCGGCCCAGATGATCCTGTTCATCAACGGGCTGCAATGGACCGGCTACAGGAAACTCGAATGGGGCTGCGTCGGCGAGAGCGCCTGCGCCGACAGCTGGGGCCGCGCGCTCAAGACCGGCGAGCCCAGCCTGTCGATCCCGTGCTTTGCCGAACGGCGTTATGGCGGCGTCCTGGAGGATGAACTGCTGATGGCGATTCCGCCATCCTACCTGCCGGGCGTGATCGACGGTCTGGCGGCCCTGTCGAAGAACGGCCTGCGCTACCCGATTCCGCAATTCGGAATCCAGGGCGACGCCCGGGCCGGACTGGCCGCGAGCTACGGCTGACCGTTTCGGCTCCTCATACCCGCCGGAACGGGCACGACGGCCGACGCCAGCGCCGCCAGAATCAGCAAACCTGCGATGACTTCGCGGGTCAGCACCGGATCGCCGAGCCAGATCCAGCCGACGAGCAGCGCCACGACCAGTTCGAAGGCGCCGGCAATCGCCGTCAGGCCGGCGCCGGCATGGCGGGAACCCGCGGTGTAGAGCAGCTGCGGAATCACGGTGGTCGCGGCGGCGAAGACGATGAGCGTGGCTGCGGCCTGCGGCGCGGCCGGCAGCAGCGGCCCGGCTTCGAACAGGAGAAATCCGGGCGCGAGGCCGGCAAGCGCGCCGGTCAGGCCGATGCTGGCGCGTGGCAGGAGGGGGATCGGCGTCAGCGTGCGCGACAGGGCGACGATCAGGATGGCGAAGCCGACCGGTGCGGCGAAGGCCAGCAGGAATATTTCCACCTGTCCGCCGCTCAGCGTTCCGGCAGGCACGACGACAACCGCGGCGGCGACGATCATCAACGAGGCGGCGACCGCCCGGCGGCGGATGCGTTCGCCGAACAGGACACGGTCGAGCAGGATCGTGAACAGCGGGTAGGTGAAATAGATCACCGAGACGGTCGCGACGCTGAGATGGCGCAGGGCGGTGAAGTAGGCGACCATGCCGAGCGCGGCGATCGCGCCCACCGCCAGCCCCACGAAGGCGAGCCGGCCATGCGCGAAGGCGCGGGGCAGGAACGGCGACAGGACCAGCACCGGAATCACGAAACGCCACGCCGTCGTTGTGAGCGGCGACAGGCCATTGTCGGCGGCGAATTGCCCGAGGGCCGGACCCAGCCCGAAACACGCCGAGGCGACCAGCACCAGGGCGAAGCCGATCCTGTAGTCCGGTTCGGGCACTTTTCCTCTCATGGCGCCGCCCTATCATCGAAACACCGCGGGCAAAAGCCTTGTTCGCCGGGCGTACCGTTCCGGACCCTTGCGGGGTGTCGGGGTCGCCCGCTCCCAACAAGAAAACCGGCAAGAAAACCGGCAAAACAGGTTCGCAAAGCCTTATAATCCGATCCGGCTGCGGGCGGCGTCTGCCGGCGCCGCCGTTCCGAAGGCGCATGGTCGGCAACGGCGGCCGGAGGCGACGGCCCGATCGGTGCGGTTGCGCTTGCCGGCGGCCGGAGAGGAGGCGCATGGGCAGGTTTCTCGGGATTCTGACCACAGGTCTGGCAGCCGTGCTGATCGTCGGTGCGGTCGCGATCTACGGCCTGGACAATGCCCGGAAAATCGAAGCCGATCTCCAGCGCGCCGCCGACAGGAAGCTCGACGAAACCGGACCGCCCTGGGCTTCGGTCGAGGTGCGCGGGCGCGACGCCATTCTCAAGGGCGAGGCCTTGTTGCCGTCGGAGCGCCGGCAGGCGGCGGAAACGGCCGCCCCCGGAATCGACGCCATCCCCGGAATTCGCGAGGTGCGCGACAATACGACGGCGCGCTTCAGGTCCATGGCCGAAATCGAAGCGAAGCTCGCCGACATCTGCAAGCGTGCGGTGTCCGGCCTGCCGGCGGCCTGGATGAAATGCGCGGTCAACGGGCAGACCGTGACGCTCGGCGGGATCGCCCTGACCCACACGGCGCGCCGCATCGCCGTCGAAAAGGTCTTTACCGCCGTCGAGTCGCTGAATGCCCGAGAAATGGTCCGCGACACGACAAAGGCGCACTATCAATCGTCCGGCGAGATGCAGCGGGTTCTCGGCGCCGCCTGCGAGTCCGCCATCGCAGGGTTCACGCTCAACTGGCTCAAATGTGTCGTGGAGGGGCGCAGCTTCATCCTGTCCGGGGCCGCGCCCGTCGAAGCGGAGCGCGCGGCGCGGGTCGCTGCTGCGAGGGCTTCGCTCGAAGCCGTCAAGGGTGTTGCGGGCATAGCAGACCGAACGACCGTTTTGCCGGCCCTGTCGTCGGCGCAGGTGTGCCGCGCGGCGTTCGACGGGCTGACGCGGGACACGCCGATCCGGTTTGCGCGCGGCACCGCGGCGATCGCGCCGGAAAGCAAAGCGGTGCTCGATGCGCTGACAATGGCGGCCAAGCGGTGCATCGGCGTCAGGATCGAGGTTCGGGGCCACACCGACGACACCGGCGACGCCGAGCGCGACTGGAAACTGAGCGCGGCGAGAGCGCAAGCGGTGGCCGCCCGCATGACCGGCCTCGGCGTTCCGCCGGACCGGGTGTCCGCCCGGGGCTACGGCGGGACGCAGCCGCTCGTCGCGAACGATACGGAAGCGGGCAGGGCGAAGAACCGGCGGATCGAATTCGCCATGTCGAAATAGCCGGCCGGAGTCTGGTGCGCCGGCCCTTGTCCGCGGGCGGCGCCAACCGGGGAGAGCATCATGGGATACCTGATCGGCGAGATTTGGCTTTGGCTGGTCATCGCCTACGCTATCGGGCTGGTCGCCGGCTGGCTGATCTGGGGCCTTCGCCGGAAAGGCGCGCAAGACCGGGTCAGCGACCTGGAACGGCAGGTTTCCGAGGCCGGGGCGCAGGCCCTTGAAAGCGAGGCCGAGAAGTCGGAACTGGCGGCGGCTGCGGCTGCCGCAGAGGCCGAGATTACCCGGTTGAACGCCCGGATCTCCGAACTTGTGAAGGAGCGGGGCTGAGATCGATCGCCGCGAGCCGCTGCCGCGGTGCGAGCCCCGGTCCCGCCCTATCCGGGTTCGATCCGGTGGGCGTGGTTGAGCGGCCCGTGCCCGGCGCCGTAGCCGGGCGCGGCCAGGATCGCGCTGCGCACATAATCCCGCGCACGGGATACCGCCGCCTCCAGGGCCAGGCCCTGCGCCAGCCCGGCTGCGACGGCCGAAGCCAGGGTGCAGCCCGTGCCGTGGGTGTGCGGCGTGTCGATCTTCTTCGCGGTCCAGCGCCGCGGCGCTGCGTCGCCGGCCGCCAGCAGGTCGACGATGTCGTCGCCCTCGAGGTGGCCGCCCTTGAGCAGGACCGCCCCCGGTCCGAGCGCCAGCAGGGCAGCGGCGGCGTCCGCCATCCCGTCCCTGCCGGGCGGGTCGCGGTCCAGCAGAACGCCGGCTTCGGGCAGGTTCGGCGTAATGATCGTCGCCATGGGCAGCAGCGTGTCGCGCAGGATGTCGACGGCCCCGGGCTCCAGCAAGGGCGCGCCGCCCTTTGCGACCATCACCGGATCGACCACCAGCGGAACTCCGGGTGTGAGGTCCCGGATCGCCCCGGCCACCGTCTCGATGACCGGGCCGCTGTGCAGCATGCCGGTCTTGATCGCGTCGACGCCGAGATCGCCGACCACGACCTCGATCTGCTGCCGGATAAATTCCGGCTCGACTCCCACAACGCCATGCACGCCGAGGGTATTCTGGGCCGTGAGCGCCGTCACCGCCGTCATGGCGAAGCCGCCCAGCACCGTTACCGTCTTGATGTCGGCCTGTATGCCCGCGCCGCCGCCGGAATCGGATCCGGCGACGATCAGCACGCGGCCGTTCACCGGGCCGCCGCCTCGATGGAGGCGCACACCGACTCGACCACCGCTGCAACGAGGCTTTCGTCGTCGCCCTCCGCCATGACGCGGATCACCGGTTCGGTGCCCGACCGGCGGATGACGAGCCGGCCGCCGTCGCCCAGCCGGCTCTGCCCGTCGGCGATCGCCTGCTTTACCGGGCCGGCGTCCAGCGGGGCCGCTCCGTCGCCGGCCTGGTAGCGTACGTTCCTGAGCAGCTGGGGCGCCGGCTCGAACAGATGCATGACCTCGCTCGCCGGCTTGCCGGTGCGGACCAGTTCCGCCAGCACCTGAAGCGCGGTCACCAGGCCGTCGCCCGTGGCGATATGGTCGCTGAGCACGATATGGCCCGATTGCTCGCCGCCGACGTTGATGCCGTGCCTGCGCATGTCCTCGACTACATACCGGTCGCCGACACGGGCGCGGACCAGGGCCAGATCCATGCTCCGGAGATAGCGCTCAAGGCCGAGATTCGACATCACGGTGGAGACGACGCCGCCGCCCCGCAGCTTGCCGGCGCGGCGCCAGGCCCGGGCGATCAGGGCCATGATCTGGTCGCCGTCGACGATCCGCCCGGCCTCGTCGACCATGCGGACCCGGTCGCCGTCGCCGTCCAGCGCGATCCCGACATGGGCATTGTGGGCCACGACCGCCGTGGCCAGGGTTTCCGGCGCCGTGGCGCCGCAATCCCGGTTGATGTTGAAGCCGTCGGGTGAAACGGCGACCGGCACCACCTCGGCGCCCAGTTCGAACAGCACGGTCGGGGCGGCCCTGTAGGCGGCGCCGTTGGCGCAATCGACCGCGATCTTGAGGCCGTCGAGGCGCAGCTCCGCCGGGAACGTGGCCTTGGCGAACTCCATATAGCGGCCGGGCGCATCGTCGAGCCGTTGGGCGCGGCCTAGGTCGCGCGGGCCGGCCAGCTCCTGCTCCGCGATCCCGGCTTCCATCCGCCGTTCGATCTCCAGTTCGATGTCGTCGGACAGCTTGTTTCCGTCCGGCCCGAACAGCTTGATGCCGTTGTCCTGAAAGGCGTTGTGCGAGGCCGAGATCATGACCCCGAGATCGGCGCGCAGGGATGGGGTCAGCATGGCGATCGCGGGCGTCGGCATCGGGCCGACCAGAATGACGTCCATCCCCATGGAGATGAAACCGGCGGTAAGCGCCGGCTCGAGCAGGTAGCCGGAGAGGCGCGTATCCTTGCCGATCACCACCCGGTGACGGTGCGCGCCGCGGCGGAAATGGCCGCCAGCCGCCGCCGCCAGGGCCAGCGCGGTCGTCGCGGTCATCGGCTCGCGGTTGGCGATGCCGCGTATGCCGTCGGTGCCGAAGAATTTGCGGCTCATGTTCCGGATACGCTCCCCGGTCCGGACTGTTCGGCGGGATTCCTAAACGATCGCGGGGTTTTCGGCCATACCGGGCTTCGATCCATCCGGGGGCCCATCCGGGGGCCGCGGCATGGCAAATCCGGCGATCCGCAACGCCACCCGGGTCTCGGCAACGTCGTGGACCCGCAAGATCGCTGCGCCCTTCTGCGCCGCCAGCACCGCCGCCGCGGTCGATGCCGCCAGGCGCACGCCCGCCGGCGCCGTCAGCGCAGCCAGCTTGCGCGAGGCGCCGACGCAGACCGGATAGCCGAGGGCGGTCAGCCGGTCCAGATCGTGAAGCAGGGCGAGATTGTGCCGATGGGTCTTGCCGAAGCCGAAGCCCGGATCGACGGCGATCTGCGATTTCAGGAGGCCGGCGGCCACGAAGCGTTCGGCCTGCTCTCCCAGCGTGTCGGCGACCTCTGCGACGACGTCGCCGTAGCGGGGGTCGTCGTTCATCGTCGCGGGATCGCCCTTCATATGCATGAGGATGACCGGCGCGCCGCTGCGCCGGACGGTCTCGAAGCTGTCCGGATCGTGGGTCAGCGCGCTGACATCGTTGACGATCGCCGCGCCGGCGCCGAGCGCGGCCCGCATCACGGACGCATTGCGCGTGTCGATCGATACGGTCCGGCCGTCCGCCGCAAGACGGCGCAGTGCCGGCATGACCCGGTCGAGTTCGACCTCCGGCGCAACCGGGGTCGCGCCGGGCCGGGTCGATTCGCCGCCGATGTCGATGAAATCCGCGCCGGCTGCGAGCAATTGTCCGGCGTGGGCGAGCGCCGCATCGGGCGTCTCGTAGCGGCCGCCGTCCGAGAAACTGTCCGGCGTCGGATTGAGAATGCCCATCAGGGCCGGCCGGCCGGCGGGCAACAGGTCGGGCCAACGGGGGGTTGGGGCGGAGGAAGGCAAGGCAGCATCTCGGCGGGAAAGCGAACGGGCGGGATGTTGGCCTTCGGCGCCGGGAAGGCAACAGGTCAGGGCGGCGCGTTCCGGCCCGTACCGGAGAACGCGCCTCAGAACCGGTCGGACCGATACGGCGTCAGGTCCACCCTCGGCTCGCGGCCGCAGGCCAGGTCGGCGATCAGCAGGCCGGTGATCGCGCCCAGGGTCAGGCCGAGCTGGCCGTGGCCGAAGGCGAAATAGGTGTTGGCATGGCGGCGCGACCGCTCGATGACCGGCAGGCTGTCGGGAATCATCGGCCGGTGGCCCATCCAGGGCCGGGTCTTCGCGCCTTTCAGGGCCGGCAGCATGTCCTGCGCCAGGGGCAGCATCATCTCGGCGCGTTCGTAGTTCGGTGCGGCGTCGAGACTCGCCAGTTCGACCATGCCGGCCAGGCGCAGGCCGCCCGACATGGGCGTCACGGCGAAATGCCGCTTGCCGTCCAGCACCGGCCCGTTGATCCGCACGGTCTCGTCGAGCAGCATCAGGTGATAGCCGCGCGCCGATTCGAGCGGCACCGAAACGCCCAGTTCCTGCGCGAATTTCTTCGAGAAAACGCCGGCGGCGAGAACCAGGCGTTCGACCGGGACGGTCCCGGAGGTCGTGCGCAGGGCTCTTGGCCCCGCTTCGCCCATCTCGATCCCGGTCGCTTCGGCCTTCCGGAAGACGCCGCCCATTTTTTCAAACGCTTCGGCGAGGCGCTCGGCGAGGTGCTTCGGATCGACGGTATAGAAGCAGTCCGGCAGGTGGAATCCGTGGGTGTAGTCCCGGTTGAGCGCCGGCTCCATCTGGCGCAGTTCGTCGGCGCCCACCGCGTCCACCCGGACGCCGTGGCGGCGGAACATATCCATCTCCCACTCGGCGTCACGGGCGTCCGCAGCGCCGCGATAGACGAACAGCAGCCCCTTGTGGCGCAGCATGTCCTCGGCGCCGGCCGCCCTGACCAGCTCGCGATAGGCGTCGCCGACATGATCGAGCAGGCGCATCTGCGCGCGGGCATTGGCCTCGGTCCGGCGCGCCGACGACTGCCGGAGGAAGCGCCACAGCCAGGGCAGCAGCCGGGGCAGGTAGCGCCAGCGGATGACCAGCGACCCCTTCGGATCGAGCAGCATGGCGGGCACCTTGCGCAGCATGCCCGGCGTGGCCATCGGCATCGGCGTGCCGGTCTGGATCAGGCCGGCATTGCCGCTCGACGTGCCGGCGCCCGGCGTGTCCCGGTCGATCAGGGTGACGCTGAAGCCTTCGCGCTGCAGCGCCAGCGCGCAACAGGTGCCGACGATGCCGGCGCCGAGGACCGTGATCGCGCCCCGGCCGGCCCGGTTCGAAGCGTCAGTCGGCAAGGGCGATGCACTCGATCTCGATATCGAAATCCAGCGGCCAGGACGCGACGGTGACGAAGCTGCGCGCCGGCGGGTCCTTCGGGAAATAGGTCTTGTAGACTTCGTTGAAGCGCTTGAAATGGGCGGCGTTGACCGAAAAGACCGTCACCTTCACCACCTGCTCCATCGAGGAGCCGGCGCATTCCAGACAGTATTTCACCGCCTCCAGGCAGGCGCGGGTCTGGGTCTCCAGATCGCCCTTGACCAGGTCGCCGGTCTCGATGTCGAACGGCGGCTGCCCGGAAACGAAGACGAAGCCGTTCGCCTTCACGACCGGCGACAGGGGCACATTGTTCTTGCGCAGGCCTTCGGACAGGCCGGGGACCTCGGGAATTTCTTTCGGCATGGAGCGCTCCTTGACTGGTTCAGAGGGATCTCGGAAACCGCATGATGTATAGCAATGCGAGACCCCGCTACGAGGAAATTCAGCGGGCCTGCTTGACACAACAATATTGTTGTTCTAAATATGCTTCCTGAGTTTGACGAAAATGGCCAGTTGCCTCCGGGCGTCCACCGGGCAACATGGAGCGAGTTTGTTGAGCGGTATGCGACAACGAACCACCGGCGCAAACTCCTGGAAGGCATGGAGCGCTTGATCGAACATCTGAAATCGATCGAATGCACTGCGCTTTATGTGAACGGGAGCTTTGTGACAAGCAAGGAAAGGCCAAATGACTATGACGCCTGCTGGAATGTCCGGGGCGTCAAGTTTGAATTAATCGATCCCGTGTTGCTTGGTGCCGACGACGATGGCAAGCAAGCCATGCTTGAGAAATATGGAAGCGACATCCGTCCGGACCAGTTTTCGCCGGTTGAACTTGACGGAACCTATCTGGATTTTTTCCAGATCGACCGGGACGGGAACCCCAAAGGAATCGTTGAACTCTCGCTCGTGGAGATCGAACCGTGATCAAGAACGACCGACAATTGGCGGCGGCTGAACGTCAGCGTGAAAAGCTGCGCGATGCTTCGGCGAGACCGGCGCCTGCGGACACCGATGGTCGACTGGTCGAGGCGCACCGGCGGGCGCTCGAAGCGGACATAGCCAAGCTGGATGCCGAAATCTCCGCATACCAGGTCGCTCGAAGCGGTGCCGCAGACCTGGCTGCCTTAGGTGCAGTCGACGGTTTCGGAAAAGAACTGGTACTCGCGCGAATCGCCGCCGGGCTGACGCAAAAGGAACTTGCGGCCAGGCTTTCGAAGAAGACGCAGCAGGTTCAGCGGTATGAACAAAACCTGTATGCGTCTGCAAGTTTGAAGACTCTCACTCAAGTGGCGCATCTGTTCGTCGATGTGCTTCAAGAGCGGACGAAAACAACCATCGGCCGCTAGAGTCTCGCAGACCGCCGCAGCTTCAGCTTTGTCTCGCCGATAGCAGCCGCTACGCCGAGCCGTGCACCTCGAACAGGCCGGCGGCGCCCATGCCGCCGCCGACGCACATGGTGCAGACGACGTATTTCGCGCCGCGCCGCCGGCCTTCGATCAGAGCGTGGCCGACCATGCGGGCGCCCGACATGCCATAGGGATGGCCGATCGAGATGGCGCCGCCGTTCACGTTGTAGATGTCCGGGTCTATGCCCAGCCGGTCGCGGCAGTACAGCGCCTGCACGGCGAAGGCTTCGTTCAGCTCCCACAGGTCGATGTCGTCGATCTTGAGGCCGTTGCGCTCCAGCAGCTTCGGCACGGCGAAGACTGGGCCGATGCCCATTTCGTCGGGGTCGCAGCCGGCGACCGCCACGCCGCGATAGACGCCGAGGGGCTCCAGGCCGCGCTTCGAGGCTTCGGTCGCTTCCATGAGGACCGCGGCCGAGGCGCCGTCGGAGAGTTGGGAGGCGTTGCCGGCGGTGATGTGCTTGCCTTCCGCAATCGCCTGTCCGTTCTTGAACACCGGCTGCAGCCCGGCGAGGGTTTCATAGGTCGTGCCCGGCCGGTTGCCTTCGTCCTTTTCCAGCACGACGTCACGTTCCGAAATCGCGCCGGTTTCCCTGTCCTTGAACTTCATGGTCGAGGGCAGGGCCACGATCTCGTCGTCCAGCCGGCCCGCCTGCTGCGCCGCAGCCGTGCGCGCCTGGCTTTCCGCCGCAAATTCGTCCTGGCTCTCGCGCGGGACGCCATAGCGCTCGGCGACGACTTCCGCCGTTTCCAGCATCGTCATGTAGAGCGCCGGCAGCCGGTCGACGATCCAGGGATCGTGCGCCCGGTGCATGTTCATGCTCTCGTTCTGGACCAGCGAAATGCTCTCCAGGCCGCCGCCGACCGCAACCGTCATGCCGTCGTGGACGATCTGCCTGGCGGCGGTCGCGATCGCCATCATCCCGGACGAACACTGCCGGTCCAGCGACATGGCGGCCACCGTGTTCGGCAGGCCGGCGCGGATCGCGCACTGGCGCGCAATGTTGCCGCCGGTCGAGCCCTGTTGCAGGGCGGCGCCCATGACGACATCGTCGATCTCCGCCGGATCGACCCCGGCGCGCCCGACCGCGTGGCGGATGGCGTGGCCGCCGAGCTCCTGGCCCTGGGTGTCGTTGAACGCGCCGCGATAGGCCTTGCCGATCGGCGTGCGGGCGGTGGAAACGATAACGGCTTCGCGCATGGCGGGGCTCCGTGGAAGAGGCGTTTGCGCCGGCCTGAGGCCGGCAGGCTTCAGCCTATCCCTACAGGATGCAGGCCCGCCGCGGCCATGTGATCGGATGGCGCGGCCGACGTTTCGCTGTCCTGCCGGCAAGCCGGGCGAAGGGGATTGCGAGCGTGTAAATCGTTCGCCGATTTACACCGCGGCATTCCCGGCTATGCTGCGCCGGTTTGGGGAGGGCGCATGGCGCAGGTGGAATCTTCCGGCACGATGATCTCGGTTCAAGGGGTGACGAAGCGGTTCGGCGGCCTGACGGCCGTCGATAACTGTTCGCTCGAGGTCGCCGCCGGGACGATCACCGGCCTGATCGGGCCGAACGGGGCCGGCAAATCGACCCTGTTCAACATCATCGCCGGGGTCTTTCCGCTGACGGGGGGCGACGTGTTCCTGGACGGCGAGAACGTGACCGGCCAGAAACCGCACGAACTGTTCCGGCGCGGCCTGGTGCGCACCTTCCAGATCGCCCATGAGTACGCCCGGTTGCCGGTCATCGAAAATCTCATGGTCGTGCCGCCCGACCAGGCCGGGGAAAAGTTGGCGACCGCCCTGTTCCGGCCCGGCCGGATCCGCGCCCAGGACGCCGAGGTGCGCGGGCGCGCCGAGGACGTGCTCGATTTTCTGCGCCTGGCGCCGCTCAAATACGAACTGGCGGGCAACCTGTCCGGCGGGCAGAAGAAACTGCTGGAGCTCGGCCGCACGATGATGACGGATGCCCGCGTCGTGCTGCTCGACGAGGTCGCGGCCGGCATCAACCGGGCGCTGCTCGCCTCGCTCGCCGGCGACATCGAGCGGCTGAACCGCGAGCGCGGCTATACCTTCTTCGTCATCGAGCACGACATGGACCTGATCGGCCGGCTGTGCGACCCGGTCATCGTCATGGCCCAGGGCAGCGTGCTGACCCGGGGCAGCATGGCGGAAATCCGGGCCGACCGGCGGGTCATCGAGGCCTATCTCGGGATGAGCGACGAGGAAGCCGCCTGACATGCCCGGCGACATGCTACTGGCGGAAGGCATGACCGGCGGCTACGGCGGCGCCGATATCCTCAAAGGCGTCGACCTGGCGGTGGAGGCCGGCGAGATCGTGGCGATCATCGGCCCGAACGGCGCCGGCAAATCGACCGCGATGAAGGCGGTCTTCGGCCTGGTCCGGCTGCGCGAGGGAGAGGTCCGGTTCCGTGGCGAGGATATCGGCAGCTGCCAGCCCGACGAACTGGTCCGCAGGGGCATGGCCTATGTGCCCCAGGAGCGCAGCATCTTCCCGTCGCTCACCGTGCACGAAAATCTGGAAATGGGCGCCTTCATCCGGCGCGACGATTTCAGCCACGTTATCGACCAGGTCTACACCCTGTTCCCGCCGCTGAAGGACAAGCGCCGCCAGCAGGCCGGCGAGCTTTCCGGCGGCCAGCGCCAGATGGTCGCCTTCGGCCGGGCGCTGATGACCGAGCCGGCGCTTCTGCTGCTCGACGAGCCGACCGCCGGCCTGTCGCCGGTCTATATGCGCGAGATATTCGAGCGGGTGATCGCCGTGAACGAAACCGGCGTCGGCATCCTGATGGTCGAGCAGAATGCCCGCCAGGCGCTGAAGATCGCCCATCGCGGCTGTGTGCTGGCGACCGGCGAGAACATCTTCACCGATACAGGCGAGGCGCTGCTGGCAAACCCGGAAGTGGCTGAGAGCTTTCTCGGCGGCCGCAACGGCACTCGGGACGGGGGCAGTCGCGGCGGTGGCGGCCGGAGCGGGGCCGGCGCTTGATCGACTTCGTCAACCAGTATCTGATCCCGGCGCTCGTCCTGGGCGGGATCTATTCGCTCGGCGCAATCGGCATCTCGCTGATCTACTCGATCCTGCGTTTCGCCCATTTCGCCCATGGCGACCTGATGGCGGCGGGCGCCTATATCGGGCTGCTCGTCGTCTGGCTGCTCGATGCCACGCCGCTCAGGGAACTGTCCGTCAACGTGCGATTGCTGATCGGCCTGCCGCTGGCCTTCGCCGGCACCGCAGCGGTCGCGATCCTGATCGACCGCCTGTTCTACAAGCCGTTCCGGCGCGCCCGGTCGATGATCGTCGTGGTCATCGCATCGTTCGGCGTGGCGCTCATGCTGCGCTCGCTGGTCCAGCTCTTCTTCGGCGTCGACGTCAACAACTACGCCGACGGCATCCAGTTCCCGCTCAAGGAGTTCCAGCCTTTGCGCATCCTGGAGCGCCACATCTACATCGTGGTGCTGACGGTCGTCCTCATGCTGGCCCTGCACCGTTTCCTGACCCGCACCCGGACCGGCAAGGCGATGCGCGCGATGAGCGACGACGCCGACCTTGCCCGGGTCTCCGGTATCAACACCGAACGGGTGGTGATCTGGACCTGGATTCTCGGCGCCGGGCTGGTCGCCGTCGCCGGCGTATTCGTCGGCATGGACACGCGCCTCATCCCGACTATGGGGTGGGATATGCTGCTGCCGATGTTCGCCGCGGCGATCCTCGGCGGGCTGGGCCAGCCCTATGGCGCGATCGCCGGCGGGCTGATCATCGGCGCGATGGAGGAGCTTTCGACCTATCCGTGGATCGGCGAGGGCCCGCTGGTCCCGCCCGACTACAAGACCGCGGTCGCCTTCGCCGTCATGGTGCTGATGCTGATCTTCCGGCCCCGCGGCATCTTCCGGGGCAAGGTGCTGTAGATGGAGATTTACGGCCTCTTCCTGTTTGCCGTCGGCTTCCTGACCATGGCGATGATCTATGCGGTCGGCAGCCTGGGCGTGAACGTCAACTGGGGCTTCACCGGCCTGTTCAACGTCGGCGTCGCCGGCTTTTTCGCGGTCGGGGCCTATTCTTCCGCGGTGCTGACCGCGCCGGAAAGCGTCAACCATATCGGCGGGTTCGGCCTGCCGGTGCCGGTCGGCATCCTCGCCGCCATGGCGCTGGCGGCCCTGGTCGCCTGGCCGGTCGGCAAGATCTGCCTGCGCCTGCGCTCTGACTACCTGGCGATCGCCACCATCGGCATCGCCGAAATCCTGCGCCTGACCGTGCGCAACTACCAGCCGATCGGCGGCGGGCCGTTCGGCGTCAACAATGTCCCGCGGCCGTTCGAATCCCTGCCCGCACCGTGGGACCAGGTCGCCTTTCTGCTGCTGGTCGTCGTCATCGTCGGCGTCATCCTGTTCCTCGTCCAGCGCGCCTGGGCGGCGCCCTGGGGCCGGGTGCTGCGCGCGATCCGCGAGAACGAGGACGCAGCGGAAGCGGCCGGCAAGGATGTCGAGAAATTCCGGCTCCAGGCCTTCATTCTCGGCTCGGCGCTGATGGGCCTGTTCGGCGCCCTGATGGCCCATTACGTCAAGATCATCAGCCCGGAAGGCACCGAGCCATTGCTCGTCACGTTCCTGCCCTGGGTGATGCTGATCGTCGGCGGCGCGGGCAACAACAAGGGTGCGGTTCTCGGCGCGATCCTGGTCTGGGGCCTGTGGACGATGACCGAGCTGCTGACCGGCCGGCTGCCCGACGAATGGGCCCTGCGCGTCGGCTATCTGCGCATCTTCCTGATCGGCCTGCTGCTCCAGATCGTGCTGCAGAAATTCCCCGGCGGCCTGCTCCCCGAACGCCCGCCGACGGTGCCGCGGAATTGAGGCACTGTGCGAAGCCTCCGCAAAGGGTTTCCTTTACGAAAATCAGCAGGAATGCCCGGTCCCTCGATACGCCCCGGATTTGATCCGGGGCTACTCGGGATGAGGGCGTGTAACAAGTCCACTCCTCATTCACCCTCACCCTGAGTAGCCCCGGATTTAATCCGGGGCGTATCGAAGGGGCGAACCAGAACAGGGCACTCCATCCAGGAGTCCACTGCGAAAGGAGCATCGGCCGAATCCCCCTCCCCAAGGGTTTCCTCTGCGAAAAGGCGCACGGCGGGCAACGCAATCCTGCGTGCCCTTCCATCCTTGCCGCCCTGCACCCCCATACGGCGGGCTCCGCCGGTCCGGTTTCAAAATAATTCCTTTTTTTCGATAATATTCCTTGACACGGCAGCTTCCGCGCCCTATATCGGCCCCGTCAACGCCCGAAGTGCGCCTGCCGCGGCCGGCCGACGCTCCTCCCGAAAGAAGCGAATGAAAAAACAGGTGGGAACCTGCCCGCTCTCCGGCCCGCCGCCGCCGGTCGGCCATCCGATCGCCCATCCAATGCGCCACCCTGCGCCATCCACTGCACCACGGGGCTTGACGGCCGGACCCCGTCCGGTTCGACCCTCCGATTCCGCCGGGCCATCCTGCCCCCGATTTTGGCCCCGATCCTGCCCGGCGGTGCCGTCCCCGGTGTCGACCGGCGCTTCCATTCGGCCGGGATGCTGGAAAAATTCCTATCGGGATTGATTTTGCACATTTCCGAAAGGCGTCTTTCCAACGATTCCAAGGAGTTAGGGCTGCCAGGTGCAAAAAAACATGCTATTTAGAAAGGTCTGTCTAATGCCAAAAACAAAGCAATTTCAAAGACTTAGGGAAACTCAATTTGAACATTCGTTCAAAATCCGGCCGTTTTCCGGCGTCCGGCCCGTCCGGCACACCCTTTCGCAGAGGAATCCCGTTGGGGGAGGGGGGGCGTCCGGGAGCGTTGACGCCTCGGAAACCGGACCGGGGCTGCCGTAATCCGCTATTCCGCAGCCGCCTTGGATACGTCGGCGACGGGGTTGATCGCCGGCGCAACATAGGGGCTGGCGGTGGTTTGGTCGCCCTTTCCGCCGCCCGGCGGGGTCGCGGTGTAGTGGGCCGGGGCCGGCCCGCCGCGCTGCTTGCGCTCCCACGCTTCCGCCGGCGTCTCCAGCAGGGCCGCTGCCGCCAGCGCCGCCTTGCGGTCGACCGTATGGGGCGTCCCGGCGGCGTCGGGCGCCGGCATCATGTTGGCGTGGTAGTAGGCCATCTTCTGCTTGGCCGGATCGACGACGCGGGACGGGTCGATGTCGCGCCGGTTGGTGCCGACCCGCGGCTCGACGGCGATATCGTCGATGATCTCGTGGTCGAACCACCATTTCTTGACCGGATTGCGCGTGCCGTTGCCCAGCCAGTCGTCGGCCCAGGTGGCGATCGGCACCATCAGCGGCTTGAGGAACATGGCGTTGACGCCCATCCAGCTCGCCGCGCGCGTCAGAAGCGGCCCGTCGGCGTCGATCACCTTGTTGATCGGGCAGGTCTTCATGCAGCGCCCGCAGGCCGCGCCCTTCATGTTGGTCAGGCGGTAGCGGGTGCAGCGCTCGGCGTCCGGCTTCCACATCTCGTAGCCGTTGAACATCACCTTGTCGCCGAAGGGGATGGCGTCGCACGGGCATTCCCGGGCGCATTTCAGGCAGTTGTTGCAGAAATACTGGAGGCCGAAATCGATCGGCCTGTCGGGCTTGAGCGGCATGTCGGTGGTCAGCACGACCGACTTGAAGCGCGGGCCGACGAAGGGGTTGAGCACCAGTTCGCCGATCCGGCTCAATTCGCCCAGCCCGGCCCACAGGACCACCGGGATGTGCAGTACGTCGCTGTCCGCGTTGGTCTGGGAACGGGCCGGGAAGCCGAGGTCGCGGAGGAATTCGGCCATCACCCCGGCGATCGCGGCGCCGCGCAGATAGGCGCGCATGGATTGCGTACCCGAGATCCAGTCGTCGCCGCTCGCACCCTCCATGGTGTCGAAGCCCTGGTCGATCAGCATGACGACGGCGTATTTGTGGTACGGCTCGATCGGCCGGCCGTCCTCCTTGTGGGAGAACCAGGCGTAGTGCGGGATCTCGCAGATGCCGGTGAGGTCGGAGCCGAGATGGTAGGACAGCGCCTTGATCGCCCTCGAGTTCGCTTCCGGGGCATTGGCTTCCGGATCGGCCAGGGCGTCCGGGCTGTCGGTATCGACCGGCGCCGCCTCGCCGCCCTGGTGCGGCACCAGCGAGCGGATGACGCCGAGCAGGCCCTTGGACGTCGGGTGCTTGAAGGAGAAGCGCGAGCGCTCCTTCTGGGATTTCTCGCCCAGGTCGCCCTGCAGCGCGCGTTCGAAAAAGGCCGCCCGCTTCGGCACGCGCGGGACTTCGTCGTCCAGGATCAGGGTGGTCGGCCGGTCGACCCGCTTCACCTGCTCCATCGGATAGTAGCTCTCGTGGGACGGCCGGCGCGCGCGCCGGTTGCGCTCCCGGCCCGAGGTCGCGCCGTTCCGGCCCCACCAGTAGCCCAGGCCGCGCCCGTCCCGGGACGAGGCGGCGAGCGGCCGGTCGGTCGCCAGGGCGTAGTCCGTCGTGACGACGGCGAGCGAGAAGGCGGTATCGAGATAGGGGTTGACGAGATCCCCGTTCGAGCGGACGGCGAGGCCGGCCATCACGGCGAGCCGCTCGGCGTCGGTCCGCCGGTGCCCGGCCACGTCGGCGCGGGCGGCGAAGCCCATCGCCCGGATGTGGCGCGCCACGCAGACCGCGATCTCGGCGGCCCGCATGTCCGACATCTCGCGCACTGCGGGCGCAACCCAGTCGTGGGCCGCATTGTGCGGCTCCGGCGCCCTGCCGTCTTCGATCAGCAGCACGACGGCGTGGCTGTGGGGCAGCGCTTCCGCACCCTCCAGCCAGGCGTTCGGCGCCATTTCGCAGATGCCGACCATGGCGGCGTCCATGAAATAGGCCATGCCCTTCGCATCGCGGGCGCGGGCTTCGAGATCGTCGGGGACCGGCGCGCGGGCGGGCGCCGAATCCTGGTCGGCAGAGGCCGCGAAGATGTCCCGGTATTTCAGCGCCGCCGCCGCCATCGGGCCGTCGCCGGCCGTGTCATGCAGGCCCGCGCGGCGCGGCCGGTCCCGTTCCGCGGCCAGGATCGCGTCGTCCCGGGGCAGTGTCTCCAGCGGATAGGTGCCGAGCGAGAAGTCGCGGTCCCTGGAGCGGGGGTGAAGAAGCATGGCGAAACTCCCTTGTCGCCGGACGTTCTAGCCGCCCGGCGCGGCCCTGTCATGCGATGCAGGATGCACTAGGCCGCCGCGGCGCGCTTTTCCTCGGTCCAGGCGTCGAGCTTGTTGCGCGCGCTGGCCCGGGCATGGGCGATATAGTCCGCTTCCTCTTCCGCCAGCTCGTGGGTCAGCTCCAGGCGGTAGCCGTTCGGGTCGAAGAAATAGATCGACTGGACGAACTTGTGGTCCGTCGGGCCGATGACGTGGACTCCGTGGGCCTCGAGCCGGCTCTTGGCCTGGAGCACCTCGTCGACCGAATTCATGTGCAGCGCCATGTGGTTGCACCAGGAGGGCGTGTTCGGCGACAGGTCGGCGGCCTGGTTGTCGCCCAGGTCGAAGAAGGCGACCGCGGAGCCGTCCGGCATGCCGAAGAAGAGATGGACGTAGGGATCGCACTGTCCGGTCGAGGGCACGCTGTCCGCCCGGATGACGTGGATCAGCGGCAGGCCCAGGATATCCTCGTAGAACCGGCGGGTTTCCTCGCCGTCGCGGCATTTGTAGGCCCAGTGATGCAGCCGCTCGATCGGCGGCATGTCCGGCATGTTGCTGGTTGCCGGGCTCGTCTTCGGCATGGTCATGGCAGGCACTCCTGCATTGCAGCGTCCAGTATGCCCCAAATTCCTTTCTTTGACCAAGGGTGCGCCGCCGCGCAGGCCTGCATGGCCGGGGTGCGAAAATGTCCTTACGGACGGCCGCCGGGCGGCGGGGCGGAATTGCCTCCGCGGCGATGTCGATGCTATTCGAAAGCGATCGCATCCGGGCGCCCTGTCGCGACGCGTCTGCAGGCGCCCGCCCTGTCCCGGAAACCCATGACGATCAAGCGCGGCAGTCGGTAATGGACCGGGAATCGGGCCGATCCGGAATAAGCCCCCGGCGGGCCGTATGGTTTGCCGTCGGCATCGCGGCGCTCGCGCTTGCCGCGCTGGGCGCAGCGCTGCCGCTGCTGCCGACGACGCCGTTTCTTCTGGTCGCTGCCTACGCCTTCGCCCGGTCCTCGAAGCGCTGGCATGCCTGGCTGCATTCCCATCGGGTGTTCGGGCCGCTCATCAGGGACTGGCGCGAGCACCGCGCCATCCACAGGCGCGCCAAGATCGTCGGCGTCGCCTCGATGGTCGCGGTCCTCGCGATATCGGTGGCGGCGGAGGTCGATCCGGTCATCCTGGCGGTGCAGGCGGTCGTCCTGAGCGCATCGGCGGCCTTCGTGCTGTCGCGGCCGTCGCCGCCGGACCGCTGAAGCGGCGCCCGGCCGGAGCGGCACGGGTGCGCTTTCCGGCCGGTCCCAGCATTCCGGGTAATTATCCCGAAAATTCAGGCGATTGATTCAACGGGCTCCGGCTTGGCGACGGCCGGCCGATCGCGTATGTGTCGGCGCCGTGGCGGTGCGAGGGTGCGTTGGGCAAAGGTGTGGGCCGATGCGGGAATACCGGACTGAAATCACCGTGGAATGGGCGCATTGCGATGCGGCCGGGATTGTCTTCTACCCCTGGTTCTACACCTGGTTCGACCAGGCGACCGAGCGGCTGTTCTCCGCCAACGCGCTGTCCTATTCCGAGATGGAGCGCGACTTCGGCGTCAGCGGCATGCCGTTGCTGGAGACCGGCGCGACCTTCCGCAACGCCTGCCGGCTCGGCAACCGCCTGACGATGGCGAGCCATGTCAGCGAATGGGGCGGCAAGACCTTCACCGTCAGCCACGCGCTGACCCACGCCGATGGCCGCCCGGCGCTGGAAGGCTTCGAGAAGCGCGTCTGGGTGACTCCGGCGCCCGACCGCCCGGCCGGCATCAGGGCCGTCCCCGTCCCCGAAGAGGCCAGGGCGCGGTTCGTCGACTAGGGCCTGTCCGTTTCTTTCGATTTCGCAATCAGCCGGTTGCAAAACCGTGGGGGACGTCGGCCGGCTACTCCGCCGGTGCAGTGGCGCCGAGTTCCGTACCCGAGCGGGACGGCAGCATCAGGGCGGCGGCGATCACCAGAAGCGCGGCGCCGGCAACGATCAGCATGACGGTCTCGAAGGAGCCGTCGTTGGCGAGCACCCAGCGGGCGGACATGATCGCCAACGCGCCGACCCCGAGATTGAGCAGGAATTTGACCGACAGAACCTTGGTGCGCCACTGGTCCGGCACATAGCGCGCGAGCACGGCGTCGGTGATCGGGATCTGGCCGAACACGAACGCCATCGCGAGCAGGGCGGCGGCGAACAGCGCGTAGTCGGTCTCCAGCGCCATCGCGGCGAGAAATACCGGCTGCGCAAGGGCGACGGGCACCAGCACCCGCCTGACGGGGTGGCGATCGATGAGCCGGCCAACGGCGAGCTGCGAAAAGGCGGCCGCGGCGTAAACGATCGCCGCGAGGGCGCCGGTGAGCGCGATGTCGTCCGTGATTCCGGTCATGCGCACGTCGAACAGGCGCGGCACCAGGAACGTCATGGCGCCGAACACGAATCCGCCGGCGCCGGTGACCAGGGCGAGTGCCACCAGCGCCCGCTGCCAGCCCGCGGCAAAGGACACATGCGCGCGCTCCCGGGCCGTGCCGGGCGCCGGATCGGCCCGGCCGCTGCGGATCATGCCGACATAGGCGAGGCCGAGGGCGACCGACATTGCGCCCGGAACGTAGAAGGCAGCGCGCCAGTCGATGAAGGACAGGATGAACCCGGTGAGCAGCGGCGCGCCGGCCACGCCCATATTGCCCCAGACGCCGTTGACGCCGAGGCGCCAGCCGACATTGCCGCCGCCCTGGATCACCATGGAGATGCCGACCGGATGGTAGATCGCAGCGAAGACGCCGATGACCGCCAGCCCGATCCCGACCTGGAGCGGCGATTGCGCAAGGCTCGTGGCGATAGAAGCCAGGCCAATGCCGACAAAGAACACCGCCATCATGGCGTTGCGCCGCCACTTGTCGGCCAGATACGCCGCCAGCGGGGCGCAGGCGGCGAACAGCACCATCGCCGGGATGCCGTAGGGCAGCATTTCCGCATACGCGCCGTTTTCCGCCAGACCGAACGCCAGCCCCGCGCTGAATGCCGCCTTGGCGAAGATCAGCATGAACAGGTGGTCGGCGAAATGGCCGACATTGAGGAACAGGAAATGGCTGCGGCTGGCGGACATGCGCACCGGTTCGTGCAGGAGCGGGCCGGCGAAAGATAGGCGCCGCTGCGGCCGATGTCATTGACAACCTGCCGCCCCGGAATTCTCAATGCGCAGACCGTCAATGCGCCGGATGCGCAGCGGGGAGGGCAGGGAGCGATGTCTGCAACGCTGGTCTACATGACCGCCGGTTCGGTGGAGGAAGCGCGGTCCATCGGCGCCAGCCTGGTCGAGCGCCGGCTGGCTGCCTGCGTCAACATCCTGCCGGGCATGCTGTCCCAGTATCGCTGGGAGGGCAGCATCCAGACCGACGAGGAGGTCGTTCTGATCGCCAAGACGCGCAGCGATCTGGTCGACTCATTGACCGGCCATGTGCAGGAAATCCACAGCTACGATTGCCCTTGCGTCGTCGCGCTGCCGATCGACGGCGGCAATCCGGCCTTCCTGCAATGGATCGAAGAGGAAACGGCTGAGGCTGCGGACGGTTGACCGCCGTCGGCCGAACCGGCGGCCACCCTGCCCTACATGAAGTCCCGTTCGTGGACGATCGCCGTGAGATAGGCCGCGGCCAGCAGGCGGCGGGTGTCGGTCATTTCGTGCGGCTGTTCCTTGCGCCAGGCGTCCAGCACGTCGGTCGCGCGGTTTTCGGCGACGGTGCGGATTTTGTCGTCGTATTGCGCCATCCGCGCGTCGTCCTCGGCGGCGTCGGCCTTGCCGGACAAGACCCGGGCGATCTCGGCGACCTCGCCGTTATTGGGGCCGAACGCCCGCTCCCGCTCCGCAAGGGCCTTTTCGAGGAGCGTCTCAGCCGCCGCGTCCTCGTCGAGGAAGAGGCGCGCAATTCCGAGATTGAAGCGGGTCAGTGCCACGGCGCCGGTCAGGAACGCGCGGTGCCGCGCGCGCCGGACGTCGCCGTAGGTCTCGACATGGCGCTGTTCCAGGCGCTGGTGGAACATCGAACTGCGCGCCGCCGGCGACACCGCCATGCCGCCGGTCCAGTCGAGCGCTCCATCCCAGGCAGCGAGCGCCGAAGTCAGGGCGGCGGCGGCACTCTCATGGGCCTGGTCGATCAGCAGGGCCAGCGCATCGTTGTTCGCGCTGGCGGCCCGGCGCGGGTCGCCCGCCGGGAATTCCCGCGCCAGAGCACCCGCCCGCTGCCACAGATGGACGGCCTCCTCCCGCCGCGCTGCCCGATAGGCTTCCAGCGCCGCGGCCGAGAAGGCCTCCCATTCCCATTCTGCGGCTTGGGCGCCCATCGCCGGGCGATGACAGGCCGGCCAGGGCGCCGCTATCCGCTGCCCAGATAGCTCGCCATCGAATCGTCCATCGCCTCGACCCAGGGCGTGTGGTGGACCGGGGCGTCGGTGCCCGTGATGGCGGACCTGTGGCCGTGGTCGCGGTAGCTCATGATCCCCTGCTTCTTGTATTTCTTCCACTCGAAGAACGCTTCGTCGGTGTTGTCGACGTTAAAGCTGGGATAGTCCGTGTCGGCGGTCAGCTCGCGGACGTAGTCGCCCTGGTAGCTGATCGCGCCGTAGTCGTCCTCGAGCGCGTCCTCCCGGGCCTCCCGGTCGGCCACGTCCGCCGCCCGGGCGTCGCGGTCCGGCACCGCGATCCGGCCGAGGATGATGTCGCGGACATACCAGGCCTGGGCGTCGAACATGCTGAAGGTGTACCACTGGTCCTGCATGCCGAGATAGAACAGCTTCGGATTGTCGACCCAGACGACGCCCTTGTAGAGGTCGGCGGCCGCCAGCCGGTTGGCGGTCTTCAGGCACAGCTCCGGCGCCATGAACGGGAAATGGTGCAGATAGCCGGTGCACAGGATGATGGCGTCGATGTCGGCGGTCGAGCCGTCCTTGAAGGTGCAGGTGTTGCCCTCGACCTTTTGGAGCAGCGGCACCTCCTTCCAGTTGTCCGGCCAGTCGTAGCCCATGGCTGCGGTGCGGTGGCTGACGGTGACCGACTTGCAGCCATATTTCCAGCACTGCGAGCCGATGTCCTCCGCCGAGTAGCTGGTCCCGATGATCAGGATGTCCCTGTCGACGAACTCGACGGCGTCGCGGAAATCGTGGGCGTGCATGACCCGGCCGTTGAACCGGTCGAGACCGTCGAAATGCGGCACGTTCGGCGTCGAGAAGTGGCCCGTCGCGACGATGACGTTGTCGAACTCCTCGCTGTATTCTTCGTCCGCTGCGAGATCATGGGCCGTTACCGTGAACCGGCCGCTCGCCGCGTCGTAGTCGACGCGCCGAACCGGGGTGCGGAAGCGGATCCAGTCGCGCACGTCCGACTGTTTCGCCCGGCCGGTGATGTAGTCGAACAGGACTTCCCGCGGCGGGTAGGACGCGATCTGCCTGCCGAAGTGGGTCTCGAAGGAATAGTCGGCGAATTCCAGGCCTTCCTTCGGCCCGTTGGACCACAGATAGCGGTACATCGAGCAATGCACCGGCTCGCCGAATTCGTCCGTGCCGGTGCGCCAGGTATAGTTCCACAGGCCGCCCCAGTCGTCCTGCTTCTCGTAGCAGACGATCTCCGGAATTTCCGCTCCACGGGCTTTCGCCATCTGAAACGCCCTCAACTGTGCAAGGCCGCATGGACCTGCACCGATTACCGCAATGCGTTTGCTCATGGTCTTACTCACACTCCCTGCCGGTCGCTGCACTCCGCCCGAAACACCGGCATCGTTTCAGATTCTGCAACCTCTGCACATACCAATCTGCACCAATATACACCAATTGAATCTCGGATTCTACCGGCGCCGGAATCCGGCCCGGTATCGCCTGCTCGATAGGATAGTCATAATAATGCATATTTCTCTTGCATCCATCCCCTAAATTGTCATGCTGTGTAGCATCGACTGCAACAGCATTAAGCTTGGACAGCAAGCCGGACTAATTGGTCTGAATTGGTTCAATCGCCCAAGGATTGTTCTGCAGTTGCGGTCTTGCGGGCCGTTCGGTGTCCTTCCGGCTTCCGACCGGCCGATGGGCGGCGCCTCCCGGTTTAGGATGCCGAGGCGGCCGCCGCGAATCATGGGAGGCAGGTCCAATGCGAAAGACACTCGACCGCAAATTGAGCAGGCGGAAATTCCTCGGGACGACGGCGGCGTCGGGGGCTGCGCTGGCCGCGACGGGCACGGGCCTGTCGCGGGTTTCCTTTGCCGCCGGCCACACCATCAAGATCGGCTTCCTCGCGCCGTTCACCGGCCCGGTCGCGGCCTGGGGCAAACCCGGCTACGACGGCTGCCTGATCTGGGCTGACTGGGTCAACGCCAAGGGTGGCGTGAAAATCGGCGACAAGTCGTACAGGATCGAGTTCGTTGGCTACGACAACGAATACGATGCCGGCAAGGCGAAAACCGGCGCGACCAAGCTGATCAAGGAAGACGGCGTCAAGTTCATCATGATGCTGGGCGGCGACACCTGGCCGGGCGTGGAGAAGATCGCGGAGCGGGAAGGCATGCTGTTCTCGACGCTGCTGCCGAGCGATCTGTCGCCGGACACGAAGACGCTCGTGGCGCCGTGCGAGGTGCATCCGATCTACAACGTCACCGGCGTCGAATGGCTGGCGGAGAACAAGAAGAACCTGAAGACGGCCGCGATCTGCGCCCAGGACGATGCGCTGGGCAAGCCTTCGGTGGCGACCTACCTGGCGGCCTTCGAGGCGGCCGGCATCAAGATGGTCGACGCGCCGCTGTTCTTCGATCCGGCGACGACGGACTTCGCGCCGGTCATGACCAAGCTGCTGGCCAAGAAGCCGGACATCCTGTGCCTGGACACTTGCTACGCCGACTATGTCCACCCGCTGTGCGAGCAGGCGTTCCAGCAGGGCTACAAGGGGCAGATCATTTCCTGCACCGCCGACTTCTACCAGGTGATCGTCGAGAAGACGTCGAAGGACTTCATGGAAGGCTTCGTCTTCCAGTTCCCGGATTTCGACGACCCGGCGCTCAACGCCAAGGAAGTGAACTTCGTCAATCCCAACGAGTTCTATGCCGAATATTCCAAGCGCTACGGCGCCAAGGAATGGAGCGCGGTGTCCTGGGAATACGCTTCGATCATGGACCTGTGGGCCGACGCCGCCGGCAAGGCGGGCAGTGCCGACCCGGGGCCCGTCCTGAAGGCGATGAAGGCCGGCGGCACCGGCAAACACGCCTTCGGCGACGCCAAATGGTGGGGCAAGGAGCTGTTCGGCATCGACAACGCGCTGGTCGGTAACTGGCCCGTCGTGGTGATCGAGGGCGGCAAGGCCAAGATCAAGGCCTTCAAGTCGATTCCCGCCTGGTGGGCGAAGCACAGCAAGCTGATGATCAAGCACATGACGGCCCTGGGCCAGATGTGGAATCAGCGCTGATAAATCGCCGCAATCCGCATGGCGCCTCTGCCGTGCGTGTATAATCCGCCGGGGCCGGGCCTTTCCCGGCCCCGGCATCGTTTTTTCGCCCCAGCCGTCGAGGCCCGGTGATGGACCTGCTGTGGCAGACCGCCATCAACGCCATGTATGCCGCCAGCTATATGGCGCTGATCGCGGTCGGGCTGGTGATGATTTTCGGCGTCATGGGCGTGATCAACTTCGCCCATGGCGAACTTTATATGGCCGGCGCCTATTGCGTCGTGTTCCTCTACGCTCAGGAGAAGTTTCCCTTCCTGGTGGGGGTTGCCGCGGGCCTAATCTTCGTCGGGGCCATCGGCCTCCTGATGGAGCGCGGGTTGTTTCGCCCGCTGCGGAAGAATCCGCTGGGCGGCCTCATCGCGTCGATCGGATTTCTTCTCATCCTGCAAACCCTGGCCGTGTTCGGCTTCGGCCGGCGTATGGGCCATGTCCCGCCGCCGACCCAGGGCAAGATCGAGATATTCGGCGCGATCCTGACCTATCAGCGCCTGTTCGTGATCGTCGCCGCCATCCTGCTGCTGGCTGCGCTGTGGGCCTTCCTCAAGCGCTCGAAGTTCGGCTGGGCATTGCGCGCCTGCGCCCAGGATGCCGAAGCCGCGTCCCTCCAGGGCATTTCGATGAACCAGACCGCGCGTATCGCCATGTTCATCGGCGCCGCGCTTGCCGGCGTTGCCGGGGCCCTGACCGCGCCCCTTGTCAGCCCGACGCCCTATATCGGCCACTCGATCATCGTTACCGCCTTTATCATCATCATCGTCGGCGGCATCGGCAGCCTTGAGGGCGCGGTGATCGCGGCCGTGCTCTACGCCTTCGTCCACACCTTCGTCACCACCTTCTTCGACGGCGTGATCGCCAACATTGTCGGACTCGCGCTGATGTTCGCCGTGCTGGTGGTGCGGCCGACCGGCCTGTTCGGAGCCAGGGAACGTGCCTGAACCGGCGGTCGCCCCGTCGGGATCCCGGGCGGGCAGCCCGGCCGGGCGGATCGTCTGGCGCCTGCGGTTTGCGCTGCTGTTCGCGGTGTTGGCGGTCCTGCCCTATCTGCTGAGCTATTCGCAGCAGGAAATCGCCGTCCTCCTCGTCATCAACGTGCTGCTGGTCTCCAGCTACCGGCTGCTGACGTTGACCGGCGAATGGTCGCTCGGCCATGTCGTGATCATGGGCGTCGGGGCCTATGCCAGCGCGCTGCTCGCCAAGCGGCTCGGCGTGCCGGTGCCGTTCTCCATGCTGATCGGCGGCTGCATGGCGGCGGCGACCGCCGCGATCCTGAGCTTCCCGCTGTTCCGGATGAAGGGCTTCTATTTCCTGATCGGCTCCTTCGCCGCCGGCGAGATCATCCGCCTGATCTGGAAACGCTTTACCGACCCCTTCGGCGGCCCCAAGGGCCTGAAGCGCATCGACGCCTTTCCCAATATCGACACCGGTTTCCTGTCGATCGATTTCTACGAGCCGGTCAACTATTATTTTCTCGCATTGATAATAGTTTCCATATCGTTATTCATCCTTTACAGGATCGAACGGTCGCGCATCGGGCTGACCTTCCATGCGATCCACTGGCAGGACAGGCTGGCCGAGTCGATCGGCGTCGACACGTTCCGCTACCGGACCCTGGCCTTCGTCATCGCCTCCTTCTTCGCCGGGATCGCCGGCGGCCTCTATGCCCATTATGTCGGCACGGTGAACCCGACCCGCTTCGGCGTCGACCAGATGGTCTACGTCCTGGTCTGGGCCATCGTCGGCGGCACTGCGACCTTCCACGGCCCGATCCTCGGCGTCATTGTATTGACCGTCATCAACGAGATCGTCCTGCGCGGCCTGGGCCTGGATACGGCGCGGCCGCTGATCTACGGCGCCATCCTGATCCTTTCGGTCCTCTATCTGCCGGATGGCCTTGAGAGCCTCGGGCCGAAACTGCGGGCCTGGCTGCAACGCCGGCGGCGCGGGCCGGCAACGGCCGGGGGAGAGGCGGCATGAATGCGCCGGGCGGCCAGCCGATCCCGGACGCGCCCATCCTGGAGGCGCGGGGGCTGACGCGCCGGTTCGGCGGCCTGGTGGCGGTCGACGATTTCAGCTTCGCGGTGCGCGAGGGCGCGATCCACGGCCTGATCGGGCCGAACGGCGCCGGCAAGACCACGACCTTCAACGTGATCAGCGGTTTCTACGCGCCGACGTCCGGGCAGGTGCTCTATCGCGGCCGGGACATTTCCGGGCGCAAGACCAGCGCGCTGGCCGAGATGGGGCTGGTGCGGACCTTCCAGGGCTCGACGCTGTTCCAGGAATTCTCCGTTCTGGACAATGTCCGGGTCGGCCGCCATCTCGGCGCCCGCGCGGGATTCCTGAGCCGGCTGCTCGGCACGGACCGCGGGTCGGAAGCGCAGGCCGATGCCAGCGCGCGGGAGGCCCTGGCCTTTTTCGGCCTGGAAGAGCTGGCGGACGAGCCGGTCTCGAACCTGCCGCACGGCCATCAGCGCATGCTCGGCATGGCGGTCGCGCTGGCGGCGGAACCCGAGGTGCTGCTGCTCGACGAACCCTTCACCGGCATGAACCCGGAGGAGACCCGGCGCATGATGGCACTCGTCCGGCGCATCCGCGACGGCGGCGTCACCGTCATGCTCGTCGAGCACGACATGCAGGCGGTGATGAATCTGTGCGACATCATCACGGTGATGAATTTCGGCGCCCTGCTGGTCGAGGGCGCGCCGGACGAGGTGCGCAACGATCCTGCGGTGATCGAAGCCTATCTCGGCTCTGCCACGGGCAATGGGGCGGGCAACGGGGCGGGCGATGCTGCTTGAAATCCGCGATATCGAGGTGCGCTACCAGAAGACCGCGGCGCTCAAGGGCGTCTCGATGGTTGTGCCGGCCGGCGGCATCGTCACCATCATCGGCGCGAACGGCGCCGGCAAAACGACGACCCTGCGCGCCATCTCCGGGCTCGAACCGCTGACACGGGGCGAGATCCATTTCGACGGCGCGCGCATCGACGGCCGGCCGCCGGAGGAGATCGTGCGCCGCGGCATCGCCCACGTTCCCGAGGGGCGGCGGGTGTTCCCGGACCTGACGGTCGAGGAGAACCTGCGCACCGGCGCCTTCCTGCGCACCGACAGGGCGGCGGTCGAGGCCTCGCTCGCCGACGTTTTCGGGCGCTTTCCGCGCCTCGCCGAGCGGCGTAGGCAGTGGGCGCGCTCGATGTCCGGCGGCGAGCAGCAGATGCTGGCGATCGGCCGGGCGCTGATGAGCGCGCCGCGGGTGCTGCTGCTCGACGAGCCGTCGATGGGCCTTTCGCCGGTCATGGTGCAGGAGATCGCGCGCATCGTCACCGACATCTCCGCCCAGGGCACGCCGGTCGTCCTGGTCGAGCAGAATGCCGAGATGGCGCTGCTGCTGGCCCGGTACGCCTATGTGCTCGAGACCGGCGCCGTTGCGCTGGAAGGCCCGGCCGGCGACCTGCACGAAAACGACCACGTCCGCCGCGCTTATCTCGGCGGGTAGCGCCGGCGGATTGGCATCGTTAGGGTAGGGCTCCGCACACCGGGAGCCCCGCCATGCCCGACGGTCCGAACGCCTCTGCGCCGCTCGAATCCGGCCGCCGCGCGAACCGCAGGTTGCGTTCGCGCATCACGACCGACGGCCTCGACCGGGTCGCCCACCGCGCCTTCATGCGGGCGATGGGGCTGGACAGCGAAGCGATCGCACGGCCGATGGTCGGCGTCGTGACCACCGAGGGCGAGATGACCCCCTGCAACATGGGCCTCGCCAACCAGGCCGATTACGCCCGGCGCGGCATCGTCGAGGCCGGTGGCACGCCGCGGGAATTCCGGACGATTTCGGTGTCCGACGGCATTTCGATGCAGCACCAGGGCATGAAATTCTCGCTGCTGTCGCGCGAGATCATCGCCGACAGCGTCGAGGCCGTGGTGCGCGGCCACGCCTACGACGCGCTGGTCTGCTTCGCCGGCTGCGACAAGACCCTGCCCGGCATGATGATGGCGATGGCGCGGCTCAACGTGCCGTCGGTCTTCATCTACGGCGGCTCGATGCTGCCCGGCACGCGCGGGGGCGAGGACGTGACGGTGCTGACCGCCTACGAAGGCGTCGGCGGCGTGCTGGTCGGCACGGTGCCCGAAGAAGAAGTCAACGAACTGGAGCTGGTCTGCGCGCCGACCATCGGCGCCTGTCCCGGCCAGTTCACGGCAAACACCATGGGCATGGTCTCCGAGGCGCTCGGCCTCGCACCGCTCGGCTCGTCGATGATCCCGGCGGTCTTCGCCGAGCGCCACGGCATCGCCCGGCGCGCCGGCCACGCCGTCATGGCGGCGCTGGAGAAGGGCGGTCCGCTGCCGCGGGACCTGGTGACCCGCACGAGCCTGGAGAATGCCGCGGCGGTGGTCGCGGCGACCGGCGGCTCGACCAACGCGGCGCTGCACCTGCCCGCCATCGCCAACGAGGCCGGCATCGCTTTCGATATGGACGATGTCGCCGGTGTGTTCGACCGCACGCCGCTGGTTGCCGATCTGCAGCCGGGCGGCCGCTTCCTCGCCAGGGACGTTCACGGCATCGGCGGCGCGCCGGTCGTCTTCCGCCTGCTGATGGAAAGCGGCCTGTTCGACGGCGCGGCGCTGACCTACACCGGCGAAACGATGGCCGAGGCGCTGAAAGGTGTCCCCGATCCGGACGGCGAAATCATCCGCAGGAAAGGCGACGAGCGTTCGCCGGACGGCGGCGTGATCGTGCTCAAGGGCAACCTGTGCCCGGACGGCGCGCTATTGAAGGTCGCCGGGCTGAACTCGACCTATTTCAAGGGCCCGGCCCGGGTGTTCCACGAAGAGGAGAGCTGCAACGCTGCGGTGCAGGCCCAGGCCTACGAGGACGGCGAGGTCATCGTCATCCGCAACGAAGGCCCGGTCGGCGGCCCCGGCATGCGCGAGATGCTCGGTACGACGGCGCTGATCTACGGCCAGGGCCGGGGCGAGAAGGTGGCGCTGCTGACCGACGGCCGCTTCTCCGGCGCGACCCGCGGCATGTGCATCGGCTACGCGGCGCCGGAAGCCGCAGTCGGTGGCCCGCTGGCGTTGATCCGCGACGGCGACATCATCGAGATCGACGCCGCCGCGCGCTCGATCAACGTCCTGCTCCCGGACGACGAACTGGCCGCCCGCCGCGCCGCCTGGCAGGCCCCGGACCCGCGTCGGCTCGGCGGCGCGCTGGAGAAATACGCAAGGCTGGTCGGCCAGGCCAACACGGGCGCCGTCACCCATTCCGGCGCCGTCGAGTGGGCGTGGGAGGAGTAGGGCGACCTATTTGCGGTGCCGCCGCCAGGTCCAGAATATGGTGAAGACCGCGGCGGCGAGCAGCAGGGCGGCAATCGGGCGCGTCACGAAGACGGTGGCGTCCATGTCGTTGGCGGTGAGCGCGTTCCTGAGGTTGGTTTCGACCATCGGGCCGAGCACGAGGCCGAGGACGACCGGCGCCATCGGGAAGCCGAAGCGGATCAGGACATAGCCGGCGAGGCCGAGCACCGCCATCAGGCCGACCTCGAAGGTCGTGTTGTTGATCGCGAAAGCGCCGGTCGCACACAGCACGCCGATGACCGGAATGAGGATGCGCGGCGGCAGCTTCAGGATCGCCGGCAGCCAGCGCCGCGTGCCGAGGCCGATGACCAGGATGCAGATGTTCGCAAACAGCAGGATGAGCAGGATCTGCACGAACAGGTCGCTCTTCTCGGCGATGAAGAACGGGCCGGGATCGATGCCCTGGATGAGCAGGGCGCCGATCAGCACCGCGGTCACCGTATCGCCCGGAATGCCCAGCGTGAGCAGCGGGATGAGCGCGCCGCCCGTGACCGCGTTGTTCGCCGTCTCCGCCGCGATGACGCCGCGCGGATCGCCCTCTTCCTGCGCTTGCGGCGCCTTCTTGCGGGCCGATTCGCCGTAGGCGATCCAGGCCGCGATGGTCGGCCCGGTGCCGGGCAGGATGCCGATGCCGGTGCCGATGAACGCGCTGCGCAGCGTCAGCCACTTGTTGCGCAGATAGTGCGAAAGCACTTCGCCCGCGCCGACCCGGCGTTGCGCCGGCAGGGTGGCCAGCGTGTCCTGGCGCGCGGCCTGCACCAGCATTTCCGAAACCGCGAAAAAGGCGATCAGCGCCGGCATGAGCGGCACGCCGCCGAGCAGGTTCGGGTCGCCGAAGGTCAGCCGCGTCATGCCGCCGACCGGGTCGATGCCGCTGCAGCCGAGCAGCATGCCGAGCGCGGCGGCGATCATGCCCTTGAGCAGCGAGCCGCCGGAGACCGCGGCGACGCAGACCAGCCCGAAGGTGCCGAGCGCGAAATACTCGACCGAGGTGAATTCGAGCGCGAAGTTGGCCAGGTTCGGCGCCGCCAGCATCAACACGAGGATCGAAACGAACCCGCCGATGAAGGACGAAACGACCGACAGGCTGACCGCGAGATCGGCGTTGCCGCGCCGCGCCATGCGGTAGCCGTCGAGCGCCGTCGCCGCGTTGCCCGGCGCGCCCGGCGTGTTGATTAGGATGGCCGGAATCGAGCCGGCGAAATAGCCGCCGCAATAGATGCCGAGCAGCAGGGCCATGGCGACCTCGAAGGAGGCGCCGAAGGTCAGCGGGGTCGCGATGGCGACGCCGGCGGTCGCGGTCAGGCCGGGCGCCGCGCCGAAGATCAGGCCGACGACGACCCCGATCAGGATCCAGAGCAGGATCATCGGATCGGCGATTGCGCCGAGGGCCGTGCCGATCGCGGAGAAGGAGATCAGATCCATGTCGGCAGCAGCACGGTGAAGCCGTAGCGGAATACGGCATACACCGCGGCCGAAACCGCAACCGGGATCAGGGCCAGTTCAAGCGGCCGGCGCGAGTCCAGAATCCACAGGGCGAGGATCGTGAACGCCCAGGTGCCGAGGCGGAAATCGACATAGCGGAAGGTCAGGCAGTAGAGCAGGAACAGGGCGGCGATCAGCAGGCCGCGCCGCCGCATCAGCCCGGACAGCGCGTCGGCCGTGCCGAGTTCCCCCGGCCGCAGCGCGAGCAGGCCGCCGAGCAGGACCAGCGCGCCGGCCAGCAGGCCGGGGAAGAAGCGCGCCGAAAGGGTCGATTGCCGTTCGTTGATCTCGATGCCGGCGACCAGCAGCGCCAGCACAAGGCCGAGCGCGACGACCGCCAGCCCGACGATCCGGTCCGCCCGTTTCGGCACGCGCCCTCCCCGGGCTCGGGGACGGACCGGATCGGCGGCCCGCTACTTGATCAGGCCGATATCCTTGAGCACGACCCGGTGCTTCGCGACGTTGGCGTCGATGCGCTTCTGGAATCCCTCGCCGTCGAGGAACGCCTCGTTGAAGTTGAACTTCTTGTAGAGCGCCGACGTCGAAGCCTGGTTGGCGACCTTCTTCACGACCGCGCGCAGCCTGCTCACCACGGCCGCCGGCGTGCCCTTGCGGGTCAGCAGGCCGAACCACACGGCGACCGTGAAGTCGTAGCCCTGCTCCTTGAAGGTCGGCACGTCCGGGAAGTAGGGCACGCGCTTGTCCGCCGCGATGCCGATCACCCGCAGCTTGCCGCCTCTGGCGAGCCCGGTGTAGTTCGGCGCGCCGACGAACACGAAATCGACCTCGCCCGACAGGGTCTTGGTGACCGCGCCCTTGCCGCCCCGGCCGCCGATATGCTTCATCTTGATGCCCTGGGCCTTGGCGAAAATCTCCATGTTGATGTGCTGGGTCGCACCCGGCCCCGGCGTGGCGTACTTGACGCCGCCGGGCTTGGCTTTGGCCGCCGCGACGATGTCCTTCACCGACTTGAACGGGCTGTCCGCCTTGACGGCGAGGCCGATCGGCACCTCGACGAGCTGGGCCAGCGGCACGAAATCGCTCGTGACATAGCCCGGCTTGGAGATCAGCGGCCGGGCCGTCAGCGCGCCGGTCGAGCCCATCAGGAGCGTGTAGCCGTCGCCCTTCGCCTTGTTGGCCTCGGCGGTTCCCTTGCCGCCGCCGGCGCCCGGAATGTTCTGCACCACAAAGGGCACCTTCAGCTCCTTCTTGAGCTGCTCGGCGATCACCCGGGCGGTGCCGTCGAGCGAATCGCCGGCGCCGAACGGCACGACGATCTTGACCGGCTTTTCCGGATATTCCGCGGCCGCGGGGCCGGCCACCGCGGCAACGGCGAGGCCGGCCGCAACAGCGAGCGGACGCGTAAGCGATAACGATAAATTCATAACCTTTTCCTCCCGATTTCCGGTCCGTGCCCGGCCCCGGAGTCCGGCGAACCGGATACGGCGCGGCCTGCATGGACTTGACGGAAGCGTATTTCTATCATCGGAACCGGTCAACGGCAGCAGGGACGGCTCATGCCCGACATCTCGATTTCCTATCTCAACGGCAGGGACGTCGACGCGCTCGCCATGACCGAGGACGAGATCGTCGCCGCGGTCGAATCCGGCCTGCGCGCCCAAGGCAATGGCGAGACGGTTCTCGAACCGCGCGTCCACCTGGTGCCCGAATCGTCGGACAAGGGCCATTTCAACCTGCTGCGCGGCTACATCAAGCCGCTGGGCTTCGCCGGTTTCAAGATGGTCGGCGACTTCGTCGACAACTACAAACTGGGCCTGCCGTCGGAGATGGCGATCCTGTGCCTGTTCGATCCCGAAACCGGCATGCCGCGGGCCATCGTCGACGCAACGGCGATCACCGAGATGCGCACCGGCGCGATGACGGCGATCGGCGCGAAGTATCTGGCGCGCCGCGATTGCCGGACCCTCGGCCATATCGGGGCGCGCGGTACGGCCTACTGGAACGTCCGGCTGCTCGACCACCTGTTCGATTTCGACGAGATCCGCGTCCATTCCCGTCGGCCGGAAAGCCGCGAGGCCTTCGGCGCCCGGCTGAGCGAAGACCTGGGCAAGACGGTGATCGTCACCGACAACTGGAAGGACTGCCTCGACGGCGCCGATATCCTGGTCGAGGCGTCGCGCCTGCCGGCGCCCGAGCCGCTGTTCCTGACGGAATGGGTGAGGAAGGGCGCCTTCGTCGTCCCCTACGGCACGATGAGCAGCGTCGAGCTCTCGCTCACCGACATCATGGACAAGATCGTGGTCGACGACTGGGGCCAGTGCAAGCCGGGCAAGCCCTTCGGCTCGCTGCGCCGTCACGTCGACGAGGGCAGGCTGACCGAAGAGACCCTGCACGCCGAGATGGGCGAGATCGTCGCCGGCCTGAAACCCGGGCGCGAAAGCGACGGCGAGACAAACCTGTTCTGGCACCGCGGCCTGAGCCTGAGCGACATCGCCCTCGGCGCGGCCATGCTGGAAAAGGCGGAACGCAACGGCATCGGCGCGACGCTGCCGTTCGCTTGAGTCATCGCCGCTGTCGGCACGGCTCCGCTATCGGGCCGGTAATGCAATACCGGTCGGGCCGGCAGCCTGGCGGCCTCACGCCGCCAGCGCGTCCAGAAACCCGCAGATCCGCTCCACCGCCAGCGCCAGGTTGCTGTCCTCGGTACGGCCGGAGGCCTTGCGCGGCTTGAAACTGTGGTCGCCGTCGGGCAGCCAGGCGAGCGAAATGGTTTCGGAGAGACTATAGCAGGGCACCTCCTCGGCGCGGCCGAACGGGTCGCGTTCGCCCTGCAGGATCAGCGCCGGTGTTGCCAGCGTTTCCAGATGCGCCGTGCGCAGCCTGTCCGGCCGGCCGGGCGGATGGAAGGGATAGCCGAGGCAGACCAGCCCGCGCACCCCGGCTTCATCGGCTATCATGCTCGCCATCCGGCCGCCCAGGCTCTTGCCGCCGATGACGAGCGTATCCGCCCCGAGATCGGCGATGACGCTGCGCCAGGTCCCGGTCAGCACGGGTTCCCGGTCCGGCGGCTTCTTCGCACCGGTCGTGCGCCGCGCCGCCATGTAGGGAAATTCGAACCGGACGACGCGCCAACCGGCGGCGGCCACACCTTCGGCGATCAGGTCCATGAAGGGGCTGTCCATCGCCGCGCCGGCGCCGTGGGCGAGGATCAGGGTGAGCGGCGCGTCGGCCGGTCCATCCGTCAGGGTCGGAACGCTCACCGCTTCTTGCGGAAGGAATCCAGGTTCACGACTTCGCCGGTCTGCGCCGCCCGGTCCGCTGCTTCGTCCGCCGGCCCGTCCGCTTCGGGGCCGCCCCCGGCGTCTTCGTTGCTCGCCGCCGGCGGGGCGTCGTCCGGCCCGGCGCCGGCTTCGTCCTCCTCCGCCGCTTCGGCATCGGCGGTCAGTTCGAATTTCAGGCCGAAGGGCACGGAGGGATCGGCGAAGGACGTGACGCAGTCGAACGGCACTTCCAGCCGTTCCTGCCGCCGGTTGAAGCTGAGTTCGACGGAGAACAACGCCTCGCCGACTTCCAGGTTCCAGAACTGGTGCTCCAGAACGATGGTCATCTCTTCCGGATAGGTCCGCGCCAGACGCTCGGGGATGTCGACGCCCGGTCCCGCCGTGAGGAAAGTGATGTAGAGCCCATGGCCTTCGGGCAGGCCGAAGGTCGCGACCTGCTCCAGCGCGGTGCGCACGACGCCGCGCAGCGCGTCCTCAACGATCTTCTCGTAATGCAGGAGTTCCGGCTCCATCGCCCCGGCCGTCTTGCCCTGCCGCGCCCGGCGGCTCTCGTCCCATTATGGAGCGCCGGGTGAATGCCGCAAGCGGGGAATGGCGCCGGCCGCGTTCGGTGGGGGGCTTCTGTTGCCCGGCGCCCCCCGGGCCGCGCTTTCCTAGAAGCTAGGCAGCGAGTGCCAAACGATCGTTGTCGTTAGCATTTGTGAATGTAGCCCGATAACGGTGGTACAATGCCGGGCGAAAAGCGAACCTTTTACTGCACGTCGATCCTGTTTCGCCCCCATGAAGGGCCGGGCCGTCGGCGGCGCGCGGGATGCAAACCCGCCCCTAAACCGCCGGGCCCGGCGAAACTGGTGGAGGCGCCGGGTACTGCCCCCGGGTCCGCAACAGCTATTGCGCACGCCGTTTATCGCCATAGTCGCCCGAAGGCGACATTGCGAAGATAGGGCCTCGCGGCGAATTTTGAAAGAGGGACGGGGCAGCGATACCCGGTGACGCGGCGGGAGCGAAACGCTAGTTTCGCCATCGAATGCGAACGTAACGATTGCCGAGAATGCCGAACGAGTCCGACAGCCTGCCGCCGGGCCCCCTTTCGAATCCCGGCGCCAACGCCACGGCCGACCAGATCGCCGAGATCGAGGAGGCGCGCGCCCGCATGGCGGAGACGCGGCGCGTCGTTGCTCCAGGGCTGGAGGAGGTGCTCTACACCGCCTTCCCGGTGCTCGATCACGGCTTCGTCCGGGTGGTCGACTATATGGGCGACGACGCCGCTGTCGTTCAGGCCGCCCGCGTATCCTACGGCCGGGGCACGAAATCGGTGCGCAACGATGCCGGGCTGATCCGCTACCTGCTGCGCCACCGGCACACCACGCCGTTCGAGATGTGCGAGATCAAGCTCCATGTGAAGCTGCCGGTCTTCGTCGCGCGCCAGTGGATCCGCCACCGTACCGCCAACGTGAACGAATATTCGGCGCGCTATTCCGTACTCGACCGCGAGTTCTACATCCCGGCGCCAGAGCACCTTGCGGCCCAGTCCGCCGCCAACCGGCAGGGCCGGGGCGACGTGCTGGAGGGCGACGAGGCCGCGCGCGTCCTGCAACTGCTGCGCGACGACGCGGCGGCCTGCTACGACCATTACGAGGAAATGCTGAACGAGGGGCCGGACGGCGCGCCGGCCGATCCCGGCCGCCAGGGCCTCGCCCGCGAACTGGCGCGCATGAACCTGCCGCTCAACGTCTATACCCAGTGGTACTGGAAGACCGACCTGCACAACCTGCTGCATTTCCTCAGCCTGCGCGCCGACGCGCATGCGCAATACGAAATTCGCGCCTATGCGGATGTCATGCTGGCGCTGACCGAGCGGTGGGTGCCGATCACGGCGCAGGCCTTCCGCGACTACAGCATGGGCGCGGTCAGCCTGTCTGCCCCGGCGCTCGCCGCGGTCCGGCGCATGATTGCCGGCGAAACGGTGACGCAGGAGGACAGCGGACTCAGCGCCCGCGAATGGCGCGAAATGATGGCGGCGCTGGAGCGGTAGGGGCTTTGCGTTGTTCCCTTCGGCCTGCGCACAGGCCGATCCCGGTGCATATCGCGGCCGATCGGGCGATGGACGAATTTCCGGAGAATGATGAACGATGGCGACCGATCCGGCACTGATCGCCGCGCTGCGCGGCATCTCGACCGCGACGCTCACGATGCAGCTTCTCAAGCGCGGCGTCCGGCGCGGCTGGATGGCCGGGACGAAGCCGCTGCAACCGGGCGGGCCGCGGCTCGCCGGGCCGGCCTTCACCCTGCGCTTCGTTCCCGGCCGCGAGGACGTCTCGACCCGGGAGAGCTACGCCGCGCCGAATTCGCTGCGCGACGCCATCGAGGCCATGCCGGAGGGCGTCGTCGCCGTGATCGACAGCCGGGGCGAGCAGGGCGCCGGAACCCTGGGCGACATCCTGGCCGGCCGGATGAAGCGGCGCGGCGTGGCCGGCATCGTCAGCGACGGCCCGATGCGGGACGTTGCGGGAATCCGCGCCGTGGATATCCCGGTCTGGTGCAATGGCGCCGCTGCGCCGCCGTCCATCGCGGCTCTGTGGTTCGCCGGCTGGCAGGAGCCGATCGGCTGTGGCGGCGTGGCGGTGTTTCCGGACGACATCGTCGTTGCCGACGACGACGGCGCCGTGGTCCTGCCCCGGGCCCTTGCCGCCGAAATCGCCGAAGACGGCGCCGAGCAGGAAGACCTGGAAGCCTGGATTCTCGGCGAAATCGAGCGCGGCGAGCCGGTCAAGGGCCTCTATCCGCCGGACGAGGCGGCGCTGACGCGGTATCGTGCCGCGAAACGGGATTCCGGCTGATTTGGAGCAAAAAGCATCAATTTCTAACCGTGCTCGGCAACATATTGTAGCGACTATAAGATGATTGGAAGCATAATTTATCATTAAAATGTCAAATAAAATATTCTATTGACAATATATTATTCATTTGCCATATAGCCTGCATCGTACCGGCCACGGGACGGAATTCATGATCCGGAAAGGTATCCAATACAATGACTCCACACGAAAATATGTCGGCGATAGCCGAGGGACTGCCGACGAAATCGGCAAAAATCCGGGCTTTGGACGCCGCAGGCTACAAGCGCGCCGATATCGCGCGCTTCCTCGACATCCGCTATCAGCATGTCCGTAATGTGCTGATCCAGGGGCCGCCGAAAAACGAACGTCCCGCCCTTGCCGCAGAAGCGGACGATAGGGAGACGATCCCGGGCGCCAACGACCGGGTCAAGGTAAAGATCGGCCCCGGCGGCCGGATCGTCATCCCGGCGGCATTCCGCCAGGCGATGGAGGCGGAAGAAGGAGATACGCTTGTCGCGACGATCGATGAAGACGGCATCGTCCGGCTGGCCAGCGCTTCGGCGGCGATCCGGATGGCCCAGCGCATCGTGTGCGCCGCGGTCCCCGCCGGTGTCAGCCTGTCGGCCTCGCTGATCGAGGACCGGCGGCGCGAAGCGGCGGGCGAAGCGTAACCGCGTTCAGGGTCGCGACATGCCCGATGCCGTTCTCGATGCGTCGGCCGTTCTGGCACTGCTGCACCGCGAGCCGGGCGGCGAAATGATCGAATCCATCCTTGAGGACAGCGCCATTTCCACGGTCAACATTTCGGAGGTGATCGCCAAGCTCGTCGAGAATGGCACCGACCCTGGCAGAGCGGTCCTGCTGACGGAAGCGCAGCCTTTCCAGCCCGCGGATTATACGCTTGCGCAGGCGCAGGTTGCGGGCAAATTGCGGGCGGCGACACGCCACGCCGGCCTTTCGCTCGGCGACCGGGCCTGCCTCGCCCTGGCGCTTACCCTGAGGTTGCCCGTCTACACGGCCGACCGGGCGTGGCGGGACCTGCTGCTCGACGTCGATGTCCGCTTGATCCGGTAGCCCCGGCGTACAGGAACGGTCTCGTTGACTCCCGCCGCGGCAAGCGATCTGGGACAAATTCAGAAGCATGGCGAAGAGGAAGAACAGCGACGACGAAAGCGATTTCTGGCGCGTTTCGATGGGCGTGGGCGGGCGTGCCGTGATCCCCGCTGCGGTTCGCGACGCGCTGGGTTTCGCGAAGGGCGAGCCGCTTGTGCTGACTATCGACGACGGAACGGTGCGGATCGAAACCTACGCGCGCAGCGCCGAGCGGCTCCGGGCGCAGGTCCGGGCGATGATGCCGCCGACCGGCGACCTCGTCGACCGGTTCCTCGCCGACAATCGAGCGGAAGCGGCGCGCGAGGACGCCCGCGACGCCGAACGGGTACAGGCCGATACGCCTGTCGAGCGGGCTGTGGAGTAACCCGTTGAACGGCAAGCGGGTCGTTCTCGATTCGTCGGCGGTCCCGGCCATGATGTCCGGCGACCGGATTTGCCTGAGCCTCGCGGGAAAGCTGGAACTGCCGGTCTTCACCTGCGATACCATGTGGCGCGAACTCGATATCGGCGTCGATATCCGTGTGCTCCGATAGCTATCGAAAGCGTTGGGCAGAGGCGCCCGGAATTTGCCGAGGTTGATCTGGAGCAATGCGGATTGCGCCGGGCTGCGCTAGAAGCGCGTCCGATATTCGCCGGGTCGGACGAAGTTTCGACCTGCAGGAGAATCGGGCGACAAGGAGGCCACCATGACCGCAACTGCCAACGCCGACCCCGTCGTCATCGTCAACGGCGCACGCACGCCGATGGGGAGTTTTCAGGGCACGCTCACGGACATTACCGCCACGGCGCTGGGCGCCGTCGCCATCGAAGGCGCACTCAAGCGCGCCGGGGTGGCCGGTGAGGATGTCGACGAAGTCATCATGGGCTGCGTGCTGCCGGCCGGGCTGGGCCAGGCGCCGGCGCGTCAGGCGGCGCACGGCGCGGGCATCCCGTGGGACGCCGGCTGCACCACCGTCAACAAGATGTGCGGCAGCGGCATGAAGGCGGCCATGCTGGCCCACGACATGCTGGCGGCCGGCGTCAACGAAGTCATGGTCGCCGGCGGCCTCGAGAGCATGACCAACGCGCCCTACCTGATGGACAAGGCGCGCGGGGGCCTGCGCATGGGCCACGGCAAAGTCTGGGACCACATGTTCCTCGACGGTCTGGAAGACGCCTACGAGCCCGGCCGCCTGATGGGCGCCTACGCCGAGGATACGGCCCAGCATTACCAGTTCACCCGCGAGGCCCAGGACGATTTCGCGATAACGTCGCTCAAGCGGGCCAGGGCGGCGAACGAAAACGGCTCCTTCGACCGCGAAACCGAGCCGGTCATCGTACGGACGCGCAAAGGCGAGGTCACGGTTGCGCAGGACGAGCAGCCCTTCAATGCCGATCTGGGGAAAATTCCGAAGCTGAGGCCCGCCTTCCGCACGGACGGCACAGTGACGCCGGCCAACTCCTCGTCGATCTCGGACGGCGCTTCCGCCCTCGTCCTGACCACGCAGTCGGAGGCCGAGAAGCGCGGCCTGACGCCCCGCGCGCGCATCGCCGCCCACGCGACCCACGCCCAGGAGCCGGCCTGGTTCACCACCGCCCCGGTCGGCGCCATCGACAAGGTGCTGGAAAAGGCCGGCTGGACGAAGGCCGACGTCGGTCTCTACGAGGTCAACGAGGCCTTCGCCGTGGTTACCATGGCAGCGATGAAGGAGCACGGCCTGCCCCACGACATCGTCAACGTCCACGGCGGCGCCTGCGCCCTCGGCCACCCGATCGGCGCCTCGGGCGCGCGGATCATCGTGACCTTGCTGAACGCGATGGAGCAAAAGGGCGTCGAGCGCGGCGTCGCCTCCCTGTGCATCGGCGGCGGCGAGGCGACGGCGATCGCGATAGAGCGGTTGCACTGAGTACGGCGCGGGCGGGTTGGCTGCGCGTGATACCGGCTCGGCAAGCCGGTGATTGCGATTGACGCGGCGACCTGCCGGTGGCCGCTGCGCCGGCAGGGCATCGACGACAAGACCTACGCCCGGGGCAGCCTGGTGCAGGATCATGAGGGCAGGCCGGAGAGTGGCCAGCTGCCCGATTAATCTCCGGTATCGAGGCGGAAGGCCTCCCGGTGGCGCACGATGCGGCCGGCGACCGGGGTCGGAAAATGCCCGGCGAGCAGGATCGATTCGGTATCGGCCAGCCGTTCGATCATGGCCGTGCGGCTGCGCGCCGACATCGCCGGGTCTTCGCAGAAGGCGCTCGACAGGCCGGGGTCGCACAGTTGCAGGGGCGTGTGCATGGTGTCGCCGCACAGCAGGGCGTGACGGCCGCCGCCGCGCACGTTGACGTTCACGTTGCCCGGCGTGTGGCCGAAGGCGGGCTCCAGCCAGACGCCATGGTCCAGCTCGTGGTCAGCCTCGACCAGCACCGCCCGTCCGGCCTCCATGACCGGCAGGACGCTGTCGTCAAAGCTGCCGTGATTGGGCGGCTCCTGCATACCTTCGGCCTTCGCGCGTCGGGCTTCGGCTTCCCAGAACTCGTACTCCCGGCGCGCAAAAACGTAGCGCGCGTTCGGGAAGGTCGGCACCCAGCGGCCGTCGACCAGCTGCGTGTTCCAGCCGACATGATCGGCGTGCAGATGGGTGCACATCACGATGTCGATCTCTTCCGGCGCCACGCCGGCGGCGCGCATCGTGTCGAGGAACGGCGTCTGCTGCCGGTGCCACGTCGGGCGCAGCGGCCGGTCCTTGTCGTTGCCGACGCAGCAATCGACCAGGATGGTCCGGCGCGGCGTGCGCAGGACGAGCGCGTGGAAGGCCATGATCAGCTTGCCGTCCGGTGCGATGAAACGGGGCGCCAGCCAGTCGGCGTTGGCGTCGACCAGGTCCTGCGTCGCACCCGGCAGGATGAAACCGAAATCGGCGAAGGCGCCCTCGGCCTCGACGATCCGGTCGATGACGATGTCGCCGATCAGCTGGGTCTTCATGTCCGGGCGCCGGCTACTCCGCCGCCACGGCGCCCGCACCCCTCAGGGCCCCGATCACCTCGCCGGTCGTCATGATGTCGGCGAAGCTGATCGACATGCTGGTCAGGCTGGCGTTGTGGATGGCGTCGGTATAGGTCGCGTTGCCGTCCGCCACCATGATGACGTGGAAGTTGCGCATCATGGCGTCGCGCGCCGTCGCCTCGCAGCAGACGTTGGTGAGCGTGCCGGTAATCGCCAGCGTGTCGATGCCCCTGGCGCGCAATTGCGCCTCGATGTCCGACGATCCCTGGATGAAGGCGCTGAACCGGTTCTTGACCGCCCGCATGTCGCCGTCCTCGGCATCCATGTCCGGCCACAGGGGATGGCCCTCGGCGCCGGCCATGAGCTGCTCCGCGATCCGTCTTGCGGTCTCCGGGCTGGCGGTGCCGCCCAGGAAGGACGACCATTCGGTGAAGATCCTGTCGTCGAAGGTGGTAGTGACCCAGACGACCGTCCCTCCGGCTGCCCGGAAGGACGCCGCGAGGCGGTTGATGTTGGGCACGATCTCGCGCGCCATCGGCACCTCCGACGGCAGGCCCTCTTTCAGGAACGCCGTCTGCATGTCGACCACGACCAGGGCCGTGCGCGCCGGATCCAGCGTATCGCGCACATGCAGCCTGCCGCCGCGCCGCATCCTGATGAGCCGGACTGCGTCCGGGTGGATTTCGGTCTTGTGCATACCTTCCTTCCGGTCAGGCTCCGCCGGCTCGCTCCCGGCATCGAAGCAAGGGTGCACAGGAAGCCGGCCTTGTCCAGCGTGGCGCTTCGCGAATCCATGTCCCCTTGGGCTGAGGCCGGTTCGGGGACTCCCCGCTATCGACCCGGTCCGTTTCCGCCTATAAGGACGTGCAAGTTCGGGGTACCTGCGGCAGCGGCGGAGTAAGGTCGATGAGTCAGGACAGGCATATTCCGTTCGAAGCGCCGGTGGTCGATCACCTGTCGGTGCGGGTCGTCGTCGACTCCCGCCACGAGCTCATTCTGCCGAAGGCCGACCATTCGCACGTCCACATCGAGCATGTCGGGATGATCCCCGGACAGCATATGACGACGCTCGCCGGCGAATGGGGCCTATCGCTGCATCTCGAATCGACGGCAGGCGGGCACAAGGCCGCGTACCTGCTCGATTTCGGCTATACGCCGGAGATCCTGAACCGGAATTTCGCGCTGCTGAACATCGATCCGGCGCGGCTGAACGGCCTGATCCTGAGCCACGGGCATCGCGATCACTACGGCGGTCTGGAGGGCTTCGTGGCGCGCCACCGGAACGAAATGGGCGACGACCTGAATCTCTACGTCGGTGCGGAGGAAGCGTTTCATGTGCGCTGGGTTCCGGCCGGTCAACCGCCTCCCGGCGAGGAGCCGGAGATGCTGCCCTGGGGTGCGCCGGACCGCGACTCGCTGGTCGCGCACGAGGTTGCGCCGGTGTGTTGCGACGGGCCCCGGGCGCTCGCCGGCGCCTTCACCACCGGCTACATCGAGCGCGATTCCTTCGAGGAGGTCACCGGCGGCACCAAACTGGAGGTTCCCGACCATTTCAGCGAAGCCGAACGCCGCGGGGAGCTGGTGTTCGACAGCCACCCGGAGGAGCACGCGACCTGCTATCTGGTCCGCGGGCGCGGACTGGTCGTCATTTCGTCCTGCGGCCATGCCGGCATCGTGAACTCGGTCCGGACCGCGATGGCGGTTGCCGGCACCGACAGACTTCACGCCGTGATCGGCGGTTTCCATCTCGGCCTGGCGAAGCCGGACTACATCGAATTCACCATCGACGAACTGGAGAAGCTCGAGCCGGATGTCGTCGTCCCGATGCACTGCACGGGAGAGCCTTTCATCGAAGCGATGCGCCGGCGCATGCCGGAGCGGCTTGTGCGCTCCTTCCTCGGCACCAGGATTTCATTCGGCGTTTGATCCCGGATATCGGCCCCGGCGCCGTCCGGCACGCGCCGGGCCCGATCGCTGCGCCCGCGGGCAAGCCGCACTGCGGCTCGCAGCGTCCCGACACACCCGGCATTGCTTCCGTTCTCCGCTGCTGCAATCGAACTTTCCGGCAGGTCGCGCCGCAGCCTAACGGCCGTATCGGTTCAAACAACTCCTTTCGCGCCCTTACATGACATTTTCTTGCCAGATGGTCGCGTGGCCGGTAACATCTGCGCACGGGAGAACGAATAATCGATTAATTCGCCCACTTTCGCCGCTTCGTGTCGGGCCGTAGCAACAGGCGACAGCAGCCTTCATTTTTTTGAAGCTGACCGTTTCCGGCTGCGAGAAGGAATTCGACACGCTTACAAGCGATGCGGAAGCGCCACGGGGCTCCTTTTGACCGGGAGCAGACATGATGTCCAGGCCGACACTAAGCCAGATTGCCGAACAGCTGGGAGTTTCAACTGCAACTGTGTCGCTTGCCATGCGCGGCAGCCCGAAAATCTCACAAAAAACCCGGGAGAGAGTGGCGGTCGCTCTGAAGGAATCGGGATATATCTACCAGCGCAGCGCTGCCGGCCTGCGAACCGCGAAGACCCATACAGTCGGCGTCGTCCTGAACAATATTTCCGATCCGTTTTGCAGCACTCTTCTGGTATATATCGAGGAAGAACTGTCGAAAGCAGGACGAACGATATTCTTGTGCAATAGCAATGAATCCGTTCAAAGACAGACCGAATTTCTAAGATCTATGGCGGAATATAATGCCGATGGCGTGATTATTTCGCCGGCAATCGGCTCGACTGCCGAGGATATACTTTCACAAAAGGCCTTGTTGCCGCCCCTGGTCTTCGTATCGAGGGCGGTGTTCGACGTGAACGCGGATTATGTCGTCAACGACGACCGTCAGGCCGCGAACCTGGCGGCAAAGCGGCTTCTCGATTGCGGGCACCGCCGGATTGCCCTGGTCGGCGGCGATCCGAGCGTCAGCTGTTTCGCCGCAAGGCTGGAGGGCTACAAGGAAGCGCTTGGCGAAGCCGCCATCGCTTTCGACGACGCGCTGGTTCGGGCGTGTGCGCCCACGCGGCCGGCCGGTTTTGCTGCCGCGCGCTGGGTCGCCGAACTGGCCCCGCGGCCGACCGCTGCGATCTGCTACAACGACCCTCTGGCGCTCGGCTTCATATCCGGCCTCGGTCACGAAGGTCTGCATCCGGGTATCGATTTCGCGCTTATCGGCCATGAAGACATTGAAGAGGCCGGCTTCGTCTCGCCTTCGCTCAGCTCGACTGCGGTATTGCACGAGGAGATGGGCCGGACGGCAGCCGCGGTTCTTTTGGAGCGGGTGGCCAATCCCGATGCGCCGCTGCAACGGCATGTCCTCCCGTCAGAACTTGTCGTCCGGGAAACCTGCTCGGTTTCCAATGACACCGCTCTTCAGGCCGGTTCGGTCCGCGAGCGTAACTGACGGCCGGCGCCGGGCCGGCCGGCATCGAAAATTTCTCAAATCCTGCGCAGCGTACGGATAATTTGTTCGATCGGGATGTATCCGGTCTTGCCGCATCCTGGCGGCTTTCCAGTGCCATCGTTCTATCCCGAAAAATCCGAAGAAAACTGCTCGGCGTATGACTCTGAATTTTCCCGGTCGTAACTGCAGGATTTTTTCGTTTTGCAAACACGAAGAAACAAAATAATTTGCGAAGTCTGTTTGAACTTGTCGCTCATTCAAATCGTATTACGATCTTCCTCGTCGAATTTCCGTCCACAATAATTTGCGCTTCCGTTGTTCGGTGTTGAATTTGTCCGACGCGTCCCGTCCGGTGCGCCGGCGATTGCCGGACAACTCCGGAAAACAGCGCTCTCCGGACCGACGAATCGTCGAAAAGCGCAGTCGAACAAAGGATTTGCCGTGAGTTTGAACCCTTTGGCCGGTTAGCGTCGCCTGCGGCGGATGCCCGATGCGCAGGTCATATAACCGATTTAATTCGCCGGATTTGAGGAAATGACCGCCACAGCTGCCGCGACCGTTCCCGATCGCAACTTGGTTTTGGCAGCGTTGGACTCCTGAATTGCCGGCGCCATACCGGGGCGCTCAACAGTGCCGCCGTCTCCGACGGCCGAATTGCATTCGTCAATCGGTGGCAGGCCCACGGCAAGCGGGCGCGTCCGATCTTGCAGCGCGGCAGGTGCGGCACGCCCGCCGGCGAAAACGGGCAGCGAGGCTCACCGGACCGAGGGGTTGCCGCGCCGTTGCCGTTTGCGCCATTTATCCCTTATCGCTGGCCATGGGCCGGGACGGCCGGCCGGAATCCGGAGGACAGGCTATGGGTTTGATGATTGACGGCGAATGGCACAGGGAGGACCGGTTGGCCGGCTCGGACGACGGGCACTACCGGCGCGCGGTCACCGCATTCCGCGATTTCGTCACCGCCGAAGGATCGTCGCCGTTCAGGGCCGAGCCGGGCCGCTATCACCTCTATGTGGCGCATGCTTGCCCCTGGGCGCACCGGACGATGATCCTGCGCAAGCTGCGCAAGCTGGAATCGGCGATCTCGGTATCGGTCGTCGATCCGCATTTGAGCGACGAGGGCTGGCATTTCAGCGACGGGCCGGGCTGCATCCCCGACAGCGTCAACGGCGCGCGCTATCTGCGCGACATCTACAAGAGGGCGAAGGACGACTATACCGGCCGGGTTTCCGTCCCCGTTCTGTGGGACAGGAAGGAAGCGACCATCGTCAACAACGAATCGCCCGAGATTCTCCGGATGCTCAACACGGCATTCAACGAATGGGGCGACGGCGAGCCGGACTTCTATCCGCCGCACCTGCGGCGCGAGATCGACGCCGTGAACGAACCGATCTACGAGAATGTCAACAACGGCGTCTACAGGACCGGCTTCGCCACGACGCAACAGGCCTACGAGGAGGCCTTCGAGGCCCTGTTCGCGACCCTGGACGAACTCGAAGCGCGCCTCGACCGGCAGCGCTACCTGGTCGGCAACCGCATCACCGAGGCGGACTGGCGGCTGTTCCCGACCCTGGTGCGCTTCGACGCCGTCTATGTCGGCCATTTCAAGTGCAACAAGCGCCGGATCGCGGACTATCCCAACCTGGGCAACTACCTGCGCGATCTCTATCAGCAGCCCGGCATCGCTGAAACGGTGAACATGGACCACATCAAGCGGCACTATTACGGCAGCCACCTGCGCATCAACCCGACCGGCATCGTGCCCACGGGGCCGGCGCTCGACCTGACGCACCCCCACGACCGCGGCCGTTTCGGCTGACCGGCGAGCGCTTGCCGACGGGTTATCCGCTTAGCCCGCAATTCTCACCACGGTCACGGCCTGCGCGGCGGCACTCGCCGGCGCCCGGCTTGCGGCACGGGGCGGCCTCGCCTCCTTTTCAGAACTGCGCGTTGAGCGTGAAGAAGAAAGTGCGGCCCCAGCCGGCCTCCGTCGGCCCGTCGACGCTGCTGGGGTTCGCGCTGTCCACCGAAAGCTTGGCGTCGGTGACGTTGAACACGCCCGCCGTGATCCGCGCGCCGTTCAGGCCCATCGGAGCCTTCCAGTCGAGTACCGCGTCGTGGCCGAACCAGGACTTGAAATCTCCGGTGCCTGCCGAGTTCCTGAATCCGGAACGGTAATTGGAGGTCCAGATGAAACTCAGATTGCCGCGGCGCGCCAGGACCCCGGCGCGAACCATGTTCCTGGGAATGGCGTATCGTTCCGTATTGCCCGCGACACGCCGTTTGGCGCGGGTGACGTGCCGCCACGCGCCGCGTGCGCCGAGAATGCCCCAGCTCGTTCTGAAGCCGCCGCCGAACCGGGCGGTTACGCCCTGGAGTTCGGTTTCGACGATATTGGCATAGCTATCGTAAATCGTGATGCCCTGGGCATGATCGATGCAGTTCGATTTGTTGCCGCCCTCCTCGCATACTTCCAGATTGCGTATCGCCCAGTCGGCCCTGTTCAGCCCCGCCACGCCGGCGCGCGAGAGCCGATACCACTCCACCCCCAGAAAATACTGCCGCTTGCGGGCCTCGACGCCGATGGCGAACCTCTCGTTATCCGATGGGTCGAGCCCGGGATTGCCCGTGATCTCGCGCGCCACTTGGCGCGCGTTGAGACTTGTGCAGGGACGGGGAGGGGGTTGCGTAAGGTCGGGGACGCATCCGACATAGGGGTGAGACTGCGCGGCGGTGCTGTGGAGGCTCGACATCGAGGGCGGAGTCTGCCCTGCGCTCCAGGAACTGCGCAGCGTGAGGATTTCGCTCAGACGATAGCTGGCTCCCAAGCTCCAGGACGTCAGTCCGCCCACGTCGTCCGCCCGGCCACCGGTGCCCGCAATCCTGAAGTCCAGCTTGTCGGTCAGCGGCAGGGACAATTCCGCAAAAGCCGTAACGGTCTCGCGCTTGCCCGCATAGCTGACCCCGCCGGAGCCCAACACCTTGGTCACGGGATGGGTCTTGCCGTCCCTGCTGCGAAAGCGCATGAGTTCATGCGCTTCCAGGCGGCTCAGCCTGACGCCTGCGGTCCAGGCCGCGCTCCGGCCGCCGATCGAAAATCCGCCGCCTTCCAGCGCCAGCCGGGCGCCGAGATATTCCCCGCCGAATTCGATCTCCTCCCGGAGGCTGCTGAACGCAATGGCCTGCCGATGCGCCGCAGCGTCCGAAAGGGGGTTTTCGAGGTCGTAATCGCCGTCTTCGACAGCTTGCCTTATCCTGTCGGTATGGACGAAGGTGTTGCCGGACAGCGAACCGGCGAGCCGGTAGGCTTCGAGGCGGGTGTCGTAGCCGAGCCAGTCGGCGATCCGGCCCTCGACGCCCACGGAGATGTCGTATTCCTCCCACTTCGTATGCCAGTCCCGGTTGCCGTGGCCGATGAAACGGTGCGAGACAAAGAACCAATCGTTGTTGTCTCCGATGTCGCTCTTGGCTGCTGCATTGATCGTATCTATCAGGGCCTGACTCGGTGTGAAGCCGAACGTGCCGACCGGCGGGGCGTAGCGAAATGCCGAATCGCCCTGCCCGACATTGGCGTCCACATGGAATTTGGCCTTGTTGCCGAGCGGGTAATCCAGATTGAGGATCAAGGTTTTCTGGTTAATGCGGCTGGTGTTCCACGCGATATCGCCGTAGGCGAAACCGCAGCCCTTGTCGCCCGGAGTACGGGCGCCGGGCGGATTGTCGAGCTGGCCGGTATAGCCATTCGCCGGGTCGCATTCCCCCAGCGCCGCCGATCTTTGGCCGGTTATATTTTCGTCGGCGTCCCGCTGGAGGACCCAGACGGTGTTGCCGCCGGGGCTGACATTCCTCGCCTGGGCGAAGGTGCCGCCTTCCTGCCAGACGGAGCGGCTGTAGTCCCGGCTGCGCGAGGCGATTTCCTGGCGCCTGAGAATGTCCACGCCGAGGGTCATGCGGCCCTTGCCGACCGCCCCGCCCCAGAAGACGCTGCCCTGCAAGCCGGTGCCGCCTTCCCTGGCCGGCACCCGCGCGAGCGCCCGCGTCTCGAAGCCGTTCAGATCAGTGCGCAGCACGATATTGAGCGCGCCGCGCAGGGCGCTGCCGCCTTGCGTGCCCAGGCTGTCGCCGCTCAGAATCTCGATGCGCTCGATGGCCGAAATCGGCAAGGTGTCCAGATCGCCGGAGGTCGAGGCATAAGGCCTGCCGTTGACCAGGACGGGCAGCGACTGCCCGCCGGTGAGGAAATAGCGGATAATGCCGGTATTCAGCAGTTCCTCCAGCGTCTGGGAGCCGGATCGCTCAAGAAAGCCGCGCTCGTACTTGGCGATGACGCGCGGCTGAGGCGCGAGCGAACCGGCACCGGCGTTCGCCGCCGGTCCGACGACAAGCGCCCCTGCCAGGCACCACAGGGTGAGCGACCGGCGGAACATCCGCCGATGCGGCGGCTTCCGGCCGCGGCGCCCGAGTTTCGACATACGACGCATATCGAATCTCCTCAAAACAGATGGGAATGGCCACATCGTGGACATGCGGCAGGATCGAAACAACCCTGTAAATCGTTATATGCACGCAAGGAATTTGTTATAGGCGGCGTAACGCATCCGGCTCGCAACGACGGGGGAGAGCCCCTTGCCCCAGGCCTTCGACAGCATTCGCATTCTCGATTTCACCCAGGTCGTCGCCGGGCCCTATGCCGCGCAATTGCTGGGCAACCAGGGAGCGGAAGTCATCAAGGTTGAACCGGCGCAGGGCGACCAGCTGCGCAAGATCTTCAAGACGGGCTCCCAGCCGCCGGACGCCGATTCGGCGGCCTACCAGCTGGTCAACCGGGGCAAGCGTTCGATAGCGGTCGATCTGAAAAACACGGCCGGCCGCGACGCGATCCTGAAGATCGCCGCCGGCTGCGACGTGCTGCTGGAGAATTTCCGGCCCGGTGTCATGGCCCGGCTGGGGCTGGACTACGATGCGATCGGGCGCGTGCGGCCGGATATCGTCTACTGTTCGATTTCCGGCTACGGCCAGACCGGGCCGCTGGCCGGCGAACCGGCCTATGACGGCACGATCCAGGCGATATCGGGCATGATGTCGAACAACGGCCATCCGGAGACCGGCCCGACCCGCGCCGGCTTCCTGCCGGTCGACGTGCCGAGCGCCTTCCTCGCCGCCTACGCCGTCGCCGCCGCCCTGTTCCGCCGGGCGCAGTGCGGCCGCGGCCAGTATATCGATCTGGCCATGATCGACGCCGCCATCCTCATGCAGCTCTCGGTCTTCTCGCGGGTCTTCACCGACGGCAGCGGCGGCGGCCTGATCGGCAACCGCTCGACCGCAGCCGTCCTAACGGCGGACGCCTTCCCGTGCAGCGACGGCTATATCGCGGTGAGTGCGGTCACCCGGCCCCAGGGCCGGATCGTGCTCGAACTGGCCGGGCTCGATCCCGATCTGTGGGACGATTTCGATCCCGAGAACCCGACCGCCCCGCGCTCGCAAGAGGTCGTGGACATCGTCTACGCGGCGTTCCGCAGGCGCCCGATGAAGGAATGGGAGGCCCGGCTGCGCGAGGCCGGGCAGTCGGCCTCCTGCGTGCTCGACGCCAAGGCCGTTGCGGCACTGGACCAGATGGCCCACCGCGCCGTGTTCCGGGACGATCCGGCCGACGATCCCGCGGCCCCGCGCACCATCGGCGGCGCCTTCGTGGCAAACGAGGACGGGCCGGACATTCGCGGCGCGGCATCGGCCATCGGCGCGGATACCGAAGCCGTGCTGGCCGATTTCGGCTTTTCCGGCCCGGAGGTCGCAGCGCTCCGCGAATCGGGCGCCATCCCGGTCGCCGGCGCACCGGCTTCTTCGTGACCGGAAACGGGACGGTCAACCGGCACGCGCGAACTCTTCCCCGATCCAGTCGACGAAAGTGCGCGCCGCCGGCGTTTCCTCATGTTTCGGCGCGGCGAGCAGGAAATAGCCCTCGGGCAATTCCACGCTGTGCGCGTACGGCCGCTCGAGCCGCCCGTCGGCCAGCAGGTCCCGCGCCAGCGAATCGTGGGTGATGGCGAGGCCGCCTCCGGTCAGGGCCGCGGTCATCGCGACGACATAAGTCGAGGCGAGGGTGACGCTCCGGTCCCGCGGCAGGCTGAGCCCCTGGCTGGAGAGCCAGGCCTCCCAGTTCGTCGTCACGCCGACGGTATCGAACAGCGGCGCGGTTTCCCAGCGGCGCATGTCCGGTCCGGCCTCCGGCGCGCAGACCGGATAGACCCGTTCGACCGCCAGCCGTTTCGCCGTTCCGGGCATCAGCGCGGCGCGGCCGAAGCGGATTTCCACTTCCGGAACGCCTTCTCCGTGCAATGGGTCCCAGATCGGCGTCGACAGGTTGAGCGACAGCCAGGGATGGGCCGCCAGCAGGCCGCCGAGCCGCGGCGCGAGCCAGAAGGTCGAGAAGGCGAGATTGCAGGTCACCATCAGGCGCCGGCCCCGGTCGCCGCCGGTCAGCGCGCGGGTGCCGCTGCCCAGGATTTCGAACGCGTCCTGTACGATCGGCAGGTAGTTCGATCCGGCCTCGGTCAACTGGAGCGCCCGGGTCTTGCGGACGAACAGGCCGAGCCCGAGCGCGGCCTCCAGGCTCCGGACATGCTGGGACACCGCCGACTGGGTGAGATTCAACTCCGCCGCCGCCTGGGTGAAGGAGAGATGCCGCGCCGCCGCCTCGAAGGCGCGCAGCCAGGTGAGGGGAGGGAGGCTCGCCACGGCCGCTGGTCTCCATGCGCAACCGATACATTAGTATTCCTAATGTTACCGTTCCGAATCCATCGTTTGTCAATCCTGAGCCGGCTGCGCAGGGTTGGACCGGAAGGCCCGACAACAGGCCGATGGCGATGCCGGACTGTGCCCCGACTAATGCGGCCCCGACCAATGCGGCGTCGAGCGGCATAACCCTCGACCGGAAGACGCTGAAAGCGCTCGCGCAGCGATCCGACCGGCCGGGCCTGGCCTATCTCGCGCAATGGGGCTGCGGGCTGCTGGCGTCCGGCGCCCTGGTCTGGCTGTCCCTCGGCACGCCCTGGCAATGGCCGGCCATGTTCGTCCACGGCGTGCTGCTCACGGTTCCGGCCTACGCGCTCAGCCACGAAACGGCCCACGGCACCGCGTTTCGCAGCCGCCGCCTGAACGAAACGGTCCTCTGGCTCACGTCGCTGCTCTACATGGAGGAGCCGCTGCACCGGCGCTACACCCACACCAATCACCACACCCACACCTGGCATGTCGGCAAGGATTGCCAGATGCCGTTCGACACGCCGCTGGCGCTGGGCGGCTGGCTGGCGGAGGCCTCGGGGCTGGCATTGCTGCGCTACCAGGCGACGGTCCTGCTGCGCCTGGCGGCCGGCCGCTACACCGGAGTCATGCGCATGGTGACGCCGGAGGGCGAACTGCCGAAGATGACGCGCAACGCGCGCATCTTTCTCGCCGTTTATGCCGGCGCCGCCCTGCTCGTGGCGCTCGGAGGCTCTTGGCTGCTCTGGTTCCTGGTCCTGCCGCGCCTCCTCGGCATGCCGGTCATGATGCTGTTCACGCTGATCCAGCATGTCGAGATGCAGGAGAACTCACCGTCGATCCTCGAGAGCACGCGCTCGTTCCGGACAAACCGTCTCGGCCGGTTCCTGTACGCGAACATGAATTGGCATGTGGAGCACCATCTTTATCCCCAGGTGCCTTTCTTCGCCCTGCCGGCGCTGGCCCGCGCTGTCGCCGCGCAGGTGCCGGCGCCCGATCCGGGCTTTTTCCGCACGAATTGGGCGGTGTTCGTCGTCGTCGTCCGGCGCAGCCTGGGCCTGTCGACCGGCGCGCCGTCGATCCGCCAGGCGCCGCACATGATTACCGACGGCGGCGCCTTCGCGCGCGTCGCCCAGCGGACCATGTGATGGACAGGCTGATCACTGGTCCGGCCGAAAAGCCGGCAGCACTTACCGAAGTTTCCAGCCGGCTGCCGATGCACCGATGAACGAGGCGGCGGACTATCGGAAGACCTTCGCCGCCCGGCCCCAGCCGCTGACGCTGGAACAGGCCGCGCGGATCACGCCGCCGGCCCGGGTCACGGACACCGAGGGGCTGCTCGACGTTCCGCGGATGCGCGCCTGGCGGCAGAACCGGCTGCGCGAACAGATCGCCGCCCACGGGCTGGACGCCGTCGTCCTCGTCGAGCCGCTGTCGATCCGCTACGCTGCCGGCGTGCGCAACTGCGCGCTGTTCCAGATGCACATCCAGGCCGGATACCTGTTCGTGCCCGCCGACGGCCCGGTGATCTATTTCGACAGCGAGCCGGGGCGGCACACCGGCCGCCAGCTCGAAACGATCGACGAGGTCCGGGACGATCTCCTGCCGCTCTCCTACATGTTCGCCGGCTCCCGGCAGCGCGAAACGGCGCGCAAGTGGGCGGCCCAGATGGGCGATCTCCTGAAAGAGCATTGCGGCGGCGGGGCGCGGGTCGCCGTCGACCGCATCGGCCGCCGCGCCGCGCAGGCGTTGATCGAAAATGGCTTCGCTCCCGCCGATGCCGCGCCGATCCTCGCCCATGCCCGCAGGGTCAAGTGTCCGGAGGAAATCCTCGCCATGAATCTGGCGCTGGCGGCGGCCGAGGACGGCATGAACCGCATGCGCGAAGCCCTGCGCCCCGGCATCGCGGAGCAGGATCTTTGGGCCCTGATGTGGCAGGCGACGATCGAGCATGGCGGCGAATGGCTCGACTATCGCCTGCTCGCCTCCGGGGAGCGGACCAATCCGTGGCAGCAGGAAGCGTCGGGCCGGGCGATCCGGGCCGGCGACCTGGTGGTTTTCGACTGCGGTATGGTCGGGCCGCTCAGCTACGGCGCCGATGTCAGCCGCGCCTTCCATTGCGGTCCCGGGCGACCGAGCGACGAGCAAAGGAAACTCTATACGCTTGCCTGGAACGAGGTGACGCACAACACGGAACTGCTGCGCGCCGGCACGTCGTTCCGCGATTTCATCGCCGCCCGCTATATCCAGGAGCCGGGCTACGGCGACCAGCCCTATCCCTGCCTCGCACACGGCGTCGGCATGGGCGACGAGTGGCCGGTCATCCACCATTCGCCCGAGCATGACGATCATTATGACGGCGCGTTTGAAGCCGGCATGGTGATTTGCGTCGAGAGCTATGTCGGCGAGGTCGGCGGCGTCGAAGGGGTCAAGCTGGAGGACCAGGTTCTCGTCACCGAATCCGGGCCGATCGTGCTGTCGCGCTATCCCTATGAGGACTCGCTCCTCGGCCGCGAGGTCTGAGGAAGGAGGCCGGCCCGTGGGCGCATGGATCGAGGTCTGCGCGGCGGGCGATATCGAGCAAGAGGACCTGATCCGCTGGGACTACGGAAGCCGGAGCTTCGCGATCTACAATACCGGGAAGGGCTATTTCGCGACCGACGGCTATTGCACCCACGAGCGGCAGCATCTCGGCGACGGCCTCGTCATCGGCCCGGTCATCGAGTGTCCCCTGCATCAGGGACGCTTCGACATCGCCACCGGCAAGGCGCTCACCCCGCCGGTCTGCGAGGATTTGGCGACCTATCCCGTCAAGGTCGAAGGCGGCGTCGTCTTCGTGCGGCTATAGCGCAGCGGGGAAAGCGCCGCCCGCAACGGCCAGCCGCTGTTCGGGAAAATCCCGGATCAACGGCCCAGGACGCTGTAGTCGCCGTCCGCGATCAAACGAATGGAAACGTAAAGTCCAAGCAGCGCGCAGAGCACCCAGGGGCAATTCATTCCATAGATATAGATATACTTCTCACGCCGGCTGATCTGCGATTGCCGATCAGCTACGAAGAAACTGACCCAGTAGACCGACGTCATGTAGATCAATTGCCAGAACAGCATCGCTCCGATAATTCCCGCGACGAGGGCGGGCATCAGATCGACCGAACAGGCGGCATACAGGATCAGCGTCGGCACCGGCGTCGCAAAGCCGTTTGCGATATCCACGTTGAAGCCGTAAGTGCGCCGGTCGGCGTAGGAGCCGTCATATTGGGCATAGGTCGCCCAGACATCCGCCCATTGCGTCGGCGAAAACAGCTTTGCCAACGGCACCCTTGCGCGAAGGAATTCGGCGACCGGCGACCGGCCGGTCTCGCGCCGCCGGTCGCGCCAATACCCGGTGCGGCGCTCGATATGGTCCCGGCGGAGAAACAGGCAGATTTCCCAATAGCAGACCACCAGATTGACGGAAAAGAACAGGCTCAGGAGCGCATGGACGATGTCAAAATCCCCTCTGATCCAGTAACGCCCGCCGATCCCGGCGAATACCAGAATCGCGACGGCCAGCGCCGCAACCTGTCCGGCGGGAAGCGCGGCTCCGGTCCGTTGTGGGTCGAGATCGGGATGCGCTCGATCGGATCGGTGTTCCGGCATGTATCCTGATCCCTGCGGGCAATCCGGCGTTCGGTCCTGCCGCGTTATACCCTGCCGGGCAGCCGTCACCCGCTTCGCGGTTTGAGTGCCCGGGCCAGCATCCGCGCCGGTTCGTCGGTTTCGAACGAGGCGGCGAAAGCGTCGATGCTGACGGCGACCGCTTTGGTCAGGGACATTTCCTGCCATTCGTTGAGCAGTTTCTTCTGGGTGCGCACGGCGGCCGGGCCGCAGGCGAGGATCGCGTCGAGCCAGGCGTCGACGGCGGCGTCCAGGTCCGGCGGTGCGGTCACTCTCTGCAAAAAGCCAATATCGGCGGCCTCTTCCGCGCCGTATTCCCGGCCGGTCAGCAGCATCTCCCGCGCCGCGCCCCAGCCGACCAGGCCGGGCAGCAGCGCCGCCTCGATCACGCTCGGAATGCCGACCCGCACTTCCGGCATGGCGACGATCGCCGTGGTGTCGCCGGCGCGAAAATCGCAGGCTGCCGCGAGTTCGACGGCGGCGCCCAGGCAATGGCCGCGGATTGCGGCGATCACCGGCACGGGCAGGGTACGCACGGCATCGATGGCTTCGTGCAGGGCGGTGATGAAGGTGCGGGCGCTGTCCGGCGTCAGACCGGCCATCGTGTTGACATCGGCGCCGGCCGCGAAGGTCCGGCCGCCGGCGCCGGCAAGGATGACAGCGCGCAGATCATCGTCAGCCGCCAGTTCCGCGCAGGAGTCCCTGAGGCCGGCGATCACCCCCGGTCCGATGGCGTTGCGCTTTGCCGCGCGGTCGATCAACAGGCGCGCCACCCGGCCGCCCCCGGCGCCGCCGGGCCGTTCCTCGTAGTCGATCCTGGCGCCGCCGTCCGTCATTCCGCATCTGTCCCCGCCGTTCCGGCGACGGCGGTAACACGAAGCGGAACGGCGAAACAGGCTTTTCGCCCTGCGCCGATCCGGCCGCCCGGCGGCGGTTGGCAAGCCGCGAGGGCGGGCGCTATATCTCCCCGCGAACGGCGCAACGCCGGTATCACGATCAATCGCGAGGAAGCAGCAGCATGTCGGCCAACAATCTGAAATTCTACATCGGCGGCGCATGGGTCGATCCGGCGGAGCCCCGGACGCTGGATGTCATCGACCCGGCGACGGAGGAACCGTGCGGGCAGATCAGCCTCGGTTCGGCCGCCGATGTCGACAAGGCCGTCGCCGCCGCCCGCGCCGCGTTCGACAGCTACGCCGAGACCAGCCGTGAAGAGCGGCTCGACCTGCTGAACCGGATCATCGAGATCTACAAGCGCCGGATCGGCGATCTGGGCGAAGCCATCTCCAGCGAGATGGGCGCACCGCTCGTTTTCGCGAAGAAGGTCCAGGCGCCGTCGGGCCTGGCCCACATCAAGACCGCCGCCCGCGTGCTCCAGAATTACGAATTCGAGGACATGCAGGGCAGCACGCTGATGCGGCGCGAGCCGGTCGGCGTCGTCGGCATGATCACGCCGTGGAACTGGCCGCAGAACCAGATCACCTGCAAGGTCGCGCCGGCGCTCGCCGCGGGCTGCACCATGGTGCTGAAGCCGAGCGAGATCGCGCCGCTCGACGCGATCATCTTCGCCGAAATCCTCGACGAGGCCGGCGTGCCGGCGGGCGTCTTCAACCTGGTCAACGGCGACGGGCCGACGGTCGGCGAGGCCATGTCCGCCCATCCGGACATCGACATGATGTCCTTCACCGGCTCGACCCGCGGCGGCGTCGCCGTGGCGAAGGGCGCGGCCGACACGGTCAAGCGCGTGACCCAGGAGCTCGGCGGCAAGTCGGCCAACATCCTGCTCGACGACGCCGACATCGCCAGGGCGGTCAAGAGCGGCGTCTTCGTCTGCGCCGGCAACACCGGCCAGTCCTGCAACGCGCCGACCCGGATGCTCGTGCCGATGGACCGGATGGCCGAGGCCATCGAGGCGGCGCAGTCGGCGGCGGGCAAGATCGCGGTCGGCGATCCGCGCGACGAGGCCACGACCATGGGGCCGCTCGCCAGCGCGATGCAGTTCGACAAGGTCCAGGGCCTGATCGAGAAAGGCGTCGAAGAGGGCGCCGAGCTGGTCGCCGGCGGCCCCGGCCGGCCCGAGGGGCTGGACAGGGGCTACTATGTCCGCCCGACCGTGTTCGCCAACGTCTCCAACGACATGACGATCGCGCGCGAGGAGATTTTCGGCCCGGTCCTGTCGATCATCGGCTATTCGAGCGAGGACGAGGCCGTCGCCATCGCCAACGACACGCCCTACGGCCTGTCCGGCTACGTCTCCTCGGCCGATCCGCAGCGGGCGGCCCGGGTGGCGCGCCGGCTGCGCACCGGCAACGTCCATATCAACGGCGCGATGCCGGACCTGTCGGCGGCGTTCGGCGGCTACAAGCAGTCCGGCAACGGCCGCGAATGGGGCGAGCACGGCTTCGAGGAATTCCTCGAGGTCAAGGCCATCTTCGGCGCCGACGCCGCCTGACCGGCGGCTCCTCGATACGGCCCGCAAACGCGCAAACTTCCCCTTCCCCAAGGGATTCCTCTGCGAAAGGGGCACTGACCGAATCCCCCTCCTCTTGGGGGAGGGGTTAGGGGAGGGGTCGCCTGCCGCCGCGCCGATGTCGGAACCCGGCACCGCTCCGGCCGCCCCATACCCTTTAGGAATTCCTCTGCGAAAGGGTGTGCCGAACGGGCCGGACGCCGGAAAACGGCCGGATTTTGAATAAATGTTCAAAATCGGTTTGCCTAAGTCTTTGAAATCGCTCTGTTTTTGGAATTGGACAGACCGTTCTAAATAATATGTTTTTTTGCACCCGGCAGCCCTAACCCTTTGGAATCGTTGGAAACACGCCGTCCGGAAGTGCGCAAAAACACTCTCGGTAGGAATTTTTCCAGCTTCCCGGCCAGGCGGGAGCGCCGGTCGACACCGGGGGCGGCACCGCCGGGCAGGATCGGGGCAGGATGGCCCGGCGGAATCGGAGGGTCGAGCCGGAGGGTCCAATCGGACGGGGTCCAGGCCGTCAAGCCCATTGGCGCATGGGGCGGCGCACAGGATGGCCGCCTGGCGGCGGCGGACCGGAGAGCGGGCCGGAAAGCGGGAAAGACGGAACGGTCCCGCACGGTCCTCCGCCGGTTTCTTCGTTTGCTCTTTTTTCGGGAGGGGCGTCGGCCGGCCGCGGCAGGCGCACTTCGGGCGTTGACGGGGCCGATATAGGGCACGGGATCTGCCGTGTCAAGGAATAATATCGAAAAAAAGGAAATTTTTTTGATGGCCGGCTCCGGTTCGCGCCGTTCGCAGAGAAGCCGCTTCGGCGGGGGAAGGATATGAGGCTGCCGGCAGGTTCAGGCGGCGGTCGCCGAGACGATCCAGCAGGCGCTGTCCAGGATCACCGCGCCGTTGCGCAGGTGTGGCACGAGGTCCTCCGCCAGTGCCGTCTCCGCCCGCTCGGCGAGATCGCCGCCGGCTTCGGCGAGCAGGGCCGCCCCCGGCCCCATCTGGAGCAGGAAGCGGGCGGCTTCGAGCGGCGTACCCGGCATTTCCAGCGCGATGTCGAGCGGCTCGAAGCGGCAGTCGCGCCAGCCGGCGCCCTCCAGCCAGCCGGTCGCCAGTTCGGCATCGGCCCACTGGAACTGGCTCGGCTCGCCCGGCGCCGGGCGCGGCGGCAGCTCGACGAAGGCCTTGGCCGCCGAAACCGGGATCATCACCCACGGGTTCTCCCGCGGCTCGCGCCAGACGATGAAGACCAGCCGCGCGCCCGGCCTGCACGCCCGGCGCAGGTTGGCGAGGGCGGCCGGCGTGTCGCGGAAGAACATGATGCCGAAGCGCGAGAACAGGATGTCGAACGTCTCGTCCCGAAACGCGTAGTCCTGGGCGTCGCCTTCCGCGAAGCACACATTCCTGCGCCCTTTCGCCCGTTGCCACGCCCGTTCGAGCAGGGGCGGCGACACGTCGATGCCGGCGGCGGACCCGCTTTCGCCCGCAGCGTCGGCCAGCGCCAGCGTGGTCCCGGCCGCGCCGCAGCCGATGTCGAGACAATGCCTGCCGGCGATGTCGCCGAGCGCGGCCAGGCCGGCCTCGGTGAACGGCGTCATCATCCGCTCGATGCGGTCTTCGAGGCGCAGCCACTTGTGGCCCTGGGTGGTGGACCAGAATTCGATCTGGTCCCGGTTCGCCTCCGCCACGGTCAGGCGGCCTCCGCCGCGCTTTCCAGGACGAGGCCGCAGGAGTCAAAGGCCGCCCGCGTCGCCGCCTTCTCCGCCTCGGTCAGCGGCAGGCCGGGACGGCGGACATGGCCGCCGGTCTGGCCGAGCAGGTCCTGCCAGTATTTCTGGTGGCTGTGCGGCTTGCCCGGCGGGCGCGTGCCCTTGAGCGCCCTGCGCACCGGATCGAGGCTGTCGCGCACCGCGCGCGCCTGCGCGGTCTCGCCGGCGAAGGCGAGGTCGGTATATTCGCGCATCCGCTTGTCGGCGGCGGTCTGGATCAGGTAGGGCGGCGAGGAGCAGAGATAGAGCCGCCAGCCCAGCTCGACGATATTGTCGAACCATTCGTCCTCCGACGCGGTGCTGACCAGGATGCGGTCGCCGGCGAGGTCGGTGAGGCGCGCATACATCTCGCGCGGAACGCTGTATTTGATCGCCACGACATTCGGCAGGTCGGCGACCCGGCTGCACAGTTCCGGGCTCATCAGATAGCCGCTGTCCGGGTGGCTCCACATGGCGACGGCGATATCCACCCGCTCGCAGATATAGCGGTAATACTCGTAGACCGTGTCGTCGGGATCGTTGTTGAAATGGAGCACCGGCGCGTGGACGACGATATAGGGGCTGCCGACGGCCTCGGCATGCCGCGCCAGGTCGATCACGACGTCCAGATTCTGGTCCGAGCAGGACATGATGGTGGAGGCCGGGCCGCCGGCGCACTCTTCGACGGCGATCTCCAGGCAGCGCTTGCGCTCGTCCAGCGACATGGCGAAGAACTCGCCCTGCTTGCCGGAAATGAAGAAGCCGTCGACCTCCAGATCGTCGATCCAGTGGCGCAGATTGCGCCGCACCGCGGCCTCGTCGATTGCGCCGTCCCCGGCGAACGGGGTGAGCGCCGCCGCCCAGATGCCCTTCATGTGCTCGCGGGCATAGTCCTTGGCTTCGGATTTCCGGTAGGGGAGGGCCATTCCTCTACTCCTCCTGCTCGTGCTCGATCCCGGCGCCGGACCCGGAGTCGGTTTGGGTGTCGGTTCGGGCGTCGCGGATCGCCTGCCAAATATGTGCAGGGGTGTAGGGCATGTCGAGATGCTTCACGCCGAGCGGGCGCAGGGCGGCCATGACGGCGCAGGCGATCGCCGCCGGCGCGCCGATGGCGCCGGCCTCGCCGATGCCCTTGGCGCCCAGCAGGTTGGCCGGGCTCGGCGTCTCCATCCGCTCCAGCGTCACCGGCGGCATGTCTCCTGCGCGCGGAATGCCGTAGTCCATGAACGACCCGGTAAGCAACTGCCCGTCCGCGTCGTAGACGATGCGTTCCAGCACCGCTTCGCCGACGCCCTGAGCAATGCCGCCGAGCAGCTGGCCCTCGGCCAGCATCGGGTTGACGACCGTGCCGGCGTCGTCGAGCCAGACCAGCCGCTCGACGGTCAGCACGCCGGTTTCCGGATCGATGGCGACGGTGCAGCCGACCGCGCCGTAGCCCCAGGCTTCGCCTTCGGCGCTGTAGGTGACGTCGGCGACCAGGTCTCCGGCCTGTGACGCGATGGCGGTCCAGTCCGGACGGTCGCCGATGGGCCTGCCCAGCCGTTCTTCCGCCTGCCGGCGGAGGTCGCGGCAGGCTGCGACCAGCGCGCTGCCGCCGATCGGCGTGCTGCGGCTCGCCAGCGCGCCGATGGCGGTCGCCGGGGCGCGGCTGTCGCCATGGACGACGGCAACCGTATCAGGATCGACGCCCAGTCCCCCGCCGACGATCTGCCGGACGGCGGTGGTGCGGCCCTGGCCCTGGGCGGTCGAGCCGGTTGCGGCGGTCATCGTGCCGTCGGCGCTGAGCGTCAGGCGCGCGGTCTCCCAGCCCAGGCCGGAAGGCTCGATATAGGCGACAGTCGCGCAGCCGCGCAGCCGGCCATCGTCCGCCGGCGGCTGGGTGGCCATGAGGGCCTTGGCCCGGTCGTAGGCGGCGGCGTAGTCGCCGCTGTCCAGGGTCTGGCCGGTCGGCGTCGTCCACGGCATGTCGGTGGCGGGTACGAAATTCCGGCGGCGCACGTCTTCAGGCGGCAGATCGAGCGCGCCGGCGAGCCGTTCGATCAGCAGTTCCATGGCGAGCGCGGCTTCCGGCCGGCCGGCCCCGCGATAGATGCCGACGGCGGCGCCGTTCGTCTCGATGCCGGCGGCGTCGATTTCGACGGACGCGACCTTGTAGGGGCCGGGCAGGATCCGCCCGGCGTTGCGCGCCGGCACGACCGCGCTGTAGGGCATCCACGAACCGAGCGGCGCCCGGACCGCGGCGTCGAGATGGAGCAGCGTCCCGTCGGCGGCGGCGCTCAGGCCGGCCTCGACGGTCTGGCCGCGGCCCTGGGTGGCGGCGAGAAACTCCTCGCTGCGGGTAGCGATCCATTTCACGCAGCGGCCGAGCGCCCGGGCGGCGAAGGCGACGGCGATATCTTCGGGATAGAGCGACGCCTTCATGCCGAAAGCGCCGCCGACATCCGGCGCCACGATGCGAACCAGGTCCGGGTCCAGCCCGAGCACGGCGGCCAGTTCCTCGCGCGCCCGGTGCGGCGACTGGCTGCCGAGCCAGACGGTCAGGCGTCCCGGTTCGGTAGCGGCATCGGCGACCAGCCCGCGCGGCTCCAGCGCCGCCGGAGCGAGCAGGGGCTGGCGGAGCGAGACGGTGGCGCGCGCCGCCGCATTGCGGGTATCCGCCGCCGGCAAATTCCACGCTTCGCGCGCCCGGTGCGGCCCCGCTTCGCCGTTCGGCGGGATCGGGGGAAGCGGATCGATTTCGGCAAAGACGGCTTCAGCGGCGTCGAGCGCGGCGGCGGCGGTCTCGGCCACGACCAGGGCGACGGGCTGGCCGACGGCCGAGACCGTTCCGGTTGCCAGCGGCTCGGGGGGAAGCGGCCGGAGTTCGGGCATGAGCGGGTTGACCGAGGTCCTGCCGAGACCGGCAAGGTCCACGCCGGTGAAGATGCGCACGACGCCGGGTAGGGCGGCTGCTTCCGCCGTATCGATCCCGACGATCCGGCCGTGCGCCTCCGGGCTGCGCACGAAGGCGGCGTGGAGGCAGCCGGCGATCCGGATATCGTCGGTGAAGCGGCCCCGGCCGGTCAGGAGCGCCCGGTCCTCGACACGCAGGCGCGCCTGTCCGACGCCGCCGGACGATGCGGTTGAAACTGGTGTCACACGGGGCCTTGCGCTGGAGGGTTTGTGCCGACCGATTCAGGCTAGCATGCGGCCGGCGCCTGTTGTAAGGGGTGCGCCCCCTTCCGTGAGGGTCACGGTAGGAACGCGGAAGGCAGGGCATCGCCGGCCGTCCTGCGCCGGCCGGCGCCTCGCCCCGCCGCCGATCGAAGGAGGGTTGCCATGGCCCGACGCGCCCGGGCCGCGCGCCAACGGTCTGCTGCCGCCAAGGGGGCGCCGGCTTCGCCCTATATCCGGCGGCGCCTGCCGGCATTCGAAGTCCTCGACGAGGAAGAGCTCCGGCGCATCGAAACCCAGGTCGACTGGATCGTGCAGGATGTCGGAATCGCCTTCCGCGGCGATCCCGAGGCGCTGCAATTGTGGCGGGAGGCGGGCGCCACCGTTGACGACGATCTGGTCCGCGCGCCGGCGGACTGGGTCCGCGCGATGTGCGCGAAGGCGCCGCGCCAGTTCACGCAGCGTGCGCGCAATCCCGACCGCTCCGTGGTCATCGGCGGCGACAACCAGGTCTATGCCGCGGTCTACGGCCCGCCTTTCGTGCGCGACCTCGAGGGCGGCCGGCGCTATGGCGATCTCGAGAGCTTCCGGAACCTGGTGAAGCTCATCTACATGCACCCGCACCTGCATCACGGCAGTTTCGTGGTCTGCGAGCCCTGCGACATTCCGGTGAGCACACGCCACCTCGACATGCTTCACGCTCACATGACGCTGAGCGACAAGCCGCATTTCGGCGCCATTACCGAGAAGAGCCGGGCGCAGGACAGCGTCGACATGGCCGAGATCGTCTTCGGCCGGGAGACGATGGACGAGCACTGCGTCATCCTCGGCAACGTCAACACCAACTCGCCGCTGCTGATTGACAAGGTCGTGACAGAAGCCATCCGGGCCTATTGCGGACGGGGGCAGGGCATCGCCGTGGCGCCCTTCATTCTGTCCGGCGCCATGGGGCCGGTCTCGACCGCCGCGTCGGTCGCCCAGGCCCTCGCCGAGGCGCTGATGGTCTGCGCCTTCGCCCAGCTCGTGCGGCCCGGCGCGCCCTTCATCCTCGGCAATTTCCTGACCTCGATGTCGCTGAAATCCGGCGCGCCGACCTTCGGGACTCCGGAGCCGGCGCTGTCGCACTATGTCATGGGCCAGCTCGCCCGGCGGGCCGGGCTGCCCTTGCGCTGCGGCGGATCGCTGACCTCCTCGAAGATCGAGGATGCGCAGGCGGCCTACGAATCCGCCGATTCGATGCATTCGACCGTGCTGGCCGGCGCCAACTTCGTGCTCCAGGCGGCCGGCTGGCTGGAGGGCGGCCTGTGTACCGGGTTCGAGAAGCTGGTCATGGACGCCGACCGGCTCGGCGCGTACCGGAAACTGGTCGGCGAAGGCCTCGACACCGGCGACGAGGCCCTCGCCCGCGACGCCTATGGCGAGGTCGGCCCCGGCGGCCACTTCCTGGGCTGCGGCCACACGATGCGCAACTACCTGACCGCGTTCTACGAGCCCGCTCTGTCCGACAACGACACCATGGAAAACTGGCTCGAACGCGGTTCGACCGACATGCGCCGCCGCGCCCATGCGCGCTGGAAGGAAATGCTGGAGCAATACGCGCCGCCGCCGATGGACGAAGCCGTGCGCGAGGAACTCGACGCCTTTGTCGCCCGGCGCAAGGAGGAACTGCCGGAAGCGTGGTATTGAACGCAGGCGTTACCGGCAGCGGAGCCCGGTCAGACCTTGCCCTTCCACGGGACGAGGGCCCGCTCGATACGCCGCATGATAAGATCGAAAATGAAGGCGACGGCGCCGATAACCACGATGCCGAGGAAGACGATATCGGTGGCGAGGAAACGGGCGGCGTTCAGCACCATCACGCCGATTCCCGCCTTGGCCGCGACCATCTCGGCGGCAACGAGGGTGGTCCAGCCGAAGGCGATGGCGACCCGCATTCCGGTCAGGATTTCCGGGAGCGCCGCCTTGATGACCACCTGGCGGATCACCTGCTGGCTGGTTGCGCCCATCGAATAGGCCGCATGGATCTGCTCGATCGATACCGAACGCACCCCGGCGCGCGCGTTGATCGCAATCGGCGCGAAGCAGGCCAGATAGATCAGGAAGAGCTTGCCGGATTCCCCGATGCCGAACCAGATGATGGTCAGCGGCAGATAGGCGAGCGGCGGAATCGGCCGGTAGAATTCGATCGGCGGGTCGAACACGCCGCGGGCGTAGCGGCTCATGCCCATGGCGATGCCGATGGGCACCGCGGTTATGACCGCCAGGAAGAAGGAGCCGAAGACCCGGTAGAGGCTCCAGAGAACATGCTCGTGCAGGGCATGTTCGCTGAAGCCTTGGCATTCGGACGTGACCGCCGCACTGGCGCCGATCAGGACGAGCAGTTGTTCGAAATAGTAATCCGTGCAGGCGATCCTGTTGAATTTCGAGATCACCATCTCGGGCGCCGGCAGGAACAGGGGCCGGATCAATTCGAGTTGCGTGGCGAGCCACCAGCCGCCCAGGATGATCACGATGGTCACCGCGCTGATGGCGGTGCTCCTGCCGCGCCCCGGTGCGCCGTACTGGTCTACGACCTCCGATTTCCGGCGCGAGAATATCCCGAGATTCATGGCTCCAGCCCGCTCCTCTCTTCGCCGTAGATGATCGAGAGGATCTCTTCGCGCATCGCGATGAATTCGGCCGAGGACTTGACCTGCCTCGCATTGCCGGATTCGAAATACTGGTTGTAGAAATCGAGTTTGTACTCGTGCGTGATGCGGCCCGGCCGCGGCGACATGACGACAAGGCGGGTCGCCATGAACAGCGCTTCCTCGACGCTATGGGTGATGAAGAAGACGACTTTCCGGGTCTTCTGCCAAACGTCGAGAATCAGTTCCTGCATATTCTCGCGGGTGAAGGCGTCGAGGGCGCCGAGCGGTTCGTCCATCAGCAGCATGTCCGGGTCGCAGGTCAGCGCCCGCGCCAGCCCGACCCGTTGCTGCATCCCGCCGGAAAGCTGGTAGATCGGATAGTTTTCGAAGTCCGACAGGCCGACCAGGGCGAGGTTCTCGCGCGCCCTGATGCGCCGCTCGGCGCTTGCCACGCCCTGAAGCTTGAGCCCGAACTCGGTGTTCTGAATGACGTTGAGCCACGGAAGCAGGGCGTGTTTCTGGAAAACGACGCCGCGGTCCCGGCCCGGCCCGCTGATCGGATCGCCCTTGTGCAGGACCTGGCCGGATGTCGGCGGCAGAAACCCGGCGATGACGTTCAGCAACGTGGTCTTGCCGCAGCCCGAAGCGCCGAGCGCGACGACGAATTCGTTTTCCCGGAACTCGAAGTTCACGTCTTCGAGCGCCTTGACGCTTCCCAGCCCTTGCAGGGCGGGAAACACCATGGCGACGTGATTGAGGCTGATGACCGCGGTCATGGGTGCCTGCCGATGTACGGCCGGTCCGGGCGCTCATGCGAAGGACGGTTCGGGAAACGCGCCCTTCCGAGCGGTTGAAGCCGGACGCTGCCATCCCGGCCGGAACCGGCGCCCATCGCCGGTTCCGGCCGAAACGACATTTGTGTGCGGCAGTCCCCGGCGCCTAGCAGCCGCCTTCCAGCGCCATCTTGGCGAATTTCGGGTTCGCCGAATCCGCGTAGCTGTCCAGCACCTTGTCGAGCTTGCCCTGGGCCTTCAGGAACTCCGAGGCCGCCTTCAGCGCGTTCTGCACGCCGCCGCCCAACCAGGTTCCGGAAATCTGCTGCTGGAGCGTCGGGTAGTCGTACAGGGCCAGCACGCCGCCGACCTGGCTCTCGTCGCCGGACACCGCGGCCGCGATCCCCTTGGCGTTGGCGGTGCCGGGGCCGTACTTGCCGGGGTTGGCGCGATAGTCGGCGTCAGCCGCCGCCACCATCTTCACCCACTGGCAGGCAAATTTCGGGTTCTTGTCGGTGAAACCCTTGCGCGCGACCATGGCGTCGAACGTGGCTTTGCCCCAGTTGCTGAGGTCGCCGGAGGTCAGCAGAACCCGCCCCTTCTTCTTCATGCGGCCGAGCGCCGGATCCCAGACGAAACCGCCGTTGATGTCGCCGCGTTCCCACGCCGCAACCATATCCGGCGGAGACATGTCGATGACCTTCAGTTCCTTCGGCGAGATGCCGAACTGCTCCAGGGCGAACATCATGTGGAAATGGGTCGTCGAGCCGAATGGCACGGCAATCGTCTTGCCCTTGAGGTCCTGCGGCGCAGTCACCGACTTGTCGACGACCAGGGCTTCGGCATCGTTGATGTTATCGTAGATGTAGATGACCTGCAGGTCGACGCCCCGGCTGTAGCCGGTGACGTATCAGGGTTTGTGTCATGGGAAGCGAGGGGGGTACTCCGTGGGTT
>WTGH01000003.1 GCA_011523655.1 Rhodospirillaceae bacterium
CTGACGCTACGGCACCCCCACCTGACCTCCCCCTCTGAAGAGGGGGAGGGATAGGAAAGCGTCCGCTGGCGGATGCTTGCGGCTATTCGCAGCGGAATCCTTTCGAGGGGGCCCTGCTGGGCCGGCCTGCCGGCAATGCCGCTCCCGCTCTGTTGCATTCCCGGCGGACGGCGCGCTAATTTTCCGGTCAGGAGGAAGGGGAAAGATGCTGCTGGCGCGATTGATGGACAAATGCCTGCCGGCCGGCCGGCTGACGATCGTCGACGCCGCCGGGGCCCGCCATGTGGCCGGGCAGCAGGCGGAAGGCGCCGCCGACGTCACGGTGCGCATCCACGACCGCGCAGCGCAGCGGCGACTGCTGCTCAATCCGAAGCTCGCCTTCGGCGAACTCTATATGGACGGCCGCCTGACGATCGAAGACGGCACGCTCTACGACTTTCTCGACCTGTTGTGCAGCGCGGTCGGTGCGTTCGAGAGCGACACGCTGATCGGGCGTTTCGGCGGCGCATGCGGCCGGCTGACGCGGCGCTTCCAGCAATACAATCCGGTCGGCAAGGCGCAGCGCAACGTGGCGCATCACTACGATCTGTCCGGCCGGCTCTACGACCTGTTCCTCGACAAGGACAAGCAGTATTCCTGCGCCTATTTCAACGACGAGACCGACAGCCTGGAAGACGCGCAACACAACAAGAAACGCCATATCGCCGCCAAGCTGCTGCTGGAATCGGATCAGAAAGTCCTCGATATCGGCTGCGGCTGGGGCGGTCTGGCGCTCTATCTGGCGCGCGAGGCCAGGGTCGAAGTCACCGGGCTTACGCTCTCCAGGGAACAGCACGGCGCCGCCGAGGAGCGCGCGCGCAAGGCCGGCCTGGACAACCAGGTCCGCTTCCGCCTCCAGGACTATCGCGAAGAGCGCGAGACCTACGACCGGATCGTCTCGGTCGGCATGTTCGAGCATGTCGGCGCGACCCACTATCGCGAATTTTTCGGCAAGCTGCGCAGCCTGCTGAAGGAGGACGGCGTCGCCCTGCTCCACACGATCGGCCGCGCCGGCCCGCCGGGCGCGACCAATGCGTGGCTGGCCAAATATATCTTCCCCGGCGGCTATACCCCGGCCCTGTCGGAAGTGATGGCGGCAATCGAGAAGGAAGACCTGTGGGTCACGGATATCGAGGCGCTGCGCCTGCACTATGCCAGCACCCTGCAGCACTGGCGGGAGCGGTTCGCCGCCAACCGCGACGAAATCCGCGATTTATACGACGAGAGATTCTGCCGGATGTGGGAGTTCTACCTGACCGGCTGCGAACTGTCGTTCCGGCGGATGGACCAGCTCGTCTTCCAGATCCAGATCGCGCGGCGCAGGGATGCGGTGCCGCTCACCCGCGGCTATATCGAGCGCTGGGAGGACCTGCACCGCGGCGAGACGGTGTCCGCCGCCGCGTGACGGGTCGCCCGGCCGGCCCGGGTGCGGAACGGGGCGCGGAACGGCCTATTCCGCCGCCGCGCGCGCCGCGTTCCACAGGCCGACATGCTCCAGCGCAGCCTCGACCTGCCGCTTCGAACTCTCGGCGATTTCGGTCAGGGGCAGCCGGGTTTCCGGCGAGGCCAGGCCCATCAGGCTCGCGGCGTATTTGACCGGGCCGGGGCTCGCTTCGCAGAACAATGCCTCGTGCAGCGGCATCAGCAGTTCGTTGATCCGGATCGCTTCGTCGAGGTTGCCGGCGCGCCAGGCCTTGTGCATGGACGCAAGAAGGCGCGGCGCCACATTGGCCGTAACCGAGATGCAGCCGTCGCCGGATTGCGCAAGCAGGGCGAGGGCCGTCGCATCCTCGCCGGACAGGATCGCAAAATCCGGACCGCAGGCGAGGCGCGTTGCGAGCGGGCGGTCGAGCTTCGCCGTCGCGTCCTTGACGCCGGCGATATGGGGCAGTTTCGCCAGTTCCGCCATCGTCCCGACCGTCATGTCGATCACGGAGCGCGGCGGGATGTTGTAGATGACGATCGGCAGGTCGGTCGCGTCGTGCAGCGCCGTATAGTGGTCGATCAGTCCGGCCTGGGTCGGCTTGTTGTAATAGGGCGTCACGACAAGCTGGGCGTCGGCGCCGACCGCGCTGGCGTGTTTGGCGAACTCGATGGCCTCGCGGGTGCAATTGGAGCCGGTGCCGGCGATCACCGGCACCCGGCCCGCTGCCTGCTTGACGCAAAGCTCAACCACGCGCATGTGTTCGTCGTGGCTCAGCGTCGGCGATTCGCCGGTGGTCCCGACCGGGATCAGGCCTTCCGTTCCTTCGTCGATCTGCCAGTCGACCAGCCGGGAAAAACAGTCTTCGTCCACGGCGCCATTGTCGAACGGCGTAATCAGGGCAACCATCGAACCCTTGAACATGGGAATTCTCCGGAATCTGCAATCCATGAGTCCTCGCGATAAGGTATACCGGCGATCCGCCGTCATCAAGCGAAGGCCTGCCGGCAGCGACCGGACCGAAATTGCCGTGGACCGGCCGCGGTGAGCCGCCGCTCCTTTCCCCTGTGCCGGCCCGGCCTTGTCGCGGCTGCGTGTCTCGGCGTCCTGCTGGGTCCGATAGCGGCAGCGCCCTCGGCAGACGGCGCCCAGGCGGCGAAACGCCGGACCGGTCCGGCGAAGCAGGCGCTGGCCGCAATCGAGCGGCGACAGTTTGTCCGGGCACGGCGGGCGATCCGGCGAATCCGCGATCCGTTCGACCGCGACGCGGTGCGGTTTGCCTACTATCGCCGCGAAGGCAATCCGGCGCGGGCCGCGGAAATCATCGAATTCCTGCAGGAGCATCCGGACTGGCCGTTGCAGCGGGCCCTGGAACAGCGGGTGGAAGTGGCGCTGCGGGGCCGAGTCTCCGACGCGCGAATGCTGGCCTGGTTCGCGCGGCGCCCGCCGACCACACCGATCGGCTGCATCCGCCATATCGACCTGTTGCGCAAGCGCGGCGACCGGCGGGCGGTGGACGGGGAGATCGCCCGATGCTGGCTCGGCCTGCCGGCGGGAACCGTGGGCGAGAAGAAGTTCTTCCGGAGATACGGACGCAGGATTTCCCACGCAGACCGGGCGGCCAGAGTCCGCATGCATCTGGACCGCGGGCGCTATCGCAGCGCGTACAGGCTCATCCTGTTCTTCAAACTGTCGTCCGGCTACGCCATCCCGCTCCGGGCGCGCATCGACCTTCAGCGAAGGCCGCGTCCATGGACCGTTTCGAAATCGCTGAAGCGGATTGCCAGAGTACCCGCAGCGAACCGATCCGAGCCCGGATTCCGCCTCGACCTCGTGCGCTGGAACCGGCGCAGGGGCAATCTCCAGGCGGCGAGCGCAGGGCTCAATGCCGCGCCGGAGCCGGCCAAGGCCACGGCGGGGCGCTGGTGGCTGGAACGGACGCTCGCGGTCCGGGAGCTGCTCAAGGAGCGGCGCCACGCCGGCGCCTATGCGGTGGCCGCCAGCCATCGCCATACCTCGGGCTACCGTTTCGCCGGCGCCGAAAGCCTCGCAGGCTGGATCGCCCTGCGCAAACGAGGCGAACCGGAAACGGCATTGAAACATTTCCAACGGATTCATTCCGGATCGCTGCGTCACGATTTCCGCGCCATGTCGGCCTGGTGGATCGGCGAGACATGGCGCAACAAACTCCGGCCTGGCGACGCGGAAGCCTGGTATCGGAAAGCGGCCCCGGCAGTCTTCGGCCTGCACGGTCAGTTGTCACGGATGCGGCTCAAGGCGCAGCACCTCGTCTTGCCCCCGGATACCGTGGTTCCGCCGCAATCGCGGGCGGCATTCGACCGGGAACCGGCCGTCCGCCTGGCGCGTTTTTATCACCGCTACCGGGCAAAGTCGGAAAGCCGCCGGCTGCTCTGGCACCTGATCGACCGCAGTACCGGCCGGTTTGCCGGCGGATCCGGCGAAGACATGCAGGAGGCCGGCCGGCGCCTGTCGCTGATCGCCGAACTGGCCGCCGAACTGGGCGAACGCCACATCGCGATCCGGGCGGCGCGCCTTGCCCTGCCGCTGGGCTCCGTTCGCAGCCGCCTCGCCTATCCCGTTATCGCCCTGCCGAAGCGGCTGCCGGTCGAACCGGCGCTGGTCCTGGCCGTTATCCGCCAGGAGAGCGAATTCAACGCCAGGGCGCGTAGCGGGGCCGGCGCGCGGGGCCTGATGCAACTCCTGCCGTCGACCGCAAGATTCGCCGCCCGGCGCGCCCGGCTGAAATGGAGCCGCAGGCGCCTGAGCCGCGACACGGCCTACAATATCCGGTTGGGTTCCACCTATCTCGCCTACCTGGTGAACCGGTACGAAGGCTCCTACCTGCTGGCCGCGGCGGCGTACAATGCCGGGCCGGGCCGGGTGACGCGATGGATTGCACGGTACGGCCATCCCGACCGGGATATCGACCCGGTCGACTGGATCGAATCCGTACCTTTCGGCGAAACCCGAAATTTCCTGCGCCGCGTGCTGGCGAATGTCACCGTCTACCGGGCGCGCCTGGGCCTTAACGGACTGGCGGCGACACCGGCTGTCGCCTGGCGCGCGGCGGGGTCCAAAATCGCCTGCGACGCATCCGGCGCCTGCGGGAACGCCCGCGTCTCCCGGCCCCACGCAACGGCCGGCCCCGGCGCGGCAAGCGCCGGTACAGCGACAACCGGAATAAGCAGATGACCCGACAGCCTTATCGCGAGTCGAAATATCTCTGCCAGGACGGGTTGAGCCTTTATTACCGCGACTATGACAGCGGAACCGGGACCGGCGTTCCCCTGGTCTGCCTGGCCGGCCTCACGCGCAATTCGGCCGATTTTGCCGCCCTTGCCGAGGCCCACGCTGCGGAGCGCCGCGTCGTTTGCCCGGACTATCGCGGCCGGGGCGCTTCCGACCGCGCCGACGACTGGCGGACCTACACGCCCGAAACCTATATCAACGATATCCGGCATCTGATCGTTGCAGCCGGCCTGCACCGAATCGTTCTGGTCGGCACCTCGCTGGGCGGATTCCTGTCGATGGGGCTCGGCGCCGCGATCCCTTCCGCAATCGCCGGCGTCGTCCTGAACGATGTGGGTCCGCAAATCGAGGCATCGGCAACGGCCGAGATCGTCGACTATGCCGGTACGGACCGGCCGGCGCCCGACTGGCCCGCGGCGATAGCGGCGACCCGGGAGCGTTATCCCGAGTTCGAGGCGTGGACCGAGGCCGACTTCGAAGACGTGGCGCGCGCAACCTACCGCGAAGGCGACGACGGTCTCCTGCATTACGACTGGGACGTGCGGCTGGTGCAACCGATCCGCCGCGGAACCGGCGGCGCTTCGGATCTCCGGGCCATGTTCCGCGCGCTCCACCATGTTCCGGTGCTGGCGGTTCGCGGCGGCAAGTCCGATCTTCTCACTGACGAAGGCCTGCAAGCCATGCTGGACGATCACCCGGACATCAGGGGCGTCACCGTCCCCGGCGTGGGCCATGCGCCGCGCCTTCACGAACCGGCCGCGGCCGAGGCGGTCGACGGTTTCCTGAAATCGGTCGACGAGCGGCATGGGCGGCACGGTTGATCTCCGTCCTCCGGACTTCGACAGCCTTGTCGATGCGGCGCGGCTCCTGCGCGGCGTAGCCGCCGTCACGCCCCTGTTGCGCTCGGACGCCCTGGATGCCCGGCTGGGCGCTTCCGTCTGGATCAAGGCCGAATGCCTGCAACGGACCGGGTCGTTCAAGTTCCGCGGTGCCTGGACGAACATTTCCCGCCTGCCGGAAGATCGGCGGCGCCGGGGCGTCGTAGCGTATTCGTCCGGCAATCACGCCCAGGCCGTCGCCGCCGCCGCCAGATTGCAGAACATTCCCGCGACCATCGCCATGCCGCTGGACGCCCCGGCCATCAAGCGTTCCCGAACCGAAAGCTGGGGGGCGGACGTCCGCCCGTTCGATCGCGACGCCGTCGACCGTGTCGGTTTCGCCGAAGCGCTGGCCGAAGACCTCGGCCGCCCGATCGTGCCGCCCTACGACCATCCCGACACCATCGCCGGCCAGGGAACCGTCGGCCTGGAGATCGCCAGCCAGTGCCGCGCGCTCGGGATCGTGCCCGACGCCGTGGTCGTGCCCTGCGGCGGCGGCGGCCTGATCGCCGGTATCGCAACGGCGCTCAAAACGGCGATGCCGGGCGTGCCGGTCCATCCCTGCGAGCCCGCCGCCGGCAACGATACCTTACGCTCGCTGGAAGCCGGGCGGCGGATCGCTCTGCCGGGCCCGGTCCGCTCCGTTTGCGATTCCCTGCTCGCCGAAACGCCCGGCGAATTGACCTTCGAAATCAACCGGCAGGTGCTGGCGCCCGGCATCGCCATTGAAGATGCGGACGCACTCCACGCCATGCAGGTCGCGTTCGAGGATATGAAACTCGTCCTCGAGCCGGGCGGCGCGGCCGGGCTGGCAGCCCTGACGTCAGGTGAAAAGCCCTGCCGCGGGCGCACCATCGTCGCGGTGGCCTCCGGCGGCAACGTCGATGCGGAAATATTCGTCCGTGCGCTGAACGGCCCGGAGACGCAATAAGCCGCCGCGCTGCGCCGGCGCCCCGTCCCGACGGGACCTTGCCGGATTTACCCTGCGGCGGATGCCGATGCGTCGGCCGGCTTCGGCGTCGTGACGGGCCGGACGTTGGCCGGAGGCGGTGCCTTCGCGGCTTTCTGCTGCGCCTGCTGCGCCGGCTTCTGTGCCTGCGCAAGCTGCGCCGCCGTCTTGGGCACTTCCAGTTCGCTCGCGGGCCGCCGCTGGCATCGGCCCTGGAACTCGGCGCCGCTCTCGATCGACAGCACATCGTGGAGCACATCGCCGGTGACGCGCGCCGTTCGGCCGATGGTCACCGTCTTGGCGCTGATCTGGCCGTCGACGGCGCCCGAGACCGTGATTTCCTCGGCGACAATCTTGCCTTCCACCTTGCCCGAAGCGCCGATCGTCAACCCGCGGACGTGAATATCGCCGGTCACCGAACCGTCGACGAGAAGCTCGCCGCCCGACGCCAGGTTACCGGTAACGTGAAGGCCCTCGGTTATGACCGAAGGCTTGACGGTCGGTCGCTGCTGCCGAGGCTCCGGCTTGCTCTCGGCCACCGGATCCGGCGGGGGTACGGGCTCCGGACGGGAGACTGCCGGTGCGGGGCTCGAACCAGCGTTGTCTTTTGACTTGTCTCTCGAAAACATGCTTGCCTGCCATGCTCGAATTCAAAGGAGGACGCGGGGGCCGCCCGCGACGTTGGTGCGTGTGTGCGGTCCGGAGTGGGGCGACCGGAGGGCGCCAGACCGGACCGTGTCCCGGAATGCCCTCTCCGAAACTTGCATCCGGCCACCGGAAATGCGCGAATTTCGCCGCTGCATGCCTGCCTGTTCCCGTCGGCCCGATGAAATTTGGTCTGTTCCCGGCAAGATAACTTGAGCAATTATACAGATCAACAGATTTTCTTTTTATTTCCGAGAGATATCCTTCTTTTTGGAGAGGAATTCACAAGCCGATTTACCAATTCTTTCCGTCTATTAGCGGCGCTGTCTCACCTCTTCTTTACGATTGCGGCAGGAAAGCGCCGATCCCCCCGGAATGTCCGGCCTGCGATCCCGACCTGCGGGGATGCGTCCCCGGCCCGCGACCCGCCCCGGTCTGGTGGGCGGTGACGGGATCGAACCGCCGACCTACTGGGTGTAAACCAGTCGCTCTCCCATCTGAGCTAACCGCCCGCAACACCGCCGCTGCACCGCCGCCAACGTCCGGCCGGAAAATCCAGGCCGCAATTCGCCTCGATCGGTTGTCGGCGGCCGAACCGAAAATGGCCATCCCGATGCGGACGGCCATTTCCTGTATTGCGAAAATTTTTCGGGCAAGAAGGGCCTAGTTCAGCGCATCTTTCAGGCCCTTGCCGGCCTTGAACTTCGGCTGACGGGAGGCAGCGATCTGGATCGTTTCTCCAGTACGCGGATTTCTGCCGGTGGAAGCCGCCCGGTTAGTCACGTGGAAGGAGCCAAAACCGACAAGTTTCACCTCTCCGCCGGACTTCAGGGTATCGGTAATCGAAGCGAGCGTCGCATCGATAGCAGATGCAACGTCGGATTTGCTCAGGCCCGTGCTGGCGGCAACGGCAGCAATAAGGTCGTTTTTGTTCACCTAAGGGTTCCTTCTTGCTCTTGGATAATTGAAGACCATCCGCCGGATGTGCGCCACGCACCGTCTTTCTGCCAAGACGGCTGCCTCCTCCCGCATTTCGAACTCAATCCGCCGGATTGCCCCAAGTGTAAGGCGAACGCGGCAACCCGGTCAATCACCGAAACCGCAGCAAAGCGTGTATCTCGCAGGGAATTTACCATCCCGGCGGATTTCACCATCCACTCGCATTGCCTTGCGCGATGGCGCCGCTAGTGCGTGACCACGCCGACTTCGCCGCTCGTGCTTTCCCCGGGGACGGCCGCGACGCCGTCAGCGGCTTCCGCCCACTCGATCGGCGTCAGCGGCGCGGTCAGCGCGTGTTCCAGAATCTGGTCGACGGCGCTGACCGGGACGATGTTCAGGCCGCGCTTCACATTGTCCGGAATTTCGGCGAGGTCCTTTTCGTTTTCGTCGGGAATCAGCACGGTCTTCAGGCCGCCGCGCAACGCGGCGAGCAGCTTCTCCTTGAGACCGCCGATCGGCAATACCCGCCCGCGAAGCGTGATTTCGCCGGTCATCGCGACATGCTTGCGCACGGGAATGCCGGTCAGGACCGAAACGATGGCGGCGATCATGGCGACGCCGGCCGACGGCCCGTCTTTCGGCGTCGCCCCTTCCGGCACATGCACATGGATGTCGCGCTTCTCGAAAATGGTCGGCTTGATGCCGAAGCTGACCGCCCGGGATTTCACAAAACTCTCGGCCGCATGGACCGATTCCTTCATGACGTCGCCGAGCTTTCCGGTTGCGGACACCTTGCCCTTGCCGGGAAGCGTGACGGCTTCGACCGAAAGCAATTCGCCGCCGACCTCGGTCCAGGCCAGGCCGGTGACGACGCCGACCGCGTCCTCGTCCTCGGCAAGGCCGAAGCGGAACTTACGGACGCCGGCAAATTTTTCGACGTTCCGGTTGGTGATCGTGACCTTTTCGGTCGCGCCGCTGACGATCTGCTTGATCGCCTTGCGCGCCAGATTGGCGATTTCGCGCTCGAGGTTCCGGACGCCGGCCTCCCGCGTGTAGTAGCGGATCAGCGAGCGCAGCGCCGAATCGGAGACCGACCACTCGCTTTCCTTCAGGCCGTGCGCTTCGACCTGCTTGGGGATCAGGTGCCGCTTGGCAATCTCGACCTTTTCGTCCTCGGTGTAGCCGGGCAAACGAATGATCTCCATGCGGTCCATCAGGGGCTGCGGCATGCGCAGCGTGTTGGCCGTCGTGATGAACAGCACGTCCGAGAGATCGTAGTCGACCTCAAGATAGTGGTCGTTGAAGGTTCCGTTCTGCTCCGGATCCAGGACTTCGAGCAGCGCCGACGAGGGGTCGCCGCGCCAGTCGGCGCCCAGCTTGTCGACCTCGTCGAGCAGGAACAACGGGTTAGAGCTCTTCGCCTTCTTCATCGACTGGACCACCTTGCCCGGCATCGAGCCGATATAGGTGCGCCGGTGCCCGCGAATCTCCGCCTCGTCGCGCACGCCGCCCAAGGACAGGCGCACGAAGTTGCGGCCGGTCGCGCGGGCGACCGATTTGCCCAGCGAGGTCTTGCCGACGCCGGGCGGGCCGACCAGGCACAGGATCGGCCCCTTGATTTTCTTCATCCGCTGCTGGACGGCGAGATATTCGATGATCCGTTCCTTGACCTTCTCCAGGCCGTAATGGTCCTCGTCGAGGATGCGCTCGGCGCGCCCGATATCGCGCTTGATTTTCGTCCGCTTTTTCCAGGGAATGCCCAGGAGCCAGTCGAGATAGTTGCGCACGACCGTCGATTCGGCGGACATCGGGCTCATCGAGCGGAGTTTTTTCAGCTCGGCATCGGCCTTTTCCCGCGCCTCTTTCGATAGCTTGGTCTTCTTGATCTTCTCCTCGATTTCGGCCAGCTCGTCCTTGCCGTCCTCGCTTTCGCCCAGCTCCTTCTGAATGGCCTTCATCTGCTCATTCAGGTAATATTCGCGCTGGGTCTTCTCCATCTGGCGCTTGACTCGGCTGCGGATGCGTTTCTCGACCTGCATCACGCCGATTTCGCCCTCCATGTAGGAGTAGATCTTTTCCAGCCGCGCGCCGATCGGGGCGATCTCGAGCAGTTCCTGCTTTTCCGGGATCTTCAGGTTGAGGTGCGAGGCCACCGTATCGGCCAGCTTGCCCGGCTCGTCGATCTGGTTGATCGACACCAGCACTTCGGGCGGAATCTTGCGGTTCAGCTTGAGGTACTGCTCGAACTGCGAAACCGCCGTGCGCATGAGCGCTTCGACTTCCTTGTCGTCTTCGCCCTCTTCCTCCATGACCTCGGACCAGGCCTGGAAGAAGGTATCGTTATCGGCGTAGCGCAGGATCTTGGCGCGCTGGCCGCCTTCGACCAGCACCTTCACCGTGCCGTCGGGCAGTTTGAGCAGCTGCAACACCGTGCCGATCGTTCCGACGGTAAAGATGTCGGCGGTCGAAGGATCGTCCTGAGCGGCGTTCTTCTGGGCGACGAGCAGGATCTGCTTGTCGTCCCGCATGACGTCTTCGAGCGCCCGGACGGATTTTTCCCGCCCGACGAAGAGCGGCACGATCATATGCGGAAAAACGACAATATCGCGAAGCGGCAGTACAGGCAGCAACACACCGCCCTGAAGTTCGAACATATGTTTCACCCGAATCGTTGACGACCGACCCCGTTCAGGCATCGACCGCAGGAAAGGTCATAGCCGGTAACCCGGCGCCGCCACGGCGGCCGCTGAACGCGCCTTCAAGCCGATAAATCGGTTCGTTCGCCGCCGGATCAAGGGCCGCGCGGAAAAGCGCGACGCCCGGTCGGCGCTTCAGGCGCTGACGCCGCCCATTTCCGCCTTGCGGTCGGCATAGAGCAGCAGGGGCTGCGCCCCGCCCTCTACGACCTCCTGGCTGATCGCGACTTCCTCGATTCCGTCGTCGCCCGGCAGGTCGAACATGGAATCGAGCAGAATATTCTCCATGATCGAGCGCAGGCCGCGGGCGCCCGTTTTCCGCGCTATCGCCTTGCGGGCGATCGCCGCCAGGGCATCGTCCGTGAAGCTGAGCTTGGCGCCTTCCATGTCGAACAGGCGCTGGTATTGCTTGACCAGCGCGTTCTTCGGCTCGGTCAGGATCCGGACCAGCGTGTGCTCGTCCAGGTCCTCAAGCGTGGCGATGACGGGCAGGCGGCCGACGAACTCCGGAATCAGCCCGAATTTCAGCAGGTCTTCCGGCTCCAGATCGCGCAGGACTTCGCCGGTCTTGCGCTCGTCGGGCGCGCGGACGTCGGCGCCGAAGCCGATCGACTTGTTCTGGCCCCGCGACGAAATGATTTTCTCCAGACCGGAGAAGGCACCGCCGCAGATAAAGAGGATGTTGGTGGTGTCGACCTGGAGGAATTCCTGTTGCGGATGCTTGCGCCCGCCCTGGGGCGGCACGGAAGCGACCGTCCCCTCCATGATCTTGAGCAGCGCCTGCTGCACGCCCTCGCCGGAAACGTCGCGGGTGATCGACGGGTTGTCCGCCTTGCGGCTGATCTTATCGACCTCGTCGATATAGACGATGCCGCGCTGCGCCCGCTCGACATTGTAATCGGCGGCCTGGAGCAGCTTCAGGATGATGTTCTCGACATCCTCGCCGACATAGCCCGCTTCGGTCAGCGTCGTGGCGTCCGCCATCGTGAAGGGCACGTCGATGATGCGCGCCAGCGTCTGGGCCAGCAGGGTCTTGCCGCAGCCGGTCGGCCCGACGAGCAGGATATTCGACTTGGCGAGCTCGACGCCGTTGGACTTGGCGCCGTGCGCCAGGCGCTTGTAGTGATTGTGGACCGCGACGGAAAGCACCCGCTTGGCGTGATGCTGGCCGATCACATAGTCGTCCAGAACCTCGTTGATCTCGAGCGGCGTCGGCACACCGTCGCGGCTCTTGACGACATTGGACTTGTTCTCCTCCCGGATGATGTCCATGCAGAGCTCGACGCACTCGTCGCAGATGAACACCGTCGGCCCGGCGATCAGTTTGCGCACCTCGTGCTGGCTCTTGCCGCAGAACGAGCAGTAGAGGGTGTTCTTGGAATCGCCGTTGCCGGATTTGCTCATCGGTGGTCGGCCCTATCAGGATCGGCGTCAGGATCGGCTTGCAAATCGAAAATCCGCGCCAGTCGGTCTGGCCCCGTTTCCCGCGACGCCGCGGTCCGAAACGTCGCGATTGGAGCGCATGATAGCGACAGGCCCGGACCGTGACCAGATTGAATCAGGTCTGCGGCGCGCGCTGCCCGACTACCCGCCGTTCCCGTTGTCGTCATCGCTGTCCTGGGGCCGGCTGGTCACGACCTCGTCGATGATGCCGAATTCCTTCGATTCCTCCGGAGTCAGGAAGCGGTCGCGGTCCATCGCATCCTCGATCGCCGCGAGGTCCTGGCCGGTATGCCGGACGTAAATGTCGTTCAGCCGCGCGCGCACGGCGAGAATTTCCCGGGCGTGAATTTCGATGTCCGTCGCCTGGCCCTGGAACCCGCCGGACGGTTGGTGAATCATGATTCGGGCATTCGGCAGCGCATAGCGCTTGCCCGGCGCCCCGGCGGCAAGCAGCAGCGAGCCCATGGAGGCCGCCTGCCCGACGCAGACAGTCGACACCTCCGGCCGGACATATTGCATCGTGTCGTAGACCGACAGGCCGGAAGTCACGATACCGCCCGGAGAATTGATGTAGATCGAGATGTCCTTGGTCGGGTTTTCGGCTTCGAGAAACAGCAGTTGCGCGCAGATCAGCGACGACATCTGGTCCTCGACGGCGCCGGTGATGAAGACGATGCGCTCTTTCAACAGGCGGGAATAGATGTCGTAGGCCCGTTCGCCGCGGTTGGTCTGTTCGACGACCATGGGCACGAGCGTGTTCATGTAGAGATCGGCGGGATCGGGCATACGGCTCTCTCGAAGCTCTCTCGATTGGGGGTTCGGCTTTGGAGACGGCCGGGCGGAGCGGTCCGACGCCAGTACATAGGCTACCCGTGCCGGCGCTGCCAGTCCGGTGTCCGCCCCGCCGCAGGCCGCCCGGCCCCGGCGGCAGGCGGCTCCGGGGCCTCGTTTTCTATGCGGCCGCCTCTGCTGCCGGCGCGGCGTCCGCTTCCGCTCCGGCGATGACCTCTTCCAGCGTCGCGTCCTTCTCGCTGACCTGGGCGAGTTCGACGATATAGTCGATCACCTTGTCCTCGTAGATCGGCGCCTTGAGGCCGTCGCGCATCTCGGCGTTCTTCTGGTAGGCCTCCATCACCTCGCGCTGGCGTCCGGGATAGTTTTGCGCCTCGCGCAGTATGGCCCGGTTCAGTTCTTCGTTGGACACTTCGATGTCCTGGCCGGCGCCGATCGCGCTGAGCACGATGCCGAGACGGACCCGGCGGGCCGCAATATCCCGATATTCGGCCTTCAGCGCGTCTTCGGACTTGTCCTTTTCGTCCTCGTCCAGCCGGTCCTGCGCCTTGCGCTCTTCATAGTGCGTCCAGATCGCCTCGAACTCGACCTCGACCATGCCGGGCGGCAGTTCGAATTCGTGGCCGTCGGCCAGAATGTCGAGCAGGTCGCGTTTCAGGCGGGTCCGGCTCACCCCGTTATACTCGCGCTCGATGTCGGCCTTTACGGCTTCCCGCAGCGCGTTCAGATCTTCGGCGCCCAGGGATTTGGCGAATTCGTCGTCGATCTCCGGCAATTTCGATGTCCGCAGTTCCTTCACCGTCACGTCGAAGACCGCATCCTTCCCGGCCAGGGTTTCGGCCGGGTATTCTTCCGGGAACGCGATCTTCACGTCCTTCCGGTCGCCGGCCTTCGCGCCGATCAACTGGTCCTCGAAACCGGGGACGAAGGTGTTGGCGCCGAGACTCAGGTGATAGTCCTCGGCCGTGCCACCGTCGAACGCCTCGCCGTCCACGGTGCCGCGGAAGTCGATGACAGCGATATCGCCGGCCGCGGCCTCGTGGCCGTCGGGCGCCGGTTCGGATTCCTTCCGGTTCTCGGCGAAGGAGGCGACCGCCCGGTCGACGACGTCCTCCGCCACCGGGATCCGGAGCCGTTCCAGTTCGATGGTCGCCAGGTCCATGACGGTGAAGTCCGGCAGGACTTCCAGCGACATGGTGTATTCGAGATCGCCGCCGTCCTTGTAGTCGCCGATCTCGATTTGCGGCTGCATCGCCGGTTTGAGTTCCTTGTCCTCCAGCGTCTTCGCAACGCTCTCCTGGAGCGTTTCCTCCAGCACCTCTCCCAGCACCGACTTGCCCAGCCGCATTTTCAGGACCGGCAGCGGCGCCTTGCCCCGGCGGAACCCCGGAAGCTGGATATCCCGGCCGACCTCGGTCAGCTTGCTGGTGACCTTGCCGTCGATGTCTTTCGCCGGGATGGATACCCTGTATTCGCGTTTCAGGCCTTCGGCCGTCGTTTCCGTCACCTGCATGGTTCGGCAAATCCAATCTTGAGGCTCGGGCGGCGCGGGCGCCCGTTCGGTTCGTTTCCGTTCGATCCGGTCGGCCGGATGGTGCGGGCGGAGGGACTCGAACCCCCACGACTTTCGTCACTGGCACCTAAAGCCAGCGCGTCTACCAATTCCGCCACGCCCGCGCGGCCCTGATATCCCGAACGGGAAAGTCCCGAACGGGGAACTCCCGAAAGGGACGGGGCGCGCCGCCGCCGCGCGGGCAGCGTATAAGGCCGCCCCGGCCATCGTTCAAGCGTTGCCCGGCGATCAAGACGTTGCGCCGCAATCGCCCGGGAACCGGGCAGGCGGACCGTCAGGCGGAGACCTCCACAATGTAGTCCACCGGAAAGCCGCGCAGGAGCGACCTGACCCGTTCTTCCGCTGCGCCGTCCGCGCCGCCCAGCGCAATATGCGCCGAAAGGCCCGCCGCCGATTGTTGCCCGGTCACCGCCACGGTAACGCCGTCGTCGCGCAAGGGCGCCAGCGCTTCGCCGAAAACCCGTTCGATCGACTGCAGCCGCAGGGCAGGCTTGAACACCTTGCCGAGCGCGGTCTGCGGCAGGCCGGGCAGGATATGCACCCGTTTCGGCACGGCCGGCCGTTCGGCGATCAGCGGCGTGACGAAGGCCAGAATCTCCTCTTCGGTCGCCGCCGCACCGGGTTTGAGCGCGACGTAGACGACGGGCAGTTCGCCGGCATAGGCGTCCGGCTGGCCGATCGCCGCGCTCATTTCGACGGCAGGATGGCGGTTCACGATCTCCTCGACCATGGCGGGGTCGATATTGTGGGCGCCGCGGATGATGACATCCTTGGACCGGCCGGTGACGTAAACGTAGCCATTCTCGTCGAGATGGCCGAGATCTCCGCTGATCAGCCAGCCGTCGTCGGTGAAGGTGCCGGGGTTGCGTTCCGGATCGGTATAGCCGGGGCTGACGTTGGGGCCGTGCACCGCAATCACGCCGGTTTCGCCGGGCGGCAACGGCTTCGAGACGTCGGCGCCGTCCGGGCCGAGCGCCGCGGCGATGACTTCGGTGTGGGGCAAGGGAAGGCCGCAGGATTCCCGTACCCGCGCCGGCGCAAGATAGGGCTCTATGGTGATGATGCCCGCGCTCTCGGTCATGCCGAACGCGTTGCGCACCGGAATGCCGTAAGTTTCCTCGAAGGCGTCGGCCATTTCCGTCGGCAGCGGCGACCCGCCGATCACCATGCGGCGCACGCACGAAATGTCGGCCTCCGGGTAGGGTTGGCTGAGCAGCGCCGCCAGCAGCGTCGGGACTGCGGACAGAAAACTCACGCGATGCTCCGCGACATGCTCCCAGTAATGGGCAATCACGTCGGGATGACGGACGCCCAGCCGGGTCGGCAGCAGCAGGCCGGCGCCGCCGGCCAGGAGCGAGAGGCCGAACACCATCGAACCGGCGACATGGAACAGCGGAAAGCCGTTGATCGCCATATCGTCCGGCCGGATATGGAACATCTGGCTGGCGGACCACGCGACATGCACCTGGTTGCCGTGACTGTGCAGTGCCAGTTTCGGCGCGCCGGTCGTGCCGCCGGTATGGAAGCAGGACGCGATATCGTCCCGCCGGATCGCGCGACCCGAAGTCAGGCGGTCGGCGGGATAGCCGGCGATCGCCGCGGCGAAATCGTCCGCCCCGTCCTGCGCGCCGCCGATCGACAGAACGGCGTTGAGGCCCCGCGCCCGGTCGTGGACGTCCACGGCCTTGCGCCAGATATCGAGCGCCGGATCCGGCCCCAGCGCCACCAGCACCTTCGCGCCGGCCGCCTCGACCAGGTCCACGATATGGTCGGTATTGAGCTGATTGTTGACGAGGCAGGCCCGGCCCGCCGCCGATCCGCCCCACAGGGCGAAATGCGCTTCCGGGATGTTCGGCGCCAGCATGGCGACCGCGTCGTCCGGGCCGACGCCGAGATCGGTGAACAGGTTGGCCGCCTGGGTCACCCGGGCGAACAGGTCGGCATGGGAAAGATCGGACGAAGTGCCGCCCGGCACGCCGGTTTCGAGGAAGCGAAAGGCCAGCCGGTCGCCGAACAGGTCGCGCCCCCGGGCTAGCAGTTCCCAGGTCGAGGCGACGGGCAGGAAGCCGTCCGCGGTCGCCGCCTCCAAGGCCCTGATATCCGCCTGGTTCCGGATCTTGCGGTTTGCGGCAGGCTCGGTCATGCCGCATCCAATCCCATCTGCCAGAAACCGGCCTCCAACCGGGTCGCTTCGTCGAAAATCCTTTGTACGCCGGCCAGGCGGGCGTCGCTGCCGCGGCGGGCCCAGAGATCGTCCAGCGCCGCTGCCGCGCCGCGCGCAACCGCCTGATACTCATCGCCCGAATACATCTCGATCCAGGCCCGGTAGGGGTTGTTCGCCACCGTTTCGAGAGCACCGAGCGTCCGGCCGATCTCGCCGTAGCCGACGACGCAGGGCGCGAGCGCGACATGCAGGTCCAGCAGATCGCCGCGCAGGCCGGTCTCCAGCACATAGCGGGTATAGGCGAGGCAGCCCTGCGCTTCCGGCGCGGCTTCCATATCGGCTTCGGTCAGGCCCCAGGAGGCGCAGAACTCGACGTGCAGGCGCATTTCGGTATCGGATATGCCGGCCAGCACCTCCGCGGCCGAGCGGATGTCCGCCAGTGTCTCGGCCTTGTAGGCGGCGAGCGCCCAGGCCCGCGAGAAGTGGATGAGGAACAGGTAATCCTGGATCAGGTAATGCCGGAACGCCGCTTCCGGCAGGCTGCCGGAGCCCAGCTGCCGGACGAATTCGTGCCCGACATAGGTGTCCCAATGCGCCCCGGCGCCGGCCCGCAGCCGGTTGAACAGCGCGCCTTCGTAAACGGGTTCCGTCGAAGCCTCGGCCATATCGCAGCAACTTCTTGCGTATCTCCCCGGGGCGGGCACACGACACGCCCGCCCGGCGCGTTTTCCGCAACTTCCCTGGAGTCCGTTGGGCCGTTATAGCGTCAAACCGGACCGCCGGAACGACGCTTTTCCGCCCGGCAAGCGATCGAGCGACCGCAGCATCGAACAATTGCTGCCAAGGGCGGCTCAGGCAGCCTCGTCGATCGTGACCGTCACGCGCTTCCCCAGCCGGCGCAAAGCGCGGTCCATCGTTGCGGCTTTCGTGCTGTGTTCCGGGTTCAACATGCGCCGCACCTCGCTTTCGGCGACATCGAGGTCGCGGGCCAGCCGGCGTTGCGATATCCCGGCCTGGCGCCAGGCCTCGTACAGGGCCGCCTTCAGGGCGATCGGCACCGGCGGGACGACCAGGGACTGCTTCCTGCCGGCGCGCGACGGCCGGGGCAGGTCTTCCCCCTCCCGGATTGTCGTCGCAATGAGCTCGCGCAGCAGGTCTTTGGCCTCATCCAGCGCCTCATCCCTGCTGGCGCCGTCCGTGGCGCCCCACCCGAAATCCGGAAACGCGACGACATACCGTCCGTCCTCATCGCGTTCGATCTCGGCGGGATAGTTATAGGCATCCGGCATGTTTGCGGTCCTCTGCGGCAATTACTGTCGCGCACATTTCTAGAACTCGTCCCTGTCGATCCCGAGGTCGGCGAGCATCTTGGCGATCAACCCCTTGCCGATTTCCTTCTTTCGGTCCTTGACGGTGGTCTTGCGGTCGCCGGCATAGAGCGTTCCGTGGGAACCGGCGCCTTCGGACGCCACGAAGCGTACCTCCAGATTCCGGCTCCTCGCCCACCTGCGGACCCGCGCAATGAACTGTCGTCCGTTCACGCCGGAACTATGTGGACCGGCAGCGGGCCGGTCAAGAAAAATGCGCACAAAATTGCGCGCAAATTTTTCATTCGATGCTCGCCTGATTTCCGTCCCGACCGGCCATATCAAAGCAGCATGTTGCGGACGTCCTTGGGCAGGCGCACGACCAGCCCGTCCAAGGCTTCGGTCAACGTGATCTGGCAGCCGAGGCGGGACGTCTTCTGGATGTCGTAGGCCAGGTCGAGCATGTCCTCCTCATCCTCGGAGGGATCGGGCAGCCTGTCGAACCAGGCCGAGTCGACGATGACATGGCAGGTCGCGCAGGCCATCGAGCCTTCGCACGCGCCTTCGACGTCAAGTTCGTTGTCCCAGGCGATTTCCAGCAGGGTCTGGCCGGCCCGGGCCTCGATTTCTCGCGGATTGCCGTTGCGCTCGACGAAGGTGACTTTCGGCATGGCGGTTCCGGCAACCTTGCGTCGCGTCGGAGGTCAGCGCTGGAATGCTGTCAGGAAATGTAATGATTTGTCGGGAATCGACGTCTAGACGGTGAAGGATTCGCCGCAGCCGCACCGGCCCTTTTCGTTGGGATTGACAAAATCGAACCGGGCGTTGAACCGGTCTTCCACCCAGTCCATCTCGCTGCCGAACAGGAACATGGTCGCCGAGGGCTCGATGAAGATCCGCACCCCCTTGTCCTCGACCACGTCCTCGAACTTTTTCTGCTCCCGGGCGTATTCGACATAGTAGCTCATGCCGGAGCAGCCGGTGGACTTCACGCCGACGCGCAGACCGAGCACCTCGTCTTCCGCCTTGCCGATCAGGGCCTTCGCCCGGTCGGCGGCGCGGTCGGTCAGCGTGATCACCTGGGGCATCATGGGCTTCGTCTCGCCATCCGAAAATGCGGCCTATCCGGCGACGCGGCCGAATATCGCCGCCAGATCGGAACCTAGCCAGCGTACGACAAAAAACAAGACAAGAAGGAGGATACTGTAAGCGAGGGCTGCGGCGAAGCTTTGCCCGAACCCGCGCCACCAGTTGTCGCGGTGCCGCGCGACGGTTGCATCCAGGTCGTCAAGCAGCGCCTGCTGCTGCAGATCCCTGATCGTCCTGCTGGCAATCTGCTTGTAGCGGCGAACATCCTCCGGCGAAAATTCATCGCCAATTCGGTGTTGCTGCTCGACCGGCAATAGCTGACCGTTATTCTGCCTCTCCCGGTCCACGATTCGATCCCACTTGTGATAGTGGAACAATCCCAGGGTAAGGAGCGCTACTGTACCGGGTTCGCCTTTCTGCTCGATTAACTCTGCAAATATTTCCCGCTCTTTCGGCATTATTCCGGTTTCTTGGGTGAATTCCACGGATATTCGGCAAGAGTGGTCTCGTGCAGATGATCGGATAGCGTCTTGCTCCTGACGCTCATGAATTCTTTAGCCGGCGCCTCGCGCGGCTTTCCCTCCGGCGCAGCCTGCTTTGCCGAGAAGGAACGTAGTTTCTTTTTCGTCGCGGTATCGGTCATCGTCTTCCCCGGAAATCGTTGATATCAAATAGCGATTTGTTCAGAACATATCAAGAATAAACTTCGCATCGTCGCTCATCTGCTCGGGCGTCCAGGGCGGCGACCAGGTCAGCGTGACCGTGACGCGCCCGACCCCGTCGACGGCGGCCACCGCCTCGGCGACCTGCTGGGGCATCTCGCCGGCGACCGGGCAGTGCGGCGCGGTCAGCGTCATGGTGATTTCGACATCGCCGTTCAGCCGGCGGTCGGCTTCGTAGATCAGGCCCAGATCGTAGATGTTGACCGGGATTTCCGGGTCGTGGACGGATTTCAGCGCCTCGATCACCGCGTCGCGGTCCGCCCGCCCCTGCGGGTTTTCGAGCGGTGCGCCGGCAACCGCCGTCAGGCCTTCCTCCGCCGGCGCCGCCATGAAGTCGGCAAGGCTGCCGCCTGAGGCCCCGCTGCCGGGTTCGCCGGCCATCGTCACGCCGCCCTGAAGCCGGGCCGGGCGCCGGCCAGCTTCTGGAGGTGTTTCAGCATCGCCATCATGCCGACCTGGCGCTGGGTGGTCAGCGCGCCGAGATTGAGCCGGCGGACATGGTCCAGCGTGATCTGCGCCAGCTCCGCCGTCGTCAGGCCGCTGAAGCTGTCGGTCATCATCGTCACCAGGCCCTTGACGATGGCGGCGTCGGAATGGCCGCGGAAATAGTGCCGATCCTCCGAAATATCGTGGACGATCCAGACCCGCGACATGCAGCCGTGCATCAGGTGTGCGTCATCCATCGCCTCTTCCGGGAAGGGCTCGCCCCGTTTTTTCTTCGCGATGTCGAGCAGGTATTCGAAGCGCATCTCGTCGTCGAGCGCCTCGAGCGCCTCGGCATAGTCCTCGTAGGCCGTCAGGTCCATCGCACTCAGGCCAGCAGCTTCTGCGCATGGCGGATGCCGGCGGCCAGCGCATCGATCTCGTCGGTCGTGTTGTAGAGCGCCATCGAGGCCCGGACGGTCGATTCGATGCCCATGCGCGCCATCAGCGGCTGGGCGCAGTGGTGGCCGACGCGCACGGCGATGCCCTGCCGGTCGAGGATCGCACCGACATCCATGGAATGCAGGCCGTCGACGACGAAGGACACGATTGCCGCCTTGTCCGGCGCCTCGCCGATCGGGCGCACGCCGGGCACCGCGCGCAGGGCCGCCATCGCATGGCTGCACAGGAGATGCTCGTGGGCGCCGATGGCCTCCATGCCGAGCGCCTGGACATAGTCGATCGCGGCGCCGAGGCCGATCGCCTGCACGAAGGGCGGCGTTCCCGCCTCGAAGCGCAGGGGCGGATCGGCATAGACCGTCTTCTCGAACGACACGGACTCGATCATGTCGCCGCCGCCCTGCCACGGGGGTGTCTCGGCCAATCGCTCCGCCGTGCCGTAGAGCACACCGATTCCGGTCGGCCCGTAGAGCTTGTGGCCGGTGAAGGCGTAGAAATCGCAGCCGATCGCCTGCACGTCGACCGGCTGGTGAACGACGCCCTGGGCGCCGTCGATCAGGACGCAGGCGCCGGCCGCCTGCGCCAGCCGCGTCACTTCGGCAACCGGCACGACCGTGCCGAGCACGTTCGACACATGGGTCACGGAGACCAGCTTCGTGCGGTCGGTCAGCAGGGCGGCAAATTTTTCGAGATCGAATTGCCCGTCGTCCTCGACCGGGGCGACCCTGAGCACGATCCCCTTGCGGTCGCGCAGCAACTGCCAGGGCACGATGTTGGCGTGATGCTCCATCTGGGTGATGACGATCTCGTCGCCCGCCGAGAGATGGGCATCGGCCCAGGAGCAGGCGACCAGGTTGATCGCCTCGGTCACATTCTTCGTGAAGACGACGGTCTCCGGCGCCGGCGCGTTCAGCAGGCCGGCAACCTTCTCGCGCACGCCCTCGTAGGCTTCGGTCGCCGCGCCGCTCAGATAATGGGCGCCGCGATGGACGTTGGCGTATTCGCGGGCATAGCTGTTCTGCACCGCATCGAGGACGGATTGCGGCTTCTGCGCGCTCGCGCCGTTGTCCAGGAAGCGCAGCGGCTTGTTGTAGATCGTGCGCGACAGGATCGGAAAGTCCCCGCGCACGGCCGCCGGATCGTAGGTGTTGCGCCCGTGGGCCGGCATTTCGCGAAGGGCGGGAGCTGCGGTCACGATGCGGGCCGCTCCGCCATCCAGCGCGCCACGTTCCGCTCCAGCGGCAGGCGCATGCCGGCAAGCGCCACCGCGTCGATCGCCTCGTTCAGGAAGGCCTCGACCAGCAGTTGCCTTGCCTGCCCCTCCGGCACGCCGCGCGAGCGCAGGTAGAACAGCGCCTCGCCGTCCAGGTCCCCGGCCGTCGCGCCGTGGCTGCACTGCACGTCGTCGGCATGGATGAACAGTTCCGGCTTGGTGTTGACTTCCGCGGTCTCGGACAGCAGCAGGGCCCGGCTCATCTGGTGGCCCTCGACCTTCTGGGCGTCCGGCCGGACCGTTACCTTGCCCTGGAACACGGCGCGCGCCCGGCCGTCCAGCACGCCCTTGTAGAGCTGGTCGCTGTGGGTTTCCGGCGCGACGTGATCGACCGACGTGGTGTGGTCGCAATGCTGCCGCCCGCCGGCCAGGTAGGCGCCGTTGAGCCGGCAATGGGCGCCCGGCGCATCCAGCGACACCCGCAATTCGTTGCGCGAAATCCGCCCGCCGAGGGTGAAGCAGAAACTGTCGAACATGGCGCCGCTGTCCAGCGCGGCATCGAGCAGGGCGATATGAACCGCCTCCCGGGATTCGTCCTGGACCTTGCAATGGCGCACGATGGCTTCGGGCCCGGCCGCGACGTCGGTCACCAGGTTGGCGAAATAGCCGCCGATGCACAGGCCGACATGATGCTCGACCACCGTGACCCGGCTGCCCGCCCCGGCCACGATGAGATTGCGCGGCTGGTAGGCCGGCGGCAGGGCGCCGCCGGTGCCGACGGACAGGATCTCGATCGGCATGTCGACCGTCACGCCGTCGGGCACGATCAGGACGTAGCCGTCCTCCAGCCAGCTGTCGTTGAGCGCCTTGAGCGCGCCGCCGTCCATCGCGGCCCGCTGCTTCAGCAGATCCGCAACGCCCGGGTGGCCGGAGGCCAGCGCATCGGCAAGCGATGTCAGCAGCGTGCCTTCGGGCAGGGCCGGCAGCGTCGAAAGGGCCGGCCGGACCTGTCCGTTGACCAGGACCAGCCGGCATTCCGCCTCGCGGCCGAAGACGAGCGCCGGCAGGCTCTCTTTCGCCACGTCGGCAGGGGCCGGCGCCCAGTCCAGCTCAAGACCGGTCAAATGGGCCAGATTGGTATAGCGCCAGTCCTCGACCCGCCGGTCCGGCAGGCCGCGCCCGGCGAAACGGCCGGCCGCGTCGGCCCGCGCCGCGCCCAGCCAGTCCGGCGAGGCATCGGGACCGTCTGCCGGTCCGTTGCGCCAGCCGGTCAGCCAGTCGGCGCCGGGAGCGGCGGGCCCAGCGGCCGTTTCATCGATCGGAGCGAGGCGCGCCATCGCCTAGGCCGCCGCCTTGTCCGCGAAGGCGGCGTAGCCTTCGCTTTCGAGCCGCAGGGCAAGCTCCTTGCCGCCGGATTGGGCGATCCGCCCGCCGGCCAGGACATGAACCCGGTCCGGGACAATATAGTCGAGCAGCCGCTGATAGTGGGTGATCACCAGCATCGAACGCCCGGGCCCGCGCAGGGCGTTGACGCCGTCCGCGACGATCTTCAGCGCATCGATATCGAGGCCGCTGTCGGTCTCGTCGAGCACGGCGAAGTCCGGCTCCAGCACCGCCATCTGGAGGATTTCGTTGCGTTTCTTCTCGCCGCCGGAAAAGCCGACATTGACGGCGCGTTTCAGCATGTCGTCGCTCATGCTCAGCGCCTTGGCCTTCTGCCGCACGAGCTTGAGGAACTGCATCGCGTCGAGTTCTTCTTCCCCGCGCTGCACCCTGAGCCCGTTCACGGCATGCTTGAGGAAGGTCATGTTGGTGACGCCGGGAATCTCGACCGGATACTGGAAGGCGAGGAACAGGCCGGCCGCGGCGCGCTCTTCGGGCTCGAGCGCCAGCAGGTCCGCGCCCCTGAACCGGACGCTGCCTTCGGTGACTTCGTAGCCGTCGCGGCCGGAAAGCACATAGCTGAGCGTGCTCTTGCCGGAACCGTTCGGCCCCATGACCGCATGGACCTCGCCGGGCCCGACCGCGAGATCGAGGCCGTTCAGGATTCCTCTGCCGTCGACGGCAGCGTGCAAATTCACGACTTCGAGCATGTTTCCCCGAACCTGTTTGTCCTGTTTTCCGGTGGCCGCCTCGCAGCCCGGCTGCCGGTCAGCCGACGCTGCCCTCGAGACTGATGCCGACGAGCTTCTGGGCTTCCACGGCAAACTCCATCGGAAGCTCCTGCAACACTTCCTTGCAGAAGCCGTTGACGATCAGCGCCACCGCATCCTCCTCGCCGATGCCCCGCTGGCGGCAATAGAACAGCTGGTCCTCGCCGATCCGCGAGGTCGTCGCCTCGTGCTCGACCGTGGCCGACCGGTTCCGGCTTTCGATATAGGGCACGGTATGGGCGCCGCAGCGGTCGCCGATCAGCAGCGAATCGCATTGGGTAAAATTGCGTCCGTTCAACGCCTTGGGGCCCATTCTTACCAGGCCGCGATAGGTGTTGCGGGCCCGGCCGGCCGAAATGCCCTTGGAGATGATGCGCGAGCGCGTGTTGCGGCCGAGATGGATCATCTTGGTGCCGGTATCGGCCTGCTGCGCGTTGTTGGCGATGGCGACGGAATAGAACTCGCCGACGGAATTGTCGCCCTGCAGGATGCAGGACGGATATTTCCAGGTGATCGCCGAACCGGTCTCGACCTGGGTCCAGCGGATCTTCGAATCGTCGCCCCGGCAGGCGCCCCGCTTGGTGACGAAATTGTAGATGCCGCCCTTGCCGGTCTCGTCGCCGGGATACCAGTTCTGCACCGTCGAATACTTGATCTCGGCGTCTTTCAGCGTGACCAGTTCGACGACGGCGGCATGGAGCTGGTTCTCGTCGCGCATCGGCGCCGTGCAGCCCTCGAGATAGGAGACGTAGCTGCCCTCGTCGGCGATGATCAGCGTGCGCTCAAACTGGCCGGTGTCCTTGGCGTTGATGCGGAAATAGGTCGACAGTTCCATCGGGCAGTGAACGCCGGGCGGGATGTAGACGAACGACCCGTCCGAGAAGACCGCCGAGTTCAGCGTCGCATAGAAATTGTCGGTATAGGGCACGACGGTGCCGAGATACTTGCGCACCAGATCGGGATGGTTCTGCAACGCCTCGGAGATCGAGCAGAAGATGACGCCATGGCTCTCCAGCTCCTTCTTGAAGGTGGTGGCGACCGAAACCGAATCGAACACGGCGTCGACCGCGACCCTGGGCGCGCCCTGAACGCCGGCGAGCACCTCCTGCTCCTTCAGCGGAATGCCGAGCTTCTCGTAGGTCCGCAGCAGTTCCGGATCGACCTCGTCGAGACTCTTCGGCCCTTCCGCGTTCTTGGGCGCGGCGTAGTAGTAGATGTCCTCGAAGTCGATCGCCGGATAGTCGACCATGGCCCAGGTCGGCTCGGTCATGGTCAGCCAGTGGCGGTAGGCCTTGAGCCGCCAGTCGAGCATCCAGTCCGGCTCGTCCTTGCGGGCCGAGATGAAGCGGACGATGTCCTCGTTCAGCCCCTTGGGGGCCGTCTCCATCTCGATCTCGGTTTCCCAGCCATGCTTGTATTTGCCGAGGTCGCGGACCTGGGCGACGGTCTGTGCGGTGGCTGCCATGGCTAGCGCGCCTCCTGCGCCAGGCCGGCCGCCGGAGACGCCTCCCCGGTGTGGAGCGGCACGCCGAACATCGCCGGAATCGCCATGTCCTCCAGCGTCACGTCGGCCAGCGCCCCCCGGATCGCCGTGTTGACCCGGTCCCAGTTGCCGCGCACCGGGCACAGCGATTCGACATCGCAGTCGCCCTCGGCGCCGTCGACGCAGGCGGTCAGGCTGACCGGCCCTTCGAGCGCGCGGATGACTTCCAGCATCGAAATGTCGCCGGCCGGGCGGGCCAGCCGGTAGCCGCCGTGCACGCCGCGCTGCGACGCCAGCACCCCTTCCTTCGCCAGCGCCTTCAGCACCTTGGCGACCGTCGGCGCCGGTACGCTGGATTCCTCGGAAAGCTGCGGTGCGGTCACTTGCTTGTCCGGTTCGCGCACCATCTGCGTCAGCACGACGACGGCGTAATCGGTAATCCTGTTGAGGCGCAGCATCGGCGGCCCTCCCGAAATACCGGCGGCGAGGCGGCGCGCCGCCAAACCGGACCGGATTTGTCTCGATTAAGGTAGGCCGGTCAGATTGAAATCAAGACCGATCCGGTGCGGTATTGCCGCAGCGGCGGTCCGGAACGCCGGCGGTTCAGGCGGCCCGGCTCTTTGCGCTGACGGTCTCGCTCCAGGCGGCGAGGAACCGGTCGATGTCCTGCCCGGTCGTGTAGAGGCCCTGGCTGACCCGGATGGCCGACCCGGCGATTTCCGGCTCGACCCCCATCGCCGACAGGACCGGCGACGCCGCGACCTTGCCCGACGAGCAGGCCGAGCCCGCCGAGACGGCGATACCGGCGAGGTCGAGGCGCATCGTCATCAGGTCCGACGGGATGCCGGGAACGGCGGCACAGAGGGTATTCGGCAGCCGCGGCGCGCCGCCGCCGACAATGCGGAGCTCCGGAGCGCGCGCGCGCATCGCCGCCTCCAGCCGGTCGCGCCGGTCGCGCACCTCGGCCCAGCCGTCGGCCTCCAGGGCCGCCGAGCGCGCCGCGGCGCCGAAGCCGGCGATGCCGGAGACGTTTTCGGTCCCGGCCCTGACGCGCTGCTCCTGCCCGCCGCCGGCGATCAGGGCCGGCCAGGCGCCGGGATCGCGCACGATCAGCGCGCCGGACCCGGTCGGCCCGCCGATCTTGTGGGCGGTCACGCTCATGCTGTCGCAATGGGCCCAGATGTCTGCGAGCCCGTCCTTGCCCGCCTGTTGCACCGCGTCGACGTGGAGACGGACCCCTGCGGCCCGGCACAGTCCGGCGGCCTCGGCAACCGGCTGCACCACCCCGGTCTCGTTGTTCGCCGCCATCAGGGCGACGGCGGCGATGTCCCGATCTTCGTCCAGCAGGGATTCCAGGGCCGCAAGGTCGATACGGCCCTCGGGCAGGCAGGCGATCGCCCGCAAGTCGCCGATATTTTCCAGGATCGACGGATGTTCGATCCCGGCGGCCGCAACCGGACCCGCAGACGCCTTCATCGCCATGGCGTTGGCTTCGGTCGCGCCGCTCGTGAAGACGACCGAGGCGGGGTCGCAGCCGGCCAGTTCGGCGACATCGATACGGGCGCGCTCGACCACGGCGCGCATCTGCCGGCCCTCGCCGTGGACCGACGACGGGTTGCCGCGCAGCGCCATGGCCGACGTCATCGCCTCGGCCGCTTCAGGCCTCAGCGGCGCGCTGGCGTTGTGGTCGAGATAGACGCGCGTCATCGGCGGGGCGCCCGATTGCGGGATGGATGTTCGGTGCAGGACCGGCGGTCAGGCGGATTTGGCGGCCGGCGGTTCCTCGCGCCCGTCGCGTTCGGCTTCCAGTTCCTCGATCCGCTCGGTCAGGGCGTTGACCTGGCTGCGCAGCGCTTCGATCGCCGGCACCATCGGATCGCTCAGGTCGCCGGTCGTGCCATAGGCGACGAACTTCTTCACCGTGCGCTTGTCCTTGGGCATGACGGCCTTGGCCGGAATGCCGGTCACGGTGACGTTGGGCTGGACATCGCGCACGACCACGGCGTTCGCGCCGACCCTGGCGTTGGCGCCGACGGTGATCGGCCCGAGGACCTGGGCCCCGGAACCGACGATCACGCCGTCTTCCAGGGTCGGATGGCGTTTGACGTTGCGCTGGGCGTCGGAATCGACACTCGGCGACGTCCCGCCCAGGGTCACGTCGTGATACAGGGTGACGTCGTCGCCGATTTCGGCGGTCTCGCCGATCACAACGCCCATGCCGTGGTCGATGAACAAGCGCTTGCCAATCCTCGCGCCGGGATGAATCTCGATCCCGGTCCAGAAGCGGCCCCACTGCGAAATCCAGCGCCCGAGCAGGAACATCCGGCGGCGCCAGAACCACTGCGCCGTGCGATGGAACAGCAAGACATGGAAACTGGGATAATTGAGGGCAACCTCGAACCGGCTGCGGGCCGCCGGATCGCGGGCCATGATCCCGTCGATTTCGTCGCGCAAGGTGCGAAACATGCCGTTGCCGCTCCTCCCTCGCGGAGCGCCGAAGGCGCATCCCGCCCGCGCTCCGCTACAATCTGGCGCTTGAAACCCCGGTGGCGCGGCAGCATATGGACCGGCGCTCGATACCTATCGGCGCCTGGTTGCACCGCCCCCGCCTCACGCGCCATTCTACCAGATAATGCTTGCTCCAGAGCGGTCAAGACACGCCAAATCCCCGCTTTATTTGCGGTTTTCCGCCATCGGGCGGGCGCCCGGGGCTGCCGCCGTCAAACGAAGGGGTCCGGCGGATGCCTGATGTCATTCTTCCCGGTCCCGACGGCCGGCTCGAAGGCCGCTACCATCACAGCAAGAGGCCGAACGCGCCGATCGCGCTGATCCTGCATCCGCATCCGCAGCATGGCGGGACGATGAACAACAAGGTCGTCTACCGCCTGTATCACGTCTTCGCCCGGCGCGGCTTCTCCACCCTGCGCTTCAATTTCCGCGGCGTCGGGCGGTCCCAGGGCATCTACGACCGGGGCGAGGGCGAGCTGTCCGACGCGGCGGCGGCGCTCGACTGGATGCAGCACCACAACGAAAACGCGGCGGGCTGCTGGATCGCCGGGTTCTCCTTCGGCGCCTGGATCGGCATGCAGCTCCTGATGCGGCGTCCGGAACTGGACGGATTCATCACGGTCTCGCCGCCGGCCAACATGTACGATTTCTCGTTCCTCGCGCCCTGCCCGTCGTCCGGCCTCATGGTGCACGGCCGCGAGGACACGCTGGTCACGCTGGAATCGGTGGAGAAGCTGGCCGAAAAGCTGATGACCCAGAGGGGCGTCGTGATCGATCTCCGGGTCGTCGAGGATTGCGACCACTTTTTCAACGACCATCTCGACGAGATGCAGGGCCATGTCGAGCAGTATCTCGACGTCGCCCTCGCAACGCCGCGAAAGCGTGTGATCGGGGGCCGGCGTTAGGGCGCACGGCGCGGTCTGTCGATAACGCCGCCGCTCGTCGGCGCGGGGACGCCGGTCGTCTGCGGGAGGCTGGTCGGAAGCCCGTCGACGACGCGCAGCGCCAGCCAGGCGAACGCCTGGGCTTCCAGGGCGTCGCCGTTCCAGCCGACCGCTTCGACCGGATCGACCGGCGCATCGAGGGCCGCGCGCAGGCAATCCATCAGAAATCCGTTCCTGCGCCCTCCGCCGGTAACGAGCCAGCGCCGCGGCGCCTCCGGCATCCACCCGACGGCCCGGACGACGGATTGCACGGTGAAGGCCGTCAGCGTCGCCGCGCCGTTCTCGACGCTCAGATCGTCAACCGCGGCGTCGAAGGCGTTCCGGTCGAGGCTCTTGGGCGGCGCGGTCCGGAACCAGGGATGGCCGAGCCAGGCCGCGATGCGCCCGCCGTCCGCCGCGCCGCGCGCCGCCGTCTCGCCGTTGCGGTCGAACGATGCTCCGGTCCGATCCAGCATCCAGTCGTCGAGCAGGGCGTTCGCCGGCCCGGTGTCGAAGGCCATCAGGGGCGTCTCTTCGACGCCCGATTCCGGCCCGGCGGAACCGATCCAGGTGACGTTGGCGACGCCGCCGAGATTGAGCACGGCGAGCGGCTTTTCGAGACCGGCGGCAAGCGCGGCATGATAGAGCGGCGCCAGCGGCGCGCCCTGCCCGCCCCCGCGCACGTCGGCGCTGCGAAAGTCGCTGACGACCGGTATGCCGGCGGCGGCGGCCAGGGCCTGCGTATCGCCGATCTGAACCGTCCGGCGGTTTTGCGGATCGTGGCGGATCGTCTGGCCGTGAAAGCCGACCCAATCGACGTCTGCCGGATGCAGGTTTTCCGCTGCGAGAAACGCCTGGAGCGCCCCCAGATGGGCATCCGTTACCGCTGCGACCGCCGCCGCGGACCCCCGGTCCTGCCCCAGACAGGACCGGATCGCGGCGCGCCGGTCCGCCGAATAGGCGCTCGTCCGCGCGGGTCCGGCCTCGATCCGCCACGCGCCGTCCGAACGGATCAGCGCGACATCGACGCCGTCGAGCGAGGTGCCGCTCATCATCCCGATGGCGGTGCGCAGCGTCATGGGCGGATGTGGAAAACCGAAGCGGGCATCTCAGTTAGTCCGGGCAATTTGTCCGGCCGGGCGGGCTGTGTTAGATCGCCGGTCCATCAGGCCGCTGTCGCGGTTCGCGCCCCGGTCGAAAAGGGGGCCACGAGGGAGATAGCGCGGCCCATGTCCGGCTTCAAATCCGAATTCATGACCGTGCTGCACGAGCGCGGCTACGTTCACCAGTGCACCGACGCGGACGGGCTCGACGGAAAGGCGGCCGGCGGAGTCGTCACGGCCTATATCGGCTTCGACTGTACGGCGGACAGCCTGCATGTCGGCAGCCTGCTCCAGATCATGCTGCTGCGCTGGCTCCAGAAGACCGGCCACCGGCCGATCGTCCTGATGGGCGGCGGCACGACGCGGGTCGGCGACCCCTCGGGCAAGGATTCGTCGCGCCAGCTCCTGAGCGATGCGCAGATCGCCGCCAACATGGCGGGCATCCGCAGCGTGTTCGAGAAGTTCCTGATCTTCGGCGACGGGCCCGCCGATGCAGTTATGGCCAACAACGCCGACTGGCTGAACGATCTCGCCTATGTCGATTTCCTGCGCGAATACGGCCGGCATTTTACCATCAACCGCATGCTGACCTTCGACAGCGTGAGACTGCGCCTCGACCGGGAGCAGCCGCTCACCTTCCTCGAATTCAACTACATGATCCTCCAAGCCTACGATTTCGTCGAACTGGCGCGGCGCTACGATTGTTCGCTCCAGCTCGGCGGGTCGGACCAGTGGGGCAACATCGTCAACGGCGTCGAGCTCGGCCGGCGGGTCGAGCAGCGCGAATTGTTCGGCTTGACCTCGCCGCTGATCACCACGGCGTCGGGCGCCAAGATGGGCAAGACCGCGCAGGGCGCAATCTGGCTCAATGCCGACCGGCTGAGCGCGTACGACTACTGGCAGTTCTGGCGCAATACGGAAGACGCCGACGTCGGCCGCTTCCTGCGCCTGTTCACCGACCTGCCGCTCGGCGAGACCGCCCGGCTGGAGGCGCTGGGCGGCGCCGAGATCAACGACGCGAAAAAAGTGCTGGCGACGGCGGCGACGGCCATGCTGCACGGGCCGGACGCCGCCGAGGCAGCAGCTGAAACGGCGCGCCGGACCTTCGAGCAGGGCGAAGCGGCCGGCGGCCTGCCGGTGGTCGACGTGCCGGCCGCCGACCTGGAAGCCGGCATCCCCGCCTTCGACCTGTTCCGGCGCGCAGGACTGGCCGCCAGCGGCGGCGAAGCCCGGCGGCTGATCCGGGGCGGCGGCGCCCGGCTCAACGGCGAACCGGTAACGGACGAAAACCGGGCGATCGGCGCCGGCGCGATCGGCCCGGACGGCACGATCAAGCTCTCCGCCGGCAAGAAGCGGCACGTCCTGGTGCGGCCCGCGCGCGCCGGTTAGTTCCGCTTTTCCTTGCCCCTGCGCCGCTTGCCGCCGCTGCCGAAATCGAAGAGCCGGCGCAGCGCTCCCGGCGTGAGGAGGGCAACCGGATTGACCTGGAATTTCGGCTTGTCCAGGGAGCCCTTGACGGTGAAATGGGCTGCCAGAAGGCCGCTGCCCTTCTCGCCGATCAGCAGATCGCCGATGATCGGCACCCTGCCGAACACGCTGTTCAATTCGTAGAGCGGCACCAGCGTGCCGCGCAGCCGCACCTGCCGCTTCGCGCGGCCGATCTCGCCGGCTGCCGTTACGCCGATCAGGCTGCTGTAGGCGCGGCCTTCGCCGATCCGGAGCCGGTCGCCCCGAAGGTCGAATGTCATGTCGAGCCGTTGCATCCGGATGCTGCCGTCGATACGGCGGCGTTCCGCGAGCGCGAAGAAACGGGCGATCGCAGGCGCCCGCTCGACCTGGAAGTTCTTGAGGCGCAGGGTGCCGGACATCGGCTTGCCCTCGAGCGTCGGGCGGCGAAGGGCGCGGACGGACAGCGCCCCGCCGCGCAGATTGTCGACGATGCCCAGCGCCCGCAGGGCGCCGCCGCCGTCATCGGAGGCGAGCATGACCGCCTGGCCGCCGCCGGCCGGAGTCAGGCGAAAGTCCAGCGATTTGCCGGACGGCAGCGCCGCGGACAGGCGCACCCTGCGCAGGGACCTGCCGTCGTACCGCGCGGCGCCCGTCGCCGACCACAGGGGAAGCGACTTTGCAACGAACAGCCGGTCGACCCGGAATTCCATGTCCAGAGGCTCGACGGCCGGCGCGGCGTTCGAACGGCTTGCTCCGGTGCGCTTCGACTGCGCCGGCGGAGCCTTGAGGAAGGGCGAAAGGTCGAGCACCCGCCCGGTCAGGCGAAGCCGCCGCCCCGTCTTCGTCCGCCGCTCCAGTACTGCGGAGAGCCGGGTGCGCCCGGCCGACAGGCGGGTGACGGTCAGGCGGCGCAGCGTCCGGCCGTTGCTTTCCATCGTCGCCTTGCCCTGGAATGCGACCGGCGGCGATTGCAGCGAAAAGCCGGAAATCGCGGCAAGCCGGCCATGCCGGAACTCCAGCCTGGACGATCCCTTCGCCGGCTGTTTGGGCGGTTTCACGATGTCGAGGACGGGAATGTTGAGGCGCGCGCCACGAAAATCGTAACTGCCTTGGACGACCGTCCGGCCGTTGTCGTAGGCGCTGAGCGTCACGTCGGCGCCGAATGGGCCGGACAGGAAGCTGCGGATATCGAGGCCCGCGGCAAGCAGCAGCCGGGGCGTCGGGACGCCGCGGATCGACAGCCGGCGGCGCCAGGTTTTCGACGCCGGGCCGAATTTCTCCTGCCAGCGCAGCCTGGCCGACGCGCCGCCCACCGTGCTTTCGCCCTCCAGCTCGAACCCTGCCCTGCCGACCGTGAGGCCGAACCTGCCCCCGGTCAGATTCAGGCCGAACACGGCCCTCGGCCACGACACCTCGCGGACTTGCGCATCCGCCGCGAACGGAACCGTCCCGAAGGACAGGCTGTCGTCCAGCGGAAAGCTCGATTTCAGCCGGACGCGGGCCTGCCCCCGGATCGCGGCGGGATCGGCCGCCTGCCGCCGGATCGACGCCAGCGTCTCGCGGTCGATCAGGCGCAGGAAATCCTGCACCGATCCATCGACCGCCGCGTCGACGGCGATCTTCGCGGCAGTGCCGCGGAGGCCGTCGATCCGGACCGAACTTTCGCTCACCCTGCTTTTCCCGATCCTGCCCCGCCGGATCCGGAAGTCGATCTTTGCAGCGTCGAATTGCGCCTCGCCGCCCGCGTCGCGCAGCGCGGGCAGCGCTCCCGGCAAGCGGATATCCAGGCCGTCGAAACCGAACCGGCCGGCGAGGCGACGCACCTGCACCCGGCGGTTCCCGCCATCGCGAACCGTTAGGCTGAACCGGGTATCGATTTTCTTCACCCGCCCGGCGCCGACATTGCGGAGGACCCATCGTCTGGCGTTCGGGCCGACCTTGCCCGGCCACAGCCGGCCCAGCGCCTTGACGCCGAAGCCGGTGAGCGAACCGTTCCCGTCGACGGCAAGTCCGCCACCGATGCGCTGCACCCTGCCGGTGAAATCGAGCTTCGTATCGCCGAGATCGACCTGGAACCGGCCGATATCGGCAGCCCGCGTCCCATCCTTGAGCGCGCCCGCAAGATGCAGAGACCTGACCCGCACCGGTCCGCGATAGACGCCCGGCAGCCTTATCCTTCCGGCAGCGCCCTCGACGACCAGTGCGCCACCGTGGAAACGCCCGTCGTCCGAGCCCGTGAAGGATAACTTGCCGGACAGCGGCACCTGAAGGTTTTCCAGCACGCCCAGCGCCTCCGAGACCGCCGCCAGGGCTGCCGGGTCGAGGCCCTGGAATGTCAGGGTTCCGGTTACTCTTCCGTCGGCCTTGCGATAATCCGCTTCGCCGCCGATCCGCGCCGCCTTCCCGCCGGTTCGCAGGGTAAAGGAAACGTCTGCGGCCAGGCCTTCCGGCCGGCGCCGCAACGCAGACCGCAGCGAATCGGCCCGCCACACCTGTCGTGTCGGCCGGTCCGAGAGCGTAACGTTGCCACCGACGATCTCGATGGACCGGAGACTTCCCAGCGGCTCGGCATCCGCCGGCTTGCCGGCCATACGGCCGATCATCATTGCGAGGAGCCGGTCCTGCCCGCCGGGCTGCGACGCGCCGGTTCGCAGCGCAATGTTGCCCCGGCCGTCGCGCTCCAGGGCGATCTCCGGCTGCACGAAGCGGATCGACTCCAGCCGCAACTGCCCGGTCAGCAAGGGCAGCAGCGCGACCGTCACGACGACCTCGGGGAAATGCGCCACCTCGCCGCCGTCCTTACCGGTCAGCCGCAAATCCTTGCTGCGCAACGGCAACCCCGACATGTCGCCCGGCCAGACCGCCTCGGTCGTTCCCAGCCCGATCGTCAGGTCCGGAAACGAGCGCGCCAGTTCCGCCCGGACATGGCGGGCGGCGAATTCGGCATCGACCGGCCCGAGATAGAGGCGCCAGACGACCGCCCCCGCTGCGATGACGACGAGCGCGACGATAACCGCAAGGCTCTTGACGACAATGCGGATCGGCTTGCGAATCACCGTACCGGCGTCCTAATCAGGGAAAGACGAAAGTAGTGACGCCGGATGTTCCGGCGCTCCGCCGCCCGGCAGCAGGCGGGCCGGCGGTGCGCACCGTTCTGGCCCCGGCAAACGGCACACGAGATGGACAACCGGTGAGCGAGAGTCCGTTCCACCGCCTGAGCACGCCACCGTCACCGTCCGATCCGGATATGCTGGCGCGCAATCTGGAGCGATGGTCGACCGCGGTCGAAGAGGAACTCGAGGGCGAAGCGCGGCTCGATGCAACGCGCTTGCTCGACAGTCGGAACGGGCGGCTCCTGCGCGCATGTTTCGGCAATAGTCCCTTTCTTTCGGAATGTCTATTGAAGCATCCGGACTTCGCGCTGGCGTGCTTCACGGTCGGCTACGACACGGCGATCCGGTCCGCGCTGGAGGATGCCCGCAAGGCGCTCGCCGCGACCGGCAAGATCGACTCCGTCGCCCGCATCCTGCGCGTCGCGCGCCGCCAGGTCGCGCTCGGCATTGCGCTTGCCGACCTGTCGGGTGCGTGGGCGGTCCCGGCGATTACGGCGACGCTCAGCGATTTTGCCGACTGGGCCATCGGCTCCGCCCTGGAGGCCCTGCTGCGCGAAGCCGCGGGCCGCAATGCCCTGACCCTGGATCCGAAAGGGCTCTCGCCGGCCCGCAACTGCGGCGTGTTCGTGATCGGCATGGGAAAGCTCGGCGCCCACGAGCTGAACTATTCGAGCGATATCGACCTGATCGTCTTCTTCGACCCTGAGGTCGTGCCGATCGCGCGGCCCGAACGGCTCCAGCGCGAGATGGTGCGGCTGACCCAGGGCCTGGTCGACCTGCTGCACAAGCGCACGGCGGACGGCTACGTCTTCCGCACCGACCTGCGCCTGCGGCCGGACCCGGCCTCGACCCCGGTCGCCCTCTCCGTCGACGCCGCCGAGGTCTATTACGAAAGCATGGGCCAGAACTGGGAGCGCGCCGCCATGATCAAGGCGCGCATCGTGGCCGGCGACATGGCCGCGGGCACGGCCTTCCTGGAGCGGCTGCGGCCGTTCATCTGGCGCCGCAGCCTGGATTTCGCGACGATCCAGGATGTCCATTCCATCAAGCGCCAGATCAACGCCCGGCGCGGCGGCGGCACCATCCGTTCGCCGCGCGGCCTGCCGGGCCACGATGTCAAGCTGGGCCGGGGCGGCATTCGCGAAATCGAGTTCTTCGCCCAGACCCAACAGCTCATCTTCGGCGGTCGCGACGCCAGCCTGCGCGAACGCGCCACGGTCCGGGCGATCGATTCGCTGGTGGCGGCCGACCGGGTCGAGCCGCGGGCCGCGCACGATCTGACCGAAGCCTACGAATTCCTGCGTACCGTCGAACATCGTATCCAGATGGTCGAGGACCGGCAGACCCAGACGCTGCCGGACGATGCCGCCGAGTTCGGCGCCTTCGCCACCTTCATGGGCTATCCCTCGGCCGACGCCTTTCTGGCCGCGCTGTTCCATCATCTCCAGCGGGTCGAAAGCCACTACGCCGGCCTGTTCGAGGAGGCGCCCGACCTGGGCGGGCCGAGCAGCCTGGTGTTTACCGGCGGCGACCACGACCCGGACACGCTAAACACCCTTTCCACCCTCGGATTTGCGGAACCCGAGACGGTTTCGTCCGTGATACGCGGCTGGCACCACGGCCGCTACAGGGCGACCCACAGCGACCGGGCCCGGCAGCTGCTGACGGAGCTGACCCCCACCCTGCTTCAGGCGATCGGCAGTTCGCCGGCGCCCGACGAGGCGTTTCGCCGGCTCGACGCGTTTATCCGCAGCCTGCCGGCCGGCGTGCCGCTGTTCTCGCTGCTGCACGCCAACCCGAGACTGCTCGACCTGATCGCCGAAATCATGGGCACGGCGCCCGAACTGGCGGGAACGCTGGGACGGCGGCCCACCCTGTTCGACGCGCTGCTCGACCGCGGATTTTTCGACCGGGTGCCGGACCGGCAGGCGATGACCGACGGTCTTGCCGATTCCCTTCCCGTCGATTGCAGCTTCGAGGAGAGCCTGGACGCGGTCCGCCGCTGGTGCGCCGAGGCGCGCTTCGGGATCGGCGTGCGCTTCCTGCACGGGAGAATCTCGGCGGCGGAGGCCGGCGGCGCCTATGCCGATGTCGCGGATACGGCGGTGACGGCCATTCTGCCGCGTGTCGAAGCGGCGTTCGCGGAAAAGCACGGACGGTTCGAGGACGGAAGCTTCTGTATCGTCGGGCTCGGCAAGCTCGGCGGCCGGGAACTTACGGCAACCTCCGACCTCGATCTGCTGTTCGTGTATGACGACCGGATCGGAGAGGCCCAGTCGGACGGCGCGAAACCGCTGGCGCTCAGCCTCTACCATGCGCGCTTCGCCCAGCGCCTGTTCAGTGCGCTGACGGCGCCGACGGCCGAAGGCGGCCTCTTCGAGGTCGATCTCCGGTTGCGGCCCTTCGGCAACAAGGGGCCGCTGGCCACGAGTTTCTCGGCGTTCGAGGACTACCAGGCCAACCATGCCTGGACCTGGGAGCAGATGACGATCACCCGGGCCAGGGTCGTCGCCGGAACCGAAGCTCTGGCGCGCGATGTCATGGCGGTCACGGCCCGGTCCGTCAACCGGCCGCGCGAGGCGGCGAAACTGGCGGCCGAAGTCGCCGACATGCGGCGGCGGCTGGCCGAGAACCGCGAGGCGCCGACGGTCTGGCACGTCAAGAACATGCCCGGCGGCATCCTCGACATCGAGTTCGTCGCGCAATTCCTGATCCTGCTGCACAGCAACGCCCACCCGGACCTGCGGCATGCCAATACCGCCGCGGCCCTGATGGCGCTGCGAAAGGCGGGATGCGTCGATCCTGGCGATGCCGATACGCTGCTCCGGGCCGCTGCCCTCTGGCAGACGATCCAGGCGATCCTGCGGCTGACCGGCGCCACACTTGACGCGGACGGACGGCCGCCGGCCTCGCTGCATCCCCTGCTCTGCCGCGCGGCGGATCAGCCCGATATCCGCGTGCTGGAAGCCGAAATGACGGAACTGGCCGGCACCGTTCGCCGGATCTTCGACCGTGTGGTAACCGAAACCGCGGCGGGCGCCACACCGGCCGAAACCGGCCCGCTGCCGTCCCACGCGCTGGATGCCGGCCAGGGAGACTGACTCCGGAACTCGCGCCGAAGGCGGCACGGCCCGGGATTTCGCCGGGCCTGCCGGGTCGCGGGCCTCCCCTATGCCGAGGGCCACTGCGCCGGACCGAGCCCCAGTTCTTCGGCAAAGCGGGCGCGCCAGCGCTCGACCGGTTCCGCCGTCGGCTCGGTTTCGAGCATCCGTCTGGTGATCTCGGCGATCTCCCCGTCGCTCAGGGATAGGTCCAGGTTGTCGGCGTAGTAGGGCTGGTTCACATACCAGGGGGTGTCGACGAAGGCTTCGGTGCGGTTGCCCTCCGGGTCGTGGCAATAGACGGCCCAGGAGACCCCGTGGTTCATGGTCAGGACATTGGTGACGCCGGGATAGTCCTGAAGCGCCCGGTGGATCTGTCTGAGGCGGTCGAGGTCGTTCACCTCGAAGGACATGTGGTTGTAGTGAACGCCCTCCCTCGACGTTCGCCCCTCGTAGAGCACCAGCTGGTGGTGGTCCCTCGGGTCGGCGCAGAGAAAGACGATCTCGCCCGTTTCCCCGCCAACGCCGCGATCGGTGACACGAAGGCCATAGACGGTGGTGAAGAAGTCCACCATCCGGTCGACGTCGAAAACGTGGAACCCGGCATGGCTCAGTCGGATCGACGGTTTCAGGGTCATGGAAGCCTCCCGATCGGGACGTGGCCGTTGCCTTGACCGGCGCGCCGCAGCGGAGCGCGAACCGGAGCCGTTCTGTTTCGAAGTCGGCCGAACCGTCAACGGCGGCGGCCGGCCGGTCAGAACTTCTCCACCCACGGCCGCAGCTCGACCTCCCAGGTCCAGGCGCTGCGGTGCTGGCGGTGGACGTGGAGATAGGTTTCGGCGATGGCGTCCGGCAGCAGCAGCCCGTCGTCGCCCCGGTCGTTGCGCGGATCGTCCGGGCCCGCGCTGATGCCGCCGTCGATCACGAAATGGGCGACGTGAAGGCCCTTCGGCTGGAGCTCCCGCGCCATGCTCTGGGCCAGGCCGCGCAGGCCGAACTTGCCCATCGCGAAGGACGCCGACTGCGGATAGCCCTTCACGCTCGCCGAGGCGCCGGTGAACTGGATCGAGCCGCTGCCGCGCGGCAGCATGAGCTGCGCCGCCTTCTGGCCGACCAGGAAGCCGCCATAGCAGGAGATGAGCAGCGCCTTGCGCACCTCTTCCCGGTCGAGGCCGGAAAGCGGGCCGCGCTCGCGGTAGCTCGGATTGTAGACCACCAGGTCGGGCACGCCGTGGTCGGCGACCGCCGCGTCGAACAGCGCGTCCACGGAAGCGCCGTCGATGGCGTCGCATACGCGCGCCGTCGCGCCGGTCTCGGCGATCAACCCGGCCAGCTTGCCGGTATCGCGCGCCGCCACCGTCACCGCCATGCCCTGCGCCGCGCACAGCCGCGCCAGCGATGCGCTGAGGCCCGGGCCGGTGCCGACGATGAGCGCGGATTCTCTGGTCTCGGTCATGCCTGTTCCTCCGGTCGGTCCGTCGGACGATAGGTAGCTTCCTCCGGTCGGTCCGTCGGACGATAGGTAGCTTCCTCCGGTCGGTCCGTCGGACGATAGGTAGCGCGGCGGCGCGCGTTGCGGGGAGGACATGGTGACGCCCGGCCCTGCCGGCCGTTCCGCCCGAACCGGCCCCCCGCTCCGCTACGGTTCGCGTTTCGCGCCGATTTTTGCGGCGAGCGCCGCTTCGAGGAAGCCGTCGATATCGCCGTCGAGCACGCCCTGGGCGTTGCCCTTTTCGACATTCGTGCGCAGGTCCTTCACCATCTGGTAGGGGTGCAGCACATAGGAGCGGATCTGGTGGCCCCAGCCGATCTCGCTCTTGGCCTCGTGCGCTTCCTGGACCTCCGCCTCGCGTTTCTGAAGTTCCAGTTCATACAGACGGGCTCGAAGCAGTTTCCATGCCTCCGCCCGGTTGCGGTGCTGGGAGCGGTCGTTCTGGCACTGCACGACGATTCCCGTCGGCGTATGGGTCAGGCGGACGGCGCTGTCGGTCTTGTTGACATGCTGGCCGCCGGCGCCGGACGCCCGGTAGGTGTCGACCCGGACCTGCGATTCGTCGATCTCGATTTCGATATCGTCGTCGACCACCGGATAGACCCAGGCCGAGGCGAAGCTGGTATGGCGCCGGGAACTCGCGTCGTAGGGCGAGATGCGCACGAGGCGATGCACGCCGCTTTCCGTCTTGAGCCAGCCATAGGCGTTGTCGCCGTTGATGCGCAGGGTCGTGGATTTGATGCCGGCCTCTTCGCCGAGGCTCTCTTCCAGCCATTCGATCCCGTAGCCGTGGGCGTCGGCCCAGCGGGTGTACATGCGCACCAGCATCTCGGCCCAGTCCTGGCTCTCGGTGCCGCCGGCGCCGGCATGGATCTCGAGGAAGCAGTCGTTGCCGTCCGCCTCGCCGGACAGCAGACTCTCGAGCTGCCGCTTGGCCGCAACGGCCTGCAATGCGGTGAGCGCCTTCTCGGCGTCGTCCAGGGTCTCGGCGTCCTCTTCCTCTTCGGCGAGGGCGATCAGTTCGAGCGTGTCCTCGAATTCCTGTTCCAGCGCGCGGAAGCCGGCGAGGCGTTTTTCGGTCGCGGTGCGTTCCCGCATGACCGCCTGGGCGCGGTCGGCATCGTTCCACAAATCCGGTTCTTCGGCCTGGGCGTTCAGAACGCCGAGGCGCCGTTCCAGGGCCTCCGGGTCAAAGATGCCTCCTCAGCAGCCCGATCGACTGCCTGATTTCGTCGGCAACCGCCTGGGTTTCCGCTTTCATGTCGACCTTCAGCGATGGGTCCGGGCCGGAATGCCGCCCCGAAAAGGATCATGGCAGTCCGGCGCGTTCGTCTATCACGACCGCTTGTCCGGACGGAAGACCGGGGCTTGTTTCTTCCCGAGGCCGGTCGTCCCGCAGGTCGTTTCGCCGCTTGCGGCGGAGGCCGCCACGGCACGCTATCCATCGCCGAACATGGCCCGGATCGTGCCGATGGCGATGAACATCCGCTCCGGGCGATCCTGAAAGCTCCGGAAACCGAGGCGGCGGTAAAACGCCATACGACGGTCGAAGGTCTCGTTTCCGCCATCGCCGATCACATCGAGAACGACCAGCTTGAGCCCCACCTCGCCCGCGACATTCCGGGCGCGGCCAAGCGCGTCGATGGCAAGGTCCGACCCGAGCCCCTTGCCTTGCCAGCTTCGGTCCACGGCAATCATGGAGAGGTACAGCGCCGGGATGCTACCCGTGTTGGGCGCGCGTTTGGGGCGGTCCGCTCCGAGCTCGCCCGTCGCGACCGCATGGGCATTCAGCGCATAGTAGCCCAGGATTTTGGGCGAGCCCTCGGCCACCGCCACGAATACCCGCGTAAAGTCGTCTTTCTGCTGCTTCCTCGCGCTGAACCGCAGAAAGTTGTCGAGGCGCTCCGTGCCGCAGGAAAAGCCCGACCGCTCATGCCGGGCGGGATCGAACGGCCCGATGACGATTACGGAAGCGGCCTCGCGGCCTCCGTCACCCTGCATTGGCGATCCGGGAGCGGTATCCGCGAACCGCGTCCCGAGCCGCCCTTGTCGGCGGCGGCGGATTGTCGAGCGCCTCCAGCAGCAACTGCCGGTCGCGCTCCGAAAGCGCCGTGGTCTGATGCTCGCGCAGCACCCGCTCCGCCTCCCGCGCGGCCGACGCCCTGACAAACGCCGAGAGCTTGACCCCTGTCAGTTCCGCAGCGCGCGACATGAGCACCTTGTCGCTCGGCCTCACGCGCATCTCGAGGTGGTCGGTTGCCTTCTCGTCCGAAAGCGCTTCGACATCCCTGAAGTCCAACACGGCGACACCCTCCGGTTTGTCCCGACAATGTAGGGATATTCCTGCCTGCGTCAATCGTGGGCCCAGCGGTTCGACCCCGCGAAACCATCCTGACCGTCGGCCGGCCTTCAATACTCTTCGCTCGCCGTCTCGCTGAAGTCCGAGCCGCCCTCGCCCGGCGCCAGCCCGTCCGGCGCGGACCCCGGCTTCGCACCGATCTTGAAATACTCGAGATAGGGTTTGTCCCTTTTCCTTTTCCCGCTCTCCCGGTCCGGCTTGACGCGGATCGCCACCAGTCCCCTGGGCGGCCGGAAATCCTCTTCCGGTCCTGTGAGCGCCTTCTTCATGAAATCGCGGAAAATGGGTGTGGCGGTCCGGCCGCCTTCCTCGAAATTGCCCAGCGAATAGGAATTGTCGAATCCGACCCAGGTCGCCGCCACGAGATTGGGCGACATGCCGACGAACCAGGCATCGACGACGTCGTTGGTCGTTCCGGTCTTGCCGGCAAGCGGCCGGCCGACCTGCGAAACCTGGCGGCCGGTGCCGTGCTCGACCACGCCCTGCAGGATCGAGACGATCTGGAATGCGCTTTGCCTGCCGATCACCTGCTCGCGCTCGTCCGGCAGTTTCGGCATTTCCTGGTCTTGCCATTCCGGCGACCGGCACGCGGCGCATTCGACGGCATCGTGGCGGAAAATCGTCCGGCCGCGGCGGTCCTGTATCCGGTCGACCAGCGTCGGCGTCACCCTGCGCCCGCCGTTCACCATCATCGAATATCCCACCGCCATCTTGAGCGGCGTCGTCTCATAGGCGCCGAGCGCCGCGGACATGGTGGTCGGCAGTTTCTCTGCGATACCCAGGCGGCCCGCCATATCCGACACCTTCGCCAGTCCGACCCGATTGGCCAGGCGGATCGTCATCACGTTGCGCGACAGTTCGAGGCCCCGGCGCAGCGTCGTCGGGCCGTAGAATTTGCCGGAGTGGTTGAGCGGTTTGTAATATTCGCCGTCCGGCTGCTTCACCACGACCGGCGCGTCCAGCACCCTGGTCGTCGGCGTAAACCCGTTTTCGAGCGCCGTGAGAAACACGATCGGCTTGAAGGCGGAGCCGGGCTGCCGCCGTGCCTGGGTCGCCGTGTTGAACTGGCTGATCCGGAAACTGTATCCGCCGCTCATGGCGAGAATACGGCCGGTGTGCGGATCCATGGCGACGATCGCGGCCGTAGCCATCGGAACCTGGCGCAATGTGTATGTCCCGTCCGGGTAGGCCTTGCCCTTGCGGTTCACGCGAACCGGCTCGACCAGGATCACATCGCCCGTGCGCACGACATCGGCGGCCTTGCGGATGCGCGGCCCCACCGCGATGTACATCTTCTTTCCGCTCTTGCGCGTCTTGACGCTCTGCTTGCGCGCCCAGGCGAGTTCCGCCAGCGGAATCGCGCCGCTGCCGCCGTCGGCAAATCCGATGACGACCCGGTTCCTTTCGGTCTTCAGGACGAGCGCCAGCGACCATGTTCCGGCACCGGCCGGCCGCTTCACCTGAGACAGCTTTTTCCGCCATCCCTCGGCCCAGCGCGCGCCGTAGGTCTGCGGCAGCCGCGCCACGGGTCCGCGATAGCCGTGGCGCCGGTCATAGGCCACCAGACCCCTGCGCAACGCCTCGTCGGCATACTGCTGCAGCGCCGGGTCGAGCGTGGAGCGCACCGAATAGCCGCCCTTTTTCATTTTCTCTTCGCCATATTTTGCGATGAGTTCCCGGCGCAGCTCCTCCACGAAATATTCCGCGCCGACGCTGGATTGCGCCTCCTGCCGGACCAGGCCCAGCGGCGCCTTGAGGGCGAGGCGCGCCTCGTCTGCGGTGATGTAGCCGTCCGCGCGCATCCGCTGGACGACATAGGCGCGCCGGGCCGTGGCGGCCCTCGGGTTCCTGAAGGGGTTGTAGCGGGTCGGCGCCTGCGGCATGCCGGCGAGCATGGCCGCCTCGGCGATCGACAGGTCGCGCAGCGGCTTGTTGAAATAGGTCTGGGCCGCGGCAGCCACGCCGTAGGCGCGATTGCCGAGGAAAATCTCGTTCAGATACAGCTCCAGTATCCGATCCTTGGACAAGGCCGCTTCGATGCGCATGGCCAGGATGATTTCGCGGATTTTACGCTTCAGCGTCTTCTCGCTGGTAAAGAAGAAGTTCTTGGCGACCTGCTGGGTGATCGTCGAGCCGCCGACCACCCGGCTGCCTCCGGCGAGATAGGAGCCCACCGTCGTGAAGCCGGCGCGCATCGTTCCGATCAGGTCGACGCCCCGATGGGTGAAGAAACGCTGGTCCTCAGCCGAAATGAACGCATGCACGACCGTCTCGGGCATCAGCTTGTAGGGGATGAAAATTCTTTTTTCGGTGGCGAACTCGCCGATCAGGCGGCCGTCTCCGGCGTAGACGCGGCTCACGATCGGCGGTTCGTAGTTCGCCAGCCGGGCAAGGCCGGGCAGATCGCGGCCGTAGAACCAGAAGGCGAACAACACGACCGCGAAGCCCAGGATCGCTACGGCGAAGCCCAGGCTGAGCAGACCCACGACCAGGCGGCCGAGGAAGGAAGGCCGTTTGCGGGTTCCACGCCGCGGCGTTGCCGAATCCTGCTCCCGGCCGTCCGGGTGCGGCGTTTCGTCGGCGGCAATCCGGTCTTCAGGCGTGATCCTGATATCGCTCATAAACTCTTCCGCCCCGGCGGCCCTGCACCGGTCGATCTCCCGTGCCGGCGGCGCCGGGCACGTTACCACTGTCACAGCTATATGGTTGAACTATGGCGGCGGCGCCACTCACCGGCGCGAATTTTCGGCGCCGAAAACCCGATTGCCGGCCTTGCCGGCGGCCGGAGCCCCGCTGAAATACTGCGCGATTGCGCGCGCAAGCACAGCCGCGAGGCGCTTCCTGTATGTCATCGTGCGCAGCAGTTCCTCGTCCTGCGCATTGGTGAGAAAACCGAGCTCGACGAGCACCGAAGGCACATCCGGCGCCCGCAGCACCGCAAAATCCGCCGAGCGCTGCGGTTTGCTCAGCAGCCGGACGCGGTCGCGCGCCGAACGGACGATCAGCGACGAAATCCTGGCGGAACCGGCGCGCGTCTCCCGCCGGACGAGGTCAAGGAGAATGGCGGAAACCGATCTGCCGGAGCCCCGCAGATCGACGCCGGCAATCGCATCCGACCGGTTTACGCGCTCTGCCAGCCGCGCCGCCAGCCGGTCCGAGGCGCGCGCCGACAGCGTGTGGACCGACAGCCCCCGCTGCCCGACGAACGGATTAGCGTCGGCGTGGATCGAAACGAACAGAGCGGCCCGGTGACGCCGGGCGAATTCGTAACGCTCCTGCAGCCGAACGTATCGATCGCCATTCCGGGTCAGCAGGATGCGGAACCGGCTGTCCCGCACCAAAAACCGGCGAACGACCCGGGCGATCGACAAGACCACCGCCTTTTCTTCCAGGCCTGTGGAGCCGACCGCGCCCTTGTCGATGCCGCCGTGGCCCGGATCGAGCACCACCGTCCAGCGCTGCCGGTCCGGCGCGTCGGCAGCGGCCGACCGTCGCGCCGCCTCCTGCGACATTGCCGGTGTCGCCAGCGCCGCGACAAGCATCCCCGCCAAGGCGCCGCCAAGCTGAACCCGCGCCCGATTCTTGCAGAATTCCGGCATGGTTCGATCCTGCATCGCCCCGTTATTTCCCGTTCATTTGCGAACGGATGTGCAGTCAAGACGACGTCTTTTCACGCAACAAAGTTTATTCAAATTTTATTGACAAACATATTCCCGATTGTCGCGCCGCCCGATTGAGACTAGTTTCTCGCCGTTGCGGCCCGTGCTGGAAAGCAGCGCGCTCGCGCAGGAGCGCCTTTTCCGGCAACGCGGAGCCGGCGGCGTCATTCGCATCGGAACCGACAATCGGGGTGCGAAGCGCCGCCCGAAGTACGCGTCGGGGCCAGGGCAACGAAATGCAATGGCGAAATCGCCGGACGGAATCTCCGGCGCCGCAGGACGCCAAAGTCGGGCAGAACGGGTGCCCATACCAAGCGCCCCTTCCAACGACCGCGAATTTGGCGATGACGCAGGCGCCACGAAATAGGCCCAGGTAATTGTCGGGCCGTTTGTAACACCGGTTCCGCGGAACGTCCGTTCTGCGCCCTTCCGTCCGTACGGCGAATTCAAATTTTCCGGCTGGCGCCCGGCCAGGGCGCAGCCGTACGGAGACATCGATGACGACACGAATGTTGATTGACGCGACTCATCTGGAGGAGACCCGGGTGGTCGTCGTCAGCGGCAACCGGCTGGACGAATTCGACTACGAATCCAGCCAGAAATCCCAGTTGAAGGGAAACATTTACCTTGCAAAGGTGACCAGGGTCGAACCGTCGCTCCAGGCGGCGTTCGTCGACTATGGCGGAAACCGGCACGGTTTCCTCGCCTTCAACGAAATCCATCCCGACTATTACCGCATCCCGATCTCGGATCGCGAGGAGCTGATCCAGCAGGAAGCGGCGGAAGCCAAGGCGGAGGCCAAGGCCGAAGCGGAGGAGATCGACTCCCCCGATACGGCAGAGTCCGATGAGGACGGCGCTTCCGAGCCGGAGCCGGTCGAAACGCTCGACGACGAGGCGGCCGATGCGTCCGAATCCGGCGAAACGGATGACGATGAAGGCGCGGCCCGCGCAGACGAAGCCGGCGACGAAGGCGCCGGCGCGAAAGCCGGAACCGACGAACCGGAAAGCGACGAACCGGGCGGCGAACCCGCGAACGAGAACGAGGCGCCGCGCCGCAGCCGGGGCCGCGGTTCGCGCGCCGCCCGTGCCGACCGCGGCGTGGATACGGTGGGCGGCGACGAGATCGAGGATATCGGCGAACGCCGCCGCCGGCCGCAGCGCCGCTATCGCATCCAGGAGGTGATTTCCCGCCGGCAGATCATCCTGGTCCAGGTCGCCAAGGAAGAGCGCGGCAACAAGGGCGCGGCGATCACCAGCTATATTTCCCTGGCCGGACGCTATTGCGTGCTGATGCCGAATACGCCGCGCGGCGGCGGCATCTCGCGAAAGATATCGAATATGGCCGACCGCAAGCGGCTGAAGAATATCCTCGACGAATTCGACATTCCCGACGGCATGGCCGTGATCGTCCGGACCGCCGGGGCGCGGCGCACCAAGGCGGAAATCCGCCGCGACTACGAATATCTGCTCAAATTGTGGGACGAGATTCGCGAGCGCACCCTGCAATCGACGGCGCCCGCCCTGATCCACGAGGAGGGCAACCTGATCAAGCGCTCGATCCGCGATCTCTATACCAAGGAGATCGACGAGGTCCTAGTCGAGGGCGATGTCGGCTACCGCACGGCAAAGAACTTCATGAAGCTCCTGATTCCCAGCCATGCCAAGCGGGTCAAAGCCTACAAGGAGCCGAAGATTCCGATGTTTCAGCGCTATCAGGTCGAGGCGCAGATCGACAACATCCAGAGCCCTTCGGTCCAGCTCAAATCCGGCGGCACCATTGTGCTGAACAGCACCGAGGCCCTGGTGGCGATCGACGTCAACTCCGGCCGGGCGACCCGCGAGCGCAACATCGAGGAAACCGCCGTCAAGACGAACCTCGAAGCGGCCGACGAAATCGCGCGCCAGTTGAAACTGCGCGACCTGGCGGGCCTGATCGTCATCGATTTCATCGACATGGAGGACGGCCGCAACCGCCACGCGGTCGAGCGGCGCCTGAAGAGCGCCATGGGGAGCGACCGCGCGCGCATCCAGATCGGCCGGATCAGTGCGTTCGGCCTGCTGGAAATGTCCCGCCAGCGGCTGCGGCCGAGCGTTATCGAGATTTCGAGCAACACCTGCCCGACCTGCGGGGGCAGCGGACTGATCCGCTCGACCGAATCGACCGCGCTCACCGTCCTGCGCGCCATCGAAGAGGAAGGAACCCGGCAGCGGGCCGAAGAGGTTACGGTCAGTGTGCCGCCCCAGGTCGCCTTCTACATTCTGAACCAGAAGCGCGCCGAATTGACCGCGGTCGAGGAGCGTTACGATTTCCGCATCCTCGTTGAGGCCGACGACACGCTGGTCCCGCCGGATCACCGGATCGAAAAGACCGTTTCCAGGCCCGGCGTAGCCGACGAAGAGGAGGCGGAAGCGCCCGAGGAAGCCAACGGCAGGCGCCGGCGGCGGCGCGGCGGGCGCAAACGGCGCGGCGACGAGGAGCGGACCGACGAAATCGAAGCGGAGGCGCAGACCGGAACCGGCGACACCGAGGACGGCAAGGACGCCGCCGAGGCCGCCGAGGCCCGGACGGAGGACGGCGACGAACCGAAACGGCGCCGGCGCGGCCGGCGCGGGGGCCGACGCCGGCGCAGCGGCGAGGCGACCGACGGAGCGGAAGCCACCGGTGCCGACGCAGACGCCGGGGCCGAGGTCGAAACCGACGTCGAGGCCGCCGACGCGCCGGACGTCGATGCGCCCTCGACCGAAACGGAGCCGGCCGCCGCGTCCGATGCGGCGGAAGCCGAAGCTGCGCCCGCCGATGACGCCTCGAAAGCAAAACCGCGGAACGGGCGTCGGCGAGCGGCGCGGAAACGGACGGCGGCGGCCGCCACTGAAGCCGCCGGGGCCGCCGGGGCCGAAAACGGCGCCGGGACCACCGATCCCCCCGCGGAGGCGGCCGCTGCTGCGCCGGAGGATGCAGAGTCGACGCCGGCCGCCGGCCCGGACGATGCGGCGCCGGAAGAGCCGCCGAAACCGAAGCGGGCGCGCCGCTCGCGCGCCAAAACGGCAGCCGCCAAATCCGATCCGGGCCCGGCCGAAGCGCCGGACTCTTCGCCGGCAGACGGCAATTCGGAGGCGGCCGAACCCGCGGCGCCCGTCGCGGCGGGCACGAACGGTTCCGGTGCCAACGGTTCCGGCGCCGATCGGGACACCGGCGACGCGGACGCGGCGGAAGCGCCCGAGTCCGAGTCAGGCACGGAACCCGGAGCACCGGACGGTTCGCCGGTCAGGAAGCGCCGGGGCTGGTGGAATGTCGGCGGGTAGGCGCCCGACGGCCCCGGGATTGCCCCGGGATTGCCCTGTCGCCGGCCGGATGGACGAACCGGCTAGCTGCGCCAGCGCGCCAGCCGTTCCAGCGCCGTTTCGATGTCGGCCGTGGCGGCGCAATAGCTGAACCGCATCTGGGCGTGGCCGCGCGCCGCGTCGAAGTCGACACCCGGCGTGGCGGCGATTCCGGTCTCGCTCAGCATGCGGGCGCAGAAATCCCGGCTGTCGTTGGTGAGGCCGGCAATATCGGCATAAAGATAGAAGGCGCCGTCGGCCGGCGCGAGGCGATCGAAGCCGACAGCCGGCAGCCCGTCGAGCAGCAGCGCCCTGTTGCGGCGGTACACCGCGACGTTCGCTTCGCATTCCTCATGGCAATCGAAGGCAGCCACGGCGGCGCGCTGGCTGAGCGTGGGCGGCGAAATGAACAGATTCTGCGCCAGGCATTCGACCGCCCGGACGAGGTCCGGCGGCACGATCATCCAGCCGAGCCGCCAGCCGGTCATCGAAAAATATTTCGAGAAGCTGTTGATGACGACGGCGTCTGGGTCGATCGCGGCTGCGGTCGGCGCCGGGCCGCCATAGGCGATGCCGTGGTAAATCTCGTCAGAAATGAAGCGTACCTGCCGGGTTGCGCACCAGTCCGAAATCGCCCGGAATTCCTCGCCGCCCAAGACCGTTCCGGTCGGATTGGAGGGGCTGGCGACGATCAGGCCGTCGAGCGGCGCTTCGCGATGCGCCGCTTCCAGGAGGGCGGGCGTCGGCTGGTAGCGGTCTGCCGCTGATCCTTCCAGTATGACCGGCTCGATGCCGAACGCGCCGAGAATGTTCCGGTAGCAGGGGTAGCCCGGGGCCACGGTCGCAACCCGGTCTCCGGGGTCGAACGCCGAGAGAAAGCTGAGAACGAAACCGCCGGACGATCCCGTTGTCACCGCTATCCGGCCGACGGGCACGTCGACGCCGTACCAGTCCCGATAGTGCCCGGCGATGGCTTCGCGCAGCGCCGGTATGCCGAGGCTGTCGGTATAGCCGAGCGCATCGCCGTCCATCGCCGCTTTCGCCGCTTCGACCACACCGCGGGGAGCGCCGGTGGACGGCTGGCCGACCTCGAGATGAATCACATCTCCGCGAACCGCTTCGCGCTCGTTGGCGGCCCGCATCACATCCATTACGATAAATGGCGAAACCCGGCCGCGGTCCGCGACTTTGATCACTGAGCGACGCCTCCCGAGGCAAGGGGCGGGCGGGAAATTGGCCGCAGGCGAATAACGGGCACCCCGACCATAGCTTCCGGAGGAGATCCAGACCCCTGCGCCCTACCCGATGATCCGCTCCTTTGCAATCCTGCTGGCCTTCGTCGCCGGAACGGCGCTCCCGGCAACCGCTTCGGCGCGCGGCCTGCCGCTGATCCGCGACGCCGAGATCGAACGCGCCATCCGCGCCTACAGCGCGCCGGTTTTCGCGACGATCGGCTTCGGCGCCGACGACGTGCGGGTCCATATCGTCAACAACCGGCGGCTCAACGCCTTCGTCGCCGGCGGCCGGCATATCTTCGTCAATACCGGCCTGTTGCAGGAGGCCGAAGACGCCGCCATGGTGATCGGCGTCCTCGCACACGAGGCGGGCCATATCGCCGGCCAGCATCTGACCCAGCTGCGCAGCGCGCTCCGCGAAGCCCAGATCAAACAGATCCTCACCTTCATCCTGGCGGCCGGAGCGGGCGTTGCCTCGGGCGACGGTCAGGCGGCCGGCGCCGTCGCAAGCCTCGGCAGTTCGATCGTCCACGGTACGCTCTATCGCTTTACGCGCAGCATGGAAAACGAGGCCGATGCGTTCGCGCTGGCGACACTCGACCGGATGGGCGTTTCCGCGGGCGGCCTGGCAACCCTGATGGAACGGCTGATCTCGCAGGAAGCGCTCCTGGGATCGCTGCAGGATCCGTATCTGCGGACCCACCCGTTGACACGGGAGCGCCTGAGCCGGATCCGGCACCACATGCGGCGCTCGCCCCACACGGCGAAACCGACTCCGGCCCCCTTCCCCAGGATGCACGCACGGGTGCGGGCCAAACTGACGGGATTTCTTTCTCCGCCCGGCACCGTCATTGCACGGTACGAAGGCAAGGATAGCGCGCCCGAGGCGCGCTATGCGCTCGCAATCGCCTATCATCGCGCCGGACGGCTCGACAGCGCCCTCTCGACGATCGACGGCCTGATCCGCGAGGCGCCACGCGACGCCTTCTTTCACGAGCTCAAGGGGCAGATCCTGCTTGAACGGGGGCTGGCGCGCCGGGCCTCGCAGGCCTATGCAACCGCGGTCGGCCTCGCGCCCCGGGAAGCCCTGATCCGCAGCGCCTACGCCCATGCCCTGCTGCAGACCGGCGAGCGCGACCGGGTCCAGACGGCGCTTCGCCATCTGGTCGATGCAACCGCCAGGGACAAGACCTTCGCGACCGGCTGGCGGCTGCGGGCTGTGGCGCACGGCCGGCTCGAACAGTTCGGCGAGAGTGCCGCCGCGCTCGCCGAATACTATCTGCTGCTCGGCGACCCGGCCCAGGTGCGCCTGCAGGTTCGGCGGGCCGAACGCCTGCTCAAGCCCGGCTCGCCCGGCTGGCGGCGGATCCAGGACATCAAGGGCAGCCGGCTCAACGCCGGCCCCGGCCGCCGATAGGCGCCGGTTCCGCGGCGCCCGACGCGAAAGAGAGGCCCATGATGGTCAACCGCCCCATTATGCTCAACCGCATTGTATCGCTGGCTGTTGCGCTCGCCCTGCCCCTCGGCGCTGCCGTTACGCCGGTACAGGCCGACACCCGCTTCGACGAAAGCCAGAAGCAGGAGATCCGGAACATCGTCCGGGACTATCTGATCAAAAACCCGGAGGTCATCGTCGAGGCGATCCAGGAAATGCGCCGGCGCGACGAAGCCGCCAAGGAAGCGGCGACCGGTAAAGCCATCGCGGAAAACCGCGATGCCCTGCTGCGCAATGCGGCCGACCCGGTCGGCGGGAACCGGAAGGGCACCGCAACGGTGGTCGAGTTCTTCGACTACAATTGCGGCTGGTGCAAACGGGCCTATCCGCACATGCTGGCCGCCGCCAAGGCGGACGGCAACGTCCGGATCGTCTTCAAGGAATATCCGATTCTGGCCCCGTCCTCCCGGCTCGCGGCGCGCGCGGCGCTGGCCGCGGCGAAACAGGGGAAATACCGGGAGATGCACGACCGGCTGATGCGCCATCGGGGTGCGCTGAACGAAGCGAAGATCATGGCGGTCGCGGCGCAGGCCGGGCTCGACATTCCGAAGCTCAAGGCCGACATGGCGGCGCGCGAAATCGAAGCGGCGATCGACGCCAACCTCCAGCTCGCGGAGCGGCTCGGGATCCGCGGCACGCCGGCCTTCGTCATCGGCGGCAAGGTGATCCCCGGCATGATGCGCGCCCGGCAATATCCCGCCGAACTCGCCCGCGCCCGCAAGGAATGCGCCGCGCGGAACGCGACCGTGTGTTGAACGGATTGCGGACGCTCCGGCGCCTGACAGGCCAGCCGACGGGGGAGCCGGCAGGGCCGCGCCCGGCTGCGCTCAGATCTGGCCGCGGAATGCGTTGGTGATGGGGTAGCGGCGTTCCTTGCCGAACGCCCGGGTGCCTATCTTTACACCGGGCGGCGCCTGCCGGCGCTTGTATTCGGCCGTATCGAGCATCTTCCAGACCCGGCGCACCGTCTCCAGGTCGTGGCCGCGGGCGACGATCTCCTCGGTGCCCAGATTCTCCTCGATCAGGCAGTGCAGGATATCGTCCAGGTCGGCATAGGGCGGCAGGGAATCCTCGTCCTTCTGGTCCGGCCGCAGTTCCGCCGACGGCGGCTTGGTAATCACCCGCTCGGGCACCACCCGGCCGGCCGGGCCGAGCGCGCCGGGCGGGCGCTGCTGGTTGCGCCAGCGGCACAGCCGGAAGACGTCGGTCTTGTAGACATCCTTCAGGACCGAATAGCCGCCGCACATATCGCCGTAGAGCGTCGCGTAGCCGACCGACATTTCCGACTTGTTGCCGGTCGACAGCACCATGTGGCCGAACTTGTTGGAGATCGCCATGAGCGCCAGGCCGCGCGAGCGCGCCTGGATATTCTCCTCGGTCTCGTCGGCCTCGCGGCCGTCGAACTGCGGCGCAAGCATGGCCCCGAACGCGTCCATGGCCGGGCCGATATCGATCCTGTCGAGCCGCACGCCGAGCAGCGCCGCCGCGGCGGCAGCGTCCTCCAGGCTTTCTTCGGAGGTGTAGGGCGACGGCATCATCACCGTCCAGACCTTGTCCGGGCCCAGGGCATCGACGGCCACGGCCGCGGAGAGCGCCGAATCGACGCCGCCGGACAGGCCCAGGATCACGCCCGGAAAGCCGTTCTTCCGCACATAGTCGCGCAGGCCCAGGACCATCGCCTGATAGACGGATTGCAGGCCGTCGGGCGGCGGATTGCAATCCCCGGCTTCGCAAATCCAGCCGTCTCCCTCGCGCCGCCAGTGCGTCATCGCGACGGTCTCGCTGAAACCGGGCAGCTGGACCGCCAGCGAATAGTCCGGGTTGACGGCGAAGGAGGCGCCGTCGAAGACCAGTTCGTCCTGGCCGCCGACCTGATTGACATAGAGGATCGGCAGGCCGGATTCTCGCACCCTGGCGAGCACGACCTGGAGGCGGGTGTCGTAGCGCCCGGCCTCGTAGGGCGACCCGTTGAGCACGATGGCGAGTTCCGCCCCGGTCTCGGCCAGGCACTCCAGCACGTCCGGCGTCCAGACATCCTCACACACCGGAATGCCGATCCGGACGCCGCGGAAGTCGACCGGCCCGGGAAGATCGCCGGCGGCGAAGACCCGCTTTTCATCGAAGACGTCGTAGTTCGGCAGATCGTATTTCCGGCGCACGCCGACTGTGCCGCGGTCGATCAGCACGGCGGCGTTGTACACCTGCCCGTCCGCGGCCCACGGCGTACCGAACAGCAGCCCGGCGGACACCGTGCGGGAAAGTTCGACGAACCGGTCAATTTCGGCATGTACGGCGTTAAGAAAAAACGGTTTCCTGACCAGGTCTTCCGGCGGATATCCCGACAGGCAGAGTTCCGGAAACACCACGAGATCGGCGTCATTGTCGGCCGCCTCGCGCCAATGCCGGCGGATCGCCGCCGCGTTGCCATCGACATCGCCGACAGTGGGGTTGACCTGGGCAACAGCGATGCGAAGCGAAACGGTCATGTTCGTCCTGCGTGCCGGGGCCGCCCGACCGGAACCGGCGGCGACGCGCCGCGGCCGGGGCTATCGGTCCGGGCGCTTCCCCGGAGATATTGCCGCCCGGCGCGATGCTGGAAGGCGGCGGAACATCGCAATGCCGCCGAAACGGAGCGCGCAGGCGACAGCGGTTCCCGCGCCTACTGCCCCGGATACGGATATGCTATGGTCGGCGCAACGTCAGTTCGGAGACCGGAGACATGGCCCGGCCCCAGGCGGCCCGAAGACCCCTCGAACGCCCCGCGACCTATCAGGACGTGCTTGATGCGCCGGCGCACGTGGTCGCCGAAATCGTCGAAGGGGCGCTCCATACCCATCCGCGTCCGGCCCCGCCGCATGCGCGCGCCAGTTCCGTTCTCGGCGGCAAGATCGGGGATCCCTTCGACTTCGGCGAAGGTGGCCCCGGCGGCTGGTGGATCATCGACGAGCCGGAGTTGCACCTCGGCGAGGACATCCTGGTGCCCGACGTCGCCGGCTGGCGGCGCGAGCGGATGCCGGACTTTCCCGATACGGCCTTCTTCACCCTTGCGCCGAACTGGGTCTGCGAGGTGCTTTCGCCCTCGACCCGCGATCTCGACCGCCACGGCAAGCGCCCGGTCTATGCCCGCGAGGGCGTCGCCCACCTCTGGTTTATCGACCCGGTGGCGCGCGATCTCGAAGCCTTCGAACTGCGCGACGGCGAATGGGTCCTGATCGCCACGGCGCGCAACGACGACCCGGTCTCGATCCCGCCCTTCGAGGCGATCAGCTTCCCGCTGGACGCCCTCTGGCCGTAGCGCCGGATCGCGGTTGCCGTTTTGAAACATTCCGGCCGTCGGCGACGCTTTTGGCAATGCGGCGCCGATCCGGGAGGTCTGGCACAGGGCCTCGGAGGACTGCTGCCGCAGCAACCTGGCGCTTGTCGGAGGCCGGGCGGTGTCGATATAGTCCGGCACAGTCGACCCATCGGTGTTCCGCGGTCGCAATCGCCCCACCGCTCGATCGGAACCGGGTATGGAATTGCGCTTTTCCGCACGCGTCCTTGCCGCTGGTTTGCTGGCGTCGGTCCCGGCGACGGGCGCCGGCGCCGTTGAGACGCAACCGAAAATCGTGATTACCGGGTTCGGCGAGTATCAAACGCGAAGGACGGGCGAATCGTTTAGCGCGCCGCGAGAGACTTCCGGCAAAGTCTACTATGTGTCCGACGTGCGTCTCGTAAAGCGGACAACCCTAATTCTCGGGCAGCTGGGCCGCGGATTCGGCGTCGAAATCGATCTCATCAGATTCGGGGAGGCGCCGGTCAGGCTCACGATCCGCACCGTTCACCCGCCGATCACCAATCCCGAGACCGGCAAAACGACTCGGGTCAGCGAATTCCATCGGGATGTCGAGGAGCGCCGGAACGTCTATTTCGGCTATCGCTTCACGCGCATCTGGGGACTGGCCGAAGGAGAGTGGGTCAAACAAATACTCTACCGGGGGCGGCTGCTGGCGCAGAAGCAATTCCGGGTCGTCGTCCCGATGTTTTGAACGGCGCCGGCCGATGCGCATTCTCGCTGCCCTGCTGATCGCCTTGCCGGCCGCCGCGATTTCCGGCTCGGCGCTGAGCGGCCCTCCGATCTCGGTCGTGGACTACGGGGTGTACAAGCTCAGCGTCGACCACCGGGCCGCGGCGCAGCAGGCCATCAGCGGCGAGCGCAACGTCGTCTCCAACATCCGCATCTTCCGGCGCACCCGCACGGTCTTTGCCCAGTTGGGCCGGAGCTTCGGCTACCGGTTCCGGATTGCCGATCCCACGCTGCTGGGGCGGCAACTCACGCTGCGCACCGCCTTCCCGCCATTGCAGGATCCGCAGACCGGGCGCACCGGCACGTCGCAGTCGCGCCCGTTCATGCCGCTGTCGAGCGGCGTCTACTACGACGGCTACCGTTTCGACTACCTGTGGGAACTGGCCGAAGGGCTCTGGCGCTTCCAACTGCTGGACGGCGAGACGCTGCTGCACGAGGAAGTGCTGCGTGTCGTGGTTCCGCTCAACTAGAACTGCTCTCCCGGCGCTGGCGCTGATCGCTGCCGCCGGCCTCGCCGCAGCAGCGGCCCGTGCGGAGGACGGATCGTCCTGGAAAATCCGCGAAAACGGCGTCCGGATCTTCGACTACGGCATCTATGCGCACAGCGACCTCGGCCAGGTCGAGGCGCCCGGGGACATCTCGGGCTGGCGCTTCACGGCGGTCAATGTCCGGCTCCTGCGGCGGACGCAGACGATCCTCGCGCAACCGCGCCTCACATTCGGAATGCGCTTCCAGGTGAGCGACCCACGCCTGATCGGCAGAACCCTCGCCCTCGTCATACGGTTCCCCAGGATGACCAACCCGGCGACCGGCCGGTCGGGCAGCGTCCTGGTCGACCGGTTCGTGGCCATCGGCATCCTGCGGTGGCAACTGTTCCGCTTCGACCATATGTGGGAAATGGCGGCAGGCCGCTGGACGATGACGGTGCTCGACGGCCGGCGCGTCGTCGCCGAAGTCCCGTTCAAGGTCGTCGCCGCCTTCAACTGAACCGATAGCGGCACTATTTGCGGAGCAGGAATTCCCGGCCGATCTTGACCTGGGGCCGGCCGGCATATTCGACGACGTCGGCGGTGGCGTAGGTCTCGTGCCAGTCGTCGGGCAGGAAGCTGCCGGTGCCGATCGCGTCGACCGGCGCGTGGGCGATCGCCATGACCCGACATTTTGCCGGGCCGAATCCCGAAGAGGCGACGATCCGCACGGCGCCGAAACCGGCGGCGTCGAGTTCCTCGCGCATCGTCCAGATCGCCGCCGCCGAAACGCCGGGTCCGATCAGGTGGCGCAGTTCGGCCTCGCTGCGATAGCCGCGGATCGATTCCGGCGCGTTGCGGTCGAGCACCGAATAGGCGATCGACGGGTCGAGCCCTTCCATGTAGCGGCTGCCCGGCGTGTCGAGCCGGACGGACAGCCTGCCAGAGGCCGCCAGGTCGGGAAATGCGCGGCAGACCTCAAGCGAATCCGACACCTCGCGGCCGAAATAGTCCACCAGGATGGTCAGGTCGTCGTCCGGATAGGCCTCGTGGAACATTTCTGCCGCCCGCAGCGTCGAGCCGGCATAGCCGATGATGGCGTGCGGCATGGTGCCGATGCCGCCGTCCCGGCCGAAATAATGCGCCGTCGCCGTCGTCGCGTTGCCGACGAAACCGACCGCGCCGACCTTGCGGCGGGCCCGGCCCGACCCGACGCTGGCGGCATAGGCCATCATCTCGGCCATGTCCGTCCCGGCGCAGTGCCGCGCGTCGAAGCCGAGAAAGGCGACCTTCGGCAGCTCGGTGCACATGACATCGGCGTTGTAGGCCGCGACACAGGCCGCGCCGAGCTTCTGCAGAAACAGGGTTTCGAGATCGACCAGATGCTCGAACGGTCCCGTGAGATAGAGGATCGGCTCGCCCGCGCCGACCCATTTGCCTTCCGGGTACCGCAGGTCGATCCCGATGGCGACGCCGCGCTCCGCCGCCATCGCCTCGAGCCAGTCGATCATCAGCCGGGGCGCCGAAACGACGGGCCGGCGCATGAAGATCGCATAGGTGACGGTAACGTCGCCGAACTTGCGCACGATGCCCTTGGACCGGTTGAAATAGGCGTCGGTCCAGGCCGCAACCTCGGCCTCCGCAGGACGGGTCTTGTTCACCGCCGGCCCTTTCGAAATCCACTCCCGGCGTAGCCGGAGGCCTATTCCGCCGCGACTTGCAGGCCGGCCCGCTGGCGGCCGGCTTTCAGCATTTCCGCGATCAGGAATGCCAGTTCCAGCGCCTGGTTGGCGTTCAGGCGCGGATCGCAATGGGTGTGGTAGCGGTCGCCGAGGCGCTCTTCGGTGATCTCCTGCGCGCCGCCGGTGCATTCGGTGACGTCCTGGCCGGTCATTTCGAAATGAACGCCGCCGGCATAGGTGCCTTCGCCCTCGTGCACTTCGAAGAAGCCGCGCACCTCTTCGAGAATCCGGTCGAACTGCCGGGTCTTGAAACCGTTGGCGGCCTTGATCGTATTGCCGTGCATGGGATCGCACGACCAGACGACCTTGCGCCCTTCGCGCTCGACCGTGCGGATGAGCGGCGGCAGGCCGGCGCGCACCGTGCCGGCGCCCATGCGCGCAATCAGGGTCAGCCGGCCGGGGGTGTTGTCCGGGTTCAGGATATCGATCAGGCGGATCAGCTCGTCCGGATCGAGACTCGGCCCGCATTTCAGGCCGATCGGGTTGCCGACGCCGCGCAGAAACTCGACATGGGCGCTCTCCGGCTGGCGCGTCCGGTCGCCGATCCAGAGCATGTGCGCCGAACAGTCGTACCAGCCGCCGGTCAGGCTATCCTGCCGCGTCAGCGCCTGTTCGTAGGGCAGCAGAAGCCCCTCGTGCGACGTGAACACGCTGGCTTCGCGGACATGGGGCGAGGTCGAGGCGTCGACGCCGCAAGCCGCCATGAAGTCGAGCGCCTCGGTGATCCGCTCCGCCAGTTCGACATAACGCCGGCCGAACACGTCGTCCCGGATGAAGTCCTGGGTCCAGCGGTTGACCTGGTGCAGGTCGGCAAAGCCGCCCAGCGCGAAGGCGCGGACCAGGTTCATGGTCGCGGCCGACTGGTTGTAGGCCTGGATCATGCGCGCCGGATCGGGAATCCGGGCATCCGCCTCGAAATCGATGCCGTTCACGATATCGCCGCGGTAGGACGGCAACTCCCGGTCGCCCTGCCGCTCGACGTCCGACGAGCGCGGCTTGGCGAACTGGCCGGCCAGCCGCGCCACCTTCACCACCGGCAGCGATCCGCCGTACATGAGCACGACGGTCATCTGGAGCAGCACCTTGAAGGTGTCGCGGATGTTGTTCGGCGTAAATTCGGCGAAGCTCTCGGCGCAGTCGCCGCCCTGGAGCAGGAAGGCCCTGCCCTCCGCCGCCAGGCCGAGCTGGCGGGTCAGCTCCCGCGCTTCGCCGGCGAAAACCAGCGGCGGATAGCCGGACAGAGTCGTTTCGACCTGCCGGAGCCGCGTCTCGTCGTCATAGACCGGCATTTGAAGCGCCGGCTTATCGCGCCAGGATTCCGGCGACCACTTTTCGGCGGACATCGCACACCTGTGTCGTGTTTCGGGTGCAGAATTCGGGGCCAATCCGGCCCGACCCGAAAAAGCTAGGGCGCGCCGGCGGCAATGCCAACTGCGCCCATGGTTGCGGCTTTTTATCCTGCGGGCTGGACGTTCAGCCGGTTCCAGGTCGGCGAAATCAGGATTTCATTGACGCAGACCCGCGGGTGCAGGCGGGCGACGAAGCGGATGGTCTCGCCCATATCCTCGGGCTGCATCATGCGCACGCGCTCTTCCTCCGGCACCGGGATCGGCCGCTTGTCGAGGATCGGCGTGTTCACCTCGCCGGGCATGACGGTGCAGCATCGGATGCCGTTCTTCCCCTCCTCGAGATTGAGATGGGCGGCCATGGCGCGCATGCCGTGCTTGGTCGCGTTGTAGCCGGGGCCGGTGAGCAGGGTGTCGTAGCGCCCGGCCCAGGAGGAGACCAGGATCAGCAGGCCGTCGCCCGCCGCGCGCATCGCCGGCAGCACCGCCTGCACGGCGTTGTAGGAACCGTTGAGGTTGACATCCACGATCAGCTTCCAGCCCTCGGGTTCGATCTTGCCCCAGGAGCGGTCGGTGATATTGGTGCCGGCGGAATGGACCAGGATGTCGATTTTTCCGTGCCTGTCGCGGATTTCGTCGGCCGCTGCCGCCATCGCTGCGCCGTCGGCCACGTCGACCGGCTTCACATTCGCCGTACCGCCCTGCGCGGCGATCCGCGCCGCCGTCTCGTCGAGCACATCCCTGCGGCGGCCGGACAGGACGACGACGGCGCCGTCCGCCGCCAGTGCCTCGGCCCCCGCCGCGCCGATTCCCGTGCCGCCGCCCGTGACCCAGGCCACCTTGTTCGCCAGTTCGCCCATTGCCGCCGTTTCTCCCCGTTCGACCCCCGTTCGACGTAAACGCCGGCACTGAAGTCGTGGCGCCGGACGTGCCGGCCCTGCTATGGAGGGCGCGCCGAACCACGCTACGAAGTCGGACGCAACGGGTCAATTGCCGGCCCTGCGCCGGCGTAACCCCAAACATACAGCCGATGGACAATACCCCCCTGATCACGCCGGATGACTTTCACGCAGAGACCGACAATCGCCGCTGGTTCGGTACCTGGCTGGGCGGCCGGATCGCCGCGCTTGGCTGGGGTACGGCCGACTTCCACCTGCCGATCCGCGACGAGTTCCTGCGCGACGGCGGAACGGTCGCCGGGCCGGTCCTCATGGGCGCGGCGGACATCGCGCTCTATGCCGCCGTGATGACCGCCTATCCGGACGGCCGCAAGTCCGTGACATCCGACATGACGATGCATTTTCTGCGCCGGCCCGCGGGCGCCCTGCTCAGGGCACGGGCGGAGCTGGTGAAGACCGGCCGGCGGCTCGCCACGGGGCGCATCGAGTTGTCGATGGACGACGATCCGCGCCTCGTCGCCCATGTCGCCGGCAGCTACGCCCTGCCGTGAGCCCCGATCCTGAGGATTTTGCCTTCCGGCCGCCGGGTCCGGCCGGACCGGCCGGAACGGGGCGATCGAACGAAGCCGGAAAGGAATTAGCAATGCGCAAGCCCGCTTCCATGAAGGCCCTCGAAACCCTCGGCCGGGTCCGGCTGTCGGAGCATTTCTTCATGCGCGAGATGCTCCACAGCGAAATTGCGAACTTTCACGGCATCCCGAACATCCCGGACGACCCCGACCTTGCCATCGCTGCCGGAACCCGGCTTTGCGAGGAGCTGCTCGAACCGCTCCACGCCACCTTCGGCCATGTCTCGATCCGCTCCGCCTTCCGGTCTGTCACGGTCAACGAATACGGCCACGAGCGACAGAAAAAGGGATACAATTGCGCTAAGACTTCGTGGAACTATTCCCGCCATGTCTGGGACCGGCGGGATGCCGAAGGATTCATGGGGGCGACCGCCTGCATCGTCATTCCCTGGTTCATCCCGCGCTACGAAGCAGGAACCCCGTGGCAGGCCCTGGCCTGGTGGATCCACGACCACCTGAATTATTCCGACATGGCGTTCTTCCCGAAATACGCCGCCTTCAACCTGCGCTGGCACGAGAAGCCGAACCGCCGCATCGAAAGCGACGCACCGCCGAAGGGGTGCCTGACCAAGCCGGGCCTGCCGAACCATTCCGGAGACCACTCCGCGGCATATCCCGGCTTTCCCACGCTCCGGCGGCACTGATCCGATCCCGCTTGCGGTAATTTTTTACCGCATCAATAAATTATTGGAATTATTGACGATTTGCCGCTTGACGCTGCGATTTCGCGCGCCTATCTGTCGCCGCGCCCACCGATATGCTCCCGGTCTGCCCAACGCGCCCCGCCGGCGCCGCGGGGTGCGGCCGGGCGAGAGACTCTTCCAGACGCACCGGATCCAGCCCGATGAAAACCTACTCGGCAACGCCGTCCGACATCGAGAAAAAATGGTGGCTGATCGACGCCAAGGACCTGGTGCTCGGCCGGCTCGCCGTCGAGGTGGCCGACCTGCTGCGCGGCAAGCACAAGACCACCTACACCCCGCATATGGATTGCGGCGACCATGTCGTCGTCGTCAACGCCGAAAAGATCCACCTGACCGGCAACAAGCGGGCCGGCAAGCGCATCTACTGGCACACCGGCTATCCCGGCGGCATCAAGAGCCGCACGATGGAACAGATCCTGGAAGGCAGGCACCCCGAGCGGGCGATCCTGAAGGCCGTGCAGCGCATGCTGCCGCGCGGGCCGCTGGGCCGCCAGCAGTTTTCCCACCTGCGCGTCTATGCCGGCGCCGACCATCCCCACGAAGCGCAGCAGCCCGAGGCGCTCGACCTGGGCGCGCGCAACCGCAAGAACAGGCCCAAGAACAGAGAGGCTGCGACCCGATGAGCGCAACCGAAACCGCCGAAACCGCCGCCGAAGAAACCGCCGCTGAAGCCGCCGGCCCGGAAGACACGGGCAGCGGCGAACAGCTGAGCGACTTGGACAAGGCAGCGGCGACCCTGGCCTCCCTGCTGCCGACGGGTGCGGCCGCGGCGGCGGAAGACGCCGGCAGACCGGACGAGCCGAAACTGGACGCCCAGGGCCGGGCCTACGCCACCGGCAAGCGCAAGGACGCCGTCGCCCGGGTCTGGATCAAGCCGGGAGCCGGACGGGTCAACGTCAACGGCCGCGACGCCGAGACCTATTTCGCCCGCGCCACCCTGCGCATGGTGATGAACCAGCCCTTCGAGGCGGCGGACCGCCGCGACCAGTTCGACGTCATGGCCACGGTCTCGGGCGGCGGCCTCAGCGGCCAGGCCGGCGCGGTGCGCCACGGCATCTCCAAGGCGCTGGCGGTTTTCGAGCCGGGGCTGCGGCCGGTCCTGAAAAAGGGCGGCTTCCTGACCCGCGACAGCCGCGTCGTCGAGCGCAAGAAATACGGCAAGGCCAAGGCCCGCCGCAGCTTCCAGTTCTCGAAGCGCTAAGGCCGAATTTGCCGGAACCGCCGAAGCGGCTACGGCACGCCCCGTTCGACAAGTTCAAGGCAGGCCCTTCGATACGCCCCGGCCGGGGGCCGGGGCTACTCAGGGTGAGGGTGAAGGAGAGTGAACGCAATACAACACCCTCATCCCGAGTAGGCGCGCCAGCGCCGTATCGAGGGGCGCCGCGATCCCGGCAGCCCGCGATCAGTCCCCGTCCTCCTCCGCCCCTTCCGGCAGGGGCTGGGTCGCGACATGCTCGACATAGCCGCGCAGCGTATCCATCCGTTTGCGCAGCGTGATTTTCGGGATCGGGCCGAAGCCGAACATGTAGGCGTGCATTTCGACGCTGGTTTCGTTCTCCGGATCGTCCTCGCTCTCGCGCAGGAACACCGCGAACTCCGAGGGATTGCGGAACAGGCGGCCGAGCAGGCCGACATTTTCCTTGACGTGAAAGGCCCAGCCGTCGTCGTTCAGAATGCGGAAATGCGGCTGGTAGAACAGCGCGCGCATGAACACGGACATGTCGTTCGCCGAGCGGGCGATCGTCAGGGTTTCGGAGAGACGGGCCATTGCGGGTTCCGGATGTCCGGCAGCGGTCTGGCTGGTTCCGCATTCACCTACAGGGTTTTGGCGCCGGCGGGAATGGGCGGAAACTCCGGTGCCGTCGACAAGGTCCACGCCCTGTGCCGGCGTAGCGATCTTGCCGATGGGGGCTACCGTCGCGGCAGCCTGCCACCGGAGGCGCAACGGTGGAAATCGGGCCGGTCGGCAAGAGCCGGATATGCGAGCCGCGGAACAAGGATTGAACGGACGTTCTCCTCCCCTGTCGCCGCATGGCGCCGATTGTTCCGTTCCGCCTCTGCAATCGGGCGCGCCATGCCGCACGCCGGAGCTTGCGCGCGGGCATGGCAGGATGATATCAATTTGCTATCCGATGCGTGAGGGCGAGGCCATGGTAACGATCAACGTGCGGCGGCTCGACGAGGACGTGGTGGCGCGCCTCAAGCGGCGCGCCTCGCGGAACAACCGCTCCCTGGAGGGCGAAGCGCGCCACATCCTGGAATGTGCGGCCGACGACGACATGGCCGCGAAGCGCGCCAGGTTCCTGGAGGCCTCGCGCCGGCTGCGGGAGAAGACAAGGGGCCGCAAGCATACGCCGTCTGAAGTGCTGATCCGCGAGGACCGTGATCGCGGCCATCGCGACGACTTCTGATGCGCTTCGTCGTCGATGCGAGCGTGGCGGTCAAGTGGCTGGTCGCCGAAGAAGACGCGGATCTTGCGGACAGACTGGCAGCGAGCGGGGAGGACCTCCACGCACCGCGCCTGATGGCTTCCGAGGCTGCCAATGTGCTGTGGCGCAAGGCGCGGGTGCGGGAGATCGAGCGCGCCGAGGCCAGCGCCGCCATGGCCTTGCTTGCCGACATGCCGGTTCGCTGGAACGACGACGAGACCGTCGGCGCGGACGCGGTCCGTCTGGCGCTGGCCTTCGACCACCCGGTTTACGACTGCGTCTATCTCGCGCTCGCGCACCGCATCGGCGCGACCGTGGTGACGGCGGACCGTCGATTCGTGACGGCCGTTGCCTCGACCGAGCATGGCGAGGCCGTCCTGACGCTGGCCGACTATGCCGGGACAAAGTGGTAGAATTTGCATCATCCCCCTATCCCCGTTTGCGCGCCTCGGGATGCCCAAGGGGGGCAAGCGGTTGATTCCATGCAGAAATCTCCTTAACAGACCGTTTGACATCGCTCGCTCGCATATTCGAATCGGCCTTCCAGGGTCACGGATGCGAGGAAACCGGACCGGGAAGGGAGCGCCTGACATCCTGCGGAACGGAATGTCGGTCTCCGCGGCCGCGGGTGCGAGATTAATGACGAACAAGGAGAAAAATCTCGACTAGTCGTCATTCGAGACGATGTTGATTGCGCCGACGGCCTTCAGGAAAAGCAACGAGGAAGACTGCGGCGTGTTTGGCACCTTTTTCCCCTACGAAGAGATCGCCGGATTCATCCTGGAATCCGGGCTCGGCGGATCGTTATCATGAGCACGGACCGGATCAGGGTCGGCGTCCTCGGCGCCAGCGGCTATACCGGCGCCGATCTCGTGCGCCTCGCGACGACCCACCCGAACCTCCGCATTACGCTGATGACGGCCGACCGGCACGCCGGCAAGCCGATGCAGGCGGTGTTCCCGCATCTCGGCCCCCAAACCGGCAAAGTCGATCTGCCGGATCTGGTGACTGTCGCGGAGGCCGACTGGAACGCCTGCGACGTCGTCGTCTGCGGCCTGCCCCACGGCACGACCCAGGAGATTATCGCCGGCCTGCCCGGCCATCTGAAAATCGCCGACATGTCGGCCGATTTCCGGCTGCGCGATACCGGGACCTATGCCGAGTGGTACGGCCACGCCCATCGCGCGCCGCATTTGCAGCCCGATGCGGTCTACGGCCTGACCGAATATTATCGGGACGCAATCGCCGAAGCCCGGCTCGTCGCCTGCCCCGGCTGCTATCCGACCGCCGCCCTGCTGCTGCTCCTGCCGGTGGTCGGCGCCGGCCTGATCGACCCGGCCGATATCGTGATCGACGCCAAGTCCGGCACCTCCGGCGCCGGCCGGGGCCTCAAGGAGGGCACGCTGTTCTGCGAGGTCGCCGAGGGTATCCACCCCTATGCCGTCGCCGGCCACCGGCACGCACCGGAGATCGAGCAGGAAGTGTCGCTGGCCGCCGGGCGGGAGGTGCTGGTCAATTTCACGCCGCACCTGATGCCGATGAACCGGGGCGAGTTGCTGACGACCTATGTCCGGCTGAGCGGCGGCGCGACCGCCGACGACCTCAGGGCCTGCCTCGAAGCGCGCTATGCGAGCGAGCCGTTCGTCCATGTCGCGCCGGAGGGCATGGCGCCGGCGACGCGCCACGTCCGCGGCTCGAACCACGTCCTGTTGCAGGTCTATGCCGACCGGCTGCCCGGCCGGGCGATCCTGGTCTCGACGCTCGACAATCTGGTCAAGGGGTCGTCCGGCCAGGCGATCCAGAACGTCAACCTGATGTTCGGCCTGCCCGAAACCGCCGGGCTGGAGCAGGCGCCGCTGTTTCCCTAGCCAGGCCGGCTCAGCGCAGCCAGTCGAGCGGCCCGCCGGCCAGCCAGGATTTTGCGCTGGCGTAGAGCCGTTCGACCTCCGACCCCTTCAGCCCCGGCATGTCGCGTTTGACGTCGTAGCCGATCTGTGTCTGGAGGTAGGCGAGATGGCGGTAGCCCGCCGGAAACCGCGCCAGGACTTCGGGATCGAGCGCGACCGTCGCCGCCGGATCGACCGGGTCCATCCGGTCCTTTTCGTAGATCGGCTGGCGCAGGACAAAGCCCCAGCGGCCTTCGCGCCGCTCGATGAAGTCGCAGAAGCGGCCGGTGCAGACAACATCGACCGGCACGCCGTGGACCTCGGCGCGCTGGGAGATCGTCATCTTGGTCTGGCAGACCGCACGGTCGCCGTTCAGCTCGATCGACGTGCCGCCGAGGAAATGCAGGATACTGACGCCGCGTTCCCAGCCCGCCCTGTTCATGGCGATGAATTCGTCGCCGGTGCCCTGGGTCCAGGTCGCCATCATCACGCCGTCGGGGTGCCAGACGGTGCGGAAGCGCTCCCAGTCGCCGGCGTCGCGCCAGAGTACCCAGTTCTCGATCAGGTCGCGCAGAGCGAGCCGGTCGCTGGTTTCCCGGTCCACTGCGGGTCTCCTTGTTCAATGTTCAACGCAGAGGACGCGCATCCATTCGCACGATGGCAAATTGGCGCCGCGCCGCTAGGATAGCCGGAACGGAGGAGAAATCCACATGCCCTACATCGCCGAAGAAGGCACCTTCCTGAAGCGCGCCCACGACGTGCGCACGATTGCCGAAACGCGCAAATTCTACTCGGACTGGGCGGAGACCTACGATGCCGAACTGACCGGGGATCACGACTATGTCCAGCCGCGCCGCAGCGCCGAAATGCTGTCCCGTTTCCTGCCGGACCGCGGCACGGCGATCCTCGATGTCGGCTGCGGCACCGGGCTGGTCGGCGCCGTCCTCGCCGAGACCGGCTATCGCACCATCGACGGCTGCGACCTGACGCCGGGAATGCTGGAAAAGGCGCGGGAGCGCGGGATCTACAGGCGGCTGTTCGAGGCCGACCTGAACCGGCCGCCGCTCGGGGTTCGCGACGGCGCCTATGGTGCGGCCATCGCCGTCGGCGTCTTCAGCTTCAGCCTGATCCATCCCGATGCGCTGGACGAAATTCTGCGCCTCCTTGCGCCCGGCGCGCCCCTGGTCATCGGCGTGAACGCGGATTTCTACGCCGAGGGCACGCTGGCGCGGAAGCTGGACGCCCTCGTCTCCGCCGGCCGGCTCGAACGGCTTGCCGACGAACATGGCGACCATATCAACTCGGCGGGCATGACCGGCTGGGCCGTCGCCGTCCGCAAGGCGCCGGCGGCCTCAGGCTAAACCTGCCGGAGCAAAGGGAGAATTTGGCATGGCGGACACGCCGCGGAACGACCGTTTCCTCAAGACCGTCTATCAGGTGCACGATCCCGTCGAGGTCCGCGACATGTACGATCGCTGGGCGGCGTCCTACGACACCGAACTGATCGAGGAGAACGGCTATGCCCAGCCGCGCCGGTGCGCGGAAATGCTGTCGCGCTACCTGACGGATCGCCGGGTCGAAATTCTCGATATCGGCTGCGGGACCGGCCTGTCCGGCGCGGCCCTGGCCGAAGCCGGCTACGGCGTCATCGACGGCTGCGACTTTTCCGCCGGGATGCTGGAGAAAGCGCGCGGGACCGGCTTCTACCGCCGGCTGTTCGGCGCCGACCTGAATGCGCCGCCCCTCGATGCGGCCGATGGCGCCTACGGCGCGGCCGTCGCCGTGGGCGTCTTCGGCTTCGGCCACATCCAGCCGGAGTGCCTGGACGAAATTCTGCGCATCGTGTCGCCCGGCGCGCCGCTCGTCATCGGCCTGAACGAGCATTTCTACGAAGACGGCGCCCTGACCGCCAAACTGGACGCGCTCGCCGTGGACGGCCGGATCGACCGGCTGGCCGAGGAGCATGGCGAGCATATCCGGGGCACCGGCGTGACCGGCTGGGTCATCGCCGTGCGGAAGACGGGCGACGGCGGCTGAACGAAGGCGGGCCATTCCCTATTCGAGGATTGCTCCGCGAAACGGAAAATACACAACCAGAATCCCCCTCTTCTTGGGATTCCTCTTCGAATAGCCGCACGGCGGGCAGCGCGATCCTGCGAGCCCTTCCATCCTTGCCGCCCCGCACACCCCATACGGCGAGCTCCGCCGGCCGGTCTTTCAACAATGTTTCCTTTTTTTCGATAATATTCCTTGACACGGCAGGTTCCGCGCCCTATATCGGCCCCGTCAACGCCCGAAGTGCGCCTGCCGCGGCCGACGCCCCCCGAAAAGAAGCAAACGAAGAAACCGGCGGAGGACCGTGCGGGACCGTTCCGCCCGTCCTGCTTTCCGGCCCGCCGCCGCCAGTCGGCCATCCAATGCGCCGACCTCTGCGCCATTGGGCCTGACGGCCGGACCCCGTCCGGTTCGACCCTCCGATTCCGCCGGGCCATCCTGCCCCGATCCTGCCTGGCGGTGCCGCCCCCGGTGTCGACCGGCGCTCCCGCTCGGCCGGGCGACTGGAAAAATTCCTATAGAGATTGTTTTTGTGCATTTCCGAACGGCATCTTTCCAACGATTCCAAAGGGTTAGGGCTGCCAGGTGCAAAAAAACATATTAATTAGAACGGTCTGTCTAATTCCAAAAACAAAGCGATTTCAAAGACTTAGGCAAACTGATTTTGAATATTCATTCAAAATCCGGCCGTTTCCGGCGTCCGGCCCGTCCGGCACACCCATTTGCAGGGGAATCCTCGCCTTGGTGGAGGGGAATTACAGCGTTGGCTCCGTTACCGGTTTCCGATTGCCGGGTTTCGCAGAGCGATTACCCCGGCGGGATGAGGACGAGCTTGCCGACGAAGGTCTTGGCGAGGAATTCCTCCTGCGCCCGGCGGATGTCGCGCAGCGGGAAGGTCTTCGCGACCAGCGGCCGGATTTCGCCGCGCTCTATGTAGGCGACCAGGTTCTCGAACACCGCGTCCTCCTGGAAGGTGCAGCCGAGCAGGGTCAGGTCCTTGAGGTAGAGCGTCCGCACGTCGAGTTCGACCAGCGGCCCGGCGATCGCGCCGGCCGTCGCATAGCGCCCGCCGCGCCGCAGAATATCGAGCAGCCCCGGCCAGGACGGCCCGGCGACGAGATCGATGACCGCGTCGACGCTGTCCCGCCCGACCGCGGCCGCGAGGTCGGCCCGGCGGTCCACCACCTCGTCGGCGCCGATGGCCCGCAGCGTATCGGCCTTCGCCGCACCGGCGACGGCGACGACATGGGCGCCGCGCCGTTTCGCAAGCTGCACCGTGGCCGAGCCGACACCGCCCGACGCGCCGGTCACAAGCACGCGCTCGGCCCCGACCGAGGCCCGGTGCAGCAGGTTTTCCGCCGTCGAGTAAGCGCACGGGATCGACGCCAGTTCCGCGTCGGTCCAGTCGCAGTCGACCCTGTAGGCTTCGGCGTCGGGCGCCACTGCGTACTGCGCGAACGCGCCGTCGCACTCCGAGCCGAAGGTCCAGCATTCGAACGGGCGATGGCCGACCGGGCTGCGCATCATGCTGCGGACAATGACGCGCTCGCCGATCCGGCCCCGGTCCACGCCCTCGCCGGCGCCGACGATCCGGCCACAGCAGTCGGCGCCCTGGATGCGGGGGAATTCCAGCGGGGCGCCCGACCAGCCGGCGTCTGCGGCATCGACCTCGTCGAACCCGCCGGCGCCGCCCGCATCCGTCGCGTCGCCGACCGATTTCGAGTACCAGCCTATGCGCGTGTTGATGTCGGTATTGTTGACGCCCGCGGCCGCGACTTCGATCAGGACCTCGCCGGGGCCCGGCGCCGGCACGGGAACGTCGGTGCGGTAATGCAGCTTGTCGAGGCCGCCATGGCCGACGAGTTGAACCGCGGCCATGTGCGAAGGGATTGTCGGAGTCATGTCGTCGCCCGGTCGTCGCTGTTCCGGAGAACTCAGGGGTACCGCCGCGGCTTCAGGCCGGGGCGGCGGGGCCGGACCGGCGAGAGTCCCGGCTCCGGCGCTCAAGGTGTTTGAGCGCTTCGCGCCGGCTCAGAACGGAGAGTTCGGGATGGGCCTCGACGAACGCCAAGACCCAGTCCGGGTCGGTCTTGGAATACTCGCGCAGCGCCCAGCCGATGCCCTTGCGCAGGAAGAACTCCGGATCGCCGATGGACGGCTGTATGGCGTCGGCCAGCAGCGCCGTGTCCGTCTCGCCTTTGGCCCGAAGCTGGGCGAGGATCGCGGTCCGCCGTTTCCAGATGTCGTCGTCCTCGGCCCATTCGCGCAGCACGGCCTTCATTCGGTGCGGATGGGCGGCGAGCATGGCCCCCACGCCCCGGCCGGCGATCGCGTCCACATAGTCCCACCAGGCGCCGGTAACCACCAGTTCTTCGACCATGGCAAGCCGCGCCGGCTCCAGCCAGTGCGAATAGCGCTTGAAGAGCAAAAGCTCGATCGCCGCGTAGCGTTCCTCGCGGTGGCCGGCCCGGCGCCACAGGTCGAGAATCGCCGCCTCCCAGGCGTCGGCGTCGGGCAGCGGGTGCGCCCTGAACACGGCGCCGGCGATGCGCCGGCAGTGCGGCACGCCGACGCCGAAATAGGGCATGTCGGATTTCATGTAAGCCTGCTGCTGCGGCGCCCTCACCGGGTCGGCGGCGGCGCGCAGGGCGGCAATGACGGAATCTCGAAGGTTCATCGGACGGCCGGTCGCCTGAGCGATTCCCTGAACTGGCGGGCTGCCGGAACCGCCGGCCCGGTGCTCAGGCAGCTTCCAGGCGTTTCAGCGCCTCGGACAGCTTCGCCCGGGCCCGGTCGGCCTCGTCCCGGCGCTCGCGGTTTTCCTCGACCACGTCCGGCGGCGCCTTGGCGAGAAAGCCCCGGTTCGACAGCTTTTTGTCGATCTTCGCGATTTCGCCGTCGGCCCGGCCGATCTCCTTGCGCAGCCGCGCCTTCTCCTGGTCCAGGTCGATAACGTCGGCGAGCGGCAGGACGACGGTCGCCTCGCCGACGACGTCCTGGATCGAGCCGGGCGGCACAGCGTCGCCGAAGCGGATGTCCGACAGGCGCGCCAGCCGGTCGATCAGGGCGCGGTGCGTGGCGACGCGGTCCCGGGTCCCGGCCGATGCGCCTTTCAGGATCAGCGGAATTTTCGCGCCCGGCGGCACGTTCATCTCGCCGCGCACCGCCCGGATGCGCGAGATAATCTCGACCAGCCAGCCGAGTTCGCCGTCGGCCGCATCGTCGATCAGCGCGCCGTCGACCGCCGGCCAGTCGGCGGCGATCAGCAGGCTGCCGTCCATCCGGCCGCTGCCCTGCCCCGTTTGCTCCCACAGTTCCTCGGTCAGGAACGGCATGAAGGGATGGAGCATCGTGAGCGCCTTGTGGAGCGTCCACGGGGCGGTCGCGCGGGTCTCGGCGCGCACCGCCGGGGCGTCCGACTGCAGCAGCGGCTTGGCGAATTCGAGATACCAGTCGCAGTAGCTGTGCCAGACGAACTGGTAGAGCTCGTGCGCCGCCTCGTTGAAGCGGTAGCCTTCGATGGCGGCCTTGACCCGGGGTTCGAGCTGCGCGAGCTGGCTGACGATCCAGCGGTTGACCCGGCTTGCGTTCGCCGCCGGGTCGAAATCCGGACCGCAGGCCGCGTCGTTCATCTCGCAGAAGCGCGCGGCGTTCCAGATCTTGGTGGCGAAGTTGCGGTAGCCGGCGATCCGGGTCTCGGCGAGCTTGATGTCCCGCCCCTGCACCGCCAGCGACGCCAGGGTGAAGCGCAGGGCGTCGGCGCCGTACTTGTCCATCAGGTCGACCGGGTCGACCACGTTGCCCTTGGACTTGGAGTATTTCTGCCCCTTGCCGTCGCGCACCAGCCCGTGGATGTAGACGTCGGCGAACGGCACCCGGCCGTCGCCGGCGTCGTCGCGCATGAAATGCATGCCCATCATCATCATCCGGGCGACCCAGAAGAAGATGATGTCCTCGCCGGTCACGAGCACGCTGCCGGGATAGTAGCGGGCGAGTTCTGGTGTCTCGTCCGGCCAGCCGAGGGTGGAGAAGGGCCAGAGCGCGGACGAGAACCAGGTGTCGAGCACGTCGGTGTCCCGGGTCAGCGCCGTCGGCGCGCCGTAATGGGCGTCGGCAGCGGCCTGCGCCTCCGCCTCGGTCTCCTCGACGAAGATCTCGCCGTCCGGGCCGTACCAGACCGGCACCTGGTGGCCCCACCAGAGCTGGCGCGAGATGCACCAGGGCTGGATGTTGCGCATCCACTGGAAGTAGACCCGGGAAAACTGCTCCGGGACGAACGTCGTCCGGCCGTCCTCGACCGCTTCGATGCAGGGCGCGGCGAGCGTTGCGGCGTCGGCGAACCACTGGTCGGTCAGATAGGGCTCCAGCGGCACGCCGGAGCGGTCGCCGTGGGGCACGCTGTGCCGGTGATCGTCGATCCGCTCGATCAGGCCCTGGGCTTCGAGATCGGCCACGACCCGGCGGCGCGCCTCGAACCGGTCGAGGCCGCGATAGGCCTCCGGCGCGCTATCGTTGATCCGGGCGTCGGCGTCGAAGATGTTGACCATGTCCAGCCCGTGGCGCTGGCCGACCTCGAAATCGTTGAAATCGTGGGCCGGGGTGATCTTGACCGCGCCGCTGCCCTGCTCCGGATCGGCATAGCCGTCGGCGACGATGGGCAGGCGCCGGCCGACCAGCGGCAGGAGAGCGTGCCTGCCGACCAGGTCGCGGTACCGTTCGTCCTCGGGATGGACGGCGACGGCGGTGTCGCCCAGCATGGTCTCGGGCCGGGTCGTCGCCACGACGATGTACCGGCCTTCTTCGTCCTCGACCGGATAGCGCAGATGCCAGAGATGGCCGTCGACCTCGCGCTGTTCGACCTCGAGATCCGAGATCGCGGTGTGGAATTTCGGATCCCAGTTGACCAGCCGCTTGTCGCGGTAGATCAGCCCTTCCCTGTAGAGCTGCACGAAGACGCGCAGCACGGCCCGGGACAGGCCCTCGTCCATGGTGAAGCGCTCGCGTTCCCAGTCGCAGGTCGCGCCGAGCCGGCGCAGCTGCTTGAGGATCGTGCCGCCGGATTCCTCCCGCCAGGCCCAGACCTTCTCGATGAAAGCGTCGCGGCCGATCGTCCCGGTGTTACTATCCTTCGGCGGGACGCCGCGGTCGAGGGCGATGCCCTGCTCGGCCAGCATCCGCTCGACGACCATCTGGGTCGCGATGCCGGCATGGTCGGTGCCCGGCTGCCACAGCACGTTGCGCCCCTGCATCCGGTGGAAGCGGATCAGGATGTCCTGGATCGTGTTGTTGAAGGCGTGGCCGAGATGCAGGCTGCCGGTGACGTTGGGCGGCGGGATCATGATGGCGTAGGGTTCGCCATCGGCCTCCGGGTCGGCCCGGAAGGCGCCCGCCGCTTCCCAGCGTTCGTATTGCCGGCCTTCCACGGTTTCGGGCCGGTAGGTCTTGTCCAACATGATGCGCCGAGCCGCCGGTTTGATTGTTGTGCCGCGCACTATCCGCGCGCCGTCCGGCCGGTCAATGGCAGCGTTGTCGCCCGGCCGGAGCGCCGTCAGTTGCCCCAGCGTTCCCTGACCCAGCGGGCGGCGCGGTCGGGGCCGACATCGGCGTTGCGGATCAGGGTGTCGAACTGGACGGTCAGCGCCCGGACCTGCTCCGTCCGGGTGATCACGAGATAGGCCCGGCCGAGGAAGACGGCGGCGCGCAGCGGGCCGTAAATGGTCTGCGGGACGGCGAACTCGCGCCGGCCGTCGAACAGGAACAGGCGGAAGGTCGGATACAACTCCTCCAGCCGGTCGGCGACGAGGGCGATCTGTTCGGCGCGGATCGCCGGATCGAGCTCGGCCCAGACGCCCTCGCCCCGGGCGATGTTATCGAGAGTCTGCCACGGCATGCAGACCTCGATATCGGTTTCCGGCCGCCGCGAATAGTCGAGCTGGCGCTGGCTCTGGGAGCGGCGCGCCTCGATCTGCGAGCGGCCGCGGAAGCGGAATTCGAACCCGGTCACCATCTCGTGGCGCAGCAGGTCCGGCACCGTCGAGGGGACATAGCGGATCTTGTAGCCGAGCGCCTCCCGGTACCAGGTCCAGAACCGCTCCTCGTCGGCCGGCTCCTCGGCCTGCTCGACCGTGAGCGCCGGCGCCACCTCCGCGACCGTCGCCTCGTCCTGGCTCAGGCCGAGCAGCCAGTCGAGGGTCACGCCGTTGGCTTCGGCCAGCCGCGCCAGTGTCTCGGCCCGCGGCAGCCGGGTCGAACCGGCGGACAGGAACTGGGTCAGCGCCGAGCGGTCCACGCCGGCGTTGCCGGCGAACCGGCTGAGGTTGCCGCCCGACCGTTCGATCAGGAGCGAGACGCGGTCCTGGAAGACCCGGGAGAGGTCGCGTTTGTCGATCATGGCGCGGTTCGGCAGATTTTCGAGCTGTTGTGTAAAATAACAATAATTGCGTACGCGTTACAATAATCCATAATTCCATCGATAAACACAAATTGCACCGTTCCGGGCATCGATTTTATTGTGCGTGCACCGAAATCGAGCGGGAGCGGTTTCTTGGCGCGCCGGATGGAATGGCCGACGGTGGCGGTAGCGGCAGGCGTCTACGGCGCCTGGGCAGGCCTGCTGGCCGCGACGCCCTTGATCGGCGCGACGGCGGCGGCGCTGCTGATGATTCCGGTGCTCGTGCTGCACTCCTCGCTCCAGCACGAGATCATGCACGGCCACCCGTTCCGCGACCGGCGGCTGAACGACCTGCTCGGCACGCCGGGGCTGGGCCTGTACCTGCCCTACGGCCGCTTCGCCGACACTCATCTGGCGCATCACGATACGCCCGACCTGACCGAACCGCTCGCCGATCCGGAGAGCTACTATGTGCGGCCGGAGGACTGGCAACGCTACGGGCCGGTGCGGCGCGGCATCCTGCAGGTCAACCGGTGCCTGGCCGGCCGGATGCTGATCGCGCCGCTGTTCTTCACCCTGGGCCTGCTGCGCCACGATCTGCGCGCCATCGCCCGGGGCGACGGCCGTGTCCTGCGCGCCTGGCTCCTCCATTTCGCCACCCTGCCCGTCGTGCTCTACCTCGTCGTTTATGTCGGCGGCATCCCGGTCTGGCTCTACCTGCTTTCCTGTTACGCAGCGCTTTCGGTCCTTTCGATCCGCACCTTCCTCGAACACCGGGCCGTCGCGCCATTCCGCGAACGCAGCGTCATTATCGAGCGCGGCGGTGTGCTCGGATTCCTGTTCCTGAACAACCACTTGCACGCCCTGCATCACGCGCGGCCGGAGGTGGCCTGGTACCGGTTGCCCGCCCTCTACCGGCGCGAGCGCGACCGTGTCCTGAAGAACAATGGCGGCTACGCCTATCCGTCCTACGGCGCGGTGATCCGACGCTACCTGCTGGCGCCCAAGGAGCCGGCGGTGCATCCTGGCGCGATGCCGGAAACCCCTTCCGCCCCGTCGGGCTGACCGCCGCCATGCCGGGACTTGCCCAGCTCCCGATGTATGACTGGCCCGAGGTGCGGGCCGGGACCGATGCGCTGTGGGCCGCCATCGCCGCGAACCTGGCGGCGCTCGGCATCGACGCGCCGGACCGCCTCGACCGGACGACTCCGGCCGCCGACGCCTGGACCTCGCCGGACCTGCTGGTCGGCCAGACCTGCGGCCGGCCCTATGTCAACGGCCTCGCCGGCCGGGTGGCGCTGCTCGGCCGCCCGACCTACGACGCGGCGGGCGCCGGGCCGGGGCGCTATTGCAGCATCCTGGTCGCGCGGAGCACGGACGGGCGGGCGCGCCTGGGCGATTTCCGCGGCGCCGTCGCCGCCTGCAACGGCGAAACCTCGCAATCCGGCTGGGCGGCGCTGATCGATGCGCTGCCGGACGGCGAAACCCTCGACGGCTTCTTCGGCGCCGTCCGGTTCACCGGCACCCATCGCGGGTCGATCCGGGCCGTCGCCGGGGGCATGGCGGATATCGCCGCCATCGACTGCGTCGCCTGGGCGCTGGCGCTGCGGCACGAACCGGCAGCCGGCGACCTGAAGGAAATCGGCCGGTCGCCGGACTATCCGAGCCTTCCCTTCATTACCGGCAACCGCCGCAGCGCCGAAGAGGTCGCGCGTATCGGCGAGGCGCTTCGCCGGGCCGTCGCCGACCTCCCCGGCCCGGCCCGCGACGCGCTGCGGCTGACCGGGATCGAGGATGCCCGGCCGGCCGACTACGACTGCCTGAGGAAGAGCGGGCGCGCCGCCTGAGCTACAGGCTTTTCAGCACCTCGTCGAAGCTGTCCTTGGCGTCGCCGAACAGCATCCGCGTGTTCTCCTTGTAGAACAGCGGGTTGTCGACGCCGGCATAGCCCGTCGCCATGCTGCGCTTGGAGACGACGACCGTCTTCGCCTGCCAGACTTCGAGCACCGGCATGCCGGCGATCGGGCTGTTCGGATCCTCCTGGGCCGCCGGGTTGACGATGTCGTTGGCGCCGATCACCAGCACCACGTCGGTCTCCGGGAAGTCGTCGTTGATCTCGTCCATTTCGAGCACGATGTCGTAAGGCACCCGGGCTTCGGCAAGCAGCACGTTCATGTGCCCCGGCAGGCGGCCGGCGACCGGATGGATGCCGAAGCGCACGTTGATATTCTTGCTGCGCAGCCGGTTGGTGATCTCGCTGATCGTGCCTTGGGCCTGGGCAACCGCCATGCCGTAGCCCGGCACGATGATGACCTCTTTCGCGTCGCCCAGCATGGCCGCGGTTTCCTCGACCGAGGTCGGCACCACCTCGCCGCCCTCGTCCGCCGCCGCCGAACCGCCCGAGGTGCCGAAACCGCCCAGGATCACGGCAACGAAATGCCGATTCATCGCCCGGCACATGATGTAGCTCAGGATCGCGCCGGATGAGCCGACCAGGGCGCCGGTGACGATCAGCAGGTCGTTTGACAGCATGAAGCCGGTCGCCGCGGCGGCCCAGCCCGAATAGCTGTTCAGCATCGAAACGACGACCGGCATGTCCGCCCCGCCGATCGCCATGACCAGGTGCGCGCCGATCACGAAAGCGATGACGGTCATGACCAGCAGCGGCCACAGGCCGTCGGGGACGGTGTCCGCGGCAAGGAAGAGACCCATCAGGACCAGCGACACGATAATGCCGGCGAGGTTCAGCAGGTGCCGGCCGGGCAGCATCAGCGGCTTGCCGGAGATCGAGCCCTGCAGCTTGCCGAAGGCGATGACCGAGCCGGTGAAGGTGATCGCGCCGATGAAGACGCCGAGATAGATCTCGACGTCGTGGATCGTCTTCTCGACGCCCTTGTAGTGCTCGGCCGTCGCCGGATCGACGTAGCTGCCGATGCCGATCAGCACCGCCGCCAGCCCGACGAAACTGTGCAGGATGGCGACCAGCTGCGGCATCTGGGTCATCTCGACCCTGAGCGCAACCGAAATACCGATGATCGCCCCGACGATCATGGTCGGGACGAGGATCATAAGCGGCACCTCGACATCGGCAACGTCGAGGAACACCGCCACGATGGTCGCGACCATGGCGATCGCCATGCCGACGATGCCGTAGACGTTGCCGCGCCGGGAGGTTTCCTGGTTGCTCAGCCCGCCCAGGCTTAGGATGAACAGGACGGCGGCGCCGATATAGGAGACGGCAATCAGACCGGTCGCCATGGCGTCAGCTCTTCCGGAACATCTGCAGCATCCGCTGGGTGACCAGGAAGCCGCCGAAAATGTTGATGGTGGCGATCAGGCAGGCGACCGCCGCCAGCGCCAGCACGAGGGTCGAGCCGCTGCCGAGCTGGACCAGCGCGCCGACCACGATGATGCCGCTGATCGCGTTGGTGACGCTCATCAGCGGCGTGTGCAGCGCCGGCGTCACGTTCCAGATCACCTGGAAGCCGACGAATACCGCCAGCACGAACACCGTGAAGTGGTTCAGGAAAGACGGCGGCGCGAAGGCCCCGACGAAGGCGAGCGCAATGCCGCTAATCACGAGCAGGACGGCGGCGCGGATCGCCTTCTCGCGCACCGTCAGTTGCTTCGGGCCGATCTTGGCCGGCGGTTCCTTCGGTTTGGTCGCGGGCGGCGCGGCGGTGAGCGTCGGCGCCGGCGGCGGCCAGGTGACCGCGCCGTCCTTGATGACCGTCGTGCCGCGGATCACCTCGTCGTCCATGTCGACATAAATGACGCCGTCCTTCTCCGGCGTCAGATCGGCCAGCAGGTGGCGCAGGTTGGTGCCGTAGAGCTGGCTCGACTGGGTCGGCAGGCGGCTCGGCAGGTCGGTATGGCCGATCAGGGTGACGCCGTGCTTCGTTACCACCCGGTCCGGCTCGGTCAGTTCGCAGTTGCCGCCCTGCTCGGCCGCCAGGTCGACGATCACGCTGCCGTCCGTCATGGACTTCACCATATCGGCGGTGATGAGCTTGGGCGCCGGCTTGCCGGGGATCAGCGCCGTGGTGACGATGATGTCGACCTCCTTCGCCTGCTCGGCGAACAGCGCCATCTCGGCCTCGATGAATTCCTTGGACATGACTTTGGCGTAGCCGCCTTCGCCGCTGCCCTCCTCCTCGAAATCCAGTTCGAGGAATTCGGCGCCCATGCTCTCGACCTGCTGCTTGACCTCGGGCCGCGTGTCGAAAGCGCGGACGATGGCGCCCAGGCTCACGGCCGCGCCGATGGCGGCGAGGCCGGCGACGCCGGCGCCGATCACCATGACCTTGGCGGGCGGCACCTTGCCGGCGGCGGTGATCTGGCCGGTGAAGAAGCGGCCGAAATGGCTCGCCGCCTCCACGATCGCCCGGTAGCCGCCGATATTGGCCATCGAGCTGAGCGCATCAAGCTTCTGGGCGCGCGAAATGCGCGGCACCGAATCCATCGCCAGCACGGTCACGTTGCGCGCCGCCAGCCGCTCCATCAGCGCTTCGTTCTGGGCCGGCCAGACGAAGCCGATCAGCGTGCCGCCCTCCTTCAGCAGGTCGGCCTCGTGCACGCCCTCCTCCGGATGCTCCGCCGGCGGGCGCACCTTCATGACGATGTCTGATTGCCAGATGTCCTGCGCCGACGCGCCGATCGCCGCGCCGGCCTCGCGGTACAGGGCGTCCGGGAACTTGGCGGCCGTGCCGGCGCCGCTCTCCACGGTCACGGCAAAGCCCAGCTTGACGATCTGCGCGACCGTATCCGGTGTGGCGGCGCAGCGCATCTCGCCCTTGTGGACTTCCTTCGGAATCCCGATCGTCATCGCCATGCGGATGGATCCCCCGTCAATGTCGCGCATCGATGTCGCGGCGGAAGCGGCGGGTCGTACGGACACCAAGCCGCGACCCGGCATATACCGGCCGCGCGCCCGCGCCTCAAACCGACAATCGGTCCCATGCAGAGGGTTTTGCAGGCTGCCCCGTATCGGTGGCGACCGCGCTCGGCTCCGCCCCTCAGAAATGCACGACGCGGCCGTAGGCGTCGAGGACGGCTTCGTGCATCATTTCCGAGAGCGTCGGGTGCGGGAGCTACGGGAACGGGCCGGCGGCAGCGGCCATCGCGGCAATCGACTCCCCTCCCCGTCCGGACTATATTTCCGGCCCGGACAGGGAGGATCGAGCCGTGAACACCGAGGTGCGCGCCCGCATCGACGAGAAGACCAAAGACGAGGCCATGGCCGTGCTCGGCGAAATCGGTCTCACGGCTTCCGACGCCTTCCGCCTGATGATGGTGCGGATCGCCGCCGAGAAGCGGTTGCCTTTCGATCCCCTTGCGCCCAACGCCGAAACGGTCGAAGCCATGAAAGCCGCGCGCCGCAACGAGCTGGTCGCCGTCGGCGGGGTCGATGCGCTCATGGCCGACCTGAATGCGGACGATTAGGCGCACCGCCGCCTTCAAACGGGACTACAAGCGCGAGAAAAAGGGACGGTTCGGCCGGACTCTGGACGCCGGCCTGCTGGAAGCCGTCACCGAACTGGCCGCCGACCGGCCGCTGGCCCCGCGCTACAGAGACCACGCCCTGGTCGGTCCGTGGCAGGACCACCGGGATTGCCACCTCCGCCCCGACCTGGTGCTGATCTACCGCAAGCCGGACGGCGTTCACCTCGATCTGGTACGCCTCGGCTCCCACAGCGAACTCGGCCTGTAATCCGACGGCAAAGCGGGCCGGTTCCCCGATCGCAACGCGGCCGAAAACGGTCTCGAACGCCCGCGCCCCGCCCCTCAGAAATGCACGACGCGGCCGTAGGCGTCGAGGACCGCTTCGTGCATCATTTCCGAGAGCGTCGGGTGCGGGAAGACGGTGTGCATGAGGTCGGCCTCGGTCGTCTCCAGGGTCTTCGCGATGCCGTAGCCCTGGATCAGCTCGGTGACCTCCGGCCCTGCCATGTGGGCGCCGAGCAACTCGCCGGTGCGCGCGTCGAACACGGTCTTGACCAGCCCCTGGTCGTCGCCCAGCGCGATTGCCTTGCCGTTGCCCGCGAAGGGGAAGCGCCCGACCCGGACCTCGTGGCCGGCCTCGACCGCCGCCGCCTCGGTCAGCCCGACGCTGGCGACCTGGGGATGGCAATAGGTGCAGCCGGGAATGAGGCTCGTATCGAGCGGATGGACGTCGGCGACGCCGGCGATCTTCTCGACGCAGATAATGCCCTCGTGGCTCGCCTTATGGGCCAGCCAGGGCGGGCCGGCGACGTCGCCGATGGCATACACGCCGGGCTCGCCGGTCTCGCCCCACGGGCCGATCCGGATGTGGCCGCGGTCGACCGTCGCCGCCGTATCCTCCAGGCCAAGCTCCTCGACATTGCCGGCGATTCCGATGGCGAGGATGACCTTCTCGACCGTGACGGTCTGCGTGCTCCCGCCGCTCTCGACGGCGGCCGCGATGCCGTCCCTAACATTTTCGAGCCCGGCGACCGTCGCGCCGGTCAGAATTTTCATGCCCTGCTTTTCGACCGCCTTTTGCACGAAGGCGGAGATTTCCGCGTCCTCGACCGGCAGGATGCGGTCGAGCATCTCGACCACCGTCACCTCGGCGCCGAGCGTGCGGTAGAAACTGGCGAACTCGATGCCGATGGCGCCGCTGCCGACGACCAGCAGGGACTTCGGGAAGCTCTCCGGCACCATCGCTTCCTTGTAGGTCCAGATGTCTGCGCCGTCCGGCTCCAGCCCCGGCAGGGTGCGCGCCCGTGCGCCGGTGGCGAGGACGATGTGCGGCGATGACAGGGTGGCTGTCTCCTTGCCGTCCTTCAGAACGGCGAGCCGGCCCTTGCCGGCCAGCCGGCCGTGGCCGTCGAACACCGTGACCTTGTTCTTCTTCATCAGGTGCTTCACTCCGGCGTTGAGCCGGGCGGCGACCCTGCGCGAGCGCTTGACCACCTTGCCGATATCGAACGCGACATTGTCCGCCGACAAGCCGAAATCCCCGGCATGCTGCATCAGGTGGTAGACCTCCGACGTGCGCAGCAGCGCCTTGGTCGGGATGCAGCCCCAGTTGAGGCAGATACCGCCGAGATGCTCGCGCTCGACCAGCGCCGTGTTCAGGCCGAGCTGCGCCGCGCGGATCGCCGCGACATAGCCGCCCGGCCCGCCGCCGACGACGATGAGATCGAAACGGGTGTCGGAATTGTCGGGCATGGCTTTTCTCGCCGGCGGTTTCGGTTGGAGCGCGGTGCGGGCAGCGCCGCGCTACGCCAGCATGCTGAGCGGCCGCTCGACGAAGCCCTTGAAGGCCTGTAGCCATTGCGCGCCGAGCGCGCCGTCGATGACCCGGTGATCGCAGGTCAGCGTGCAGGTCATCACCGTCGCGACCGCCATCTCGCCGTCGCGCACGACGACCTTCTGCGCGCCGGCACCGACCGCCAGGATCGCCGCCTGGGGCGGATTCACGATCGAGGTGAAATGGCCGACGCCATACATGCCGAGATTGGACACCGTGAAGCTGCCGCCCTGGTATTCCTCCGGCTTGAGCCGGCCCTCCCGGGCGCGGCCGGCAAGATCCTTCATCTCGTTCGCAATCTGCGCCAGCCCCTTGCTGTCGGCGTCGAAGATAATGGGCGTGATGAGGCCGCCCTCGTAGGCGACCGCCACCGAGATATCGACGGCGCCGAGCTGTACGATCGCCGTCTCGGTCCATTGCGCGTTGATCGCCGGCACCTGGCGCAGCGCGAGCGCCGCGGCCTTGATCGCCATGTCGTTGACCGAGACCTTCGCCCGGCCGTCGAGGGCCTCGTTGATATCCTTGCGGGCGGCGAGCAGCCGGTCGATCTCCATGTCGACCGAGAGGTAGATTTGCGGGATATCGCGGTCGGCCTCGCTGAGCCGCCGGGCGATCACCTTGCGGACATTGCTGTGCGGGATCTCGCGATCTTCCGGGCCTGCGGCGGACACTGCCGGACGGGCCGGCGCGGCAGCCGGGGCTGCGGCCGGAGCCGGCGCATCGGGCGCTTCGGGGGCGGGCGCCTCGGCGGCGGGTGCGCCGGCCGCCAGCGCCTGCTCGATATCCCGCTTGACGACCCGGCCGTGCGGGCCGCTGCCGGCGATGGCGGCAAGATCCAGCCCGGCCTGCTTTGCCATGCGCCGGGCCAGCGGGCTGGCGGCGATGCGCGCGTCCTCACCGGGCGCCGGGGCGGGCTCGACGACAGGCGCTTCGGGTGCCGGCGCTTCGGCGGCGGGCGGGCTTTCCGGCTGCACGGCCGGTTCCGGTTCGGGCGCTTCCGGTTTGGGCGCTTCCGGTGCGGGCGCTTCCGGTTCGGGCACTTCAGGTGCGGGCGCTTCCGGTGCGGGCGCGGCAGGCGCAGGCTCCGCCGCCGGTGCGGCGCCTTCCCCGCCGTCGGCTGGCAGAGCGCCGGCGTCCTCGCCCTCTTCGAGCAGCCAGGCGATGGTGGCGTTGACCTTCACGCCTTCCGTGCCCTCCGCCACGACGATCCGGCCGAGCACGCCTTCGTCGACCGCCTCGACCTCCATGGTCGCCTTGTCCGTCTCGATCTCGGCAATGACGTCGCCGGGGCTGACGGCGTCGCCCTCCTGCTTGAGCCAGCGGGCGAGCGTGCCCTCCTCCATGGTCGGCGACAGGGCCGGCATCGTGACGGCGATCGGCATATCCGGCGCTCCCCCGTTCCTCTATCCGGTCCGGCTCAGTCGGCGTAGCAGACCGCGCGGGCCGCCTGCGCGACCCGTTCGGCATCCGGCAACGCCAGTTTCTCGAGATTGGCGGCATAGGGCATCGGCACATCGGCGCCGCACACCCGCGCCACCGGCGCATCCAGATCGTCGAACGCCTGCTCCATCGCCACCGCGCACAACTCAGCCCCGATCCCGGCGAAGGGCCAGCCCTCCTCGACCGAGACCAGCCGGTTGGTCTTTTTCACCGACGCAACGATTGTCGCGGTATCGAGCGGCCGGATCGTGCGCAGGTCGATCACTTCGGCGGCGATCCCGTCATTGTCCAGCATCTCCGCCGCCCCAAGCGCCGTCTCCATCATCAGCGAGAAGCTGACAATCGTAACGTCCGTTCCCTCGCGGACCACGTTCGCCTTGCCGATGGGGACGATGCGCTCAGGATCGGTCGGCGCTTCGCCGCTGCGGCCGTAGAGGATCTCGTTCTCCAGGAAGACGACCGGATCGTCGTCGCGGATCGCCGCCTTGAGCAGGCCCTTGGCGTCCGCCGCCGACCAGGGCGCGACGACCTTGAGGCCCGGGCAATGGGCGTACCAGCTGGAAAACTCCTGGCTGTGCTGGGCGGCGACCCGGGCGGCCGCGCCGTTGGGGCCGCGGAACACGATGGGCGCCGAGACCTGCCCGCCCGACATGTAGCGCGTCTTGGCCGCCGAATTGATGATGTGGTCGACGGCCTGCATGGCGAAGTTGAAGGTCATGAACTCGACAATCGGGCGCAGCCCGGCAAAGGCCGCGCCGGTGCCAAGGCCGGTGAAGCCGTGCTCGGTGATCGGCGTGTCGATCACCCGCCCGGCGCCGAATTCGTCGAGCAGGCCCTGGCTCACCTTGTAGGCGCCCTGGTATTCGGCGACCTCTTCGCCCATCAGGAAAACCTGCCCGTCGCGGCGCATTTCCTCGGCCATGGCGTCGCGCAGCGCCTCGCGGACGGTGACCTCCTTCGTCTCGCCCGCATAGTCTGCCTCGGCGATTTCCGGAGTCGGCGGCGGAGATGCGGCGGGCGCAGGCGCAGGCGGCGCCGGGTCGGCGGCGGGTTCCGGCGTCGCGGCAGGTTCGGCCGCGGCGGGTGCCGGTTCCGCCGCCCCGGCGGCGCCGATGGCCGATGCCTCCTCGCCGTCTTCCAGCAGCCAGGCGATGACCGTGTTCACCTTGACCCCTTCGGCGCCTTCCGCGACCTCGATCCGGCCGACGGTCCCTTCCTCGACCGCCTCGACCTCCATCGTCGCCTTGTCGGTCTCGATCTCGGCGATGACGTCGCCGGGCGCAACGCGGTCGCCTTCCGCGACCAGCCAGCGCGCCAGCGTGCCCTCCTCCATGGTCGGCGACAGGGCCGGCATCAGCACTTCAATCGGCATGGAAACTCCCCGGAACGGCGCTATCGTGCGGGCGGCAACGCATCAGGCCGCCAGCACGTCGGTATAGAGTTCGGCGGGGTCGGGCTCCGGGCTGTTCTGGGCGAACTCCGCCGCATTGTTGACGATGGCGCGGATGTCCCGGTCGATCGCCTTCAGATCGTCCTCCGCGGCGCCGTCGGCCGACAGCATCGCCTTGACCCGCTCGATCGGGTCGCGCTCCTCGCGCATTTTCTGGACTTCCTCGCGCGAACGGTATTTCGCCGGGTCGGACATGGAGTGGCCGCGATAGCGATAGGTCACCATCTCCAGGATGACGGGGCCGTTGCCCTTGCGGGCGTGGGCGACCGCCTTTTCCCCGGCGGCCCTGACCGCCAGCACGTCCATGCCGTCGACCGCTTCGCCCGGAATGCCGTGGGCCGCGCCGCGCTGATGCAGGTCGATGGTCGACGATGCCCGCTCGACCGAGGTGCCCATGCCGTACTTGTTGTTTTCGATGACGTAGACGACCGGCAGGCTCCAGAGTTCGGCCATGTTGAAGCTCTCGTAGACCTGGCCCTGATTGGTCGCGCCGTCGCCGAAATAGGTCAGGCAGACGCCGCCGTCGCCGGAATATTTGTGGGCGAAGGCGACGCCGGTGCCGAGCGGCACCTGGGCGCCGACGATGCCGTGGCCGCCGTAGAAGCGCTCTTCCAGGCTGAACATGTGCATGGAGCCGCCCTTGCCCTTGGAATAGCCGCCGATGCGGCCGGTCAGCTCGGCCATCACCCCTTTCGGGTCCATGCCGCAGGCCAGCATGTGGCCGTGGTCGCGATAGGCGGTAATCACCGAATCGCCGTCCCGGATCGCCGCCTGCATCCCGGTCACGACCGCTTCCTGGCCGATATAGAGATGGCAGAAGCCGCCGATCAGGCCCATGCCATAAAGCTGGCCGGCCTTCTCCTCGAAGCGCCGGATCAGCAGCATGTCGCGATACCAGGAAAGCAACTCGTCGCGGGTTGCGGACCCGGTATCCGCGGTGGCGTCGTTGGGCACGGTCTACCTCTACGGACTGGTTGTGCGAGTCGCCCGAAAGCGGGCCGGGCCCCATTAGATGGAGCGAACGCCGCCGCGCCACAAGGCAAAAAATTCCGCGCGCCGGTTCCCGGGCGGGGATGGCGGGTGCGGAAGATATGCGATGGTCCGGCCGGCCGCTGCATTGACCGGAATCAAATCAGTCGGACGGCAGCGGCTCGCGGTAACGGATGACGATCTCGTCCCTGCGGCCGAGATAGAGGCTGCGGCGCAGCGCCTCGTCCAGCATGTCAGCGTCGGGCCTGTCCTGCTGCAGCAGGCTTGCCTTGTGCCGCAGCCAGCTGTGCTGCGCCTGGAGAGCCGCCCTTTCGCGCTTCAGCGCATCGAGCCGGTCCGACAGGCCGATCCAGGCCTGCAGGCCGCGGTCGCCGTGGACCGTGTGGTAGCCGAGATAGCCCAGGCACAGCAGCGCGATGAACGGCAGAACGAGCGCCCGCAGCTTGTTCAGCAAGATGCGTATGAGGTACATGGCGCGACGGAATCACTTAGCGAAGCGCAAGTCAACAGAAATATTCGTTGACTATCGGGAAGTTACTTACAGTCTTTTCGATAATACATGAGAGCGAATCCTTTGAAACGACTCAAGAATTGCCGCGGAGCGCCGCGCGGCCGGCGTAGGTCGCCGCCGGGCCGAGCCGTTCCTCGATGCGCAGGAGCCGGTTGTATTTCGCTGTGCGGTCGGAACGCGAAAGCGACCCGGTCTTGATCTGGCCGCAGTTCGTGGCGACGGCGAGGTCGGCGATGGTCGAATCGCCGGTTTCGCCGGACCTGTGCGACATGACGGCGGCGTAGCCCGCGCGGTGCGCCATCTCGACGGCCTCCAGCGTTTCGGTGAGTGTGCCGATCTGGTTGACCTTGACCAGGATGGCGTTGGCCACGCCCTGCTCTATGCCTTCGGCAAGGCGCGCCGGATTGGTGACGAACAAATCGTCGCCGACCAGCTGGACACGGTCGCCGAGCGCATCGGTCAATGCCGCCCAGCCGCCCCAGTCGTCTTCGGCCATGCCGTCCTCGATCGACACGATCGGGTAGCGGCCGGCGAGGTCCTGCCAGTATGCGGCCATCCCGTCCGGCGACAGGCGCTTGCCCTCGCCCTCCAGATGGTAGGCACCGTCGCGGTAGAATTCGGTCGAGGCGGCATCGAGCGCCAGGACGAAGTCGTCGCCGAGCGTATAGTCGGCGGCGGCGACCGCTTCGGCAACGAAGTCGAGCGCCTCTTCGGCGCTGCGCAGCGCCGGCGCGAAGCCGCCCTCGTCGCCGACATTGGTGTTGTGCCCGGCCTTTCTGAGGCCGGCCCGCAGGGCGTGGAAGACCTCGGTGCCCATGCGCAGCCCCTCGGCGAAGGTCTCCGCGCCGACCGGCATGACCATGAATTCCTGGATGTCGACCGGGTTGTCGGCATGGGCGCCGCCGTTGACGATATTCATCATCGGAGTCGGCAGGACCCGCGCGCCCGGCCCGCCCAGGTAGCGGTAGAGCGGCATGCCGATCCCGTCCGCCGCAGCCCGCGCGACGGCGAGGCTGACGCCCAGGATCGCGTTGGCTCCAAGGCGGCCCTTGTTTTCCGTGCCGTCCAGTTCGCGCAGCACCGTATCGATATGGACCTGCTCCAGCGCGTCGAAGCCGGAGAGCGTGTCGAAGATTTCTCCGTTCACCGCGTCGACCGCCGCCAGCACGCCCTTGCCGCCATAGCGGCCGCTGTCGCCGTCGCGCTTCTCGACGGCCTCGTGCGCGCCGGTCGAGGCACCGGACGGCACCGCCGCGCGCCCGAAGCCGCCGCTGTCCAGATGAACGTCGACCTCAACGGTCGGGTTGCCTCGGGAATCGAGGATTTCGCGGGCGACGATGTCGACGATGTCGGTCATGGCGGCTCGGATCGTGAATGTATCGGGGAGGGTCGGCGTGGCGGCGCTCAGGTGAGGCGGACCGGGTTCTCTTTCGCCAGCCGGTCGACCTGCGCAAGGGTCTGCAACAGCGCGGGCAGGTCGCGCACCGATACCATGTTGGGGCCGTCGCTGGGCGCGCTGTCAGGGTCCTGGTGGGTTTCCATGAAAATCGCGGCGACGCCGATGGCGGCGGCGGCCCGGGCCAGCACCGGCACGAATTCGCGCTGGCCGCCGGACGACGCGCCCTGCCCGCCCGGCTGCTGCACCGAATGGGTCGCGTCGAACACCACCGGCCAGCCGTTCTGCGCCAGGATCGGCAGCGCGCGCATATCCGAGACCAGCGTGTTGTAACCGAAGCTCACGCCGCGCTCGGTCTGGAGGATGTTCCCGTTCCCCGTGCTGGCGACCTTGGCGAGCACGTTCTGCATGTCCCAGGGCGCGAGGAACTGGCCCTTCTTGACGTTGACTGCCTTCCCGGTCCGCCCGGCGGCGAGCAGCAGGTCGGTCTGGCGGCACAGGAAGGCCGGGATCTGGAGCACGTCGACCGCTTCGGCGGCGACCGCACACTGTTCCTCGGTATGGACGTCGGTCAGAACCGGCAGGCCGGTCGTTGCACGGATGTCCCCGAAGATCGAAAGCGCCTTGTCCAGGCCGATGCCGCGCGGGCTGTCCACGCTGGTCCGGTTCGCCTTGTCGAAGCTGGTCTTGTAGATCGCGCGCACGCCGGCGCTCCCGGCGGCCTCCTTCACCGCCGCTGCCATCTCCAGCGCATGATCGCGGGATTCGAGCGCGCACGGCCCGGCGATCAGCACGAACGGCCGGTCGTTGCCGAGCTCGACGTCGCGGACGCGGACGGAACGGTTGTGCAGGGCGGCGGCGCCTTCGGGCATGGCGGGTTCCCGCTGTGGACTGGCGCGAATGTAAGGCGCGGCGACCGGCAAGTCAGCGGCGCAGGTGTCTCAGAAAGCCGCGCCTTTACGACGGAAAGTCCGGGCGGCGCCGTATCACGGGAAACGGAGGCGCCCCCGACATGATACGAACGCCGATCCTCTGCCTGGCCATCCTGCTGCTGGCCGGCGGGTGTACCGCGACCGGCGGCGGCAAGGACCGCGGGCACCATCGCACCGGCCCGCCGAAGGCGCCGCACCATATCGCGCACAAGCACGACCGCTTGCGTCACCGCATGGTGTTTGCCGCCGGTGTCATGGCCGCCTGCAGCCGGCGGAAAGATGCCCGCCGCGCCGCATGGAACGCGAGGGCCGCCAACAAGTCGCCGAGGCGGCCCGGCCGCTGGTCCGGGCGCCGCCTCCGCAAGGCGCTCCGGCGCAGCGCCGACGCCGCAGCCTGGCGGCGCGACGAGGGGCGCCTGCGCTGCCGCAGTCCCGAAGTGGCGCGGATCGCCCGCCGGATCGACAAGGTCCACGCGCGGCTCAGCCTGCGCGACCCCCGGGTCCGGCCACCGAAGCGCGTCGCAGACCGGCCGCCGCGCCGTGACAACGGCGAACCGCCGCGCCGGCGGGACCGCGAACGCGACCGTTCGCGGCGCGGGGGACGCGACTCCTGACGAAAAAGGCTGCGTCCGGCCGGCGTGTCCGCACGTTAACCGTTGCACCCTCCGTTCGGTGAACCGTATACCGCCGGAACCGCATCCGCCGCTTCGGCCATCCGCTTCCGGGAAAGAAACGAATGTCGCTCAACCCCTATCTCTTCTTCGACGGCAACTGCCGCGAGGTCTTCGACTTCTACCGCTCGGTCTTCGGCGGAGAGTTCTCGGTGCTCCAGACGTTCGGGGACGGTCCGCCCGATATGGGCGTGCCGGAGGCGGAGAAGGACCGGGTCATGCACGTCTCCCTGCCGATCGGTTCGGCCGTCCTGATGGGAAGCGACAGCTGTTCGGCCTTCGGACCGCCGCCCGCGGCCGGCGACAATTTCGCCATCTCCCTGACCGGGGAGAGCCGCGAACACTGCGACCGGATTTTCGCCGCGCTGTCGGCGGGCGGCGCGGTCAGAATGCCGATGCAGGAGACCTTCTGGGGCTCTTATTTCGGCAATTGGACCGACCGTTTCGGCATCGCCTGGATGATCAGCTTCGATCCGCCGAAGGACTAGGGGTACGACCCGGCGGCACGCCCGGCCTACCGCGCGGCGGCCAGCCGCACGATCGAGGCGGACCAGTCGAGCAGGTCAATGAGCCGGGCCACATAATGGTCGCGTGCATCCGGCCCTACGCCGGCGGACGCGTTGACTCGCTGGCGGCTATCGCGCAGGCTCGGCCTTTGTGGTCTGGGGCGGCCCCGGAGAGGACTGCGGCGTCGTGGGTGCAGCGGCGGGGACGGGAAAGACGATGGCCGAGAATGTTACGAACGAGTTGATCCTGGAGCACCTGAAGGCCATCCAGTCCAAGCTCTCGACGATGGACGGCCGCATGCAAAACCTCGAAACCGACACGCGTAGCGTGAAAGGCCATATGGCCAGCTTCCTGCAAGCCGAAGTGGCGCAGGACGGCGCGATCGCAGCGATACACGCCCGGCTCGACCGGATCGAGCGTCGTCTCGATATCTCAGACTGACCGGCCCGGCCTATCGCGCGGCAGCCAGCCGCACGATCGAGGCGGACCAGTCGAGCAGGTCCATGAGCCGGGCCACATAATGGTCGCGGGCGCCGAACCCGGCGTCGGACTCGCCGGTCAGGTTGGCCTCGAACACGTCCAGCAGCCGATTCAGCCGCCGTTCGTGCAGGCCGAGCGTCCGCTGCACCGGATCGGCGACCACCCCGGCAAAGGCCGTCAGCATGGCGAGCGGCACGAGCATCCCGGCGAAGACGCCGGCGTAGAGCAGCGGCGAGACCTTGACCGAGACCAGGCTGTAATACAGCCCGCCCAGCCAGGGCCCGGCAAAGAAGCTCCCGACCGCAGCGGAATGGGCGATCGAACCGGCGACGACGCCGGAGAGCGCCGCCGCCCCCGGCGTGAATTTCTGGGCCGCGATATAGCCGGCGCCGGCGGCGAACAGCGAGGCGGTGATATCCACCGCCGCGGCGCGGCTGCCGAGATAGTCCTGCATCGCAGCGTGGACCCGGTCGCGAAAGGCTCGGTCTTCGGCCCGGCCGCCGACGATCTTCAGCAGGCGGTCGAAATGCGCGGCGAGCCGCGGGTCGGATAGCGCCTCCTCGACCAGCCGGTCGCGGTCGGTGCGGCGGTCGCCCCCGTCGGACGTCTGGTCCAGCGGCAGTTCCAGCAAGTCCGCGTGCAGGCGCCATTCCAGCTCGCGGGCGACCCGCGTCTTCCAGAACAGGGTGCGGCCGGTCAGCCGGGCCGCCGCACCGCGCGCGCCGGCAGCGCGCAATCCGGCGGCGCCGGCGGCGCGCGCCGCGGTCGCGACGCCGGCCATGACGTTGTACGGCGCGCGCACGAGGTCGAGGCCGAAGGCGTGGCGGTGCAGTTCGAGCGTGCCGCGCAGCGCGAAATTCCGGTCGACGAAGGCCGGTATCCGTTCACGCCGGCCGGCAACGTAGCGGCGCACGGCATCGTCGAAAATGCCGGCGACGGCCTGCCGGTCCAGCGGCGGCAACGCAATTTCCGTGCCGGGCGCGGCCTGTGGGTGCGGTGCATCCGGTTCGCTCATCCCCGGTCATGTGGGGAGGGAGGCGGCGGCGTCAAAGGGTACGGCGGCGGAAAACCGGCGCGGCCGGGCGGTCGCCGCGTCATGTCGGCCGACCGGTCGGGCGTTGATTTTCCAAATGTTATAATATAACAAATTGACGATCTTTCGGCAGAGAATGTCTCATGCATAGGCGCGGACAACGAATGCAGGCCATGGCGCCTGCTGTTTTGCGCGGCCACAGCGCACCGATGCCCGCCGGGGAACGGCTATGACGGCGCGGCTCGTGCCCCGCTTTCGCCTCCTTGTCGTAGGCGTCGGCCTGCGGCTGGCCGGAGCGGCGCTCACGGCGGCCGTTCTCTGGGCCGGCTTTTTCTGGGCAACGTCCACGCCCGGCGGGTCATGGGGCGGATCATGAACCACGCCCTTGCGTTCCAGAACCTGACCCTCGGCTACGACCGGCATCCGGCCGTGTACCGGCTCGACGGCGAGATCGCCGCGGGCAGTCTGACGGCCATCGTCGGACCGAACGGGGCCGGCAAATCCACGATGCTGAAGGGGGTGACCGGCTCGCTCCGGCCGCTCGAAGGCCGGATCGCCTTCGGCGGGATCGCGCGGAGCGAGATCGCCTACCTGCCGCAGCAATCGGACGTCGACCGGTCGTTCCCGATCGCGGTCGCCGACCTTGTGGCGATGGGCCTCTGGCGGGAGATCGGCGGCTTTGGGGGCTTGCGGGCCGGTCATCGCGCCCGGGTCGCCGATGCGATTTCCGCGGTCGGCCTCGAAGGGTTCGAGACGCGGCCGATCGGGTCGCTGTCGGGCGGGCAGGTACAGCGTGCGCTCTTTGCCCGCCTGCTGCTGCAGGACGCGCGGCTCGTCCTGCTCGACGAGCCGTTCACCGCGGTCGATGCGAAAACGGTGGCGGACCTGATCGGCGTGGTGCGGCGCTGGCACGGCGAAGGCCGCACGGTGCTCGCCGTCCTGCACGACGTCGACACGGTGCGGGCCCACTTCCCCCGCACGCTGATGCTGGCGCGCGAACTCGTTGCCCACGGACCCACGGCGCAGGTGCTGACGGCGGAAAACCAGTTCCGCGCGCGCCAGATGTGCGAGGCCTGCGCCGGCCCTCCGCATATATGCGGGCGAGACGCTGCATGATGTGGGAGATCCTGGTCCAGCCCTTCGCCGATTTCGGCTTCATGCGGCGGGCGCTGCTGGGCTGCATCGCGGTCTCGGTCGGCGCGACGCCGGTCGGGGTGTTCCTGATGCTGCGCCGCATGAGCCTGACGGGCGACGCGATGGCCTGTGCGATCCTGCCGGGTGCGGCCGTCGGCTATCTCGTCGCGGGCCTCTCGCTCGGGGCGATGACGATCGGCGGGCTGATCGCAGGCATGGCCGTGGCGCTGCTCGCGGGCTTCGTGACCCGCGTCACGGCGCTGCGCGAGGACGCGAGCCTGGCGGCCTTCTACCTGATCTCGCTGGCGGTGGGCGTGCTGATCGTGTCCACCCGGGGCAGCAATGTCGACCTGATGCATGTGCTCTTCGGAACGGTGCTGGCGCTCGACGACGACGCGCTGGTCCTTCTGTGTTCGATCGCGAGCCTCTCGGTCCTGACGCTGGCCGTCCTGTTCCGGCCGCTCGTCCTCGAATGCGCGGACCCGCAGTTCCTGCGCTCGGTGAGCGGGCTCAGCGCCGTGACGCATTTCACGTTTCTCGCCCTTGTGGTGCTGAACCTCGTGGGCGGCTTTCACGCGCTCGGCACGCTGATGGCCGTCGGCATCATGATCCTTCCCGCCGCCGCCGCGCGGTTCTGGGCGGTCGGCATCGGCGCGCTGATCGCCGTCGCCGTCTCGGTCGCGATGCTCTCGAGCCTGAGCGGCCTTCTTCTCTCCTACCACTTCAGCCTGCCCTCCGGGCCGGCGATCATCCTCGTCGCGGGTCTCGCCTACGCGCTGTCGCTGGTCTTCGGGCCGGTGGGCGGCCTCGCCGCACGCGCCTTCCCGCGCCGCCATCTCGAAGCCTGAAGGGAGTTTCCGATGCCCGCCCGCAGAGCGCTTCTGACATCCGCCGCCGCCGCCGTCCTCGCCCTGTCGCTCGCCGCGCCGTCGGTCGCACGATCCGACGGACCGATGCCGGTGGTCGCCACCTTCTCGATCCTCGGCGACATGGTGAAGCGCAT
>WTGH01000002.1 GCA_011523655.1 Rhodospirillaceae bacterium
AAACCAGGGAGTCCCTACCCTCTTCTCCCTGACACACAACTCTTGACGTTACCCGTAGGGCCAGTCGAATCTGCCGAAATTGGCGTTGGCCCACCTCCCATTGCCGAAGAGCGCTGCATGGTCGCGAAGGTCGATGAATTGATGGCACGGTGCGACCACCGGAGGCTGGGCCTTGCCGCCGCAGACACCGCGCACCGGCACCTGCGCGAACCCTGCTTCACAAAACCCTCGACGAGGCCGCGTAGCCCGGATTGCGGCGGTCTACCCCATCGCCTGGAGCATCCCCGCAAACGCCGCGCTGCGCGGCCGGACCGCCATGCTTCCAGCCCATCCGGTGCCGCATTGTCGACCGCGTGCCAATCGTCTGTTTCGGCAACCGCCTCGCCGGGATGATCGTCGGAGAAGAGACCGCCCGGAAAGGGCCTGCCGATGCTCATGGGCCTCCGGCCCCGTCTTCCGCTAGCGCCGGGGCCACGTCGGTCAGGGCGAAGTCGGCGCCCTTGAACAGCAGGGGTTCGCCGGTCGCCTCGGCGAGGGCGTAGGCGAAGCAGTCGCCGAAATTCAGCCCGGCCGGATGGTTGCCCTTGCCGAAGCGCCGCCACGCCCGCCGGGCGGCCTCCAGCTGTTCGGTCGTGACGGGCTCCGGTTCGATACCGAATCTTTCGAAAAATCGTTCAAGATCGACCCCGGCCGGCGCACCGCCACGACGTTCGGCAACGATTGTCGCTTCGAGCGCGTTAGCGACCGACATTCGGCGACGCGGCGCTGCCTGGAGGGCGGCGGCATAGCGCTTCCGATCCGGTTCGCCGAACAGGACCGCCAGGATTGCCGAAGTATCGACAATCACTTGGGCAAACCGTGCTCGTCGTACAGGAAGTCACCGTGCTCGACAGCGGACGGCCCCGGACCCAGGCGCCTGGCGCAGCGTTCGCCGAAAGCGAGCATTTCCGCAATCTCCGCCTCGGCATCCCGCGCTCGCTTTTGGCGCTCAAGACGTTCGCTCAGAGCGACGGTAATCGCTCCGGTCATGGTCTCGCCGGTCAGGTCGGCCAGCTCGCGGGCAAGCGCGCAGGTTTCCTCGTTCTTGATGTTCAGGCCCATGTTCGATCCTTGAGGGTAGAAACCCGAAGTCAAATTCTACCCTAAGGGACTTCAAGAAGTCGCGCAATGCCTGCGCACCAGTTGCCGCGTGCTGTCCCAGTCACTTCGGCAGTCCGCGTTCGTCGTAGAGCAGGTCTCCGATCTCGGTGGAAGACGGCCCCGGTCCCATAAGCGCCGCGCAGCGCTCTGCTATGGCGCGGACATCCCGAAGCAGCGCTTCTTTGTCCCGCTCCCGCTTTTCCCGCTCAAGACGCTCACTCAGGGCAACGGTAATCGCGCCGGTCATGGTCTCGCCGGTCAGGTCAGCCAGCTCGCGGGCAAGCGCGCAGGTTTCTTCATTCTTGATGTTGAGGCCCACGTCCGATCCTTTAGGGTAGAAACCCTTAATTTGCTTCTACCCTAGGGGTAATTCAAGGGGCCGCACAACGCCGGGAGGGACCGAGAAGCCGAGATCGCCGCGGGCGATTACCCCAAAACGATTGCAAACGCAAATACTTGGCGGCTTCGATCTCCCGCCTCGGACCGTTGCCTGCCTGTCAGGCCGACATATCCGGTGTGACGCTTGCATCGCCTGCTGCCCACCGGGCGGCGCGCCGGACGATCTGCGCATGGGTCGGCTGTTCGATCGACGACCGGTTATGGCCGAGCGCGTCGAAGACGACCCGGCCCTTGCCGCAGCGCCGCGCCCAGAGGACGGGTTCGGCCCGCTCCAGCGTTCCGGTCCTGGCTTCGAGCAACGGGCGGACGCCGGGCGCGAGGCTGAGGCCGCTGTAGACCTCGTCGACGATCTCAAACCCGCCGAGGCCGGTGGTGAGCGGATGATTTTCAGATGTTTTCGCAACCGCGGCCGGCCCGAGCGGCGGATGCCAGGACCGGCCCCAGACCCAGGCGCCGCCCAGGATGTCCCGCCATTCGTCCCAATCGTCGAAACAGAGGCAGGCGGTGTGAAATCCGAACAGGCCGCCGCCGCTGCGGACGAAGCCGCCGAGCCGGGCGCGCCCATCCCGCGACAGGCTGAACGCCCATTCGGCCCGGTCCGGTGCATATTTCGGGTCGTTGTCCATGCGCCAGCGCAGCGCCATGACGGTGAGCAGGGCATAGCCGCCGCGTTCGAGACGCGCGAGCCCGGCTTCGATATCGGTTTCGATATCCGACTCGAATCCCTCGATGGCCAGCTGCCCGGCCAGCGCCGCGGCGTTGTCCGCGAAGTCGTGCCGGATTCCGCCGGAGAGGATCAGATTCCGCACGTCGCTACTTCTCGGCTTCCTTCGGCGCCTTGCGGGACAACTGGTTCTTCAGGCTGAAGGAAACCCCGCCGTCGACCATCAGATGCTGGCCGTGGATGAAACCGGCCTCGTCGGACGCCAGGAAGGCGACGGCGGCAGCAACGTCTTCGGCCGTTCCTATGCGCCCGGCCGGCACGGCGCGGCCGCGCTCGGCGCGAACCTCCGGATCGCGGTAGATCGGCGCCGACATGCCGGCGTCGATGAAACCGGGGCCGACGGCATTGACCTGCACGCCCCTGGGGCCGAGTACCAGCGCGAACTGTTCGGTCAGCTTCGCGACCGCAGCCTTGGTCGCGGGATAGGCGCCGGCGTCCGGGCTGGTCTGCACGGCGTTGAGCGACGTGATGTTGACGATGGCGCCGCTGCCGCGGGCCGCCATGCGCACGCCGGCCTCGCGGGACATCAGGAACACGCCGACAAGATTGACCTCGACAACTCTCCGGAAGTCCTCGACCGGATGTTCCAGCAGGTTGCCGAAGCGCACAATCCCGGCATTGTTGACCAGAATGTCCGGCGGCCCGCCGAACGTCGCCTCAAACCGGCCGAGCGTTTCGATGACCGAATCCTCCGAAGTCACGTCGCAGGGGAAGCCGGCGGCTCCCTCCAGCTCCGCCGCGGCGCGGACCGCGCCTTCGCCGTCGATATCGGCCAGCCCAACGCGGCAACCGTCGGCCGCCAGGCGCCGGGCGATGGCCAGGCCGAGCCCGCCGGCCGCGCCGGTCACCAGTGCCGATCTGCCGCCGTTTCCGCTCACGCCGTTACCCCGCCGGCCGCGCTAGCGCAGGTTGGCCGCGCGTTTGACGACATAGCTGTTCGCTTCGGGATCGTAGTAATGACGGTCCGGCTTGTATTGGCCGGAAACGACCGTGAGCCCCATCGCGCCGCCGTCGAGCGCGCAAAATCCGTGAATGTCCGCCGGCGGCGCGACGATGGCCGCCTCGCCGGCGCGCATCACCCTGTCGTCGGTCGCCGCCAGCTTCGCGTATCCTGCAACCGAGCCGTCGTCCGTACGGCGGTACACGGTGTGCCGCATGCGCCCGCGATAGACGGCGAACAGCTCCCAGACCCCGTGATCGTGGGGCTGGACCCGGCCGCCCTCGGGCACCTCGAACAGCAGGAAGGAGAGGTCGCCGTCGAAATAAAGATACTGCGACCAGTCGACATTGTTGCCCTGCCGCGGAATGCCCACGCCGCGCAGATCGTTCCGTTCGAGCAGGGCGGCGATCGGCTCTTCGATAGCGGCAAGGAAGGCTGCCGGCTCGGCTCCGTGGCAGCGTTGCGCGGCGATCACCGCTTCGGCGCATTCCCTCACCGTCATCTGCGTTGGCAGGCCTGCGGGCATCGGGATTTCCCGTGGGATGAACAGTCGGCCGCGATGCTGGCACAGTTGGTTTTAGGGCGCAAATTTCCGAATGTCCGGTTACGCCTCGCAGGATTTGACCCGTCGGCGGCGGCGTCCATAATGCGCGGCACCTTTCGGACGATTGAGAACAGAGCGCGCGATGACGGGAATCGGAACAGCTTCGGTCATCGACGTGCATGCCCATGTCCGGCTCAATTCGACGACCGGCGCGGCGGGACGCCACGGCCCGGAATTCGGCGAGGATGCGGACGGCACGCCCTGGTACCGGGTCGGCAACTACAAGCTGGTCGGCGTGCGGCACAAGGCGAGTCCGTTCACCGATCCGGACCTGCGGCTGCAGCGGATGGACCGGGACGGGACGGATTTCCAGGTCCTGTCGCCCAGCCCGCTGACCTACTTCCACCATATCGAAACCGCCGAAGCGGTCGCCTTCTGCCGCAAGCATAACGATGCCTGCGCCGAGCTGGTGCGCCGCTATCCCGACCGCCTCGGCGGGCTCGCCTCGCTGCCGATGCAGGATGCCGGCGCCGCCGTGGAGGAGTTGCACCGGGCCGTCGGCGAGCTGGGCCTGTGGGGCGCAGCGACGGGCACCGAGTTCAACGAACCGCTGCACAGCCCGGCGCTCGACCCGCTCTACGAGGCCTTCGTCACGCTGGACGTGCCGCTGTTCTTCCACCCGGCGCCCTCGGGCATCGACGGGCCGCCCGGCGACCCGAACCTGAAACGCTTCGACCTCGACGTCGTCATCGGCTTCGCGGCGCAGGAATCGATCGCCGTGGCCACGCTGATCTTCGGCGGCGTCCTCGACCGCCATCCCGAGCTCGACATCTGGATCAGCCACGGCGGCGGCGGCCTGCCGATGCTGGCCGGGCGGCTCGCCCAGGCGGCGCGCAAACGGCCCTGGGCCGGCGAGGGAATCCGCAAGGACGGCGCGTTCGAGGAAGCCGTGACCCGGCTGTGGTACGACGCCCACGTTACCGACCCGTCGGCCCTCGGCCTGCTCCGGCAGTGGGTGGGCAACGACCGCATCGTCTACGGCACCAATTTCGCCGGCTGGGACCAGCCGGAGGATGGCGCACACGGCGAGATCGACCCGGCCTGGGCCGACAACGCGCGGCTGCTGCTGCGGCAGGGCTAGGGCGGACCGGGAGACAGCCTCAGAACTCGCGCACGCCGCCGAACTGGGCCCAGGTCGAGGCCACCTCCCAGCCGGCGTCGACGACGATATTCTGCCCGGTAATCGCCGACGAGCGGTCGGAGGCCAGGAACTCCACGGCCTCGGCGACCTCGTTCGGCTCGACCATCCGTCCGAGCGCGGTGAATTCGCCGGGATGCGCGGCGTAGCGCCCGGAATCCAGCCGTTCCTCGACCCGCGGAACCAGCGTCGAGCCCGGCGAAACGGCATTCACCCTGACGCCCGCGCGGCCCCATTCGCCGGCCAGGCTCCGTGTCAGGTGGACGACTCCGGCCTTGCTCGCGCCGTAGGCCTCCGCGGGCATCGAGCTGAATGCGGCGATTGACGCGATGTTGACGATGCTGCCCCGGCCGTGCCGGACCATATGCCGGCCGAACGCCTTGTTCGCGATCAACGTACCGGTCAGGTTGATCCGCAGGATGCGCTCCCACTCTTCGATCGGCAATTCCTCGGCGGGCACAATGTCCTGAAAAGCCGCGGCCGCCACGACCAGCGCGACGACGGGTCCGGCCTCGCGCTCGATGCGGCCGGCGGCCCGTTCGACCGCCGCCTCGTCGGCGATGTCCAGTTCCAGAGCAAGGCCGCCGGTGTCGCCGGCCACCCGCCGGGCGGCCGCACCGTCGATGTCGGCAACGGCGGCGCGCCAGCCGCGCGCGTGCATCAGGCGGCAGACCGCCTCGCCGATGCCGTTGCCGCCGCCGATGACGGCCGCGACCGGCCGGCCCTGCTCATCGCTCATCGGATTTCGCCGCCTTCATCGCTCGCTTCGTCCTTCCCCGACGGAATTCGTGGCGGGATTCGCAGCGTTGCCGGGCCGCAAGGCGGATGCTAGGTGCCGGCACCTTCTGTCCGTATCGCCGCCGGTTCCCGTCAAAATGGCCCGCCCGCTTTCCCTCTCCTATTACACGGTGCCCGAATTGTCGCCGCTTGAGACGGTCGCAGTCGCGGCGCAGGCCGGATGCAGCCATGTCGGCTTGCGCCTGCTCGGCGGCCAGCCCGGCGGCGGGGAAATGCCCTTGCTGCTCGACCCTGCGCTTCAGGCGGATTTGCTGGAAGCGATGGCGGATACGGGCATCACTGCGCTGGACGCCAACACGGCGCGCATCGTTCCTGAAACGCGGGTGGTGGACTATGTTCCCTTCCTCGATACCGCCGCGCGGCTCGGCGCCCGGCATGTCATGGCTTCCGTCGACGACGCCGACAGGAACCGGTCGCTCGACAATGTTACGGGTCTCTGCGATCTCGCGGCCGAGCGCGGCCTGACGGTCGATCTGGAATTCGTGCCCTGGATGGCGCTCAACGGTCTTGCCGCGGCAGCGGACATGGTCGGGACCTGCAACCGCGACGTTCTCGGCATTGCGGTCGATACCCTCCACTTCCATCGCTCGGACAGTTCCATCGAAGCGCTGGCCCTCCTGCCGCGGCGTTGGTTCCGCTACGCCCAGATCTGCGACGCCCCGGCGAACGGAACACCGCCATCGCGAGACCGGCTCATCCACGAAGCGACGAAAGAACGGCTCCTGCCCGGCGCAGGCGATATCGACCTTGCCGGCATCCTGCGCGCCCTGCCCGGCAACATTCCGCTGGCGCTGGAAATTCCGCAGACGGCGCTGGCGACGCGTATGGATGCGGCCGGGCGCGTTTCCCGCGCCGTTGCGGCAACGCGCCGGTTACTGGACCGCGTCTGAAGCGGGCCCGGCCGGATCCTGCACGCAGACCCGCTTCATGACCCGGCGTTCGCGCTCCATCTGGTAATTGGCGACGCCCCGGTGCATCAGGCAGCGGTTGTCCCAGATCATCACGTCGCCGGGCTGCCAGCGATGGGAATAGACGAAGGGCGGCTGGGTCGACTGTTCCTGGAGGCGGGCGAGGATCGTGCGGCCCTCGGCGACCGGGCGGCCTTCGACATGGGAGGCGTACATGCCGATATAGAGGCAGGGCTGGCCGGTCTCGGGATGCGGCCGGACGATCGGGTGGCTGACCGGCGGCGCGTTGCGCTTCTGCGCCTCGGTCGGCGGCGGGTTGTCGAGGCTCTCGCGCATGAATTCCAGGCTGTGAACCGCCCGGCAACCGGCGATTTTTTGTTTGGTCACGTCCGGCAGCGCCGCGTAGGCCAGGCCCATATGAGCAAGCTGGGTATCGCCGCCGGCCGGCGGCAACTCGACCGGATGCAGCATCGTCGCCAGCGACGGAACGGCGAGATACGACTTGTCGGTGTGCCAGAAGTAGTTGGTATTGATGTAGGGCCGACTGGACGGCCGGCCTTCGGCATCGAAGTTCGTGATGCAGTGGACGGCGCTCATGATCCGGCCGTCATTGTTCTCGATCAGATGCCGCTCCAGCGGACCGAACAGTTCGCCCAGCGCGGCGAGATGGTCGTCCTCGAGCCTCTGACCGCGAAAGACCAGCGCGCCGTGTTCCAGGAACGCCGAACGGATCGCTGTCGCCGTAGCCGGGTCGAGCGGCCGGGCAAGATCGACCGACCGGGTTTCCGCGCCGAAAGGAGCGCCAAGCCTCTCGAACATCCTTCGATCATCCCGATTGGTTGCCATGCACGCGTAGCATACCGCCTCAGTACAACCGCACCGACAGAATTGGCGGAATTCCGTCGAATTCCGGAACACCTGGCAGGTTCCGCCGGTGTCGGCTGCCGCCGCCGTTCCGTTGACAGCATGAGGGCGCTTCATATACTGCCCGCGGGTTTGGAGTGCAAAACCGACTTTCGCTAATGTCGTCGACAGGACGACGGGCAACTGTGCCGGTGCGGTCTGCGGCTGCGCCGCCGAACAGGAGCGGATCGGGGGAAGGGTAGCGCAATAAAGACGATCAGACGGCAGTCCGACCCCTTCTGCACAACGATCCGACACCATCCCGAGTGGAAATACCCGCCGTTTGAAACGCGGGGCATCAAGAGGAGACGGCCATGTCCAAGTTTTGGCGCAATACACGCATAGGCGCGATCGCATTCGTTTTTGCCGCAGCGTCCGTCCCGGCCCAGGCCGAGACAATAGTCGCGTCGCATTACGGCTTCCTGTTCAATACCGCGCCGATCGCAGTCGCGATCGAACGGGGCGAGTTCAAGAAGCGCGGCATCGACATCACCCAGGTGATCTCGTCGTCCGGCGGCGGCACCACGATGCGCAACCAGATCGCCTCTGGCTCCGGCTACGGCGTTGTCGGGACGGCGGCCGTGCTCGCCGCATTCCGCGAAGGCCACGACGTCAAGATCGTCAGCGCCAACGTCATGACCCTGGCGGACCTGTTCTGGGTCTCCATGCCGGGCAGCGGCATCAAGTCGATCCACGATCTCAAGGGCAAGAAAGTCTCCTACACAAGGCCGCGCTCGACCAGCGAGACGCTCGCCAAGATGGCGGTCGCGGCAGCGGGCATCAAGCCGAACGAGATCGAGCTGGTGTCGCTGGGCAAGGTCGGCGCCGGGCTGGCCGCGCTGGAGCGCGGCGATGTTCAGGCCGCCCTCATCCTGGAGCCGATCTGGAGCGGCCGGAAAGGCAAATATCAGATCGCCTTCGATCTGAGCAACCTGCCGCGCATGACCCAGACCGTCGGCGTGACGACCGCCGAATTCGCCAAGAAACAGCCGGAAAAACTGCGCAACATCATTGCGGCGCGGCGGGCGGCTGTGGACTATCTCTACAGCGAGCCGGTCAAGGCGGCGAAGCTGGTCGCCAAGGCCTATGGCAAGAAGGTCTCGGAAGAGGTCGCGATCAGCGCGGTCAAGAATATGGTCAAGATCAACTATTGGGGCCGCGGGAAGTTCGATCTCCCGGCGCTCAATGCCATGCTTGACGGATTGCGCGATCAGGGCGCCTGGAAGGGTCCGATCAACTGGAAGGACATTCTGGATGATTCGTTCCTGCCGGAAGACCAGAAAGGCATGTAACCCGGCTTTCGAAACCGGATAGAGAAAGGCGGCGCCGCATCCCCGGCGCCGCCTTTTGACGTATCGGCTATCCATGTCACCCGAATCGCGCGCCGAAACGAATTCCGAGGGGCCCGCAGCAGCAGCCGGGGCAGCCGTCACGCTCGACGCCGTGGAGCATGTCTATGGCGGTACCGTGCATGCGCTCGGCCCGATCGACCTGGCGCTGCGCCAGGGCGAATTCTTCGCCACCATCGGCCCGTCGGGCTGCGGCAAGACCACCATGATGGATATCGTCGCCGGCCTGACCGAACCGACCGGCGGCGAAGTCGTTTTCGAGGGCAGGCCGGTCCGCGGTTCGGTGCCGGAAGGCGTCGGCATCGTCTTCCAGGACGATGCCTCCTTTCCCTGGCTCACCGTGTTCGACAATATCGCCTTCGGCCTGCGCCGCCTGGGCATGGCCGGGGCCGAGGTCCGCGACCGGGTCGATTTCGCCATCGACTTCATGGGGCTCCAGGGTTTCGCGAAGGCGCGGCCGTCGGAACTGTCCGGCGGCATGCGCCAGCGTGTCTGCATCGCCCGCACCTTCGTCATGGAGCCGCGGCTGATCCTGCTCGACGAGCCTTTCGGCTCGCTCGACCAGCAGACCCGCATCCTGATGGGCGACGAACTGCTGCGCCTGTGGCGCGAGACCGGCGCCACGGTGCTGTTGATCACCCATTCGCTGGACGAGGCGGCGCTGCTGTCGGACCGCATCGGCGTCATGTCGGCCCGGCCCGGCGTCTTTATCGAGGTCGTGGAGACCGGCTGGCCGGTAGACCGCGACAGCCGCATGGCCTCCAAGGACGAATTCGGCCAGGTCACCACCCATCTCTGGGAGCTACTGCGCGGCGAATCCATGAAGGCGATGGGAGACGACGGCCCGTGAGGCGGAGTTCGACCAACATCCGGATCGGGCTGCTCGTCTCGGCGGTCCTTCTGCTGGAGATCCTGTGCCAGGCCGGCGCGATCAGCCCGTTGCAGCTCACCGCGCCCTCGCGCATGGCGACGACCCTGGCTGGCCTGATGGGCGAAGCCGGGTTCTGGCAGCAGACCACCAAGACTATCCGCAACATCTTCATCGCGATCATCCTGGCGACGGTCCTGGGCTTCCTGATCGGGCTTCTCCTCTACCGGCTGCCGCGCCTGCGCCGGGCGATGGAGCCGGTCATCGCCAGCTACTACGCGCTCCCCTTCTTCGTGCTCTACCCGCTGGCCATCGTGGTCGTCGGGATGAACGATTTCTCGATCATCCTGATGGGCTTCGCCTATGCGCTGGTCGCCATGATCACCAACACGCTGAGCGGGCTGGACCGGATCCCGCCGGTGCTGGCCAAGACGGGCCGGAGCTTCCGGATGGGCCGGCTGGAGACGGCGGTGAAGATCCAGCTGCCGGCAGCAGCGCCCTATATTTTCACCGGCATCAAGCTGGTTCTCGGCTATGGGATGGCCGGGGTGATCGGGTCGGAGTTCATCCTGTCCAATTCCGGCCTCGGTTTCTCCATTGCCTTCGCTTATGACGGCTTCGAAAGCGAGAAGATGTACGGGCTTCTGCTCTTCGTCATTCTCCTCGTCACCATCCTGCTGACCGGCGTTCATATCTTCGAGCGCCGTTCGCAATTTACCGCCGGATCGGCGTGGACGGTTTCGACCGCGAAAAAAATCACGATCGAAGGCGGGGCATTGAGCAAGACGTTCGACGCCTGCATCGTGCTCGTCGCCCTGCTCGCGATCTGGCAATTCCTCCACTATCTGGTCGGCAGCGAGGCGCTGACCTCGCCGCGCGAAACCTTGGCGCGGGCGGAGATCATGTTTGCGACCGCCCGCTTCTGGGGCCACGCCGAGGAGACGCTGCGGGCGCTCGGCGTCGCGCTCGTCATCGCCATCGTCGGCGGCGCGCTGATCGGCATGATCCTCGGCCTCAACCGGCGTGCCGGCGAAATTTTCGCGCCCATGTTCGTCGCGCTCCAAGCGACGCCCAAGGTGACGCTCTATCCGGTCATGCTGCTGTTCTTCGGCCTCGGCTTCGCCGCCAAGGTCGCGTTCGGCGCGATCCACGGCATCATTCCGATGACGCTGATCACCTACAACGCCGTGCGCTCAATCAATCCGGCGCTGCTCCGGACGGCGAAGAGCATGCGGATGGGCCCGCTGCAGACCTTCCCGCTGATCTACGTTCCCGCCACGATCCCGGAACTCGTGACCGCGACGCGGCTCAGCTTCTCGATCACGTTCCTCGGCGTCATGATCGGCGAGATGTTCGCCTCGGTACGCGGCCTCGGCCATCTGATCATGGGCGGGATCGAGGTCAACGACGTATCGATGATGATCGCGATCACCGCGCTGATCGGCGTCTTCGCCGTCTCGATCAACGGTTTCCTGCTGGTCCTCGACAATCGCCTGCACCGGCGATGATCGCCGACGGCAAGGCCGCGGCATCGCTTCCGCCACGGTGAACGGCCGGCCCAAACTGATCTATTTCGCCGAGCGGCGGCCGGAGATGGACCGCGAGGCGTTCCGGGCACGCTGGCGCGAACACGCCCGGCTCGGCATGTCCATGCCGCGCTGGCGCAACATCCACCGCTATGTGCAGTGCGACGCCGTCGCGCTGCCGGGCTTGCGCATGCCGACGATCCCGTGCGACGGCGTGGCGGCGGTCTGGTACAGGGACGAGGCGCACCGTCTCAAACACATCGCCGACCGCAGCGCCGGGCCGATCCTCAAGCGCGACGAACTGGAAACCTTCGCCCGGCCGGTCCGCGCCTTCGCCGTCCTCACGGAAGAACATCTGCTCGTCCCGTTCGGCGGGGAACCGCGGAAACTGTTTCTGAAGGTCCGGCGCAACCCGCAGGTCGGCCCCGGCGAATTCCGCGAATGGTGGCGCGAGACGTTCGGGACGGCGTTCGCAAGACTGCTGTCGGAAGCGGGCGCGGGCCAGGGCTATGCGCAGAACCATGCGCGCCGAACGGACGATGATGCACCGGAACCGCTCTGCGATTGCGTCGACGAGATTGCGTCAGCGGAAGCCATGCGTGTCGACGCGCTCCTCGCGGGCCCGCTTCGGGAAACTCCGGATTTCCCGGAACATGTCCGCGGTCTGGAGGGCGTCTGGACGGAGGAAACGGTCCTCCACCCGGCACCGTGATCCGGCGATCACCAATAAGCCGCCAGGTCCGCGCGCTCGAAGGGGCGGATTTCCGCGGTCCGGCCGGTCCGGACTTTCTCGGGCCATTCCGGATCGGCCAGAATAGCCCGGCCGACGGCGGCAAGATCGAAATCGCGCCGGGCCAGCGCCTCGACGACCGGCTCGACGTCGGCGTATTTCGCGGCAATATCCACCTTGTCCCGGAAGACCTTGGACTGGTGGGGCCGGTCGAGGCCGATGCTGCCGACGGCAATCGCCGGCTTGCCCGACAAATGCCGGGTCCACGCTGCGAGGCTGCGCGGATCGCCCTCGAACGCCGGTTCCCAGAAACGCCGGGTGCTGACGTCGAACCAGTCGACGCCGGCGGCGACCAGCCGGTCCAGCAGCACCCCGAGTTCTGCCGGCGATGCGGCGATGCGGGCGTCGTAGTCGGTCATCTTCCATTGCGAGAAACGAAAGACGATGGGGAAACCGGAGCCGACGGCGTCGCGAATCCGCGCAACGACGAGGCAGGCGAGCCGGCTGCGATTCTCCATCCCGCCGCCGTAGCGGTCGCTCCGGCGGTTGGATTCGGGCCAGAAGAACTGGTCCATGAGGTAGCCGTGGGCGCCGTGCAACGCGACGCCGCCGCAGCCCATCTCGCGCGCCGTGCGGGCGCACCGGGCGTAGGAGTCCGCGATTTCTTCGCAATCCCGCTCCGACATTGCCTTCACGACGGCCTCGCCGTCCTCGACGATCTCGCGCGGCCCGTAACCCGGCACGGCCGGATCGTCCGCCATGCCGAGGCGTCGGACCTCGCCGACATGCCACAACTGCGGGACGAAGAGCGCGCCGGCGCCGTGGACTTCCGCCAGGACGCGCTCCCACCCGTGCAGCGCGTCGCGCCCGAAGAAATGCGGGATGTTGTCGTAGGCGTTGCCCTCGTGGGCCTGCGCGGACGGATGGTCGATGAAGGCGCCCTCGCTGAAGATCAGGCCGGCGCCGCCCTCGCTGCGCCGCCTGTAGTAGGCGGCGACCTCTTTGCCCGGCACGCCGCCCGGAGAGCGTTTGCGCGTCATCGGCGCCATGACGATCCGGTTGCGCAGCGTCGCCGGGCCGAACGGCTGCGGTTTGAACAGAATGTCGGCGGACGCGCTCACAATGCCCGGTCCGGCGTAACGGAACGCTTTGACGGAAGGAGCCCATGAAAATCGGATTTGTCGGGCTCGGCCTGATGGGCCGCCCCATGGCACGCCGCCTGGTCGAGGCGGGCCACGAGGTTCATGTCTTCAGTGCCAGCGCCGAAGCTGTCGACTCCCTGGTTGCGCAAGGGGCCGTGGCCGGAAAATCGGTCGCCGGCGTGGCCGGCCGCGTCGAGGCGTTCTGCGCCTGCCGGGTGACGCCCGACCAGTCGCGCGCCGTCTTCACCGGCCCGGACGGCGTGCTCGCCGCCGGCCCCGTGCCGCCGCTGTGCATCGACTTCGCAACCATCGACCCGATGGCGTCGCGCGAGATCGGCCGGGCGGTCGAAGCCGCCGGCGCAAGCTATATCGACGCGCCGGTCAGCGGCGGGCCCCATGCCGCCGCATCGGGCGCGCTCACCATCATCGCCGGCGGGGAAGAGGCGGCGGTCGCGGCCGCCGGGCCGCTGTTCGACAGTCTCGCCAGGCGGACGTTCCATGTCGGCGGAACCGGCGCCGGCGTGACGGCAAAGCTGTGCAACAACCTGATCACGATAACCAGCCATGCCCTGATCGCCGAGGCCATGGTGCTCGGCGCGAAAGCCGGGATCGACGCCGATGCGCTCTACGAAGTCCTGTCGCAGAGCTCCGCCTACAGCCGGACGCTCGAGCGCGTCGTTCCCGGCCATTTCCTGCCGCGCGATTTCAGGGCGGCGGCTTCGATCGACACCATCAGGAAAGACCTCCAGGGCGCGCTCGACCTGGCGGCGGCCGAAGGCATCCGGCTGGCGCTCGGAGAAACCGCCATGACGCTCTTCGCCGACGCCGCGGCCCGCGGCCACGCCGGCGACGACATCGCCTCGGTCATCCTGCCGATGGAGGACGCCGCCGGTGTCCGGGTGGGCGGGACCGGCCGATAATTTCGGATCGGCTTGCAGGAGGGCGCAGGATTGAACGGTCGGCACGATGGGCAGGCTTCACAATTGTGGCGCCGATCAATAGCATGCGCACCCGTTCATTCAAGACGGCCGGGACTTGTTACAGCCGAGACCGACACGCGCTTGTGGTCGATATCTGAGCCTTTGCGCAGCGGGGGATGTTGTAGCGCATTTCCGGCGGTTTGCGGCGGTGCTCGACTTCCGGGCCGTCCATTCCGCCATGCCTCGATGCGCGGACAGCGGATCAAATCCCGGTGGCGATTTAGTATTAATTCTGCCCATGTCGGGCCGAACTGCGTCATCCACTATCGCTGGCACCCCCACTTCGGGCGCCGAGTACGTGTTGAAGGCGTCGAACAAAGCGCCGCCGAACCTGTCGCTTCTGTCGAGGTGGGGCCGGGCCAGGTCATAAAGGTCCCTGCCTGGATGCTCGATTCGTCGGTCTGCGCCAGCATGAGTATAGGCTCCCCTTGGGTGTCTCTGGCCGCTCTCGCCAACCTGCACGACCTTCTGGTTGCACAAGGCTTCAGGCGACCCTCCTCTGGTGACGGGACCGTCACCGAGGAGAAGCACGATGAAGCTGTTGCCGATAATGCCGGGGCCGACGGGCGAGCCCCACCAACTGAGCATGCCGCTCGATACGCCGAAGCTCCGGGGTCTGAGCCGGGCGGAACGAGAAGCGGTCGTCGGAGCGCTGGCCGGATTGCTTCTGGAAGCTACCGCGGATCCCGCGGAGGGGGAGAATGACGATGCGTGCATCTGATCCCCTGCCGCGGTCGGTGCTGACGCGCAAGGCCGTGGTGTATGTTCGCCAGTCCACTCCCGCGCAGGTGAGGGACAATCTGGAGAGCCAGCGCCGCCAATACCATCTTGTGGATGTCGCTCGACAGCATGGATTCGCCCAGGTTGACGTCATCGATGACGACCTCGGCCTGTCGGCCGCCGGCATGGTCGCACGGCCAGGATTCGAGCGCCTCGTCGCCTCGCTGTGCGCCGGTGAGGTCGGTGCGGTGCTCTGTTTCGAGGCGTCTCGCGTTGCACGCAACGGCCGGGACTGGCATCACCTCCTGGAGCTGTGCGGGCTCGTTGAAGCGCGGGTCATCGATCACGATGGCATCTATGATCCCCGCCACCCCAACGATCGGCTCCTGCTCGGCATGAAGGGAACGATCAGCGAGTTCGAACTCGGTGTGTTGCGCGCCCGGATGTACGACGCCGTCCGCGCGAAGGCGGCGCGCGGCGAGTTGCGGATTTCCGTCCCGATCGGTTACGTGTGGGATCAACAGATCGGCCTCGGCCTCGACCCCGACCTGCGCGTTCAGGAAGTTGTCCGGCACATCTTCGCGCGGTTTCGAGAACTCGGTAGCGCACGGCAGGTTCATCTGGCGCTGACGGAGGAGGAAGTGTACTTCCCACGTCCGTCGGACGGCAGGTCGATGACCTCGTTCGATTGGACATCGATTCGCTATGGCAGCGTGCTCGCGCTTCTCAAGAATCCGTTCTATGCAGGCGCCTACTGCTACGGCAAGAGCCAGGTGCAGACGGAGATCGTGGACGGGCATGTGCGAAAGCGCTATGGCCGCCACAGGCCGATGGAGGAGTGGGAGGTTCTGCTGAAGGATCACCACGAGGGCTACATCGACTGGGCGGAGTTCGAGCGTAATCAGCGCCAGATTGCCACCAATACCTTCCGAAAGGCGGGCGGCATGAAGTCGGGGCGCGGCGGACGAGCATTGCTCGGCGGCCTTCTAACTTGCGCGCGCTGCGGCGCCAAGATGACGGTTGCCTACCGAGGTCGCCGGCCCCTTCCGGTCTATCGTTGCGATCGTCAACACATCAAGCACGGGCTCGAACGCTGCCAGGCATTCGGCGGCGTTCGTGCAGATGCCGCAATTGCCGACGAGATAATCCGTGTCGTCGAGCCCATGGCAATCGAAGCTTCGCTGGAGGCAGAGCGTACATGCGCGGAGCAGTTGCGCGAACGCCAGCGTCTGGTCGAACTGGATCTTGAGCAAGCCCGCTACGAGGCCTCTCTGGCCGAGCGGCGCTACGCCGCCTGCGACCCGGATAATCGTCTGATCGCCGCCCAACTCGAGAAGAGCTGGGAGGCGACGCTCCAGCGTGTCCAGGCGCACAAAGCGCGGCTTGCTGCGATGCAGTCTCCCGACCCTCAAGCAGAAATCCCCGATCTGACCGGCCTTGCCACGGACCTGAAGACCGCCTGGAATGCACCCGGCGTGACCATGCGTTCCCGCCAGCGCATCGTGCGCACCCTGATCGCCGATATCATCGCCGATGTCGACGACGAGGGGCATAACATCATCCTGACAATCCATTGGCGAGGCGGGCAGCATTCGCAACTGCGGGTCCGCAAGCCGAAGAACGGCGACCATGGCCGGCATCCCGATGAGGCCGTGGCCGTCATACGGAGCATGGCGGGCCGCTGGGCCAACGACCACATCGCCGCTACGCTCAACCGGATGGGCATACGCACCGGGCGGGGCAACACGTGGACCGCCAAGCGGGTCCGCTCCGCTCGCAAATTGCGGGAGATCGCAGGCTACCTCTCGGCTGACAACGACAGCGATTGGTGCACCATGACCGAGGCCGCGAAGGAGCTCGGGGTAACCAATCATGTCGTCCGACGTCTCATCAAGGACGGGGAGTTACCAGCCGAGCAACTCGTTCCTCGTGCACCGTACCAGATCAAGGTCGTCGATCTGCATTCTGAGAGGGTTGCCAATGCCCTGGCCCGACAAAATGGCCCGTGTCGCGCTGTATGCCGGAATCAGATGTCAATGTTTTCAAGCGCTTGACAAAGAGGTGCACTATGAACCCTTCGTCGCCATGTCCCGATAGAGCTTCAAGATGGCCCTTGCGCGGGACCGGCGGCGCTTGA
>WTGH01000033.1 GCA_011523655.1 Rhodospirillaceae bacterium
CGCCGCCGCCGCGCGGTTCTGGGCGGTCGGCATCGGCGCGCTGATCGCCGTCGCCACCTCGGTTGCGATGTTCTCGAGCCTGAGCGGCCTTCTCCTCTCCTACCATTTCAGCCTGCCTTCCGGGCCGGCGATCATTCTCGTCGCGGGTCTCGCCTACGCGCTGTCGCTGATCTTCGGACCGGTGGGCGGTCTCGCCGGGCGGGCCTTCCCGCGCCGCTATCTCGAAGCCTGAAAGGAGTTCCGATGCCCGCGCGCAGAGCGTTTCTGATTTCCGCCACCGCCGCCCTGGCCCTGTCATACGCCCTGTCATTCGCCCTGGCGCCCGCCGGTCCGGCCGCCGCACAGACCGGCAGACCGATCCCGGTTGTCGCCACCTTCTCGATCCTCGGCGACATGGTGAAGCGCATCGGCGGCGAGCACGTCGCCGTCACGACGCTCGTCGGCCCCGACGGGGATACCCATGTCTACCGGCCGACCCCTGCCGACGCGCGGGCGGTCAGCGAAGCGAAGATCCTCGTCGTCAACGGGCTGCAGTTCGAAGGCTGGCTGGACCGCCTGATCGACGCTTCGGACTTCCGCGGCGTCCGGGTGGTGGCGACCGACGGAATCGAGCCGATCGCTTTCGAGGAGGGCGGCCACGATGATCACGCCGGGCACGCCGGGCACGCCGGGCACGCCGGGCACGAAGGCCATGGCCACGACCACGGCGCCTTCGACCCCCATGCGTGGCAGAGCGTCCGCAATGCGACGGTGTATGCACACAACATCGCCGTGGCGCTGGCGAAGGCCGATCCGGCAAAGGCCGGCGCGTTCGACCGCAATCGCGCGGCCTATCTGGACAGGCTTGAGGCCCTCGACGCGGAGATCGACAGGATCGTCGCCAAGCTTCCCGCAGGGCGCCGGACCGTCGTCACCTCCCACGACGCGTTCCAGTATTTCGGCCGCCGATACGGGCTGACATTCATCGCGCCGCAGGGGCTCAGCACCGAGTCGGAGGCGTCGGCAAAAGATGTCGCCCGGCTGGTCCGGCAGATCCGCGCAGAAGGCATTCGCGCCGTCTTCGTCGAGAACATAACCGATTCCCGGCTCCTGACGCGCATCGCGGAGGAGACGGGCGCCAGGATCGGCGGCACGCTCTATCCCGGCGCCCTGTCCGGCCCCGACGGTCCGGCGCCGACCTATCTCGACATGATGCGCCACAACGCGAAGACGATCGCGAAAGCGCTGGCGCCGTGAGCCGGCCGGCGGCCCCCCGGCCGTCGTCGTGCCGGCGCGCGCGAGGGATCGAGGCCAAAGGCGCGGCAGGGCCGGGAATATCCGGGGGACCGCCGTCTGCATGTGTCATGAAATGTCATGATTCGTCATGATTCGTGGCGGTATCCTCCTCCGTTGCGCATGAGCGGCCCGGCCTCAAGGCTGAGACAGACCGGTCTATTTTTCCTGTTTTTTTCGCCGCCGGTCCGCTTTTTTCCGGCACGGAATTCGCAGAAATCCGCCATTTTGGTTCCGGCCGCTGTGCGGAAAAAAAGCATACTATGTATAATTTCCCAGCTTGTCCGCTTCGGACGGCCGCGCAGTTGCGGCGGCGGGGCTGCCGCGCCAGAGAGGTGGTTTCCGGCAGGCGTCATGAATTGTCATGGTCCGTCACGATGCACCCCGATCCGGCGTCCGTTCCGCCCGTTGCCCCTGCCGGATGTCAGGAAATGTCATGGTCCGCCCCGGCCCCGCCTTTCCGGTCCCGCCCTTCCGGCCCCACTGGCCAAAGGCACATTTGTTCATATAATGTTCCATACAGGCCTGTCAAGCGGTTTTTCCGGCCCGGCCCGCCCGGCCCTTGCGCGAGGCAGGCGGCGGCGCCGTCAAAGGGTGCGGCGCCGAAAGCCTCTCGCGAAAGAAAATTCGGGACTCCTCCGGGCGGTGCGCCGGTCCGGAGTTTCACCGATTGACCTCGCTGGTCCGCGGGGGCTATCGTCACGGCATGAACTTCGCCCCGGACACCTATGCGATTATCGGCACGATCCTTGCCGTGGGCTTCGCCCTGGCCGGCATGGGCTGGCACATGGCAAGCCGCCTCGACAAACGGATCAGCGAAGACAGGGCCGCTGCCGAAGCGGACCGGCGGCAATGGCAGGCCTCCATGGACGCCTTCCGGCAGGAAATGCTGCGCCTTGCCGAACGGCAGTCCCATATCGAAGGCCGGATCGAAGCGGCCGAATAACCGCCACCCTGCGCCGCTTCGCGGTGCGCCGGCCGCCCGGCGTTCAAGCGACAACCGGCGCCCGCCCCCCATCACACCTCCTCCACATGCACGACGCCGGGGATCGACTTGATCGCCTGGTGGACCGCCGGGGCGGTCGGGATCGGCGTGCCGAGGCGGATTTCGGCCTCGCGCTCGCCCCACGGCACCACCAGGTCGACGGTGCCGTGGCCGCCCTGCTGGCGGGCGAGCAGGCCGTGCAGCGGGCCGACCGCCTCGTCGCCGGCCAGGAAGATCCGGAAGCCGCGGGTCGAGTGCGCCGCCGCCGAATCCAGGGTCGCGAAGGAGCGGACCAGCAGGCGCACCGAATCGCCGTCCTCGATCCGGACATCGGCGTTGACCAGCACCGGCGCGTTGGTTTCCGCCGCATCGTCCAGCAGGTCGCGGCTGTCCGCCAGGGCTTCGGAAAACGCCGTGACCTCGTAGATGCCGCTCGCATCGCTGAGCTGGACGAAGGCGAACCGGTTGCCCTTGGCGTTGCGCCGCTCCTTGCGGCCGATCACCGTGCCGGCCAGCCGTGCCACGGACGGCGGCTCTCCGGCCTGGGCCTGCTCGACCAGCCGGCCGTAGGAGACGACCTCCATCTTCTCCAGGCTCCTGGCGTAGCTGTCCAGCGGATGGGCCGACAGGTAGACGCCGACTGCCTCGAACTCGTGGCGCAGCCGGTCGGTTAGCGGCCAGTCCGGCACGTCGGGCAGGCGCAGGGCCGCGCCGGCGGCGGCCGGATCGTCGCCGAACAGGCTCACCTGGTTGCTCGACCGGTCGTCGGCGGCGACCGCGGCCAGCCGCACGATGGCGTCCACGCCCTCGAACAGCTGCCGGCGGTTCGGGTTCAGCGAATCCAGCGCCCCCGCCTTGACCAGATGTTCCATCTGCCGCTTGTTGACGACGCCGGTGCCGAGCCGGTCTGCCAGATCGCCGACATCCCGGAACCGGCCCTCGGCCCCGCGCTCGCGCACCAGGCTTTCCATCGCCGCCGCGCCGACATTCTTGAGCGCCGCCAAGGCATAGCGCACGGCGCCGTCCTCGACCGCGAAGGCGACGTCCGAGCGGTTCACGTCCGGCGGCAGCAGGTCGATGCCTTCATGCTGCAATTCGCGCCGGAAATTGGCGATCCGGTCGGCGTTGCCCATGTCGAACGACATGGAGGCGGCGTAGAACTCGACCGGATGGTTGGCCTTGAACCAGGCGGTCTGGTAGGCCACCAGCGCATAGGCGGCGGCGTGGGACTTGTTGAAGCCATAGCCGGCGAAGGCCGCCATGGTATCGAAGATCTGCCGCGCCTGGCGTTCCTCGATGCTGCTGTGCTCGGCGCAGCCGGCGATGAATGTCGCGCCCTGGGCGTCCATCTCCGCCTTGATCTTCTTGCCCATGGCGCGGCGCAGCAGGTCGGCGGTGGCCAGCGTGTAGCCGGCGAGGTCCCGGGCCATCTGCTGGACCTGCTCCTGATAGATCGGGATGCCGAAGGTTTCCTTCAGCACCGGCTCCAGCTTCGGATGGTCGTAGGCCACGGCTTCGACGCCGTGCTTCCGGTTGATGTAGGACGGGATATTCTCCATCGGGCCGGGCCGGTAGAGGGCGACGACGGCGATGATGTCCTCGAACCGGTCCGGTTTCAGGCGGCGCAGCACGTCGCGCATGCCGCTGCTTTCCAGCTGGAACACGCCCGTCGTGTCGGCGCGCGAGATCATTTCGTAGGTCCCGGCGTCGTCGAGCGGCAGGCGCTCCAGGTCGATCTCAACCCCGCGGGCCCTGAGCAGGTCGACCGCGGTTTGCAGGACCGACAGGGTCTTGAGCCCGAGAAAGTCGAATTTGACCAGGCCGGCCTTCTCGACATCCTTCATGTTGAACTGGCTCACCGGCATGTCGGAGCGCGGATCGCGGTAGAGCGGGATCAGCTCTTCGAGCGGCCGGTCGCCGATCACGACGCCCGCGGCGTGGGTCGAGGCATGGCGGTACAGGCCTTCGAGCTGCAGGGCGATATCGATCAGCCGGGCGACGCTTTCGTCCTGGCGCCGCTGTTCCTGGAGCTGCGGCTCGATCTCGATCGCCTCCTGGAGCGTCACCGGGTTGGCCGGGTTGTTCGGCACCAGCTTGCACAGCCGGTCGACCTGCCCGTAGGGCATTTCGAGCACGCGGCCGACGTCGCGCAGCACCGCCCGGGCCTGCAATTTGCCGAAGGTGATGATCTGCGCCACCCGGTCGGCGCCGTATTTCCCCTGGACGTAGCGGATCACCTCGTCCCGCCGCTCCTGGCAGAAATCGATGTCGAAATCCGGCATGGAGACCCGCTCGGGGTTGAGGAAGCGCTCGAACAGCAGGCCCCAGCGCAGCGGGTCGAGATCGGTAATCGTCAGGGCCCAGGCGACGACGGAGCCGGCGCCGGAGCCGCGTCCGGGCCCGACCGGGATGCCCTCTCCCTTGGCCCACTGGATGAAGTCGGCGACGATCAGGAAATAGCCCGGGTAGCCCATCGACTCGATGATGCCGAGTTCGGTTTCGAGCCGCGCGCGATAGGGCCGGGCCGCGGCCTCGCGCTCCGCTTCCGAAGCGCCGGCGTCGACGACATGCCCGGCCAGGCGCTCTTCCAGCCCTTTCGTCGCCCGGTGGCGCAGTTCGTCGGCTTCGGTGCGGCCGGCCTCGGAAACGAAATGGGGCAGGATCGGCGCCCTGGTCTCCGCCATGACGGCGCAGCGTTCGGCGATCGCCAGCGTATTGTCCAGCGCCTCCGGCAGGTCGGCGAACTGGGCGCGCATCTCCTGGGCGGTCTTGAAGCGGAACTCCGGGGTCAGCCGCCGCCGGTCCGGCTCGTTGACCGAGTTGCCGCCGGCGATGCACAGCAGGGCATCGTGGGCGGCGAACATGCCTTCCTCGGCGAAAAACGCCTCGTTGGTCGCGACCAGCGGCAGGTTCGTGGCGTCGGCGAGCGCCAGCAGCTTCGGCTCGATCGCCGATTCGTCGCGCACGCCCTGGCGGGCGATCTCGATATAGAGCCGGTCGCCGAAGATCGCCTTGAGCCGGGCGCAGGCCGCTTCAGCCGCATCGTCTTGCCCGGCCGCCAGAGCGCGGCCGAGCGGACCGTGCGCGCCGGTGAGCGCGATCAGGCCGCCGGCATGGGCCTCAATTGCATCGCCGGGGACATGGGGCGCCGCCCCGGCCTCTACGGCCAGGAAGGCCCGGGACGTCAGGGACAGCAGGTTCCGGTAGCCGGCCTCGTTCTGCGCCAGCAGCACGAGCCGGTCGAAGGCGTCCCGCTGGACGCGGTTCGGGTTCGACGCCTCGAAGGCGACCGCGAGCTGGCAGCCGACGATCGGCTGGACGCCGGCCCTGGCGCAGGTCTGGGAGAATTCGAGCGCGCCGAACAGGTTGTTGGTGTCGGTGATCGCCACCGCCGGCATGCGGTTCGCTTTGCAAAGCGTCGCGATATCCGGGATCTTGAGCGCCCCTTCGGACAGCGAATAGGCGGAATGAACCCGGAGATGGACGAAGTCTGCGTGGGTCATGGGTGGTCCGGCGCGGCGCAACGAATTCGGATGAGTGGCGGCGCAAGCCTACACCCATTCCTCGCGCTGCGCGCCGCCCGCGCGCATCGTCAGCGCAGATTCCGGGGGATTATTCGGTGGAAAAGCCGGGGTTAAGCCGGATTTCTCACAAGACTTGTCGCCCCGGCCGCCGAGCCGGGGCCCAGAGCCACAGGGTAAAGCGACGGATACGGGTCCGGGCGACGGCAAAGACCCGCGGCGCGGCGCGGCTTCGATTGCAGGGCTGCGAAACCCCAGCCGCCCATCTCTGAGCGCACCGCCCGTCGTGCGACTCTGGTCCCCGGATCGGGGGCCGGGGTAACATGGTTCTTTATGCTAACCCGTTATCGTGAAACAATTTTCTTGCACACAAGTCTTGGACGCCCCGATTTCTTGTGAGAAATCCGGGCTATCCGGCCGGCCGCTCCCGGAGCCGGCCTTCGGCGATTTCGAGGACCCGGTCCATGCGCCCGGCCAGCGCGGGGTTGTGCGTTGCAACCAGGGCGCCGATGCCGCTTTCCTTCACGAGTTTCAGGAACTGCCCGAACACGCGCTCGGCCGTCGCCTGGTCCAGGTTGCCGGTCGGCTCGTCGGCCAGCAGCACCTGCGGCCGGTTCGCGACGGCCCGGGCGATCGCGACCCGCTGCTGCTCGCCGCCGCTCAACTGCGCCGGCCGGTGCCTGATCCTGTCGTGCAGGCCGAGTCCCTCCAGCAGCTCCGCCGCCCGCGCCGCCGCGGCGGCCTTTCCCGCGCCGGCCAGCATTTGCGGCAGCATCGCATTTTCCTGCGCGCTGAATTCCGGCAGCAGGTGGTGATACTGGTAGACGAAGCCGAGCAGCCGGCGGCGCAGCAGCGCCCGCTGCTGGCCGGACAGGCCGGCACAATTCTCCCCGCACAGAGCGACCCGGCCGCCGTCCGGCCGCTCAAGCAGGCCGGCGATATGCAGCAGGGTCGACTTGCCGGCGCCCGACGGGCCGACCAGCGCCACCATCTCGCCCGGCCGGATCGCCAGGTCGGCGCCGCCCAGCACTTCGATATCCCGCCCGCCCTGCCGGAAGGCCTTGCGCACGCCTTCGAGCGCCAGCAGCGGCTCGGTCAACATCGACGTGGGCGCGGGCGCGGGTTCATTCATTGCGCAGGGCTTCCACCGGGTCGAGCCGCGACGCCCGCCAGGCCGGATAGATCGTCGCCAGGAAGGTCAGCGCCAGCGCCATCGCCACGATCTGCGCAACCTCCGGAAGCTCGACCTTCGACGGCAGGCTGGAGAGGAAATAGACCGTCGCCGGAAACAGCTCGGCGCCGAGCAGGTCTTCGAGCCATCGCTTGAACCGGTCGATGTTGTAGGCGACGCCGAGCCCGAGCAGCACGCCGAAGAAGGTGCCGGCCACGCCGATGGTCGCGCCGGTCATGAAGAACAGGCGCAGGATGTTGCCGCGGGTCGCGCCCATGGTGCACAGGATGGCGATGGCCTGGCCCTTCTGCTTCACCAGCATGATCATGCTGGAGACGATGTTGAACGCGGCGACGAGGATGATCAGGGTCAGGATCAGGAACATGACGTTGCGCTCGACCTTGAGCGCGCCGAAAAAGGTCGCGTGGATGTCCTGCCAGGTCCGCACGAAGGCGCCCGGTATCTCCAGCGCCCGCACCCGCTCGGCCACCGCGTCGACCCGGTCCGGATCGTCGACCGCGATTTCGATATTGGTGACGCCGCCGTCGACGCTGAAGAAATCCTGCGCGGTCTCCAGCGGCATGAAGAGGTAGCCGCGGTCGTATTCCGACATGCCGACGTCGAACCGGCCGGCAACGGTGAAGGAGGCGATGCCCGGCACGCAGCCGACCGGCGTCGGATCGCATTTCGGCGACAGCAGGCGGACGCGGCTCCCGGTCCCGGCTCCCAGATAGGAGGCCATGCGCTGCCCCAGGATCAGCGTCCCGTCGCGAAAGCGTGCGAAGGCGCCTTCGCTCAGGCTGCCGCTCAGCAGGCGGTGGCGTTTCAGATCCTCCGGCGCGATGCCGCGAACAAAGGCGCCGCTGCTGCGCTTGCCGGCCGAGGCCATGACCTGGCCGTCGACCACCGCCGCCGCCGTCACGACGCCCTCGATCCTGCGGATTTCGGCGACCAGCCGGCCATGGCCGCGGATCGGCCGGTCGCTGCCGTAGACGACGACGTGGCTGTTGAAGCCCAGCACGCGCGAGAGCAGTTCGGCGCGGAAGCCGTTCATCACCGACATGACGACGATCAGCGTCGCCACCCCGATCACGATGCCCAGGAAGGCGAAGGCGGCGATGAGGGAAATGAAGCCTTCGCTCCTGCGCGGCCGCAGATAGCGGAAGGCGACCATGCGTTCCGCCGGCGAAAACACCGAAAACTGCTGCCCGGCCGCCATGCGCGCGGCCTCAGGCCGCGAGCCGCGCGAACGCCGATTCGGCGCTGAGTTCCTCGCGCGCGCCGGTCTTGCGGTTCTTCAGCTCCACGGTTCCGGCCTTCACGCCGCGCGGCCCGATCACGATCTGCCAGGGCAGGCCGATCAGGTCCATCCGGGCGAATTTCGCGCCGGCGCTGTCTTCGCTGTCGTCGTAGAGGCATTCGACGCCGGCCCCGTTCAGCCGGCCGTAGAGCGCCTCGCACGCCGCGACGCAGGCCTCGTCCGACGGGCGCAGGTTGATCAGCCCGACCCGGAAGGGCGCGACCGCCTCCGGCCAGACAATGCCGTTATCGTCGTGGCTGGCCTCGATGATCGCGCCGGCCAGCCGCGACACGCCGATGCCGTAGGAGCCCATCTCAACCGGGACCTCCCTGCCGTCCGGCCCGGTCACGACGGCGCCCAGGGGTTTTGAATATTTGGCGCCGAAATAGAAGATATGGCCGACCTCGATGCCCCGCGCCTCGACCAGATCTTCCGGCGCCACCGGGCAGGCTGCCGGATCGTGCTTGTCGTCGGCCGCCGCGTAGAGGCCGGTCCAGTGGTCGACGATCGGCTGCAGGTCGCTGTCATAGTCGACGTCTTCGGTGAAGATGTCGAAGGCGAGCATGTCCCTGTGGCAGTAGACGGCGCTTTCTCCGGTGTCTGCGAGGATGATGAACTCGTGGCTCAGGTCGCCGCCGATCGGCCCGGTCTCGGCCTGCATCGGGATCGCCTGGAGGCCCATCCGGGCGAAGGTGCGCAGGTAGGAGACGAACATCTGGTTGTAGGCGTGGACCGCCGAGGGATAATCGAGCGCGAAGGAATAGGCGTCCTTCATGAAGAATTCCCGGCCGCGCATGACGCCGAAGCGCGGTCGCACCTCGTCCCGGAACTTCCACTGGATGTGGTAGAGGTTTTTCGGCAGGTCGCGGTAGCTGCGCACCGAGGTGCGGAAGATTTCGGTGATCAGTTCCTCGTTCGTCGGGCCGTAGAGCATGTCGCGCCCGTGCCGGTCCTCGATGCGCAGCATCTCCTTGCCGTAATCGTCGTAGCGGCCGGAGACGCGCCACAGGTCGGCCGACTGGATGGTCGGCATGAGCATCTCGACCGCGCCGGCCCGGTCCTGCTCCTCGCGCACGATCTGCTCGATCTTCTTGAGCACGCGGTAGCCCAGCGGCAGCCACGAATAGATGCCGGCGCTGGCCTGGCGCACCATGCCGGCCCGCAGCATGTAGCGGTGCGACACGATCTGCGCCTCGGCGGGCGTTTCCTTCAGCGTCGGCAGGAAAAAGCGGGTGAGGCGCATGGCGGTTCGGTCTCGGCTGGCTGGGGAGGCGTTGTCGGACATGACTATTCGAGAGCCTCCGGGCCCGGCGGAAGCGTCCGGACTGTAGGGTTTCGGGCCGGGCAAGGCAACGGCGCGCGCGCCTCAGAAATCCGCGAAATAGCTCTGGACGGCCCAGCGGATCGCCACCGTCGCCACCGCCGCCAGCACGGTCGCGGCCAGCGCCTTGCGCACCAGCTTGGGCCGGACCGGGGCGCCGGCGTCGTGGCCCGGCTCGGGCGCACGGTTCCGTTCGACGCCCCACGGCAGCAGCATGAAGAAGAACAGCCACCAGACGATGGCGAACACGACGATGGCTTCGACGATGCTCATGGGAAATCGTCGGGGGCCGGGGCCGGAAGCGGCGGTGTCAGACCTGTTCCAGCTCGACCAGCGTGCCGCAGAAATCCTTGGGATGCAGGAACAGCACCGGCTTGTCGTGGGCACCGATGCGCGGCTCGCCGTCGCCCAGCACCCGGGCGCCTTCGGCCACCAGCCGGTCGCGGGCCGCCAGGATGTCGTCGACCTCGTAACAGACATGGTGCATGCCGCCGGACGGGTTCTTCTCGAGGAATTTCGCCACCGGCGAGCCCTCGCCCAGCGGGTGCAGCAGTTCGATCTTCGTATTGTCCAGCTCGACGAAGACGGTCGTGACGCCGTGGGCCGGCTGGTCCTTCGGCTCCGATACGGTTGCGCCGAGCGTATCCCGGTAGGTCGCCGAGGCGGCGGCCAGGTCGGGAACGACGATGGCGACATGGTTGAGGCGGCCGATCATGCTTCTGCCCCTATTCCTGTGCCCGGTCGATCAGGGCCGGCGTCAGGCGCACGACATGGACGTCGGTCGACGGGCGCTTGCCGGTTTCGCTGCGGATCACCCGGCGTATCGCGGCGCGCACCGCCTGTTCAAGCTTTTCGTCGTCGCGCCGCCCGGCCGGCGACAGGCCGTCCACCACCTCGTCCACAGCGTCGATCAGCGCGTCGTAGAGCGCGTCGTCCCGCCGCTCGTCCTCGCCGCCAAGGCCGGCCAGCGTGACGACGGCGTCTTCCAGAAGCTCGCCCTTCGCGTCGACCACCACGGTGGCCACGGCCGCACCGTTTTCCATCAGGCGGCGGCGTTCGCGGATGACCGGGCCGTCGACCGGCAGCAGATTCTCGCCCTCGACCGCGAGACGGCCGCTGTGGACCTTCTCGACGATGGCCGCCGGTCCGGGCGCCAGCCGCACCATCTCGCCGTTCGTCGCAACGATGGCCTGGGGCGTCTGGCAGCGCCGGGCGAGCCGCCGGTGCTCGTGCAGATGGCGGCGCTCGCCATGGACCGGCACCGCGATCTGCGGCCGGATCCACTGATACATGTCGACCAGCTCGTCGCGCGCCGGGTGGCCGCTGACATGGACGAAATGCTCGGATTCGGTGACGATCTCGACGCCGCGGTGCACCAGCATGTCCTGCAGCCGGGCGATGGCGCGTTCGTTGCCGGGGATCTTGCGCGAGGAGAAGATCACGGCGTCGCCTTCGTCGAGGCCGATCTTGGGATGGCTGCCCGCAGCGATCCGGGCGAGCGCCGCGCGCGGCTCGCCCTGGCTGCCGGTGCAGGCGATCAGCGCCCGTTCGCGCGGCAGCTTCGCGGCATCCTCCTCGCCGAGAAAGCGCGGCCAGTCCCGCAGATAGCCGTTTTCGCGGGCGGCCTCGTCCATCCGGCGCAGCGACCGGCCGCACAGGGCGGCGTGCCGCCCGGTCGCCTTTGCGACCGCCGCAATGGTTTCGAGCCGCGCGACATTCGAGGCGAACGCGGCGATCGCCACCCGCCTGTCGTACTTCCCGACCAGTTCGATCAGGCTCTGCCGGACGTCGGCCTCCGAGCCGGACCGGCCTTCCTCGAACACGTTGGTCGAATCGCCGATCAGCGCCAGGACGCCGGCATCGCCGATCCGCCGCAGGGCGGCTTCGTCGACCGGCGCGCCGATCAGGGGATCCGGATCGAGCTTCCAGTCGCCGGTGTGGAAGACGGCGCCCAGCGGCGTGCGGATCAGCAGGGCGTTCGGCTCGGGGATCGAATGGGTCAGCCGTATGAGCTCAACGCTGAAGGGGCCGACGTCGAACGGCGCGCCCGGTTCGATCGGGGTAATCCGGGCCTCGTCCTCCAGGTCGGCCTCGGCGAGCTTTCGCCTGAGCACCGAGGCGGTGAAGCCGGTGGCATAGATCGGGCATTTCAGCCGGCGCCAGAGGTGGGGCACCGCGCCGATATGGTCTTCATGGGCATGGGTCAGAACCAGCCCGGCCAGCCGGTCCCGGCGTTCGGCTATGAATTCCGGGTCCGGCGTAATCACTTCGATCCCCGGGATTGTCGGGTCCCCGAAGGTGACGCCGAGATCGACCATCAGCCAGCGGCCGCGATAGCCGAACAGGTTGAGGTTCATACCGATTTCGCCGGCGCCGCCGAGCGGCAGGAAATGGAGGGCGTCGCCGCTCATGCGCGGTTTCTGGCGAATATTTCGCGCAATCCCCGCAAGGTGACGTCGGGGTCCAGGAGATCGATGGCGTCCGTCGCTTCGCAGAAGATTTCGGCCAGACCGCCGGTGGCGACCACCTTCATCGGCGTACCGCGCTCTTCGCGGATCCGGCGGACCAGCCCTTCGATCAGGCCGACATAGCCCCAGTAGACCCCGGACTGCATGGCCGGAACCGTCGCCGTGCCGACGACGCTCGCCGGCCGGCGCACGTCGATGCGCGGCAGTTGCGCCGCGGCCCGGTGCAGCGCATCGACCGAATGGGCGGCCGAGGGCGCGATGACGCCGCCGCAGTAGTTGCCCTCCCCGTCCACCACGTCGAGGGTCGTCGCCGTCCCGAAGTCGATCACGATCAGCGGTCCGCCATGCTCGCAGAAGGCGCCGACGGCGTTTGCGATCCGGTCGGCGCCGACCTCTTCCGGCGCGTCGGTCAGCAGTTCGATGCCGAGGCGGACGCCGGCGTCGCCGATGACCAGCGGTTCGACGCCGAAATGGTCCCGGCACAGGGAACGCAGGCTGAAATCGTTGCTCGGCACCACATTGGCGATAATGGCGGCGTCGACGGCGCGGCGTTCCAGCCCTTTCATCTCGAAGAGTTGCATCATCCAGACCGCCAACTCGTCCGCCGTCCGGTCGCCGCTGGCCGCGCTGCGCCAGACGGCGCGCCACCCGGCCCCGTCGTGCACGCCGAAGACGATGTTCGTATTGCCGGAATCGATCGCGAGCAGCATCAGCGCCCCCCGGCGGAGAAGACCTCTCCGCTGTGGACGATCTCCCGCCCGGCCGCCGTCTCGAGGATCAGGGCGCCGTCGCGATCGAGGCCGCCGAAGCGGCCTGCGACGCTGCGTTCGGACAGGACGACCCGAATTTCCGAGCCCACCGGCCCGGCCCGGTCGAGCCACGCCCCGCGGATGCAGTCGAAGCCGTCGCCGGTCCACCGGACCATCCACCCGTCGAGCGACCGGCTGAGCCGGGCCAGCACGGTTTCGGCATCGAGCCGGCTGCCGCCCTGCGCGTTCAGGCTGGTCGCGGGCCGCAGCGCGTCGGCCGGAGCGCTGACGACGTTGATGCCGATGCCGAGGACGATCCATTCCAGCGCGCCGTTGGACCCGATCGAGGATTCGGGGAGGATTCCGGCGATCTTTTCCCCGCCGGCCAGCACGTCGTTCGGCCATTTGCACGCGACCGCCGAAGACCGGCCGGTCAACGCCGCGACCGTATCGTGGGCCGCCAGGGCGGCGACATAGCTGATCTGCCCGGCGTGCCGCGGCGCAACGGCCGGCCGGAAGACGAAGGAGGCGTACAGGTTGCCGCGCGGCGATTCCCATTGCCGGCTGTACCGCCCGCGGCCGGCGGTCTGAGTCTCGGCGAGTACGACCGTCCGATCCGGTGCGTCCTGCTGCGCCAGGCGCCGGGCCTCGTCGTTCGTGCTCGCGACGGCGCCCAGGCGGTGCAGGCGGAACCCGGCGGGAAGAGCGGCGGCCTCGCGAAGACCGCTTCCGGCGCCCCGGATTTCCGGCAACAGCGGTTCCACGATCCTAGCCGCCGGTCAGGCTGAACACGGCCGTATCGGCCGCGCCGACCAGGAGGCTGGGAAAGAGGAAAAACAGCAGCGTCGCCATTCCGGCAACGACCTGGATGGCGCCGAGGTCGCGGCCCGGCCGGGAATCGAGCGCATCTTCCGGCTCGTCGAAATACATCACCTTGACGATGCGGATGTAATAGTAGGCGCCGACCACGCTGGTCACCAGCCCGACCACGGCGAGGAAATACAGGCCGGCCTCGACCGCCGCCAGGAAAACGTAGAGCTTGGCGTAGAAGCCGGCGAGCGGCGGGATGCCGGCCATCGAGAACATGAAGATCAGCATCATGGCCGCCATCACCGGGTTGGTGCGCGACAGGCCGGTCAGGTCTTCGATCTCCTCCACCATCCGGCCGCTGCGTTGCATGGCCAGGATCACGGCGAAGGCGCCCAGCGTCATCACGATGTAGATCGCCATGTAGACCAGCACGGCGCTGTAGCCCTCGCCGGTGCCCGACGCCAGGCCGACCAGGGCATAGCCGATATGGCCGATCGAACTGTAGGCCATCAGCCGCTTGATGTTGGTCTGGGCGATCGCGGCGAAGGCGCCGAGCACCATCGAGGCGATGGCCAGAACGATGACGATCTGGCTCCATTGTTTCACGAGGCCGCCGAACGGACCGGCGAGCACGCTCACGAGCAGGCCCATCGCTGCCAGCTTCGGCGCCGCCGCGAAGAAGGCCGTCACCGGAGTCGGCGCGCCCTCGTAGACGTCCGGGGTCCACATATGGAACGGCACGGCGGAAACCTTGAAGGCCAGGCCGACCATGACGAAGACCAGGCCGACGACCAGGCCGACCGAGGGCGCGGAGGCGCCGGTCAGCTGGGCGGCGAGGCCGGCGAACGCCGTGGTGCCGCTGAAGCCGTAGACCAGCGAAGCGCCGAACAGGAGCATTCCCGAGGCCAGCGCGCCGAGCACGAAATATTTCAGGCCGGCCTCACTCGATTTTACCGAATCGCGCCGGATCGCGGCGACGACGTAGAGCGACAGGCTCTGCAGTTCGAGCCCGATATAGAGGGACAGCAGGTCGCTGGCCGAAACCATGACCATCATGCCGAGCGCCGCCAGCACGATCAGCACCGGGTATTCGAAGCGCTCGATCGCTTCGCGGGCGTTGTAGCCGATCGACAGGACGATGCCGACTGCCGACGCCAGCAGGATGCCGACCTTCACGAAGGTCGTGTAGCCGTTGCTCACGAACATGCCGGCAAAGGCCGACCGGCTCTCGACCGGCGACATCCAGACCATAACGGCGGCAGCCGCGACCAGCGCCAGGATCGACAGCACCGAGACCAGCCGAAACGAGCCTTCGCCCCGGAACACGCCGATCATCAGCAGGACCATCGCCGCGACGGCGACGAACATTTCCGATGCGGCATATTCCAGGTTCGGCAGGATCATGGCGCCGTGCTCCGTCACCGTTTGGTTATTTTTGGACCAGCATATACAACATAAACTGGTCTACCTGCTTCGATCGGCCAAGAAAAATGAAGTCGAAGATTCAAACGGGATACCTTGCCGTGCCATGTACAAAACAGCGAACTTTCATTGTCCTCAGGGTGGGCGAATGTCAATTCATTGCGATATCGTTGTTTTTCCGAATCTGACGAATCAGAAAACAGTGCCCTATCACCCGTAAAGTGATCTTGATAAATGCTATGGCCCTCTGCCGTGCGGGCACCACCTTCATCGAAAGCATGTGCTAGTCGATCTAGAATATCGAGCAATACGAAAAATCTCTCGGCTCCGCTCTGAGCGTAAGGGACTCCTGCTAGCGCTTCAAAGCAGTTTTCAGAGAAGACCAAACCATCGAATCGGCTCGCAGATACTTCGCGTAAATCACTCCATGATCGAATCGGCGCAGCACAATTCCGCAATTCATCAGCCAGCGCTCCAGCATCTCTCCAATTTTGTAAGATTGTGGTTTGATCATCCTGCCCTTCGGCCTCACGGCGCATTATCACTTTGATGGGTGTAAAGTCCCAGTCCGACGGCGTTACGCTAATCAAACCACAAGTTATACCATGTAGCGCTCTGAACGCCGCTTCTCCGACTGCGCTATCTGTAACTATCTTGCCATCGCACTCCAGCCAGTCGTCGCTTTCATGTTTGCGTAAATCATCCCAAAACGGACCTAAACGCGTCATCCATCCCATCACCGAACGACGCTCACTTTCAACCGCAAGTTTCGCTATTGCCTGCTGCATAGAAACACCCGGCATTGGGCTCGTGACTAGCATCGCTCTATGGCAGTATAATTCTCTCCCGTAACGCTGAGCCGTCTGCCGCATGGCAACAAACCGCGAAAGCGCATCTCGAAAAGTTGCTGTGTCATGAAATTGTTCGTGAACAGAAAGGTCATTGGCTAAGAGTTCCATGTCAATTCCAGCCAGCGAAATAATTCATATCCCGATCAAATTGATCGAAAAACCCGTCCGGCCATCTATCGACATTCCCATTTCCATCGAGAAGCGGACTTTGTACTTGTAGTCCGTCGTCTGCACCGTCTGTACGTCGTGGCTGGAAAAAATGTAACGAGACACTTTCACTAGACAATATTCCATCCTTTACAGTTCGCCGAATACCATTCAAAATATGATCGCTGTGCGTTTCAATAATAACCTGCACACCTGACGCAGCAGTATTTGCTAAAAACCGCCCCATCGCTGCTTGCCCGCCGGGATGAAGATGTACCTCCGGGTTCTCTATCAGAATAATGTCGTCTTTTTCTGCCGAAAGAGCTGCTACAACAACTGGAAGAACCTGCGTTACACCGAAACCAGTGTTTACTGGTCTGTGATAATCTGTATCATTCGAAATTCGGATCCCCAATGTTACTGCATTTGCACGCGGCACCTGCTCAATCTCAAGCACACACCCCGGAAAAAATCGAGCCATATGGGCTTCTACTTGCCGAAAGCGAGTCGGCGGCACTCCTGCCTCAACCAAATTCGGCAATATATTTTGATCCCTTCCTGAGTAAAGAACACTAACGGCAAATTCGCCCCGTGATCCAACCACTGGTGTAAGTTGCGGATCATCGTATATGTAGTACTCTCGTGGACCAAGTCTTTCTGCGGTCAGGTAGGTCAGCTTTCGCAGACGCTCTATCAACGAACGCTCATTCCACTCAGCCGGAAGCAACCAATGATATAACTGGGTATTATCGCTTTCCCAATCCACCCCTTTCGATGTCTCTCCCTTGAAACTTCGAACAGCCATCGACATCTCATCCCTTTCGCCCTCAAATTCCCAAGAATACTGCGCACCGTCTTGATCAAAAAGGCTAATATTGCAGCTACGACGTCCATATACTTGGTCAATTACTTCGGCGGCAGTGCCGAGTCGAATTGCAGAACCATTGAGCATCAAGCGTGGAGACCATTCGTGTTCCCGCATCGTCTGATGCAAGAGAACAAGGGCCTGCATAACTGATGATTTTCCAGAAGCGTTAGTGCCAGACAACAGAGTCAGGGGGCTCAGCGGCAACTTCAATATATCGAAGCATTTGAAATGCCGGAGATCAATTCGCGTAATCACCAAAAATCTCCTCCAATTTTTCTTGTACCATCCGAAACCGAGCCCTTACTTTATTTGAATCGTTTGGCCCATATGTGATTGCAGTATTAAACTCTTCATTTTTGAATAACTCTAAAATAGAACTGCGGACAGCTTCAGAATGGGTTTGAAGGTGCTCCTCTTCATAGTGAGAAAAGCTCGTCGACATAACATCCCAAAATGATGCGTTAAGCACGCTACGACGTTCATATTCAGGCTTGTATTTTCTGAACGACTGTCGGCCAAACAGGATTAAGTTATTCGACAGCCCGCGGCGAAATTCCGACGAAAGTAATGAAAGCCGCGACGGTTCTTCTTTACCAATTTTATTCATTTTTCGCAAACCATTTGCGAGAAAATCATCCATGTCCCCGCGATAGTTTTCAACTCCCAAAATTTGAAATGCGCAAAATCTATTGACAAATTCTCGATCACGCATTGTTGTTGTTTTTAGACTGTAGTCAGTTGCTTTAAGAAAAATATTTGTAATAGATTCGTCTTTGAGAAAGCGCGTTGCAGGGCCCATAAACAAACAATTTCTCATCTGTTGTCGTGTAAGTGGAACCCCACCGTTAACTCTTTCAAATATATCCAGCCGGGCACGCTCTGGAACATTTGAATCTATAATGTAGAATATTAGGTTACAGTCTTCAATTCGGTTTTGTATCTTAGATGATAAGTCTGAAAATCGTTTGCCATTAAGCTCACTACGATCAGGAAGCTTTAGCCGCAAGTCATCATTTACAAAGCGCCGAAAAGTTGACAGGCGCTGCAGTCCGTCGACTACTACCATACGCCCCTCATCATCTTCAGCCATATAAAATACGGGCAGAGGAATCCGCATAATCACTGATTCAATAAGTTTACTTTGCTTATCTTCTTCCCAAATAAAATCACGCTGAAAATCGGGATCCATTATATAATTTTCTTGTTCAATCCGCCTAATAACATCATGAATAGTTCGATTTTCATGTCGTATTAGAAGATCGTCTAAAGGATAGTCACCCCAAGATCCTATCTCTGGATCAAGGCCTTCTATTTGTTCTTCCTCTTCCGGCTTGTTTTGAGGTTGATTTTCCATAACGGTATTTCCATCAAGTTCCTGCATTACCACTATACCTCACTACCGCGCCGCGAAACAGGCTTCGTTGACCCGGCAGGCGCCGGCCTTGAAGCTCGTCAGCAGGTTCTTGACCGACGCGTCGAACACGTCGAGGAACGGCTCGGGCCAGATGCCCATCCAGAGCACCAGGATGACCAGCGGCGCGAAGATCGCGACCTCGCGCGGGTGGAGGTCCTTCATCCGCATCAGGTCCGGCTTGACCAGCTCGCCGAAGATGATCCGGCGGTAGAGCCACAGCATGTAGGCGGCGCCGAGGATCACGCCGGTCGCCGCCAGGGCCGCGGCCCAGACGTTGACCTGGAATACGCCGAACAGCACCAGGAACTCGCCGACGAAGCCGCTCGTGCCCGGCAGGCCGACCGAGGCCAGCGTAAACACCATGAACACGGCGGCGTAGCGCGGCATGCGGTGGACCAGCCCGCCGTAACGGTCTATCCGCCGCGTGTGGAGCCGGTCGTAGACCACCCCGACACACAGGAAGAGCGCGGCCGAGACGATGCCGTGGGACAGCATCTGGAACATCGCCCCGCTCACCGCCTGCTCGCCCAGCAGGTTATCGGGCAGACTGCCGGCGCTGAACTGCACTGTCGCCGCGAAGATGCCGAGGGTCACGAAGCCCATATGGGCGACCGACGAATAGGCGATCAGCTTCTTCATATCCTCCTGGGCCAGCGCGACCAGCGAGGTATAGATGATCGCCACGATGCTCAGCGTGTAGACCAGCGGCGCGAAATAGACCGAGGCGTCGGGGAACATCGGCAGCGAGAAGCGCAGGAAGCCGTAGCCGCCCATCTTCAGCAGCACGCCGGCGAGGATGACCGAACCCGCCGTCGGCGCCTCGACATGGGCGTCCGGCAGCCAGGTATGGACCGGCCACATCGGCAGCTTCACCGCGAAGGAGGCGAAGAAGGCGAGCCACAGCCATTTCTGGGCTTCCGGGCTGAAGCCGGTTTCCCGGGCGAACCTGAGCAGGTCGACGATATCGGTGGTGCCCTGCCCGGCCGACTTGCTGAGGAAATACATCGCCATGACGGCGACCAGCATCAGGACGGAGCCGAGCAGCGTGTAGAGGAAAAACTTGAACGCCGAGTAGACCCGCCGGTCGCCGCCCCAGACGCCGATGATCAGGAACATCGGCAGCAGCACGCCTTCGAAGAAGACGTAGAAGGTGACGAGGTCGAGGGCGCAGAAGGTGCCGACCATAAAGGTTTCGAGCACCAGGAACGCCGCCATGTATTCGCGCACCCGGGATTTGATCTCCCAGCTGCACAGGATGCAGATCGGCGTCAGCAGGGTCGACAGCAGGACGAACATCATCGAGATGCCGTCCACGCCCATGTGGTAGCTCAGCGTGTAGCCGCCCGGAAAGCTGAACCAGGCCACCTTTTCGACGAACTGGAAGTCCGCCGTCCCGGTTTCGAAGTTGATCCAGATCAGCAGAGAAATCAGGAAGGTTGCGAGCGAGGCCCACAGGGCGAGCCAGCGGGCGTTGCGGTCCGTCGCCTCCCGGTCGCCGCGCACCATAACGAGAATCAGCAGCGCCCCGATCAGCGGGGCGAAGGTGACGATGCTGAGCAGCGGCCAGGTTTCCATCGCCTAGCCCCACAGCCCGAAGACGAAGAGGGAGACGAAGCCGAAGGCGCCGATCAGCACGGCGAAGGCGTAATGGTAGACGTAGCCGGTCTGCAACAGGGCGGCGAGCCGCGAGCCGCCCTGGGTCGCGACCGCCGCGCCGTCCGGGCCGAAGCGGTCGATCGTGCCGCCGTCGCCCTTCTGCCACAGGCCGCGGCCGACGATCATGGCCGGGCGCACGAGAAGCCGGTCGTACAGCTCGTCGAAATACCACTTGTGGAGCAGGAAGTAGTAGAGGCCGCGGAACTGCTTCGCGAGCGCCTTCGGCCAGGCGGGCCGCAGCATATACAGGGCATAGGCGAGCCCGATCCCGGCCAGACCGGCGACGACGGGCAGCACCTTGACCCACGCCGGCACATGGTGCGCGGCGTCGAGGATCGCGCCCTCCGCGCGCATGTAGATCGAGTCGCCCCAGAAGCCGCTCCAGTCGTGACCGGCGAACCAGGCGACGGCGATCGCGCCGGCGAAGACCGAACCGAACGCCAGCACGAACAGCGGCGCCAGCATGACCATCGGCGATTCGTGGACATGGGCCTGGACGTCTTCGGGCGCCCGGCTCTCGCCGTGGAAGGTCATGATGATCAGCCGCCAGGAATAGAAGGCGGTCATGATCGCCGCGGCGATGCCCATCCAGAAGGCGAACAGGCCGAGCCCGGTATGGGCGCCGAACGCCGCCTCCAGGATCAGGTCCTTGGAATAGAAGCCGGCGAAGCCGAAGACGAAGGGGATGCCGACTCCGGCGAGCGCCAGCGAGCCGATCCACATCAGGATGTAGGTCGTCTGCATCTTGCGCCAGAGGCCGCCCATGCGGCGCATGTCCTGCTCGTCCGACATGCCGTGGATGACCGATCCGGCGCCGAGGAACAGCAGCGCTTTGAAGAAGGCGTGGGTCATCAGGTGGAACATCGCGACCGGATAGGCGCCGATGCCGGCGGCGAAGAACATGTAGCCGAGCTGCGAACAGGTCGAATAGGCGATGACCCGCTTGATGTCGTTCTGCACCAGGCCGACGGTCGCGGCGAAGAAGGCGGTGAGCGCGCCGACCGTGACGACGGTCGCGAGGGCGAGCGGCGCGAATTCGAACATCGGCGACAGGCGGCAGACCATGAACACGCCCGCCGTCACCATGGTCGCGGCGTGGATCAGGGCGGAAACCGGCGTCGGGCCCTCCATCGCGTCGGGCAGCCAGGTGTGCAGCAGGATCTGGGCCGACTTGCCCATGGCGCCGATAAACAGGAGGATGCAGGTCCAGTCGAGCGCGGTCTGGCCGTCGATGACATAGCCGCCGACGGTCGTGATTTCCTTGCCGGGAAGCTCCCGCGCCGCCGGCAGCACAGTCGAGAAATCGAGCGAACCGAAAATGGCGAACACGGCGAAGATGCCGAGCGCGAAGCCGAAATCGCCGATCCGGTTGACCAGGAACGCCTTGATGGCCGCGGCGTTGGCGCTCTCGCGCTTGTACCAGAAGCCGATCAGCAGGTAGGAGCACAGGCCGACGCCTTCCCAGCCGAAGAACATCTGGGCGAAGTTCTCCGCCGTCACCAGCATCAGCATGGAGAAGGTGAACAGGCTGAGATAGGCGAAGAACCGCGGCTTGTGCGGGTCGTGGCCCATATAGCCGATCGAGTAGACGTGGACGACGGCGGAGACCAGCGTCACCACCACCACCATGACGGCAGCGAGCGTATCGAAGCGCAGCGCCCAGTCGACGCTCAGCTCGCCCGACGCCATCCAGGTGAACAGGCGGATCGGCTCCTGCGGGCCGGTCTTCGCGAAACCGACCTCGTACAGGATGATCGCGCCCAGCACCGCGGAGACGCAGAGCAGGCCGGACGTGACGTACATCGAGGCCCGGTCCCCGATGCGCCGGCCGAACAGTCCCGCGATGATGGCGCCGAGCAGCGGCAGGAAGATGGCGGCGACATACATGCCGCGCTCAGCCTTTCATCACGTTCACGTCTTCCACCGCGATCGAGCCGCGGTTGCGGAAGTAGATGACGAGGATGGCGAGCCCGATGGCGGCCTCGGCGGCGGCCACGGTCAGCACGAACATCGCGAAAATCTGGCCGACCAGGTCTTCCAGCGCCCAGGAGAAGGCGACCAGGTTGATGTTGACGGCGAGCAGGATCAGCTCGATCGACATCAGGATGATGATGACGTTCTTCCGGTTCAGGAAAATGCCGAAGATCCCGATGGTGAACAGGATCGCGGCGACCGTCAGATAGTGCGCGAGGCCGATCTCCCACATCGTCTCAGACGCCCTCCCCCGGCCGCACCTGCTTCAGCTCCACCGTCTCCTCGCGGCGGCGGCGGACCTGTTCGCCGATCTTCTGCTTGCGCACGCCGGGGCGCTGGCGCAGCGTCAGCACGATGGCGCCGACCATGGCGACGAACAGCACCATGCCGGCAAGCTGGAACAGGTAGACGTATTTCGTGTAGAGCAGCCGGCCGAGCATCTCGGTGTTGGTGAGCGCGCTGCCCTCCGGCACCTTCTCGGTCAACGCGCCCTTCAGCTCGGGGGCCACGGCCCAGATGCCGCCGACGAAGACGATCTCGCCGAGCAGGATCGCCGCGATCAGGCCGCCGACCGGCAGGTAGCGCTGAAAGCCCTCGCGCAGTTCGACGAAGTTGATGTCCAGCATCATCACGACGAACAGGAACAGCACCGCGACCGCGCCGACATAGACGATCACCAGGATCATCGCGAGAAACTCGGCCCCGGTCAGCACGAACAGCCCGGCGGCGTTGAAGAAGGTCAGAACCAGGAACAGCACGGAATGAACGGGATTGCGCGCCGTCACGACCATGACGGCGGCGGCCACGGCGATGAAGGCGAACAGGTAGAAGGCGAGGGCTTGCAGGATCATCGGCGGCTACCGGTAGGGTGCGTCGGCGGCGAGCGCCTGCGCAATTTCGCTTTCCCAACGGTCGCCGTTCGCCAGCAGCTTCTCCTTGTTGTACATCAGCTCTTCGCGGGTCTCGGCCGCGAATTCGAAATTCGGCCCCTCGACGATGGCATCGACCGGGCAGGCCTCCTCGCAGAAGCCGCAATAGATGCATTTCGTCATGTCGATGTCGTAGCGCGTCGTCCGGCGGCTGCCGTCGGCGCGCGGTTCGGCCTCTATGGTGATCGCCTGGGCCGGGCAGATCGCCTCGCACAGCTTGCAGGCGATGCAGCGCTCCTCGCCGTTCGGATAGCGGCGCAGGGCGTGCTCGCCGCGGAAGCGCGGGCTGAGCGGCCCTTTCTCGTAAGGGTAGTTGATCGTCACCTTGGGCTTGAAGAAGTAGACCAGCGTCTTCCACAGGCCGACGCCGATCTCCCAAAGCAGGACGGTTCGTGCCGCGCGCAGCATGGTTCTCGCTCCCCTAGGCCGGCAGCCAGCCGGCGTACAGCAACACGCCGGAATACGCCACGACGGCGATCAGCGACAGGGGCAGGAAGACCTTCCAGCCCAGCCGCATCAGTTGGTCGTAGCGATAGCGCGGCAGCGTCGCGCGCACCCAGATGAAGACGAACAGCAGGAACGCGATCTTCAGGGCGAGCCAGATCGGCCCCGGAATCCAGTTCAGCCACCAGACGTCGAGCGGCGGCAGCCAGCCGCCCATGAACAGGACGGCGGTGATGCCGCTCATCATGATCATGTTGATGTATTCGCCCAGGAAGAACAGAGCGAACGGGAAGGCGGAATATTCGACGAAATAGCCGGCGACCAGTTCGGCCTCGGCCTCCGGCAGGTCGAAGGGATGGCGGTTGGTCTCGGCCAGCGCGGAGATGAAGAACACCACGAACATCGGCGCCAGCGGAATCCAGTACCAGTTCCAGAAGCCGCCCTGCTGGGCGAGCACGATCTCCGCAAGGTTGAGCGATCCGGCCGCGATCAGCACCGTGATCATCACGAATCCGATGGAGACTTCGTAGGACACCATCTGGGCCGCCGAGCGCAGCGCGCCGAGAAAGGCGTAGCGCGAATTGCTCGCCCAGCCGGCCATGATGATGCCGTAGACGCCGAGCGAAGATATGGCGAACAGGTAGAGGATGCCGACGTTGATGTTGGAGATGACCCAGATGCCGCTCTCGCTCTGGCCCAGCGGGATGACCGCCCAGGCGATCAGGGCGAGGGTGAAGGTCAGGACCGGCGCGAACAGGAACACCGCCCGGTTCGCCCCGGACGGAATCACCGTCTCCTTCATCAGCAGCTTGAGGCCGTCGGCCATCGGCTGGAGCAGGCCAAACGGGCCGACCACGTTCGGCCCCTTGCGCAGCATCATGGCGGCGAGGACCTTGCGCTCGTACCAGGTGAGCAGGGCCATGCCGCCCAGCAGCGGCACGACGATCAGCAGGATCCAGCCGATCAGGATCAGCGCCGGCAGGGCGTAGCCTTCCCAGAACACCATCATGGGGCGCTACCCGTCCGTGCCCGTGCGTGCGCCGGCGTCGAGCGACCGGCGCATCTGCGTGCATTGCGCCATGGTCTCCGAGCAGCGGCCGATCGGGTCGGTCATGTAGAAATTCCCGACCGGCGAGCGGAACGGCGCGGAATCCGGTGCGGCGCCCGAAAGTTCGCCGCCAAAGCCCTCCCATTCGGCCGGCACGATTTCGTCGATGGCGTCGAAGACCGGATTGGCGTCGGCCAGCCGCGCGCGGACCTGGGCCAGCGAATCGTAGGGCAGCGTGTGTCCTGCCGCTTCCGAGAACGCGCGGACGATGGTCCAGTCCTCGCGCGCGTCGCCGGGCGGGAAGATGGCAAGCGCCGTCCGTTGCGGCCGGCCCTCGACATTCACATAGGTCGCGCTTTTCTCGGTATAGGCCGCACCGGGAAGGATCACGTCCGCCCGCCCCGCGCCGGCGTCGCCGTGATGGCCCTGGTAGACGACGAAAGATTTGCCGAGGCGCTCCATGTCGATCTCGTCCGCGCCAAGCAGCCAGACCAGGCCGATTTCGCCCGTTGCCGCGCCGTCGAGGATCGCGGCGGTGTCGCGGCCGCCCGGCCCCGGCGCAAAGCCGAGATCGAGACCGCCGACCCGCGACGCCGCGGCATGCAGGACGTTGAAGCCGTTCCAGCCATCGCCAACCATGCCGAAGCGTTCAGCTGCCGCGCGCGCCAGGCCGAGCATCGCGGCGCCGTCGTCACGCGCCAGCACGCCCGGTCCGACGATCAGCATCGGCCGTTCCGCCCGTCCCAGCACATCTGCGAAACCGTGGTCGCCGCCGGCGAGCGCGGCCAGCGTCTCCGCGCCGGCGCCGAGATGGTCGGTACGGTAGGTCAGGTCCGCAGCCTCGCCGATCAGGCCGATCCGGAAACCGCCAGCCCGCCAGCGCCGCCGGATGCGCGCGTTGAGCACCGCGGCCTCGATCCGAGGGTTGGCGCCGATCAACAGCAGGGCATCGGCCTCGTCGATTCCCGTGATCCCGCTGTTGAAAAGGTAACTTGCGCGCACAGACGGATCGACCTTCGCCCCGTCCTGGCGGCAGTCGATATTCTCCGACCCGCAGGCCGCAAACAGGTCTTTCAGCGCGATCATGGCTTCGCAGTCGGCCTGGTCGCCGGCGATCGCCGCCATGCCCGCACCGCCGGTCTCCGCGATCCTGTCGGCGATCGCGGCGAAGGCTTCGGACCAGGAGGCGGGCTGAAGCCTGCCGTCACGGCGGACATAGGGCCGATCGAGCCGCTGGCGTTTCAGCCCGTCGCAGGCGAAGCGCGTCTTGTCGGAGATCCACTCCTCGTTGATGTCGTCGTTGAGCCGCGGCAGCACCCGCATGACCTCGGCGCCGCGGCTGTCGACCCGGATGTTGGAGCCGACGGCGTCCATCACGTCGACCGATTCGGTCTTGCGCAATTCCCACGACCGGGCCGTGAAGGCGTAGGGCTTGGAGGTCAGCGCGCCGACCGGGCACAGGTCGATGACGTTGCCCGAAAGTTCGGAGGTCAGCGAGCGTTCGAGATAGGTCGCGATCTCCATATGCTCGCCGCGGTGCAGCGCGCCGATCTCCTCGACGCCGGCGACCTCCTCGGCGAAGCGGATGCAGCGGGTGCAATGGATGCAGCGGGTCATGATGGTCTTGACCAGCGGCCCCATCTCCTTGTCGTGCACCGCCCGCTTGTTTTCCTCGAAGCGCGTCCTGTCGTGGCCGTAGGCCATCGCCTGGTCCTGCAGGTCGCATTCGCCGCCCTGGTCGCAGATCGGGCAATCGAGCGGATGGTTGATCAGCAGGAACTCCATCACGCCCTTGCGGGCCTTGATCGTCTTCTCCGAATCGGTGAACACGACCATGCCGTCCATGATCGGCTGCGCGCAGGACGCCACCGGCTTGGGCGCCTTCTCGACCTCGACCAGGCACATGCGGCAGTTGCCGGCGATCGACAGCCGCTCGTGGAAGCAGAAATGCGGCACTTCCTTGCCGATCGACTGCAGCGCCTGAAACAGGGTCAGGCGGCCGTCGACCTCGTACTCGCTGCCGTCAACGGTAATCGTCGCCATCGCGCTTACGCCGCCACCTTGCGTTCGAGAATCCGGCGCTCCAGTTCGGGCCGGAAATGCCGGATCAGGCCCTGGATCGGCCAGGCCGCCGCGTCGCCGAGGGCGCAGATCGTGTGGCCTTCGACCTGGTAGGTCACCTCTTCCAGCATGTCGATCTCGCCGATGTCCGCGTCGCCGCGCACCAGCCGCGTCATGACGCGCCACATCCAGCCGGTGCCCTCGCGGCAGGGCGTACACTGGCCGCAGCTCTCGTGCATGTAGAATTTCGACAGGCGGCAGATCGCGTCGACGATATCGGTCGACCGGTCCATCACGATGACCGCCGCGGTGCCGAGGCCCGATTTGAGGCCGGCCAGCGTGTCGAAGTCCATCGGCAGGTCCTGGCAGATATCCGCCGGCAGGCAGGGCACCGAGGAACCGCCGGGAATGACGGCCAGCAGGTTGTCCCAGCCGCCGCGCACGCCGCCGGCGTGTTTCTCGATCAGCTCGCGGAACGGGATGCCCATCGCTTCTTCGACGTTGCACGGCGTGTTCACATGGCCGGAAATGCAGAACAGCTTGGTGCCGGTGTTGCGCGCGTCGCGGCCGATGCCGGCGAACCAGGCGGCGCCGCGGCGCAGGATCGTCGGCACGACGGCGATGGATTCGACGTTGTTCACCGTGGTCGGGCAACCGTAGAGGCCGGCGTTGGCCGGGAACGGCGGCTTGAGGCGCGGCTGGCCCTTCTTGCCTTCCAGGCTCTCCAGCAGCGCGGTCTCCTCGCCGCAGATGTAGGCGCCGGCGCCGCGATGGATGTGGATGTCGAAATCCCAGCCCGAGCCGCTGGCATTCTTGCCGATCAGCCCGGCCCCGTAGGCCTGGTCGACCGCGGCCTGCAGCCGCTCCCCCTCGCGGTAGAATTCGCCGCGGACATAGATGTAGGCCGTGTTGGCGCCCATCGCGAAACCGGCGATCAGGCAGCCTTCGACCAGCTTGTGCGGATCGTGCCGCATGATGTCCCGGTCCTTGCAGGTGCCGGGCTCGGATTCGTCGGCGTTGACGACCAGATAGTGCGGGCGGCCGTCGCGCTTGTCGTCCGGCGGCATGAAGGTCCATTTGAGGCCGGTCGGGAAGCCGGCGCCGCCCCGGCCGCGCAGGCCCGATTCCTTGACCTGCTGGCAGATCCAGGCGCGGCCCTGTTCCAGGAACCAGGCAGTCTGGTCCCAGTCGCCGCGCCGGCGCGCGCCCTCGAGGCCCCAGTCGTCGAAGCCGTAGAGGTTGGTGAAGATGCGGTCGCGGTCGTCGAGCATCAGGCGCCGCCCTCCCCCGCACCCGCTGCGGCCAGCGCCGCGGCCTGCGCAATCCAGTCGTCCCGTTCGATCCGGCCGCCGAGCTTCAGTGCGTCGTTGACCCACTGCCGTTCGCCGGGTGTCCAGGCGGCGATCTGGTCGAAATGGTAGACGCCGATGCCGTGCAGGGCGCTTTCGATCTTCGGCCCGAGGCCCTTGAGGCGGGCGAGCGCATCCGCCTTGCCGCCGCGCGGCCCGTCGAGCGCGGGCGGACGTCCGTCCGCAGCGGCGGGCGCCTCGGCCGCGGCCGCCAAAGGATCGCCGTAGACCGCCGCCGGATCGAAGCGCATCGGAGGCGGCACGTCGAGCAGGGTCAGGGCGCCGCCTTCCGGCTCCGAGGAGCGGCGACCGGCCTGCGATCCCGCCGGCAGGTCGTCGCCGTTTTTCAGCGCGCGCAGGACGGCGGCGAAATTCTCGTAGGTCAGATCCTCGACGAAATCGTCGTTCACCTGGACCATCGGCGCGTTCACGCAGGCGCCCAGACACTCGACCTCGGTGCAGGTGAACTGCCCGTCATCGCTGGTTTCGCCGGGGCCGATGCCGACCTCGTCGCGGATGGCGCGGAAGACCTCTCCGGCACCGCGAATCATGCAGGGGGTGGTGCCGCAGACCTGGAGATGGAATGTCCCGACCGGCGCGAGGTTGATCATTGTGTAGAAGGTCGCGACCTCCATCACGCGGATCTTCGCCATGCCGAGCCGCCCGGCGATGTGCTCGATCGCGGCCCGCGGCACCCAGCCGCCGTGCTGGCGCTGCGCCAGGTCGAGCAGCGGCAGCACCGCGCTCGCCAGCCGGCCCTCCGGATAGCAGGCGATCGCGCGCTCCGCCGCCCGGCCGTGCTCGCCGTCAAAGGCGAAGCTGTCCGGCTGCTCGACAGCCGCCTGGGCCGGCCCACTCACCGGTCGACCTCGCCGAACACGATGTCCATGGAGCCGACGATGGCGCAGACGTCGGCCAGCATGTGGCCTTTCGACATGAATTCGGTCGCCTGGAGATGGGCGAAGCCCGGCGCCCGGATCTTGCAGCGGTAGGGCTTGTTGCTGCCGTCGGCGACCAGATAGACGCCGAACTCGCCCTTCGGCGCCTCGACCGCCGTGTAGGTCTCGCCGGCCGGAACGCGATAGCCCTCGGTATAGAGCTTGAAATGATGGATCAGCGCCTCCATCGAGCGCTTCATCTCGCCCCGCTTCGGCGGCGTCACTTTGTTGTCGTCGGCCGCCACCGGCCCGTCGAGGGTCTCCAGCCGGTCGAGCGCCTGGTCGATGATGCGCAGGCTCTGGCGCATCTCCTCGACGCGCACGAGATAGCGGTCGTAGCAGTCGCCGTTCCTGCCGACCGGAATGTCGAAATCGTAATCCTCGTAGCCGTCGTAGGGCTGCGCCTTGCGCAGGTCCCAAGCGAGGCCGGAGGCGCGCAGCATCGGGCCGGAAAAGCCCCAGTCCAGCGCGTCCTTCGCCGTGACGACGCCGATATCGACCGAACGCTGCTTGAAGATGCGGTTTTCGGTCAGCAGCGTCTCGATATCGTCGACGATCTTCGGGAAGGCCGCGCGCCAGGCCCTGATGTCGCCGATCAGGCCGGCCGGCAGGTCCTGATGCACGCCGCCGGGCCGGAAATAGGCCGCGTGGAGCCGCGCGCCGCACACCCGTTCGTAGAAGCCCATCAGCTTCTCGCGCTCCTCGAAGGCCCAGAGGAAGGGCGTCAGCGCGCCGACGTCCATGGCGTAGGCCGGCACGTTCAGCAGATGGTTGAGCACCCGGCCGATCTCGGCGTAGAGCACGCGGATCGCCTGGCCGCGCGGCGGCACCACAAGGCCCAGCAGCGTCTCCGTCGCCAGCGCGAAGGCGTGTTCCTGGTTCATCGGCGCGACATAGTCGAGCCGGTCGAAATAGGGCACGGCCTGGAGATAGGTCTTGTGCTCGATCAGCTTCTCGGTGCCGCGGTGCAGCAGGCCGATATGGGGATCGGCGCGCTCGACGATCTCGCCGTCCATCTCCAGCACCAGGCGCAATACGCCGTGGGCCGCCGGATGCTGCGGCCCGAAATTCAGATTGAGGTTCTTGATCTCGACGTCGCCGGGCCCGGAATCCTGCCCGGAACCTTGCGCTACGCCCACCGCCGGCCGTCCGTCAGGCATGTCGCTAGCCCTCCGCTGCCCCAGCCGATGCGCCCGATGCGCCCGATGCACCCGATGCGGCCTTTTCGTCGCCCGGCGCAACCGGCGGCAGGCCGCGGGTCATGCCTTCCCAGGGCGAGAGGAAATCGAAGGTCCGGTAGTCCTGCTGCAGCGTCACGGGTTCGTAGACGACGCGCTTCTGCTCCTCGTCGTAGCGCACCTCGACGAAGCCGGTGAGCGGGAAATCCTTGCGCAGCGGATGGCCGTCGAAGCCGTAGTCGGTCAGCAGGCGGCGCAGGTCGGGGTTGTCGGCGAAATAGATGCCGTACAGGTCCCACGCCTCGCGTTCGAACCAGCCGGCGGCGCTGTAGACCTCTGCGACCGACGGCACCGGAGTTTCCTCGTCGGTATGGACCTTGACCCGGCAGCGCAGGTTCGCGGTGACGCTCAGCAGGTTGTAGACGACGTCGAACCGCTCCGCGCGCGCCGGCCAGTCGACGCCGCACAGATCGACCAGGCAGGTGAAGGCGCAGTTCGGATCGTCGCGCAGGCGCGTCAGCACCGTGACGATCGCCGCCCGGTCGACCGTGAGGCACAATTCGCCGTGCACGATGTCCGCCTCGATCGCCGCCCCGGTCGCGTCCCCCATTGCGTCGGGGGGCAGGACGGCAAGGACGTGCTCTTTCAGTTCGTTGAGCGCTTCCGGGGTCATCGGCTGCCGGGTTTCGCGGGGCTACCGGGCAAAGCTCGCCGTGCGGCGGATTTTCTTCTGGAGTTGCAGAACGCCGTAGAGCAGCGCCTCCGCGGTCGGCGGACAGCCGGGGACGTAGACGTCGACCGGCACGATCCGGTCGCAGCCGCGGACCACCGAATAGGAATAATGATAGTAGCCGCCGCCGTTGGCGCACGAGCCCATCGAGATCACCCAGCGCGGCTCGGCCATCTGGTCGTAGACCCGGCGCAGCGCCGGCGCCATCTTGTTGGTCAGCGTGCCGGCGACGATCATCACGTCCGACTGGCGGGGACTGGGGAAGAACACCGTGCCGAACCGGTCGAGATCGTAGCGGCTCGCCCCGGTATGCATCATCTCGACGGCGCAGCAGGCGAGGCCGAAGGTCATCGGCCAGAGCGAGCCCGACTGGGCCCAGCCGACCAGCGAATCGAGGCTGGACACGACGAAACCCTTGGACCGGAACTCCTTGTCGAGAAAGGCGTCCAGTTCCGGCAGCTGCGCCGGGGCGGCCCCGGCCGCGCTGCCCGCTGCGCTTTCGGGAGCGGCTACTCCCATTCCAGCGCCCCCTTCTTCCATTCGTAGACGAAACCGACGGTCAGGATGATGAGGAACACGACCATCGACCAGAAGCCGAAATGCTGGGTCTCCGAAAGCGTGATCGCCCAGGGAAACAGGAAGGCGACTTCGAGGTCGAAAATGATGAACAGGATGGCGACGAGATAGAAGCGGACATCGAACTGGCCGCGCGAATCCTCGAACGCGTCGAAGCCGCACTCATAGGCGGCGAGTTTCTCCGAATAGGGCTTCTGCTTCGCCAGGATCCACGAGGCGGCGACCATCGCGATCGCCAGCCCCAGGGCAATCCCCAGAAAGATGGCGATCGGCAGGTATTCGGCCAGAATATCGCTCATGGTTTCCGTCGGGGGGTTCCGTCAGGGGTTTCCGTCAGGGGCGGTCCGTCAGGATTGCCGTGTCGCCCGGCGTTCCGCCGGTCCGGACAGGCCGGTTATAGGGCCGGCCGCGTCGATTGCATAGCCTTAGCACGGTCTCGCCCGGCCGCACAGCCGGCGCACCGCCGCGCGCGGCAAATTTTCGTGATCGGTCGCCTGTTTCGGCGGGAATTCCGCGGGCCGGTGGCGGGAGTGGCGGGAGTGACGGGACTCGAACCCGCGGCCTCTGGCGTGACAGGCCAGCGCTCTAACCAAACTGAGCTACACCCCCGCAGCAGGCACGGCGCCCCTGCCGGCCCTCGACCGGAACCATCCCGGAAATCGCCCCGGAATGCGCCCCTGAACACCGCGTTGCAGAGCGCGGCATGTAGGGCAGCGCCCGGCGGGTGTCAAGCAAGCGGCCCGGGGCTGCGGGGGCCGCCGTGCTATCCTGCGCCGACGCCCGCCACCCGTTCGGCGAAGCGCTGGCGGGCCGGGGGTAGTTGGCGGTCGTGGGGCGCGAAGACGTGGCGCTCGAGGAAATAGCCGCTGAGCTTCAGCCCGTCGGCGATGTCGGGCCAGGAGACCGCCGCCGGCCCGGCCCCCGTTGCTGTCCCCGTCGCGGACCCGGCCGCAACATCGGCCCCGCCGTTGAGGAAATCCGGCAGGCGCAGCAGCTTTTCGGCATAGGGCGCGCCGGCGGACAGGCTGACCGCCCGGCCGCTGTTCGGCGACACGAAAGCGAGCCGGTCGTTGCTGCCCGTGGCGGCGCAGCGTTCCAGGTCCAGCCCGAAGCCGAGTTCGCCGAGCAGCGCGATCTCCCACGCGACGTAGGCTTCGCCCCAGTCGTCCCGCTCCAGCGCGTCGAGCAGCGCCAGCAGCCCGCGGTAGACGGCGGGCACGGGCGCGCGCTCCGGCAGCGCGGCCTCGGCGAGCGCACAGGCGGCGCCGAGGCCGGCGAGGCGCAGCGGATCGGCGATCCAGCGCCCGGCCCGGCCGGTCTGCAATTCCGCGGTCAGGGTGCCGAGATGCTCGGCCAGCCGGCCGCGCCAGGTCGCCCGGACGCCGTTGCCCGGCTGGTAGACCGGCCGCTGCCGCCGCGAGCCGCCGCCGCGGGCGAGCCCGGCATGGCGGCCGTGCTCCGCCGTCAGAAGCTGCACCACCAGCCCGCCCTCGCCCAGCCGCCGTGCCGCCAGCACAATGGCGTCGTCGGTCCATTCCATAGAGGGAGATATGGCGCGCGGCGGCGGGAGGGGGCAAGGCTTCCGGTCACCGCAACGTCGGTAAGGTGGTGGCGAACCTAGTAGCCCCGGTCCGGTTCGGCTTCGATTGGTTGTCTGCTTCCGACACTCAGGGCTTGGCGCGGGCGTTCAAGTCCTTTGTTGACGGGGGCATGGACAAGGCAGAAGCCGCCGGCGTCACGGGCATGGCCGAAAGCAGTTACCCGGCAACCGGTTCGACCGGCGCGGGAACGTTATAGCGCCTAGTGCGGGTGGCGCTGACGCTGCTACTTTTCCATGATTGTCACGTTATACGGCTTTCCCTTGCCGGCTTTCCGGGTAATGGTCGCTATGTTGCCCTTCACTGTGACTGTCCGGCAGTCATATTGAGCATTCCCTCCATCCGCCGTCATCGTTCGGCAATATGTGTTGCCGACCCAATTCCAGGTCCCGGCAAGCTTCCTGCCCTTCCAAGTTCCGCTGATACTGCCGTCAGCATGGAACATCACGTAGCCGGTTTTCCAGTCCAGCTTTTTGTCAGCGATGACCTTGCGGAATTCTGCCTCGGTCTTGATCTGCATCATGTCTGCGCTGAGCGCCGCGCCAGCCGACAGCGCCAACGCCGCCCCGGCGAGAATTAGAATTCTAAACATATTTTCCTCCAGAGTGCTGAGCCCGTTCCATATTTGCATGTAATAAATATTTAGATTTAATTAAATCGATTAATTGGATGCTGTTTCGTCCCGGTAGAGGCACCCCGCCGGACTCGGTGTTCTTCCGTGTCGGCACCGATTTGCCCACATAGTGCTGACATGAGAAAGTTCTCGGCCCGCCACCGGTTCCACGAATTTCCGTAAATGATTGTTTATAATTTAGAAAATTTGGTAGCGGAGGAGGGACTTGAACCCCCGACACGCGGATTATGATTCCGCTGCTCTAACCAGCTGAGCTACTCCGCCCCAATCCTGTCGCCCTGCCCCGGATCGTCCGCCCGGATTTCCGGCGGCGGCACCCGGCGGACGGGCTGCCCGGCGACGCGCGAAACGCCCGCCCCGCGGGACGCGGCGAGATAGGGTCAAGGCCCCGCTCCTGTCAAGCGGGGCAAAGGGTCGATCCGTTCATTCGGCCGACGGAAGAAGCGGGCGCCCGTCCTTCGATACGCCGCTTCGCGCCTACTCAGGATGAGGGTGTGTGTGGTGCCGCGGCAGCGACATGGCTTCGTCAGTCTCCTCATCCCGAGTAGCCCCGGATTTAATCCGGGGCGTATCGAGGGGCGATCCAGCCGCCGCCGAGCAGCCGCGTATCGTCGTAGAGCACCGCCGCCTGGCCCGCGGCGACGCCGTATTGCGGGTCGTCGAAGGTCAGCGTCGCGCCGCCGCCGCCGTCCACCTCGACCCGGCAGGGCATGGCGGCGCCAGTGTTGCGGATGCGGGCTTCGGCGCGGATCGCCCCGCCCTCCGGCGCCCCGTCATCAAGCACACCGTCGCCCAGCCAGTTCAGCCGGTCGATCGCGATGGTGCGGCGCGCCAGCGCTTCGCGCGGGCCGACCGTGACCTCGCGGCTCTCCGCGTCGATGCGCACGACATAGAGCGGCTCCGCCGCGCCGCCGACGCCGAGGCCCCGGCGCTGGCCGACGGTGAAGCGGACGATGCCGTCGTGGGCGCCCAGTTCGTTGCCGTCGAGATCGACGATCCGGCCGGGATCGCAGGCGCCGGGCCGCAGCTTTTCGACCACCGCGGCATAGTCGCCGTTCGGGACGAAACAGATGTCCTGGCTGTCGGGCTTTTCGGCGACGGGCACATCCAGTTCCCGGGCGACGCGCCGGGTCTCCGCCTTCGGCATGCCGCCCAGGGGAAAGCGCAGGTAGCCGAGCTGTTCGCGGGTCGTGGCGAACAGGAAATAGCTCTGGTCCTTGGCCGGGTCGGCGGCCTTGTGCAACTCCGCCCCGCTCTCCGTCTCGACGCGGCGGACATAGTGCCCGGTCGCCAGGCAGTCAGCGTCGAGGTCGCGCGCCGTCGCCATGAGGTCGGTGAACTTGACCGTCTGGTTGCAGCGCACGCAGGGCAGCGGGGTCTCGCCGCGCAGGTAGCTGTCGGCGAAATCGTCGATCACGCTCTCCCGGAAGCGCGATTCGTAGTCGAGGACATAGTGCGGGAAACCGGCCTCCTCGGCGACCCGGCGGGCGTCGCGGATGTCCTGCCCGGCGCAGCAGGCGCCCGGCCGGCGGACGGCGGCGCCGTGGTCGTAGAGCTGCAGGGTGACGCCGACGACCTCATAGCCTTCGGCGTGCAGCATCGCGGCGGTGACGGAACTGTCGACACCGCCGGACATCGCCACCACGACCCGCGTCCGCGCGGGCGCCCTGGCAAAGCCGAGACTGTTGATCTGCGCAGCCATGGAGCCGGATATAGGCGGAGCGCGGGGGAACGCAACGCAGTTTGCGCCGACCGTCTGTGTACTATATCTTACATTCAATGGAAATCAGGCAGACCCGCGCCTTCTCCGACTGGCTGGAAAAACTTCGGGATTTACAGGCGGTTGCGCGGATCGACCTGCGAATCCGCCGAATGTCGCTGGGCAATCCCGGCGACGTGCGCCAGGTCGGCGGCGGCGTGAGCGAAATGCGTGTCGACGTCGGTCCCGGTTACCGGGTCTATTTTACGCGGCGTCCGGACGGGACCGTTATCCTCCTGTGCGGCGGCGACAAGAGGCGGCAGCGCGCCGACATTATGCGGGCAAGGCAAATGGCGAAGGAGCTTGACGATGGCGCTTGAAACCGAACCCTGGGATCCGGCCGTCCGGCTATCCGCCCCGGAAGCCCAGGCGGCCTATCTCGAAGCGGCCTTCGAGGACGGCGACCCCGATCTGATCGTCGCGGCGATCGGCGATGTCGCACGGGCGCGCGGAATGTCGTCGGTCGCCGGTTCCGCCTCCGTCAGCCGCGAAGCGCTATACAAGGCGTTCCGGCCGGGCGGCAATCCGACGCTTGCGACCCTTGCCAGCGTCATGAAGGCACTTGGTTACAGGCTCTCCGTCTCGCCCGTGCCGGCGGCCGGCGGCGATTCCCGGCCCCCGGCCGGATAGCCCGGTGCCCGGCCGCCGCCTGGCGACCAGGATCCGCCTCTTGACAGGCGATTCTTGACAGGCGGGCGGCCATGCGGAAAGCATCCGGCCGCTCGGAAATACCGGATGGCCCGCCATGCGCCTTGCCAGTATCCATTGGGACGGACAGGACCGGATCGCGGCGGCGGCCGGCGAGGACGCGCTTGTCGACCTCAACCTGGCGCTCGAAGCGACCGGCGGACCGGCGTTCGGTTCGATGCTGGACCTCGTCCGCGGCGGGCCCGAAGCCCTGAACCGCGCCCGGCGCGCCCTGGACTGGGCGCAGCAAAACCCGGACAGCCTTCCGACGATTCCCGCCCGTGCGGTCATCTGGCAGCCGCCGGTGCGCCGGCCCGGCAAGATTATCGGCGTGGCGCTCAACAACTCGGCGGCCGACGACCGCAAGATCAGCGCGCCGGACCATCCGACGATCTTCATGAAGCCGGCGACCTGCCTGATCGGCCACGGCGCGCCGATCCCGGTCCGCCCGCATTACGGCCGGCTGCATCCGGAGCCGGAACTGGCGGTCGTCGTCGGCCGGGACGGCAGGGACATCGATCCGGCCCGGGCGATGGACCACGTTTTCGGCTACACCATCTTCAACGACATGACCGGCAACGACATGCGCGGCGAAGACCGGGTCCATTACTGGGCGCTCTATCCCGATCCGGACGACCCGGACTCCGTCCGCAAGGTCGAACAGCATCTCTCCTACACCGCGCGCTACAAGGGCGCCGACGGTTTCGGCCCGGCCGGCCCCTGGCTGGTCACGGCCGACGGGGTGCCCGACCCGCACGATCTCGACATTTCGTGCAGCCTGGCCGGCGAGGTCTTCACCGACGACAACACGCGCCACTACACCTACCGGGTCGAGGAAGTGCTCGCCTTCATCTCCCGCTTCATGACCCTGGAGGCCGGCGACATGATCTCCATGGGCACTGCCTTCCGCGCCGCGAAAACCGGCGGCCGGCCGCTGCACGCTGCCGATCTCAGCCGGTTCGACGGCCCGGTCGAGGTCGCGATCTCCGGGCTGGGGCGCCTGTCGAACCCGGTGCGGCGCGATCCGGCGCCGGCGACGGACTGGCGGCTGGCGCGATGACCGGTCCCCTGCTCCGCCTCGAAATCGAGGCGCTGATCGCCGAGTTTGCCTGGCGGATCGACCGCGGCGACCCGGCGACCGTGGCCGACCTGTTCACGCCGGACGGCTGGTACGGCCGCGAGAGCGGCGCGCGCAGCGTCGGGCGCGCCGCCATCCGGGCCGCCTATGCCGCGCGGGCCGAACGCCAGGCCGAAGCCGGCGTCCGCACCGCCCGCCACCTGTTCACCAACCTGCGCCTGGAACGGATCGACGAGGACAGCGCCGCCGGCAGCTGCATCCTACTGCTGTTCGCCGCCGACGGTCCGCCGCCCCACCCGGCGGTGCCGCTGCTGGTGCAGGATTACGACGACACCTACCGGCGGATCGACGGGCGATGGCTGTTCGCCAGCCGGTCGGTCGCCAGGGTGTTCGTCGGGGAGAATTTCGCGCCGGTCCTGCCGCTGGGGGTGTCCGCATGAGCAGCTATCTTCTCTGCCTGCCCCATTCGCCGATCCTGATGTGCTACGCCAAGGAGCCGCCGGAGCATGAGGCGATCCAGGCGGTCTACGCCGAACAGGCCGCGCGGGTGCGGGCGTTCGATCCCGAACTCGTCATCCTGTTCGGCACCGACCACTACAGCGGCTTCCATCTCGACCGGATGCCGGCGACCTGCATTGGGCTGAGCTGCCGGGCGGTCAACGACATCGGCGGCTTTCCCGGACAGTTCGACGTGCCGCATACGGAAGCGCTGGCCCTGATCGACCATCTGCGCGCGGCCGGGTTCGATCCCGGGGTGTCCCACACCATGACCGTCGATCACGGCTTTTCCCAGCCGGCGCACCGCATCCTGGGCGCGCTCGACGCCTATCCGGTGATCCCGGTTTTCATCAACGTCATGGCGCCGCCCCTGCAGCGCTTCTCCCGCTCGCGCCGGTTCGGTCAGGCGATCGGTTCCGCGCCGGCGCTGGAGGGCAAGCGCGTGCTGCTGATGGGCTCGGGCGGCATGTCCCACCATCCGACCCGCTATTTCCCAATGATCGGGGAGGGCTCCGACGAAGTGACGCGCTGGCAGCTCGCCGGCGAACGGGGCGGGACGTTCACCGAGGCTGAATGGCTGGAGCGCCTGCGCGTCATGCATCTCGAAGGGGCGAAAATGCTCGTGGACGGCAGCCGGACGCGCGAGGACATCTGCCTCAATCCCGAATTCGACCGGTTCTTTCTCGATGTTCTGACGAACGGCAACCTGGACTCGTTCGACGCCTGGAGGCCGGAAGACGTCATGGCCGAAGCGGGCGTCGGCAGCCTGGAACTCCACACCTGGATCGCCGCGTCCGCCGCCCACGCCGAAGCCGGGGGCGGACGTCCGCAGACCGCGGTCTATGCCGACACGCTGGAATACGGCATCGGCTTCGGCATGGTCAGCGGCGCGCCGGGTTAACCCGGGTCGAGGCGTGCGACAGCGCTCTTAATTTCCGGCAGGCGCCCGATCGCCTAGCCTGTGGCCGTTATCTGCCACCGCCGCGGACATCCGCCATGACCGCCTCCTTCCCGACGACCCGCCTGCGGCGCAACCGGCGGCACGACTGGTCCCGCCGCCTGGTCCGCGAAAACACCCTGACGCCGGACGACCTGATCTGGCCGGTCTTCGTCTGCGAAGGCCGGGACCGGGCCGAGCCGATCGCCGCGATGCCGGGCGTCGAGCGGCTTTCGGCCGACCGGGTCGCCAGGGCCGCCGGCGAGGCGAAATCCCTGGGCATTCCGGCGATCGCCCTGTTTCCCCAGACCCCGCCGGAGAAGAAGGACGAGGACGGCACCGAGGCGACCAACCCGGACAATCTGGTGTGCCGCGCGATCCGCGCGGTCAAGGCGGCGCATCCGGACATCGGCGTGATCTGCGATGCCGCGCTCGACCCGTTCACCAGCCACGGCCATGACGGCGTGATCCGCGACGGCTATGTCGCCAACGACGAGAGCGTTGAGGTGCTGTGCCGGCAATCGCTGGTCCAGGCGGAGGCTGGCTGCGACGTGATCGCGCCGTCGGACATGATGGACGGCCGGGTCGGCGCAATCCGCGCCGCGCTCGACGGCGACGGCTACGACCGGGTCCAGATCATGTCCTACGCCGCGAAATACGCCTCGGGCTTCTACGGGCCGTTCCGCGACGCCATCGGGTCTCTCGGCGCACTCAAGGGTGACAAGAAAACCTACCAGATGGATCCGGCGAACGGCGACGAGGCGCTGCGCGAGGTCGAACTCGATATCGCCGAAGGCGCCGACATGGTGATGGTCAAGCCCGGCCTGCCCTATCTGGACATCGTGCGCCGGGTGAAGGACCGGTTCGGCGTGCCGACCTACGCCTACCAGGTGAGCGGCGAATACTCGATGCTGCGCGGCGCCGTCGACCGGGGCTGGCTCGACGGCGACCGGGTGATCCTCGAAGCGCTGATGGCCTTCAAGCGCGCCGGCGCCGACGGGGTGCTGAGCTATTTCGCCGTCGACGCCGCACGCCGGCTGAACGGGTAGCAAGCGGCCTGCCAAGGCCGAAACGAGGCCGTTTGCCGGCAGCGCGAAAATTTCGGACCCGCAATGAGCGACGAGGGTCTTCGATAGCGCCGGATTGCATTCTTTCGAAAAATCTCTGGCCACCCGGCGGCGACGGCCTATATGCGCCGCCGGGATTCGATACGGCCGCTCATATGAAACATCTGCTCGACCTTGAACGCTTTCCCCTCGACGGGCCCGACAGCGCCCGGGGGCGATCGTTGCTTGCCGGATGCCGGCAGGAATTGCAGGACGCCGGCATGTTCAGCCTTGAAGGCCTGATTCTGCCCGAGGCGCTGGAGCGCTGCGTTACCGAACTGGAGCCGCTGTTCGAAACCTCGGCGTTCACCCATTGCCGCGAACACAACATCTATTTCGACGATGCAATTCGCGACGTGCCGCCGGATCACCCTGCGCTTCGCCGCTTCCGCACGATCAACCATACGATTTGCGCCGACCGGATTCCATCGAGCCCGATTGCGCAGATCTACGCCTGGCAGCCGCTGATCGATTTTCTGGCCGCCGCAATGGACAAGCCTCGGCTGTATCCGATGGCCGACCCGCTGGCGCGGATCAACGTCATGGCCTACGGCGCGGGAGAACAGCTCAACTGGCATTTCGACCGGGCCGAGTTCACCACGACCTGCCTGCTCCAGGCGCCGCTCGCCGGCGGCGTGTTCCGGTATCGCAACGGTCTGCGGAGCGACACGGACCCGAACTACGACGGCGTCGGCCGGCTGCTCGCCGGGGAGGACGGTTTCGTCCGGTCGCTGCCGCTGGCGCCGGGCACGCTCAACGTCTTCAAGGGGAAGAACACGGCCCACCGGGTCACGCCGGTCGAAGGAGACCGGGCGCGCATCGTCGCCGTCTTCTCCTATTTCGAGGAACCGGACGTTGCGTTCACGGAAGAGGAAAGGCTCGGATTTTACGGCCGGGCCGGGCCATAGCCGCCGCTTCCGGGGGATGCGATATCGGGTGCCGATGTCTTTCGGCGAGCCGGCACCTAATCTATCTGAAGCGAAAACTTGGACCAAGTGTTGACCAAATAAGCAATATACATTAGGAAATCGACATTCGGAAACCGCTATCAGGAACTTATCCGATGTCCCTTACGGTCAATGTTGCGGACGCGAAGGCCAAACTCTCGCATCTCATTGCGCAGGCTGAGGCCGGCGAAGACGTCATCATCGCGCGTCACGGCGTACCGGCTGCCCGGATCGTAGCGCTGAACAGCCCGGTTGCTGAAACAGTTGCGCTTATCCGTGCGGAGCGGACCCGGCGGCCGAGAGTATCGGCTGCGGAAATCCGCGCGGCCAGGGATCAGGGGCGCGCCTGATGGCGATCGTCATCGATGCGTCGATCGCTGCTTCGTGGTGTTTCGAGGACGAACAGGCCGCGGCGTCCGATAGGGTCCTGAACGATCTGCCTCGGGTCGGCGGTGCGATCCCGGCACTTTTCTGGCATGAGATTCGCAATGTGCTGATCGTCAACGAAAGGCGCGCAAGAATCGAGCCGTCGGATAGTGCGCGCTTCCTGATGCGTCTCCGAAATCTTCGTCTGCACCATGACGACGATCATGACGAAGAGTCAGTCATGGGACTCGCGCGTTCGCATTCTCTAAGCGCGTACGACGCCGCTTATCTGGAATGCGCACTGCGCCGCGGAGATATCCTGGCGACGCTGGACCGGTCTTTGGCAACCGCCGCCATCGCCGAGGGAGTATCCGTTATCCATTGATCGAGACTACGCCACAAATCCGGCTAAGCCCCTTAACCGGGGTTCCTCGGTTTCAACACCAGAATCTTCTTCCGGCCGCCCGACCGCCAGTCCGGACGATCAGTGCACCACCCGCTCGCCGATGCGGTGGCCGTCCTGGGCCATCAGGCCGAGCAGGATGCCTTCGCGCAGGCCGCGGTCGGCGATGCGCATGCGCCCGACCGGCCACATGCGGATGATCGCCTCCAGGATCGCCACGCCGCCGACGACCAGATCGGCCCGTTCGGCGCCGATGCAGGTGATGGCCGCGCGCTCGTCGCGGCTCAATCCGGCCAGCATCCGGCCGATGCGCAGCAGATCGTCGAAGCGCATGGTGGCGCCGTCGATGCGGGAGCGGACATACCGGCGCAGACCGAGATGCACGCTCGCCAGCGTCGTCACCGTGCCGGAGGACCCGACCATCTGGAGCTGTCCGTCCGCAATGCGCGGCGCGAGCCGTTGCTCCTGCTCGAAGTCTTCCAGGAGGCCCGTCGTCTCCCCGACCATGGCGGCGAAGTCTTCGTCCGAAATCCGGTCGCCGCCGAACCGTTCGTAGAGGTTGACGACTCCGAGCGGCACCGAGAGAACGCGGATGGCGGCCTCCCGGCCGGGGCGGCAGACGATTTCGGTGCTGCCGCCGCCGATATCGAACACCATGGCGCCGGGGATCTTCGGGTCGAACAGCGGCGTGCAACTGCTCAGCGCCAGGCGCGCTTCCTCGGCCGGGGAGATAATTTCGAAATCCAGGCCGGTTTCGGTCAGGGCGCGCTCCACGAACCGGTCGCGGTTGGCGGCCTGGCGGCAGGCCGCCGTCGCCACGTTGCGCACGCGGATCACGTCGGCCCGGCGCATCTTGGCGGCGCAGATGCGCAGGGCGTCGATCGTCCGGTCGATGGCCGCTTCGGAAAGCCGGCCCGTCGCCGCAACGCCCTCGCCCAGCCGGACGATCCGCGAGAAGGAATCGATGACCCGGAAGCCTTTGGCCGAAGGCTCCGCGACCAGCAGACGGCAATTGTTCGTACCGAGATCGACGGCGGCGTAGGCCGGCCGGTTGGCCCGTCGCGAGCGGGGCGGATGGTCCCTTTTCCTGAACGGCTGCCGCACCCGCGGGTTTGTCATTCTTGTTCTCCGACCCGGCCTGTTGCCGAAAATCTAATGGTTTGAACCGGGAATTTCAAACTTGGGATGACGAAGTCGTGACAGCCGCCCGCTCCGCCGCACCGAATCCGCCGGCCCCCGCGGCGCGGGATCGCCAAGGGGCTTTGGATGGGGGCTTGAGAAGCGGCCGCGCCTGCCTTATCTGGCCGGACCGAGGGCGCACCGCCCTTCCGGTTGGGGAATAGTTTAACGGTAGAACAGCGGACTCTGACTCCGTCGGTCCTGGTTCGAATCCAGGTTCCCCAGCCATTCCCCGCACAAATCCCAAACCGTCCCTCCGCCACCGGTCTGCCTGCGGCGCAACCGGCGGCAATTCAGCCTGCAAGCGGTGTATCCGCACTATCGGACCGGCCCGGAAACCGGCTCCGTCGGCACCGGAACCGTGCGGCCGGCCGCTTGCGATTGACCCGCCACACCGACATCCCTATGGTGGCAGGCGGCTGCACGGGGTCCGTTCCGGTTTCCGGGCTGCATTGCCGACTCAATTCTGGGTGCCGATGGCAACGTTCACGCCGGCGCCCGATGGAATAGGGAGGAACATCGTGAAATATCCAATCATGTTTGCCGCCACTGCCGCGCTCGCGTTCGTGGGAACGCAAGGCGCCGCCGTGTCGGCCGATCGCGAAGTCCATGTCGCCGGTTTCGGCGCCAAGTCCGGCGTCGTCCGCTCGTTCGGCGTCAACACCGAAGCGGTGATGCGCGCCGCGGCCGAGAAGATCAACAAGGAAGGCGGAATCAAGCTCGGCGACGGCACGAAGGGCAAGGTGGTCGTGACCTTCTACGACGACCGCTGCAAGGCCGAGGAAGGCATCTCCGTCGTCCGCCGCATCGCGTCGGGCAAGGCCGTCGTGGCGATCGGCCCGACCTGCTCGAACGTCGCCGAGCCGCTGTTCGGCGTCCTGCAGAAGAAGGCCGGCGACGCTTCGGATACGGGCCTCCAGTTCCCGATCTTCACCGACACGGCCATCAAGGGTGGCCTGGCGAAGATTTCGGAATGGGCGTTCCGCAACGTGCCGAACGAAAGCCAAATGTACCAGAGCCTGTTCAAATGGGTGAAGAAGACGAATCCGGGCTTCAAGTCCGTCTTCGGCGGCGTGGAAGAGGATTTCGCCCACTCGCGCTTCACTTGGTACCAGGTCATGGAAAAGCGCGCCGCGGAAGCCGGCTTCGAGGTTAAGGGCCGGGTCAAGTGGCTGCTCAACGACACCAACTTCACCACCCAGGTGCGGCAGATGAAGAAGGCGAAAGCCGACGTCATCTCCATTTCCTCGCACCCCTTCACCCTGTGCGGTGTGCTCAAGGAGATGAAGCGCCAGCGCGTGAAGTATAAGATGCTGATCGGCCTTACCAGCTCGTCGAGCATGGAGACCCTCAGGGGCTGCTCGCGCCAAGCTGCCGGAATCATCATCCCGACCAGCTACGCGCCGGTAACCCCGGCGGCCAAGGAAGCGGCAGCCGGAGCAGCCAAGTATAACGGCAGCGCCGACCTGCACAGCGCCGCAGCCTGGGAGAACATGTTCATCCTGAAGAGCGTCATCGAGAAAACCGGCGTCATGGCCAAGGGCGACACGGTGCAGGCCGACCGCCGCAAGATCCGCGACGGACTGGCCGCGTTGAAGTCGACCGGCGGCCTGATCGGCGGCATCCAGCGCACGAAAGAAGGCGAAGCCGTCAAGCCGTATGTCTATGTCCATGCGCAAGGGAAAGAGTGGAAGATCCTCCACGACCCGCGCAAATAGGCTGACGGTCTAGAATCCCGCCGGCGCCCGTGCGGCGCCGGCGGATTTCTCTCGCATTTAATCTCCACTCCATCCGCTCCCGTTCGGGAAGAAGGGCGGCCCCGTGGAATTTGTCGATTATCTTCAGGCGGTCACCGACGGCGTGATGCAGGGCGCGTATTACGCGCTCATCGGAATCGGCTTCACGCTGATCTTCGGCGTGATGAACAAGATCAACCTGGCCTATGCAGCGGCGGCGTTCGGCGGCGCCTACGCCAGCCTCGGCGTCGCGGCGTTGATCGGCGCCGGCGACGATTTCGGCCTGCCGCCGTTGCTTATGTTCCTGGTATCGGCGATCGCCGCGGGCCTGTTCGCCTGGGTCGTCTATACGATCTGCTTCCGATTCACGCCGGACCATTACGAACTCGCCACGCTGATGGCGACGGTTGGCGCATTCTTCCTGATCGAAGAGATCGCCGTCCACGCCACCGACGGGGAACCGATGGATTTCCCGGAGGTGCTGCAGGGCATCATCGACGATCCGATGATCGAATTCAGCGACGCCTTCGCGGTCCGCGGCGACCTGCTGACGATCTTCCTGCTCGCCCTGATCGCGATGGGGCTGCTGCTCACGCTGCTGTACCGGACCAAGCTCGGCCTGGCGACCCGGGCGGTCGCGCAGCAGAGGACCGCAGCGCAGCTTTGCGGCATCAGCGTCGACCGGACCAACGCGACGACCTTCATCATCGCCGGCGTCCTGGGCGGCCTGGCCGGCGCCATGATCGGCGCGGCTGTCGGCGTCCTGTCGCCGCTGCTCTTCGTTCCGCTGACCGTCAAGGGCCTGATCGTCACCGTGATGGGCGGCCTGGGCAGCATTCCGGGCGCGATCGTCGCCGGCCTGCTGGTCGGCGGGCTGGAAAATGTATTTCTTGCCCTGCGCGGCATCACCGAGCGCGACATGTATGTCATGCTCCTGCTGTTCCTGTTCCTTGCGTTCCGTCCGCAGGGGCTGTTCGGCAAGAAGGTGTTGAGGGACTGAGGCGATGGACGACTTTACCTGGGGCCTGGTCCAGATCGTCGGGGTCCACACCATCTTGGGCCTGTCGGCCTATGTGATCCTTCTGACCGGCCAGGTCTCGATGGCCCAGGCCGGCTTCGTGGCGATCGGCGCCTATGTCGCCGGCATGCTCACGGTGCTCGCCGAATGGCACATCATTCCGTCCATGATCACCGGCGGGCTCGCTGCTGCCGTGCTGGCCTGCATCGTCGGCTTCCCCGCGCTGCGGGTGCGCGGGCTGATGCTGGTCGTGGCGACCATCGCGTTCGGCGAATTCGTGCGCCTGTTCTGGTTCAACTTCGACTACCGGATCGCCAAGGGCGATATCATCGTCGGCCCGGAAGGCGGTGAGGGCTTCAAGCAGATCCGCTTCTTCCCGGAAAACGGATGGACGACCCAGGACGTTGCAGCCTTCATATGGATTGTCGCCGCGATCATCCTGGCCACCCTTTGGTGGATGGACCGTTCGCGCGCCGGCAAGGTGCTGCGCGCGGTCGGCGAAGACGAGATGGCGGCCCAGAGCGTGGGCATCAATCTGACCGTGGTGAAGGTGTCCGCCTTTACCGCCGGCGGTTTCATCGCCGGGATCGCGGGCGCCCTGTATGCCCATTACACGACCCACATCGAGCATCTGAACTTCGACATCCTCATGGCGACCTTCGCGATCGCCTATCCGATCCTGGGCGGCCTCGCGAATGTCTGGGGTACGCTGTTCGCCGCGATCTTCATCCAGGTGATCGTTATCGAAGTGCTCCGCGACCTTGGCGACGTTCGAAACCTGATGTTCGGTGCGCTGATCATCCTGGTGATGAACTTCCTGCCCCGGGGCCTGTTCAGCGCCCAGGTGGTGCGCAAGCTGAAGGAATGGATCGGCGCCGGGAAGACGTCCGATGCTTGAAGTCGCCAACCTCTCCAAACATTTCGGCGGCGTGCGCGCCGTCGACGAACTGGACTTCACGGTCGAGGCCGGGGAAATCTTCGGCCTGATCGGCCCCAACGGTTCGGGCAAGAGCACGACCGTCAATATGATCGCCGGTATCTTCGCGCCGACCGACGGCAAGATCGTCTTCGACGGCGAGGACATCACGGAAGCGCCGCCGCACGTCACGCTGCACGCCGGCATCGCGCGGACCTTCCAGAACATCCGCCTGTTCAACAACATGACGGTCTGGGAAAATCTCTGGGTCGCCCAGAACTCGGCCGAGCAGAAGCGGACCGGCAATCCGCTCGCGCGCTGGATGGGCGGGTCGCGACGCGCCGCCGCCGCCGTCGAGGACTATCTCGAATTCTCCAACCTCGCCCACAAGCGCGACGAACTGGCCGGCAACCTGGCTTTCGGCGAGCAGCGCCGGCTCGAGGTGGCCCGGGCGCTCGCTGCGCAGCCTAAATTCCTGCTGCTCGACGAGCCGGCCGCCGGCATGAACCTGGAAGAGGTCAAGGAACTGGACGAGCGCCTGCGCGTGCTTCGGGACCGCGGCGTCACGATCCTGCTGGTCGAGCATGTCATGGAGCTGGTGATGGAGGTCACGGACCGGATTGCCGTGCTCAATTTCGGCCGCAAGATCGCCGAAGGTACTCCATCGGAGGTGCAACAGAACCAGGCCGTGATGGACGCCTATCTCGGCGCCGGCGAAGGCGGGTCCGATGCTTGAGATCACGGATATCGTCACCTCCTACGGCAAGATCGAGGCGCTGAAAGGGGTCTCCCTTTCCGTTGCGCCCGGCAAGATCACCTGCCTGCTCGGCCCGAACGGCGCCGGCAAGACCACGACGATGATGACCGTCTCCGGCCTGCTGAAGCCGCGCCGCGGAAACATCACGTTCGAAGAGCGGAACATCACCGGGCGCGATCCCGGCCATATCGTGCAGAGCGGTATCGCGCTGGTCCCGGAAAACCGGCTGGTCTTCCCGGACATGACCGTTCACGACAATCTGCGCACCGGCGCCTACAGCCGTTCGGACAACGAGATCGAAGACGATATCGAGCACATGTTCGAACGGTTCCCGCGCTTGCACGAGCGCCAGTTGCAGCATGCCGGGACGCTATCGGGCGGCGAACAGCAGATGCTGGCGGTCGCCCGCGCCCTGATGGCCCGGCCCAAGCTGCTGCTGATGGACGAGCCGTCGCTCGGCCTAGCGCCGCTGATCGTCGAGGAGATTTTCCGGATCATCCGCGATCTCAACGCCGAAGGTGTGTCGATCTTCCTCGTCGAGCAGAATGTCCACCAGGCGCTCAAGGTGGCCCACCATTTCTACCTGCTGGAACAGGGCCGCGTGACCTTCGGCGGATCGCCCGGCGACCTCGAGGAAGACGAGGTGATCCAGCGGGCCTATCTGGGGTCGGCCGAACAGACATAGCGCGGGCGCAGCCCCCGGGGGATGGGGAGAAGCCGGCGGGGAGAAACCGGCGGGGGAGAAACCGGATTCTCGATTTCATCCAGAACACCCTCGACGGCATTACCGTAGGTTCGGGTTACGCCCTGCTTGCCATCGGCTTCACGCTGATTTTCGGCGTCCTGCGCCGCCTCAACCTGTCCTACGGCCCGTCGATCATGGTCGGCGTGTTCTTCGGGACCTTCCTGTTCCTCCAGTTCCAGGCCGGCTGGTACGCCGTGCTGGTGGCGACCGTCCTGGGCGCGGTGATCGCCGGCGCCTATGTCGAACGCCTGTGTTTCTGGGCGATCAAGAAAGGCGCGGCGGTGGCCTCGATGGTTTCGAGCTTCGCCGTCTGGATGCAGCTCGAAGAAGCCGTCACCATCGCCTTTCCCGACCGCACCTACGAATTTCCCGCGCTGGGCGATTTCGAGCTCATCGAACTGGGGGAGCTTTCGGTCCGCCAGGAGCACCTGATCATGCTGGGCATCGCGGCGCTCCTCGTCTTCGCGCTGCATCAGCTGCTCTTCCGCACGCGCTTCGGCCTGGCGGTGCGGGCGGTCTCCGAGGATCCCGACGCCGCGCTCTTCATGGGCGTCAACACCGGGCGGGTGATCTTTCTCGCCTTCATTCTGGCGTCTGCCATCGGCGGCATCGCCGGCTATTTCATCATGGCGACCGAAGAGGTCATCACGCCGAAATTCGGCCTGCAGGCGACCTTCAAGGGGCTGATCGCCATGATGCTGGGCGGCATGGGATCGGTGCCGGGCGCAATCGCCGGCGGGCTTCTGCTCGGCGTCGTCGAGAAACAGGCGGAGTGGTATGCCGGCGCGGTCTGGCGCGACATCGCCGCCTTCCTGCTGCTGTTCGTGTTCCTGATCTTCCGGCCGGGCGGCCTGCTCGCGCAAGGGGCGGCGGCCCGCGACCTGGCCGCGCTCAGGCGGGTCTAGAGGCGGCGGGCGAGGGCGAGGGGCGCGGGGCCGGATCATGGACGACCATGTCATCACGGTGCTGAACAATATCGGCGGTTTTTCGTTCATCGCGCTGTCCGCCTATCTGCTTCTGCTTAGCGGCGAGATTTCCTTCGGCCAGCAGGCCTTCTACGGCATCGGCGCCTATGCCTCCGGGATCATGACGGCCATGTTCGGCATGAGCTTCTGGCTTGCCCTGCCGCTCGCCATGATCGTCTCGGGGCTGGCGGCGGCCCTCGTCGGCGGCCTGACGCTGCGCCTGCGCGGCCTCTATTTCGCCATCGCAACCCTCGCATTTGCGGAAACGATCCGCCTGATCCTGGTCGCGACCACCTGGCAGGTCGAGGTCGACGGCGAACCGGTCGGCCCGAACGGCTCGGAAGGGCTCGGCAGCATCCGCTGGGGCTTCGATAACGAATACGAGCCGGTCGACTTCCTGTGGATGATCTACGGCTCGCTGGGCATCGTGCTGCTTCTCTTCTTCCTGATGGAGCGCAGCCGCCTCGGCTCGATCGTCCGGACCATCGGGGCGGACCGGCTGCTGGCCGAAACCCAGGGCATCAACGTGACCCGGTACAAGATCCTTGTGGCGGGGCTTGCCGGCGCCATTGCAGCGATCGGCGGCGCCTTCTACGCCCATATCCAGACGACCGTTTATCCCGAGAATTTCGATGTCATGCTCGGCGTTCACAGCCTCGCCTACGGGCTGATCGGCGGCCTCGGCACGGCGGTCGGACCGATCCTCGGCGTGCTGCTCGACGTCGGGTTTCTCGAAGCCGTCGAATGGGTCCAGGGCTACCGGATGATCGTGTTCGGCGGGCTCGTGGCCGTCCTTCTGATCTTCATGCCGCGCGGGATCCTCGACGAGCGCCGCGTGCACCGGCTGCGGACGATGCTGCGCGGATGGCGGGCCGAAACCCATGGCGCTGCTGGAAATTAGCGGGATCGGCCGGCGGTTCGGCGCGGTCGAGGCGCTCAACGCGATCGACCTCAGTGTCGAGGAAGGCGAGGTCTTCGGGCTGATCGGGCCGAACGGCTCCGGCAAGACCACCCTGTTCAACGTGCTGACCGGAGTCTATCCGCCGAGCGCGGGGGAAATCCGCCTGGACGGCGCGCCGATCGGCGGTGTCCGGCCCGAGCGCATCGCCGGAATGGGCCTCGCCCGCACCTTTCAGAATTTGCGCCTGGTCCCGCATATGAGCGCCTTCGACAATGTCTGGCTGGCCCAGCACCGGCGCCCCGGCATGGGGATGCGCGATATCCTCGCCGTCGGCGGACGCAAGGAGCGCGCGCGCCGCGACGAGGTCGAGGCGCTGCTGGAACAGACCGGCCTGGCCGCCCGGCGCGATACCTTCGCCGGCGACCTGCCCCTGCCCGACCAGCGCCGGCTGGAGATTGCCCGGGCCCTGGTCCGCCAGCCGCGGCTGCTGTTGCTCGACGAACCGGCCGGCGGCATGACGCCGCTGGAAACCCGCGAGATGGCCGACCTGATCCGCACGGTGGCGGCGCCGGGACGGACGCTGATCGTGATCGAGCACAAGATGGACCTGATCGCCGAAATCTGCGACCGGCTGTGCGTGCTCGACTTCGGCCGCAAGATCGCCGAGGGCCCGCCCGGCCGCGTGCTCAGCGATCCGAAAGTCCTCGACGTCTATCTCGGCCGCGAGGACGGCGATGATTGAGGTCCGCAGCCTCGCCGTCAGCTATGGCAACATCCGGGCGGTGCAGGGCATCGATCTGGATGTCGCCGCCGGCGAGATCGTCGCCCTGATCGGCGCCAACGGAGCCGGCAAGAGTTCGACCCTGCGGGCGGTCTCGGGCATCGAGAAGCCGGCCGGGGGCACGATCCGTTTCGAAGGCCGGGACATCGCCGGCCGCCCGCCGCACGAGATCATCGCCGCCGGGATCACCCAGGTGCCGGAAGGCCGCCAGATTTTCGGCCGGCTAAGCGTGCGCGAAAATCTCCGCCTCGGCGCCTATCTGCGCTCCGCCGACGAGATCGACGATGCCGTCGCCGGAGTCGTCACGCTCTTCCCGATCCTGCGGGACCGGCTGGACGCGCCCGGCTCGGAACTTTCCGGGGGTCAGGCGCAGATGCTGGCGCTGGCCCGCGGCGTGATCGCCCGCCCGCGCCTGTTGATGCTGGACGAGCCGACGCTCGGCCTGGCGCCCAAGACGGCGGGCGAAATCTTCGCGATCATTCGCCGGCTGCGCGCCGACGGCCTGACGATTATGCTGGTCGAACAGAATCTGCGCCAGGCCCTGAAAATCGCGGACCGCGCCTATGTGCTGGAGAGCGGCCGGATCGTCCTGCAGGGCACGGCCGCCGAACTGGCCGCCGACCGCCGTCTTCACGACGCCTATCTCGGCGTCAGCAGGGAGGATTTATCATGAGATTCGTTCTTGCCGGTTTGGCCGCCGCCGCCCTTATGACCGGCCCGGCTCTTGCGAAGGAGCGGGCCGCGGTGAAGGTCGAGTGCACGGAAACGGAGACCGGCCTGGTCTACGATTGCATGCTGCATCTCAGCGGCAGGAAAAGCGGGAAACCTGTCGACGGCGCGAAGGTGGCCGTGAAACCCGACATGCCGACGATGCCCGGCGCCCACAATATCCGCGCGTCGATCGCAACCCCGGCCGGCACGCCCGGCGCCTACGGCTTCCGGATGAAGCTCGACATGTACGGCATCTGGGCCCTGAAGGTGACCGTCACCGGCCCGCTGCGGGACATCGTCGTGCAGAAGATCGAGTTCCGGAAATAGCCGCCGGCCCAAAACCGCCGGGCGCTGCCGCGGCTCAACCGGAATAGAATTTGCGCTGTAATTCTGCGCTATCGACGAACCGGGAAGCCTGCCGGTAGATCGCCCGGATCGTGCCGACCGACAATTCGGCGTGGACCGGAACCGTCAACACCTGCCGTCCCTCCGATGCCGTCACCCGCACCAGCTTGGCGTGGCTGCCGCGGATCGAAACGACCTCGAAGCCGACACCCCGGAGGATGCTCAGCACCTCCCGCGAGGTCAGCCGTTTCAGGCGCGCCATTCGGGGGCGACGGCGGAGGTTTCGTAACTGACCGCGAGACGCGGCGCCGGGGAGAGGCCGGTCCGCGAAAGTTCTTCGTCGTCGAGATGGAGCGCCAGCGCGCTTCGCAGGTTCGCCAGCGTCTCATCCAGCGTCCGGCCCTGTGTTACGACCGCCACTTCGAGGCATTCGGCGACGAACCATCCCTCGCTCTCTGTGACGACGGCATGGATCGCCGACTTTCCTTCGCCTTGCGCCGAATCGCGCGCTGTGAGCGGATAGCCGGTTCGGTCGTTGGCTACAGCCTGTTCGTACGTTACCGGGTCGCTGGGCACGCCTCCGCGATACGCCGGCAGGATCTCGTAAACGCCCCTGCACACCCGGCGGAAATAGGGCCAGCGGTGCGCATGATTCTCCGGCGCGTTCTCGCAACACCGGCTCGCGACATGCGTGCGGACCGAGCGTTCGTTCAGGTGGGAAAGAGCGCGAACGACATCCACAAGCCTGAATGTCCAATCCGCCGTCCCGCACAAGAGTTGCGCCGCAGCGAGAACCTCGGCATGGATCGGCGGGTTCCGGGTTCCGGGTCCGATGCGATCGGCCATAACGCCTCCGGTCGAAAAGAAAACTGAACCCGTATTATTTACAGCTTGTAACATAAATTTACAAGTCACCGGTCGGCCCGGTCGTGCGCCGGTTTGGATTTTCAGTCCGGGCAGAGCCCAATGTCCTCGCTGACAAACCGAAGCATCACTCCCCAAAGTGTCACCCCGGACGGCCGCAGGCCGATCCGGGGTCCAGGGCCGCCGGCACGGCCCGAGCACGCGGCTCTGGTCCCCGGATCGTCGCTCCGCTCCGTCCGGGGTGACAATAAAAGGGATGCCGGGCTACGGCGTATCGGACGATTTCAAACCGACCGACTGCCGAACCGCAAATTCCCCCTCCGCGGCACCGGCCGGCGCGACCCCTCTCGTTTACCGGGCCGGTCGGGGACCGGCGCCATACGCGCCCTTGCCCTTCCCGGCCGAAGGTGCGATTGCCGGCCCTGCCACGTTTCCTGACGACCGACCCGAAAGGCGCCCATGAGGGGAAAACGCAACGTCCTGTGGATCATGGCCGACCAGTTGCGCTTCGACTATCTGTCCTGCGCCGGGCACCCGACGCTGGACACGCCGCATCTGGACGCGCTCGCGGCGCGCGGCGTCCGCTTCGACCGCGCCTATGTCCAGTCGCCCTTCTGCGGTCCGTCGCGCGCCAGCTACTATACCGGGCGCTACTGCCGGTCCCACGGCGCGACCTGGAACGGTTTCCCGGTGCGCGTCGGCGAACCCTCGCTCGGCGACCATCTGCGCGACCTGGACGTGCGCTGCGCCCTGGTCGGCAAGACCCACATGGTTCCCGACCGGGAGGGCATGGCGCGCTTTGGCATCGATCCGGACTCGCCGGCCGGGCGCAGCATCGCCGAATGCGGCTTCGAGCCGTTCGAGCGGGACGACGGGCTGCACCCCTTCGCCTCGGTCGACAAGGCGCCGGATTACAACGAATACCTGCGCCGGCACGGCTTCGAGGCCGACAATCCGTGGGAGGAATGGGCCAATTCCGGCGAAGGGCCGGACGGCGAGATCCTCTCGGGATGGCTCCTGAAAAACTCCGGCCTGCCCGCGCGCATCCCGGCCGAGCATTCCGAAACGGCCTACATGACGAACCGCGCCATGGAGTTCATGGCGGAGGCGGAAGCCCGGGAGCCGGACCGGGGCTGGCTGCTCCATCTCAGCTTCATCAAGCCGCACTGGCCCTATATCGCGCCGGCACCCTACCACGCCCTGTACAGCGCCGACGATATCCTGCCGGCGGTGCGCTCCAACGCCGAGCGGCAGACCGACCATGCGCTCTACCGGGCCTATCAGGATTCGCGCATCTGCCAGACGATGGCGCGGGACGACGTCCGGCGCGCGGTCATCCCGGCCTATATGGGCCTGGTCAAGCAGATCGACGACGAACTTGGCCGCCTGTTCGCCTGGATGGCGGAAAAGGGCCTGACGGAGAACACGATGATCGTGTTCTGCTCCGATCACGGCGACTATCTGGGCGACCACTGGATGGGCGAAAAGGACCTGTTCCACGAGCCGTCGATCCGCACGCCGCTCATTCTCTACGATCCCCGCCCGGAGGCGGACGCAACCCGGGGCAGCGCCAGCAGCGCCCTCGTCGAAGGGATCGACCTGGTCCCGACCTTCCTCGAGTTTTTCGGCGGCCCGGAGCTGCCGCACCTTCTCGAAGGCCGCTCGCTTTCGCCGCTGCTGTACGGCGCGGATTCCGGCTGGCGGCAATACGCTTTCGCCGAATACGACTACGCCACCCGCCCTGCCCGGGTCGCGCTGGGCGAACATGCGAACGACTCCCGGCTCGTCATGGTGTGCGACGCGCGCTGGAAATTCGTCTGGTGCAAGGCGCACCGGCCGATCCTGTTCGACCTGGAAAACGATCCGAAGGAGCTGATCGACCTGGGCGACGACCCGGACCATACCGAGGTCCGCGCCCGCATGACCGACGCGCTTCTGGAATGGGCGACCCGCTTCCACGCACGCACCACGAAGACCCATGCCGAACTCGACCGGATCGCCGGCGGCGAACCGCGCAACATCCTGATCGGCATCTGGGACGAAGCCGACTACGAAGCCGCGTTCGGCCACCGGTTCGACGAGCGTCCGGGCTTCCGGAAAGCGCCGGCGATAGAGCCCTAGTCACAATCTCGTCGGCCGCTCCGGCGAAGCCGAAACTGCCCTAGACAGTGCCGGTGGCCTCGGCTTAAGTGCGCGCGCTGCACCGGCGGGCCCGACAACGCTGCGGCAGCCGTAAAGGGAGGCGCTCGTTGGAACTGATCCAGGTTCTGGTCGCCGGGATTGCGCAAGGCTGTGTCTACGGCCTGATCGCGCTCGGCTTCGTACTGATCTACAAGGCGACCGAGCAGGTCAATTTCGCCCAGGGCGACATCATGATGCTCGGCATGTTCGCGGCCTTCACGCTGATCGCGATCGCCGGCTTTCCCTGGTGGCTTGGCGCGCTCATCGGCATCGCGATTACCGGCGTTTTCGGTTTCATCCTCGACGCCGCCGTGCTGCGCCGGATCATCGGCCAGCCCCAGTTTGCCGTCATCATCCTGACGATCGCCGTGGGGTTCATCTTCCGGTCGGTCGCCGGCGGTGTGTGGGGCGCCGACCCGGTCTCCTTCGATACGCCCTATGGCGGCATGGTCATCACGATCGACGAAAACGAGACCGGCCGGACGGTCCTCGACGTGGCCGAACTGGCGATCATCCTCGGCACCGTCGTGCTGGTCGGCGCGCTCTATGCCTTTTTCCGCTTCACCCGGATCGGCGTCGCGATGCAGGCATCGTCGCAGAACCAGCTTGCGGCCTACTATATGGGCATACCCGTCAAGTATGTGATTTCGCTGATCTGGGGCATCAGCGCGGCGGTTTCGTGCATCGCCGGCATCCTGCTGGCGCCGAAGATCGCCACCTTCGATCCCGACGTCGGCTTTCTGGCGATCACCGCCTTTGCGGCGGCGGTGATCGGCGGCTTCGGCAGCCTGCCCGGCGCCGTGCTCGGCGGCCTCATCATCGGCATAACCGAGCAGCTGGCCCAGGCCTATCTGCCCGGCGAATACGCCCGCAGCATCGCGCCGATCTCCGGCTTCATCATCCTGCTGGTCGTGCTGCTGATCCGGCCCGACGGCCTGTTTGCGCAGATCCAGCGCAAGAAGGTGTAGCCGGCCCATGCGCTTCGTCTTCAAGACCGACTACGACCAGGACGTCCGCTTTTTCAAGCATGCGGGATACTGGCAATCCTACGGCTTCCTGTTCGTCGCAGCGGTCACCGCGCCGCTTTATCTCGGCAATTTCGAAATCTCCGAGCTGACCCAGGCGATCAGCTTCGCCATCGCCGGGCTGGGCCTGATGCTGCTGGTCGGCTTCACCGGCCAGGTCAGCCTCGGCCACGCCGCCTTTTTCGGCATCGGCGCCTACGCCCAGGCCTGGCTGCTCGCCACGTTCGACATCGCCTTCCTCGTGGCCATGCCGATCGCCGCCGTCTTCACCGGCATCGTCGGCTTCCTGCTGGCGATCCCGCTCCTGCGCATGACGGGCATCTATCTCGCCATCGGCACGCTGGCGCTGTCCATCGTGCTCGAGCAGATCCTGAAGTCGTGGAAATCGGTCACCGGCGGGTTCGACGGCAAGGCGGTCGAGCCGGCGTCCCTTCTGGGCTACCAGTTCAACCCGGACAGCTGGGATTTCTACTATGTCGCCCTGGCGATCCTGATCCTCGTGCTGGCGCTGTGCGCCAACCTGCTGCGCAGCCCGACCGGCCGGGCCATGGTCGCCGTGCGCGATTCGGAGGTCTCGGCGCGCAGCATGGGCGTCAACATCGCCCGGACCAAGATCACCGCCTTCGGGATCAGCACGGCGATCACCGGCCTGGGCGGCGCCCTGTTCGCCCACAAGCTGCAATATCTGGCGCCCGACGGTTTCAACCTGATCATCTCGATCACCTTCCTGCTGATGATCGTCGTCGGCGGGCTCGGCTCCCTGCAAGGGGCGATCCTCGGCGCGCTGGTCGTGATCCTGCTGCCCCAGGCGATCACCATCATGAAGGATTACCTGCCGCCGTCGATCGGCCACCAGCCCGGCCTGGAACCCGGCATCTTCGGCCTGATCCTGGTCGCCTTCATCCTGTTCGAGCCGATGGGCATCTACGGCCGCTGGCGCAAGATCAAGCTGTTCTTCGATATCTTCCCGGTTTACCGCAAGGCGACGTTCCGGCGGCAGAAGGCCTATCTGAAGACGGAGCGGATGCGGTGAGTGCGGTTCTGTCAGCCGACGATCTTACGATCCGCTTCGGCGGGCTGACCGCGGTCGACAGCGTGTCGTTCGAGGTGCGCGAACGCGAGGTCTACACGATCGTCGGCCCGAACGGCGCGGGCAAGACGACGATCTTCAACCTGATCAGCCGGATCTACGATCCATCGGCCGGCCGTATCCATTTCTGCGGCGAGGACATCACCGAAACCCCGGCGCACCGGATCGCCGGCCTCGGCATCGCGCGGACCTTCCAGAATATCGAACTGTTCGAGCACGCCACCGTGCTGCACAACCTTCTGGTCGGGCGGCATTGCAAGAGCCGGACCAACGTGTTCGAGGAACTGGCCTTTCTTCCGAAGGTGCGCCGGGCCGAATACGAGCATCGCGAGAAGGTCGAGGCGGTGATCGACTTCCTCGACCTCCAGCCCTACCGCGAGCAGTATATCGCCAACCTGCCCTACGGCGTGCGCAAGGTCGTCGAGCTGGCGCGCGCCCTGTGCACCGAACCGAAGCTGCTGCTGCTCGACGAGCCGGCCTCGGGCCTCAGCGTCGAGGAAACGGAAAACGTCGCCTTCTGGATCGACGACATCAAGAACGACCTGGGGATCGCGATCCTCATGGTCGAACACGACATGTCGCTGGTGACGGAGGTTTCCGACCGGGTGATGGCGATGAACGACGGCCGGACGATCGCCGAAGGCACGTCGGACGAGGTCCAGAACCACCCCGACGTGCTGCGCGCCTATCTGGGAGCGTGAGGCGATGGCCGAATCCCTGCCCGACTCCCTGTTGAGCGTGCGCAATATCGAGACCTACTACGGCCCGATCATGGCGATCCGCGGCGTCAGCCTCGACGTGCCGAAAGGCCGGATCGTGACCGTCCTGGGCGCCAACGGCGCCGGCAAGACGACGATCCTGAAGACGATCAGCGGCGTCATGGACCCGCAAAAGGGCAGCGTGACCTTCGAAGGCGCGGAAATCCAGGGCCGCGACCCGGACTGGGTGGCGCGCCGCGGCATCGCCCATGTCCCGGAGGGCCGGGAGGTCTTTCCCTTCCTCACGGTGCGCGAGAACCTGCTGATGGGCGCCTTCGCCCGCAGCGACCGCGCCGCCGTCGCGGAAGATCTGGACATGGTCTACGGCTACTTCCCGATCCTGAAGGAGCGGGCGGAGCAGCAGGCCGGCTATCTTTCCGGCGGCCAGCAGCAGATGCTCGTCATTGCCCGGGCCCTGATGGCGCGGCCCCGGCTCATGCTGCTCGACGAACCGTCGCTCGGCCTGTCGCCGATCCTGGTCAAGGAAATCTTCGGCATCGTGCGGCGCCTGAACGAGGAACAGGGCGTCACCATGCTGCTGGTCGAGCAGAACGCCAACATGGCCCTGCAAACCGCCAACTACGGCTATGTCCTGGAACTCGGCCGCATCGTGATGGACGACGAATGCGGCCGCCTGCTCGAGAGCGACGACATCAAGGAATTCTACCTTGGCGTCAAGAAGGACGCGGTGCGCGGCAAGAAACGCTGGCGCCGCAAGAAGACCTGGCGCTGAGCCGGCCCGGCGGACGAGGACGACAGGCGAGGACGATATGGACGGCCCAACCGGTACGGCGACACCAGAGAGCATCGTCTTCGACGGCTGCGATACGCTGCCCGGACTGTTCCGCAAGCGCTACACGGAAGAGGCTGGCAAGGTCGCGATGCGCGAGAAGGACCTCGGCATCTGGCGGTCGATCTCCTGGGCGGACTACGGCGAGGCGGCGCGCAACGCCGGCCAGGGCCTGATGGCGATGGGGCTGGCGCGCGGCGAGGTCGTCTCGATCCTGTCCGAGACCAACAAGGAATGGATGTTCGCCGACCTGGGCGCGATCTGCGCCGGCGCGTCGAGCAGCGGCGTCTACACGACGGATTCGGCCAAGCAGCTCGAATATATCGTCAACGATTCAAGCTCGGCCTTCCTGTTCGTCGAGAACGAGGAGCAGCTCGACAAGTATCTCCAGGTCCGGGATCGGGTGCCGACGCTACGCAAAGTCATCATCATGGATCTCGAAGGCCTGCGGGATTTCGACGATCCGATGACCATGAGCTGGGACGAGCTGCTCGAACTCGGCCGGCAGTTCGGACGCGACAACCCGGCCGCCTGGGACGAACGGATCGACGGCTCCGCGCCCGACGACACGCCGATCCTGGTCTATACGTCCGGGACGACGGGCCCGCCGAAAGGCGCCATGATCTCGAACAGGAACGTCATCTTCCAGGTCAGCAACGCCAACGCGATGCTGCACTTCCGGGAAGGCGACAACCAGCTCGCCTTCCTGCCGCTGTGCCATATCGCCGAGCGCGGATTTTCGATGTTCCTGTCGATCGCCTACAAGACGGTCGTCAACTTCGCCGAAAGCCCGGAAACCGTGGCGGAAAACGTCCGCGAAGTGGCGCCCCACTACCTCTTCGCCGTGCCGCGGGTCTGGGAAAAATTCTATTCCACCTTCACGATCCGGATGCAGGACGCGACCTGGACCGGCAAACGCCTGTACGACTGGGCGATCGGCGTCGGCATGCGCATGGCCGAGCACCGGATCGAGGGCACGGCGCCGGGCGTCCGGGACCGCCTGCTCTATGCAATCGCCGGATTCCTGGTGCTGAACAACGTCAAGACCATGATCGGCCTGCGCCGCACGCGCTGGACCGCGACCGGCGCGGCGCCGATCTCGCCGGACCTGATCCGCTGGTATCTCGCGCTCGGCATCAACATGGTGGAACTGTACGGCCAGACCGAGAATACCGGGGTCGCCACGAGCAACCGGCCCGATGAATTCAAGGTCGGCACCGTCGGCCTGGCCCTGCCGAACACCGAAGTGAAAATCTCCGAGCGGGGCGAAATCCTGATCAAGGGGCCCCACGTCTTCAAGGGCTACCTGAACAACCCGGAAAAGACGGCGGAAACCGTGGTCGACGGCTGGCTGCACACCGGCGATGTCGGCTCGGTCGACAACCAGGGCTATTTCCGCATCACCGACCGCATCAAGGACATCATCATTACGGCCGGCGGCAAGAATGTGACGCCGTCGGAAATCGAGAACCAGCTGAAATTCTCGCCCTATATCGCCGACGCGGTTATCGTCGGCGACCAGCGCAAGTTCCTGTCCTGCCTCGTGATGATCGACGAGGACACGGTGATGAAATTCGCCCAGGACAACAACGTGCCCTTTTCCAACTATGCCAGCCTGTGCCGCGCCGACGCGGTGCAGCGGCTGATCCAGGCCGAGATCGACACGGTGAACCGGGACTTCGCCCGGGTCGAGCAGGTCAAGGCGTTCCGGCTGATCGAACAGGTGCTGATGCCGGAGGACGACGAGCTGACGCCGACCATGAAGCTCAAGCGCAGTTTCGTGAGCGCCAAATACAAGGATTTGATCGACTCGATGTATGAGGCGGCGTAACCTGAAAACCGCAAACCGTGCGGCGAATTCCGGCACAGCGAACCGGAGCGCCGCCTGCTCCTGCTCAGGCCTGCCACAGGGAGAAACACCATGAAAATCAAGATGAAAGCGTTGCTGGCCGGTGTTTCCGGCGTCGCGCTGGTCGCCTCCGCCGGCGCCACTGCGCAAACCCGCGGGGTGACCGACAAGGAAGTCGTTGTCGGCAGCCATACGGCGCTCACCGGCCCGGTCGCACCCTGGGGCGTCGGCGCCACCACCGGCACGCGGATGGCGTTCGACGAAGCGAACGCGAAAGGCGGCGTCCACGGCCGCAAGATCAGGTTTATCGTCGAGGACCACGGCTACCAGGTGCCGAAGGCCGTCCAGGCCGCCAACAAGCTGCTCAACCGCGACAACATCTTCGCCATGGTCGGCGCGCTCGGCACGCCGATGAACAATGCGGTCCTGCCGCGCCAGATCAAGGCGAACGTGCCGAACTTCGTGCCGTTCACCGCATCCCGGCAGATGATCGACCCCTATCACAAGATGAAGTTCCTGGCCTTCGCGAGCTACTACGACCAGATGCGCGCCGCGACGAACTATTTCGTCAAGGAAAAGGGCTTCAACAAAGTCTGCGCCATGTATCAGGATACCGACTACGGGCGCGAAATCTCCCAGGCGGTGAACGATGAGCTGAAGGCGCTGAACCTGAAGCTCGCCGGCGAGTCCGCGCACAGCCCGCGTGAAAAGTCCTTCGTCGGCGCGATCACCAAGCTGCGCAAGGCGGGCTGCCAGGTCACCATGATGGGAACGATCATCACCGATACCATCGGCCCGTTCCTGACCGCGAAGAAACTGGGCTGGAAGACGACCTTCGTCGGCAACATCGCGACCTACGACCTGATCGTCTCGGGCTTCAAGAAGGGCCTGATGAACGGCTATTACGCCATGACATCCTTCGAGATGATCTATCCGGACACGACCAACCCGGACCACAAGGCGTGGGCCGACGCTTATCAGAAATACGCCGGCAAGCCGCATAACGGCGCGGCTCAGCTCGGCTACGGCAGCGGCATTCTGTTCCTGGAGGCCCTGAAACGCGCCGGCAGGAACCTGACGACCGACGGATTCATCAAGGCGATGGAGAGCATCAAGAGCTTCGAGATGGCGCTCGGCGGCCCGCCGCTCACCTTCGGTCCGAACGATCACCAGGGTTCGACCGACGCCTACCTGGCCGTCGTCGAGAACGCGCGCTGGAAGACGCTGACCAGGCCGCTGTCCTACTGAGGACCGCCCCTGCCGAGGACTGTCATGCGCCTCGCGCATGCGACTTGAGGCGCCGCCGCCGTCCGGTTGATCCGGCCGGCGGCGGGCCCTACTCTCCGCCGCGCTTCCACTACGCAGCGGAGGAACCATGACCGATCCGCAGGCCGGCGGCCCCCAAGCCGCCCAATCCGGCGTCGCCCTGATTGTCGGCGCCGGGGTGGCGACCGGCAGCGCCATCGCCCGGCGCTTCGCCCGCGAGGGCTTCACCATCTGCGCGACCCGGCGCGACCGGGCGGACGGCCTGAAGGATCTGGCCGCCGACATCGAAACGCTCGGCGCCAAAATCCACACCTTCGCCTCCGACGCCCGCAAGGAAGACGCGGTCGTCGAACTCGTCGACACGATCGAGGGCACCATCGGGCCGATCGAGGTCTGCGTCCACAATATCGGCGCCAATGTGCGCTTCGATATCGGCGAGACGACCTCCCGGGTCTATTACAAGGTCTGGGAAATGGCGGCGTTCAGCGCCTTCCTGCTCGGCCGCGAGGTCTCGCAACGGATGGTGCCTCGGGGCCGCGGCACCATCGTCTTCACCGGCGCGACGGCGAGCGTCCGCGGCGCCGCCGGCTTCGCCGCCTTCTCCGGCGCCATGCAGGCCAAGCGGGCATTGGCCCAAGCGATGGCCCGCGAACTGGGGCCGAAGGGCATCCATGTCGCCCACACCGTGATCGACGGGCCGATCGACACGCCCTGGACCCGCGAACTGATGCCGAACCTGATCGCCGAGCGGGACTGGGACGACAACCTGTTGCAGCCCGACCATATCGCGGAAATGTACTGGCAGATCCATTGCCAGCGACGGACGGCCTGGACCTTCGAGATGGACATGCGGCCCTGGGCCGAACCCTGGTAGCCCCGCAACAAGGCCCGCAACAAGGAAAGACCGCACGCATGAGCAAGACCGTCGAATTCTGGTACGACGTGCAGAGCCCCACGGCCTATCTGGCCTACTGGCAGTTGAAGAGAATCGCCGCGCGTACCGGCGCGACGATCGATTACCGCCCGATGCTGCTGGGCGGCGTGTTCAAGGCGATCAGCAGCCAGACCCCGGTCAACAACAAAGCCAAGGGCAGGTGGATGTTCTTCGACATGTCCAATTTTGCCCGGAAATACGATGTGCCCTTCCAGTCCAATCCGTATTTTGTCTTCAGCTCCCTGCCGCTGATGCGCGGAGCGATCCTGGCCCAGCAACGCGGCGAACTCGAGCGCTACAACGACACGATCTTCTACGGCATCTGGCGCGATGCAAAAAATCTCGGCGATCCCGCGGTCATCGTCGAGACGCTGAAAGAAGCCGGACTGGACGCCGGCGCCTATGTCGAAGGCATCCAGCAGCAGGACGTGAAGGACAGGCTGATCGCCAACACCGAGGAGGCGGTCGGGAAAGGCGTGTTCGGCGCGCCGACCTTCTTCGTCGGCGACAAAATGTGGTGGGGCCAGGACCGGCTGGACTGGGTCGAAGAGGAACTGGCAGCGTGAGCGCCGAGCTGACGAAGCTGTTCACCGAACATACCGTCCCCATGGCCCGGACCCTCGGGATCGAACTGGTCGACGTCGATCCCGACAGGATCGTTGCAAAGGTCGAGGCGCGCGCAGAGCTGAGCACGTCGGCGGACGCCATGCACGGCGGCGCGATCATGGCGGTGGCGGATACGCTGGGCGCCATCGGCACGGTCGCCAACATGCCGCGCGGCGCGCGCACCACCACCATCGAGAGCAAGACCAACTTCTTCCGCGCCGTCCCGGTCGGCTCGACGCTGACCGCCGAAGCGACGCCGCTGCACAAGGGGCGCACGACCCAGGTCTGGCAGACAAGGCTGACCGGCGAAAACGGCAAGCTGGCCGCGCTGGTCACCCAGACGCAGATGGTGCTGTATCCGGAAGGGAAATAACGCGGCGGGTCGTGTCCCGGATTGACGCTTCGTGCCGGCCGGAGCCGGTTCACAGACTCGATCTCCTCCCCGTCATTTCGACTGGAGCGCCTGCCCCCTTCCCGTCATTTCGACCGAGCGAAGCGAGCGGAGAAATCTATTTTCGCCGGAACACGGTCCAAGGCATCGTACCGGAAAGATTTCTCCCCTTCGACTTCGCTCAGGGCAAGCTGCTCCGCGGCTGCGCCGCTCCGGTCGAAATGACGGAAAGGGCTGACGGCGCATCGGGCCGAAGCGCCCTATCGCCGGCGCTTGCGTTCCCGTGACAGGGATTCGATGACGCCGCGCAGGCCGCGGACTTCCGAATCGGTCAGCTCCGCCCGGTGGAGAATGTTGCGCAGGTTGCGCACCATGACCGGGCGCTTCTCCGCCGGAATGAAATGGCCGGCCTCGTCGAGCGCGCCTTCGAGATGCGCGAACATGTTGAGCAGATCGGACTGCAGTGCCGGCCCGTCGGCCGCCCCGGCGCCCGAATCCGGCTCGGCCGCTTCCGCTGCCCCCGGACCGGCGCTCCACCATTCCCAACCGACCAGCAGCACGGCCTGGGCGAGGTTGAGCGACGTGTGCGCCGGATTGAGCCGGGCCTCTATGATCGTGCCGGCCAGGACGACCTCGTCGTTGTGCAGCCCCTTGGATTCCTTGCCGAACAGGATGCCGTTGCGCGCGCCCGCCGCTTCGGCCCGGCGCATCGCGATGCCGGCTTCGCGCGGGCCGAGCACCGGCTTGTTCATGTCGCGCGGCCGGGCGGTCGTCGCGTAGACATGGTGCAGGCCGTCCAGCGCCGCGGCGGCGGAATCGTAAAGGCGCGCGTTTTCCAGGATCCCCTCGGCGCCCGAGGAGGCGGCGAGCGCCTGTTCGCTGGGCCAGCCGTCCCGCGGGTTGACCAGCCGCAGGTCGGACAGGCCGCAATTCATCATGGCGCGCGCGGCCGTGCCGATATTCTCGCCGAGCTGCGGCTCGACCAGGATCACCGCAGGGGCGTCGGCAGGACCGCCAGCAGGGGCGTCAGGGCCGGCCATTGCCGTTGCGGCCGTCGGCGTGGCGCAGCAGCTTCCAGTAGATCGCGTCGCGCAGCGCCTCGTAGGAGGCTTCGATGATGTTCGCCGAGATCCCGACGGTCGACCAGCGCAGGCCGCTGCCGTCGGTCGATTCGATCATCACCCGCGTCACCGCGGCGGTGCCCTCCTGCGGCGTCAGGATGCGGACCTTGTAGTCGGTCAGGCGCATATCGGCGAGTTCGGGATAGGCGCGCAGCAGGGCCTTGCGCATGGCGTCGTCCAGCGCGTCGACCGGCCCGTTGCCCTCGCCCGCTTCCAGGAAGGGCTCGCCGCCGACATCCAGCTTGGTCACGGCGGTGGAGACCGTGGTCAGGCTGCCGCGCGCGTTGTAGCGGCGCTCGGTCTCGACCCGAAAGCTCTCCATGGTGAAGAATTTCGGCAGGCCCTGCAGCAGTTTCCGGGCCAGCAGTTCGAAGCTGGCCTCGGCGCCGTCATAGGCATAGCCGTCATGCTCGCGCGCCTTCACGTCCTCGACCAGCCGGCCGATCTTCGGGTTGTCGGCGGCGATCTCGATCCCGGCATCGGCCAGCCGCGCCAGGACGTTCGAACGGCCGGCCTGGTCCGACACCACGATATGGCGCCGGTTGCCGACCAGGGCCGGGTCGATATGCTCGTAGGTCCGGGGGTCTTTCTGGACGGCCGAGACGTGCAGTCCGCCCTTGTGGCTGAACGCGCCCTCCCCGACATAGGCCTGGCTGCGGTCCGGGCTGCGGTTCAGCAGTTCGTCGAGCATGTGGGACACGGAGGTCAGCCGTTCGAGCTGCGCCGGCGCTATGCCGGTCTCGTAATCCGTCTTCAGCGCCAGGGTCGGGATCAGGGAAATCAGGTTGGCGTTGCCGCAGCGCTCGCCCAGCCCGTTGATCGTGCCCTGGACCTGGCGCGCGCCCGCCTCGACTGCGGCCAGGGAATTGGCGACGGCGTTTTCGGTATCGTTATGGGCGTGGATGCCGAGATGGGAGCCGGGGATATGCCGCGCAACCTCGGAAACGATGCGGTAGACCTCGTCCGGCAGGGCGCCACCATTGGTGTCGCACAGCACGATCCAGCGCGCGCCGGCGTCGTAGGCGGCTTTCAGGCAATCCAGGGCGAATTCCGGGTTGGCCCTGTAGCCGTCGAAGAAATGCTCGGCATCGAACATCGCCTCGTCGAGCCGCCGCGTCGCCAGGGCGATGCTCTCGGCGATCATCGCGATGTTTTCCTCGGGCGTCGTCTCGAGGGCGATATCGACGTGAAAATCCCAGGTCTTGCCGACCATGCAGACGGTGCGCGCCTTCGTCGTCAGGATGGCGGTCAGCCCCGGATCGTTCTCCGCGCTTCGCCCCGGCCGGCGGGTCATCCCGAATGCGGTGAATTTCGCCGTCTTCAGGGCCGGCGGCGCCTCGAAGAACAGGTCGTCGGTCGGGTTCGCGCCCGGCCAGCCGCCTTCGATGTAATCGACGCCGAGCGTATCCAGGGCTTCGGCGATCGTCGTCTTGTCGCGCACCGAAAAATCGACGCCCCGGGTCTGGGCGCCGTCCCGCAGCGTGGTGTCGAACAGATAGATGCGCTTATCGTCGGCGCTCACCGGGCGTCTCCGAACCGTTTGCGGCAACCCGGAGAGTTACCACCGGGACGCTGTCGCTTTGCTGCGACACGGCCTCACAGGGCGCGCCGGGCGGGCCCGCTTTCCCCGCCGCCGCCGCCTTGCTAAGTAGCGGGCCGGAAGCTCCACCGCCACCGGTCCCATGCCCGAAGCCCCCGCGCCCGTTTCTTCCGTTCTCGACCTGATCGGCAACACGCCGCTGGTCGAGGCCGCGTGCTTCGATACCGGGTCGTGCCGCCTGTTCCTCAAGCTGGAGAGCCAGAATCCGGGCGGCTCGATCAAGGACCGGGTCGCGCTTTCGATGATCCGCGCCGCCGAGGACGCCGGCCAGCTCAAGCCCGGCGGCACGATCGTCGAGGCGACGGCGGGCAACACCGGTCTCGGCCTCGCCCTGATCGGCGTGCTGCGGGGCTACCGCTGCGTTCTGGTCGTGCCGGACAAGATGAGCCAGGAGAAGATCTTTCATCTCAAGGCCCTGGGCGCCGATGTCCGCCTGACCCGCTCCGACGTCAACAAGGGCCATCCGGACTATTACCAGGACGTCGCGGCCCGCCTGGTAAAGGAAATCCCCGGCGCCTGGTGGGCCGACCAGTTCGGCAATCCGGCAAACCCCGCAGCGCACGAGACCGGCACGGGGCCGGAGATTTTCGAGCAGATGGGCGGCGATGTGGATGCCGTCGTGTGCGGCGTCGGCTCGGGCGGGACGATTACCGGCATCGGCCGTTTCATGGCGGCGCACTCGCCGAAAACGGAGATGGTGCTGGCCGATCCCGAAGGGTCGATCCTGGCGGACTATGTCACCAGCGGGGCGATCGGCAACGAGCCCGGCGCGTGGCTGGTCGAAGGGATCGGGGAGGATTTCGTCCCGCCGGTCGCGGATCTCGGGCTGGCCGGCAGGGCCTACAGCATCCCGGATTCCGAGGCATTCGCGGCCATCCGGACCCTGCTGCTGAAAGACGGCATCTTTGCCGGCACGTCGTCGGGCACGCTGATTGCGGCGGCGTTGCGCTACTGCCGCGAACAGACAGAACCGAAACGGGTCGTGACGCTGGTCTGCGACAGCGGCGCCAAATATCTCTCGAAAGCCTACAACGACTACTGGATGGCCGATCAGGGCTTCCTGAGCACCGAACCGGCCGGCGACCTGCGCGACCTGATCGGCCGCAAGCACGCCGAGCGTGCCGTGGTCACCGTCGAGCCCGGCGAAACCCTGGCGGCGGCGTTCGCCCGGATGAAGCTGCACGACGTTTCACAACTGCCGGTCATGGACGACGGGCGGATCGCCGGCATCATCGACGAGAGCGATATCCTGCTGTCGGTGCTGGAGGATTCGGCTCGTTTCGAGCGGCCGGTGCGCGAAGCGATGACCGCGAACCTGGAGACCATCGATCCGGCCGCGCCCGTGGATGCCCTGCCGGGCCTGTTCGCCGGCGACAAGGTCGCCATCGTAATGGAGGGCGACCGTTTCCTCGGCCTGATCACGCGGATCGACCTGTTGAACTACCTGCGCCAGCGCGCCGCCTGAACCGGGCGCGGCCCGGTTACGCCGCCTGCCCCGGTTACTACGCCTGTGCGGTGTCGTTTTTCCCTCTATCGGGCAGATAGTCCCGCCAGCGGGCCTCGACCTCGGCGGCGAGCGGCTTGCGCAGTCCGAGCGCAAAGGCGACTTCGGCGGTCAGGAACATCGGCGCGATGAAGACCTGCATGAAATTGTCGACCAGGGCCGGCTTTCGCCCCTCTAGCGCATGGCCGACGAGCTGAACGGCCCAACCGCCGACGAACAGAACGGCAAAGGTTATCCAGACCGCGGCAGCGCCTTGCACCGCCATCCAATCGGCGAACACCGGCGCCGGAAGAAAGACGACGGACGTCGCGATGCCGAAGGGACGGTCCAGGGCGACCCAGAACAGCCAGACGGCGCCGGCAAACACCGTTGCGAGCGAAATGTCGTACCAGCCGACCGTGCCGAATTTCACCAGCGCCAGGGGCAGGAGCAGCGAGAGGGCAATCGCCGGCACGCCGACAAAATGGATCGCCTTGTTCCGGCCGTCGCGGTGGTAGGACGAATAGCGCGAAATCTGCTCGACGAACCAGGCGTCCATCGCTCAACGTCCGGCGTTACCGGGATCGTCTTCGGGCGCGATCCGGGCGTATCTGCCGCGATAGTAGAGCAGCGGATCGCCCTCGGCCTCGTGGACGAAGCGCACGACTTCGCCGACGACGATGATATGGTCGCCGCCGTCGTGAACGGCGTGGGTCCGGCACTCGAAGACCGCCAGCGTTTCCGCAAACACCGGGCACCCGACGCCGCACAGGTCATAGCCGACGTGGCGCCACTTGTCTTCCGACGGCCGTGCGAAATGGGCGGACACGTCCTGTTGCCGATCGGTCAGCACGTTGACCGCGAAATGCTTCGCCTTCTCGAAATGGTTGAAGGAATAGCTGCCCCGGTCCAGGCAGAACAGCAGCAGGGGCGGCTCGAGGGAAACGGAACTGAGAGAATTGGCGGTAAAGCCGACCGGCTCGCCGCTTTCGGACATGGTGGTGATGACGGTCACGCCGGTCGCGAAGGTCCCCAGCGCGCTCCGATAATCGAGGGAATCCCTGGCGGCAGTCACGCATTCGCTCCTTAATCTCCGGCCTGCGCATCAGCCTAGCGGCCCGGCAGGCGGGCGTCAAAACGGCACGCGCGCAGGCTGGCCATGACGGCCCCGCTGTGCCAGTTAGACGCCGCCCGACGTCGATCCATCCCTGCCCGGAGGCCCGATCCGTGAAGCTCGACACCCGCATCGTCCGCGCCGGCATTTCGCCCGATCCGACCACCGGCGCCATCGTTCCGCCGATCTACGAGACGGCGACCTTCGTTCTGGAGGAAGTCGGCCGGGACAAGGGGTTCGACTATACGAGGTCGTCCAACCCGACGCGCCAGGTGCTGGAGGACAACCTCGCCGCCATCGAAGGCGCGCAATACGGCATCTGCTTTTCCAGTGGGATGGCGAGCGTCGACAGTGTCATGAAGCTGCTGTCGGCCGGCGATCATACGATTTCCTCGAACGATGTCTACGGCGGGGTTTCGCGGCACTTCAACCGGGTGCTGTCGCGCTACGGCCTCGATTTCACCTATGTCGACACCGCCGACCCCGACGCCGTGCGCGCCGCCATCCGCCCGGAAACCCGGATGCTGTGGGTCGAGACACCGACCAATCCGCTGCTCCAGGTGACCGACCTCGCGGCGATGGCGGCGATCGCGAAAGAGCACAACCTCCTGCTCGGCGTCGATTCCACCTTCGCCACGCCGGTGTTCCTGCGGCCGCTGGAATTCGGCGCGGATATCGTGGTCCACAGCACGACCAAATATCTCTCCGGCCACAACCAGATCATCGGCGGCGCGGTCCTGACCAACCGGGAAGACATTTTCCAGGAAATGAAATTTATCCAGAAGACCATCGGCGCCGTGCCGAGCCCGATGGACTGCTGGCTGGTGCTGCTCGGCCTGAAGACGCTGCACCTGCGCATGGCCCGCCACAACGACAGCGGCATGAAAATCGCGCGCTTTCTGGAGGCCCACGACAAGGTCGCGCAGGTCCGTTATCCGGGTCTGCCCTCGCACCCGCAGCACAACATCGCCGCCGCCCAGATGGACGGCTTCTCCGGCATGATCTCCTTCGAACTGAAAGGCGGCATCCCGGCGGGCAAGGCGCTGATGAATTCGGTTGAATTGTGCGCGCTGGCCGAGAGCCTGGGCGCGGTCGAGACGATGATTACCCACCCGGCGACCATGACCCACGCCGAGGTGCCGGCGGAGGAACGCCACGCCCGCGGGCTCACGGACGGGCTGGTCCGCCTTTCGGTCGGCATCGAGGATTGCGACGATATCCTGGCCGACCTCGACCGGGCGCTGGCCGGAGCCTGAGCCGGCGCGGCGCGGCGGCGATTTCCTGCTCAAGATGTTACGGCCGGCCCGCGGCGGCCGGCTTGCAATGGCCGGACATCTTGGCCATCATGCCCGCGATTGAGCGGACTGACGGATTGGACGGGAAATTGGCCGGACCGACTGCGATAACAGCGAAACCTGCCCGGCTGCCCCGTTTCTTCTACCGCATGCCGCCCCGGCCCTGCCCCTATCTCAAGGGGCGGACGGAGCAGAATATATTCACCGAGCTGACCGGTCCCGACACGGCCGGCCTTTACGACGCCTTGACCCAATCGGGCTTCCGGCGGTCCCACAACGTCGCCTACCGGCCGGCCTGTCCCGGCTGCCGGGCGTGCGTGCCGGTCAGGGTCGTCGCGCCGTCTTTCGTACCGGGCGCCAGCCTGCGCCGCATTGCCCGGCGCAACAGCGACCTTACCGAACAGGATTTGCCTGCCCGGGCGACGGCCGAGCAATACGAACTGTTCTTGCGCTACGTAACCTCGCGCCACGGCGACGGGGAAATGGCCGGCATGGATTTTCAGGAATATGCCGCGATGGTGCAGGACAGCCCCTTGCGCACCTTCATCACCGAGTTCCGCGACCCGCGGGGCCGGCTCCGCGCCTGCGCCCTTGTCGACCGGCTGGAAGACGGCCTCTCCGCGGTCTACAGCTTCTTCGATCCGGCCCTCGACCAGCGCAGCCTCGGCACGCTCACGATCGTCCGCCTGATCGCAAAGTCGCGGCGGCTCGGCCTGCCCTACCTCTATCTCGGCTACTGGATCGAAGGCAGCCCGAAAATGTCCTACAAATGGCGTTTCCGGCCGCTCGAAGGGCTGACCTCGGAAGGCTGGCGCCCGCTCGATCTGCGCCCGGCCGAAGAGCGGGATCTGTTCGCGGCCTGACCGGACGCCGAACCGGCGGCATCTGAACCAGAACACGCCGGTTTCGGCGCCCTCGCGGCGGCCCTCTGTTGCCGGATCGTGCAGGCACCGGCCAATAGCGCGCATGTTGCCAATGCGTGTTGTGCGCATATAATGCCGCTACGCCGCCGGGCGGTGGAGCGCCTGTACCGGATTTCCGCCGCCGCCGACTATCCGGCACCTGTGAGCCTGATCCTGCCCGTCCGGATAGTCAGGAGGCGCAAGGGAGCCACACCAGTCAAAGAGGACGCTTCATGAAACGTCGAATTTTCCTGTCGGGCGCGGCTGCGGCCGGCGCCACCGTTGCCGCTAGCGCACTGCCGAAGCCGGCGCTGGCGCAGAAAAAGGTCGAAGCCGTCATGGTGACGACGTGGCCGCGCGACTTCCCGGGCCTCGGCACGGGTGCGCAGCGCCTCGCCAAGCGAATCAACGATGCCACCGACGGCAAGATCAAGGTCACCTACTACGCCGCCGGCGAGAAGGTCGGCGCTTTTGCCTCGTTCGACGAGGTCGCTTCCGGCAAGGCCCAGATCTATCACGCCGCCGACTACTACTGGAAAGGCAAGCACCCGGCCTGGGCCTACTTTACGGCGGTGCCGTTCGGCCTGACCTATACCGAGATGAACGCCTGGATCCAGTGGGGCGGCGGCCAGCAGCTCTGGGACAAGGTCGCCGGCGAATTCGGCCTCAAATGCGTGCGTGGCGGCAACACCGGCGTCCAGATGGGCGGCTGGTTCCGCAAGGAGATCGAGTCGCCTGACGATCTCAAGGGCCTGAAGATGCGTATCCCCGGCCTGGGCGGCGACGTCATGGCCAAGCTGGGCGCATCGCCCGTGTCCCTGCCGGGCGGCCAGATCTACGAGAACCTGGTCTCCGGCGCGATCGACGCCACCGAGTGGGTCGGCCCGTGGAACGACAAGTTCATGAAGTTCTACGAGGCGGCCAGCTACTACTATTATCCCGGCATGCACGAGCCGGGCTCGATGCTGGCGCTGGGCATGAACGCGTCCTGGTGGGGCAAGCTGAGCAAGAACGATCAGACGATCATCGAAGCTCTGGCCGCCGCCGAGAACGACATCATGATGGCGGAGTACAACGCCAAGTCGGGACAGGCGTTGAAGGAACTCCTCCGGGATCACGGCGTCAAGCTGCGCCAGTTCAACGACGATGTCTACGACGCGTTCGGCAAGGCGGCCGAGGAAGTCTTCGAAGCGACTCGCTCGCACAGCGCGCTCGCCAAGGAAGTCGACGACGGTTTCCGCGCCGCGCGGGCCGAACTCGGCGCCTGGACGCAGATTTCCGACCAAGCCTATCTGGCCCAGCGGAACCGCGTGCTCGGCCTCTAGCCGAGTCGTCGTCCGGACAGGATTGGGAGCAGCCGATGGCGCCATCGGCTGCTCCCGGTTCTTTCGGCCCCGTTCGGTAACGCCCCGTTCGGTAACGCGCTGAACGGGCGCCGGGCAGACGGCCCAGCCTGTCGAGCGAACCAGCATGAGCACTGCATGAGCACTGCGGCGACGGCCGGTTCCGGCACCCTGTCGGATCTGACGGCGGCAGCGGCGGCGTCCGGCCGGATGCAGCCGGCATTGCGCATCCTGGCGCTCTCCGTTTCCTATCTCGGCTTCGTCTATCTGGCGAACGCCTATCTGGTTTTCTGGCTCGAATGGCCCGGCGTCGTCGCCCTGCTCGGAGATGCCGGAATGCTCGGTTTCGTTGCGCCGAAAGAGCCGCTCGGCGGCAGCGTTACCCTCGCCTTCCTTCAGATCGCGCTCTATCCGCTTACCGTCGTTGCAATCGTCGTCTACGTCTTGCGGACGCGGCAGCGCACCCTTTATTCGGACGCACAACGCCTGAGCGCGATCGGTGCGTTCATCGCCCGGGCCGCCTTCTGGAGCGTGCTTCTGGTCGGTCTTGCCGACGCGGTCGTTTCCTTCCTTCGGGTCGAAGGGCTGCTCGTAGACGTCATCGGCAAGAGCCTGGCGCAGGATCTCGGCAAGTCGGCATTCCGCGCCCAGGTGATGCACCTGCCCCTGATGGCGGTCGCCATAGCGATCTCGCTGTTCACCCGGTCCGTCGGCTTTACCTGGCTGGCGCTGCTGGTCGTGGTCGCCGAACTGCAGATCGTTATCCTGCGGTTCCTCTATTCCTACGAACAGGCCTTCATGGCCGACCTGGTGCGCTTCTGGTACGCCGCCCTGTTCCTGTTCGCGAGCGCCTATACGCTGCTCCACGAAGGCCATGTCCGGGTCGACGTGCTGTATTCCGGGTTCGGCGCGCGCCGGCGCGCCTGGGTCAACGCGGTGGGCGCGGCGATTCTGGGCGCGCCGGTCTGCTGGATCGTGATGACGATGGGCCTCGCCAACAAGTTCAGCATCGTCAGCGGTCCGCTGCTGAGCTTCGAAGTCACGCAGGCCGGCTTCGGCCTCTACGTCAAATACATGCTGGCCGGGTATCTCCTGGTCTTTGCCGTGACGATGCTGCTGGAATTCATGGCGTCGCTGCTGTCCAACGCAGGCGTCCTGCTGGAGGAAGCGGACGCGCCGAAGAGCACGGGCGAGAGCGATGTCCACCATTAGGGGCCGCAGCAAGGCGGCGCGGCAGGGCGGCGGCTGATGGAATTCTTCTTCCTGCTGCTTCTGGTGCTGTTGATGGCCGGCGCGCTGGCGTCCGGCTATCCGGTCGCGTTCGCCCTGCCCGGCTCGGCCATCCTCACCATCCTCCTCGCGACGATCGCCGGCATTATCTTCACCGGCGACGAGGGAAGCTTCTTCCATACCGGCGGGCCCATCGAATGGCTGAATTCGGGCGTCTCCAACTTCCGGGGCGTCTATTGGGACCCCGACCGCGACACGCTGATCGCGATTCCGCTGTTCGTGTTCATGGGCATCATGCTCGAGCGGTCGAAGATCGCCGAGGATCTGCTGGTCACCATGGCCCAGTTGTTCGGCCGAATCCCGGGCGGCCTCGGAATCTCGGTCGTCTTCGTCGGCGCGTTGCTCGCGGCGACGACGGGCATCGTCGGCGCGACCGTCGTGGCCATGGGGCTGATTTCCCTGCCGGTGATGCTGCGCAACAGATACAGCCAGGCGCTCGCCACCGGCACGATCAGCGCGTCCGGCACCCTGGGACAGATCATTCCGCCATCGATCGTGCTGATCATCCTGGCGGACCAGCTCTCGAACGCGACCGACCAAGCGCTGACCCTGCGCAAGGCGGAATACAAGGCCGGCACCGGATCGAGCGCCATGCCCGGCGACTACGGCCTGACCTCGGCCAGCGCCGGCGACATGTTCCTCGGCGCCTTTCTGCCCGGCATGGTGCTGGTCGGGCTCTATATCGCGTTCATCCTGGTGACGGCGCTGATGCGGCCCGCGCTCGCGCCGCCCGTAGCGCGGGAAGGGAAATTCGATGCGGCCTTCGCCAGACGGGTGCTGATCGTCCTCGTGCCGCCGCTGACCCTGATCTTTGCCGTGCTGGGCTCGATCCTGAGCGGCATCGCAACCGTGAACCAGGCCGGCGCCATCGGCGCCTCCGGCGCCATGATCATGGCCGGATACCGCCTCTACCAGGGCAGGAGGAGCGCGTTCTACCCGGCCGTGCTCGCCGTCCTGTCGATCGGCGCGATCCTGTTTCTGCTCTCGATCTACACGATCAATGTCAAGAATGTCGTCACCGCCGACGACGTGACGGCGCTCATCCTGGCGTCGGTCGCCGTCTTCGCCCTGCTGACGTCGCTCGTGTGGAGCGGCTGGCGGGTCTACAAGACCGACGACACGCTGCGCTACGTCATGGTCGAGACGGCAAAGACCACGTCGCTGGTCTTCATCATCCTGATCGGCGCTGCGATGCTGACCTCTGCCTTCCGGGCCTTCGGCGGCGAGGATCTGGTCCGCGATTTCCTGTTCGGCCTGCCGGGCGGCTTCCTCGCCAAGTTCGCGCTGGTCATGGCGGTGATCTTCATCCTCGGCTTTTTCCTCGATTTCATCGAGATCGCCGTGGTCGTGGTGCCGATCATCGCGCCGATCCTGCTTGCCGATCCGTCGGCCAACGTCACCGCCGTGTGGCTCGGGGTGATGATCGGCGTCAACATCCAGACCTCCTTCCTGACGCCGCCATTCGGCTTCGCCCTGTTCTACCTGCGCGGCGTGGCGCCGGCATCGGTCAAGACCATTTCGATGTACAAGGGCGTGGTGCCGTTCATCACCCTGCAGCTGGTCGCCCTCGGCATCGTCGGCCTCTATCCGTCGCTGGTGAACTACCTGCCGAACCGCATCTCGCTCAGCGGCGAGAATGCGCCGCCGCCGCGAAATCCACGGCTCCAGGCCTGCATCGAGGAGCGCAACTTCGTGCTGATGACGGAGCAGCGCGCAGTCCTCCTGGCGGCGATCGACAAGGTATCGAAGACGGATATTTCGTATCTCCCGGCCGAACGGCGCGGAACGCTGAACCGGGCCTTCAAGGATGCACGGGACACCTTTGTGCGGATCGGCGACGTCCGCGCCGCGGAGAAGACCGTGGCCGATTACATTCCGACCTACCGGCCGCTGCACCGCAAGGTGCGGTCGATCAACCGCCAGGTGCTGATCATCGACGGCAAACTCAGCCAGGAAGCGGAAGACCTGCGCCGGCTGCAGAACGCCGAGCGGCCGGACCGCGCCGCCATCGACGATCTCACGCAGGACATGGCGGAATTGCAGGCCGAGAAGAAGGCGCTGCTGGCGCAGGTGCCGGCCGACTGGCAGGGCCGGCGCAAGCAGTTCCTCGATCTCGCCAAGAAGGAGCGTCTGGCCCGGCTGCGCTATCGCCGGACAGTCGACAACGCCTATGGGCCGATCGTGGAGACCCGCAAGCTGATCGTCGGCGCCGCCGCACTGAGCGCCCTCAAACCGAAACTGGCGGCGCTGAAACCCGCGATCGAATCCGGCGACCCGAAGAAGGCCAGCGGCGCCTTGCGGGCGCTGGAGCGGGAACTGCGCGCGGCGCCGGGCACCAGCAAGATCCGCTCGCGCCTGCGCGATGCACGCCGCAATTTGCGGCCGACCCGGCTGAAGCGCGACCGGGCGCTCAAATCCTTTGCCGATGCTCTGAAGCAACTTGACGGCGAGGTCGCCTGGCGGACGGCCGCCCAGGCCAGGCTCGTCGCTCCGCTTGCCGAATACGATGCGGCGATCGCCCAGACCATCGGCCTGCGCCTTCAGCCGCGGCTGAGCAGCGACCAGGCCACCGACGTCGCCGGCTGCCTGGCCGATCACCGGGACATTTCGCTGAATTTCTAGGACCGGCGCCGGCCTTGGCCGCCCTCCCCTGCGGCAGCCGGCTTAGAACCGCCCACCGCGCGGGAAGCCCCTGGGCGGCAGGCGGCCGGCCTGAGCGCGCTTGCCGAGCCAGCCGGCCAGTTCGTCCGCCGAAAAGGTGCGGGTCCTGGCCCCGGTCCGGCATTCGAGCCCTTCGGCGAGCGTCAAGGTGCGGGCGTCCGCCAGTCCGCCGCCGCGGTATCTTTGCAGGATCACGCCCTTGCCGCGGGCCATCTCCGGCAGATCCGCCGCCGGAAAGACCAGCAGCTTCCGGTTCTCCCCGAGAACGGCGACATGGTCGCCGGCGCCATCGGTGCAGACCGCGGCCTCGACGTCGCCGGCGACGTTGAGCACCTGCTTGCCCGCCCGCGTCTGGGCCACGACGTCCTTCTCCGGCACCAGGAAGCCGCGGCCGTCGCTGCTCGCGACCAGCAGCCTGCGCGCCGGATCGTGCACCATGAGCGAGACGATCTCGCTGTCGTTGCCGAGCTCGATCGACAGGCGGATCGGCTCGCCGAACCCCCGGCCGCGGGGCAGCCTGTCGGCCGGAATGGTGTAGAAGCGCCCGTCGGTGCCGAACAGGACCAGCCGGTCGGCAGTCGTGGCGTGCAGGACGAAGCGCTCCCGGTCGCCTTCCTTGTAGCGATGGGCGCTGGTGTCGGTGACATGGCCGCCGACGGTCCGGATCCAGCCCTTCTCCGAACACAGCACGGTCAACGGTTCCTTCGCGACCAGGGCTTCGAAGTCGACGATCCCGGCGTCCGGCGCATCGCCGAGTTCGGTCCGGCGCCGGCCCAGCGCGGTCTCCGGCCCGAAGGTCTCGTGCAGCCGGTCGACCTCGAAGGCGATGCATTTCCACTGGCGCCCTTCGTCGTCGAGCAGCCCGGTCAGATCGGCCCGTTCGGCCTCCAGCGCGTCCAGTTCGCTGCGGATGCCGATTTCTTCCAGCTTGTGCAGGGCGCGCAGCCGCATGTTGAGGATCGCCTCGACCTGGACGTCGCTCAGGTCGTAGCGGCCCATCAGTTCCCTCTTCGGGCTGTCCTCGAAGCGGACGATGCGGATCACGTCGTCGAGATTCAGGTAGGCGACGATGAAGCCCTGCAGGATCTCGATCCGCCGGGCGATGATGCCGAGGCGGTGCCCGGTGCGCCGCACGAGGACAGCCTGGCGATGGTCGAGAAACGCGCACAAGGCGTCGCGCAGGCTCATCACCCGCGGTATCCGCCCGGCGTCCAGAACGTTGAAATTCAGCCCGAACCGGCTTTCCAGTTCGGTTGCGCGGAACAGCGATTCCATCAGGACCGCCGGATCGACGTTGCGGCTGCGCGGCTGGATGACGATGCGGATGTCCTCGGCCGATTCGTCCACGATATCGCCGACCAGCGGCAGTTTCTTCGCCGCCAGCAGCTCGTCGAGCTTCTCCATCAGGCGACCCTTCTGGACGCCGTAGGGGATCTCGGTCACGACGACCGTGCTGCCGCCGCCCTTGCGCGGTTCCGCCTGCCAGCGCGCACGGATGCGCAGGCTGCCGCGGCCGGTCTCGTAGGCGGCGGCAACGGCCTCCCGGGTCTCGACCAGCACGCCGCCGGTCGGGAAGTCCGGGCCGGGCATCCGTTCGATCAGGTCGGCGACCGGCACCTTGTGCCGGTTCTCCGGGTTCCGGCGCAGCAGCAGCTTCAGCGCGTCGCAGATTTCCGCGACATTGTGCGGCGGGATGTTGGTTGCCATGCCGACGGCGATGCCGCTGGCTCCGTTGGCCAGCAGGTTCGGGAAATTGGCCGGCAGGACGGCCGGCTCGCTGCCCTCGCCGTCATAGGTCTCGCGGAAATCGACGGCGTCTTCGTCGATGCCTTCGAGCAGCCGTTCGGCAACCCCGGTCAGCCGCGCTTCGGTGTAGCGCATGGCGGCCGGGTTATCGCCGTCGATATTGCCGAAATTGCCCTGCCCGTCGACCAGCGGATAGCGCACGGCGAATTCCTGCGCCAGGCGCACCATGGCGTCGTAGATCGCCTGGTCGCCGTGCGGATGGTACTTGCCCATGACGTCGCCGACGATCCGGGCGCATTTCTTGAAGCCGGCCTCCGGATCGAGCCGCAGTTCGCGCATGGCGTAGAGCAGGCGCCGGTGGACCGGCTTCAGCCCGTCGCGTACGTCCGGCAGCGAGCGCGATACGATGGTGGACAGCGCATAGGACAGGTAGCGCTGGCCCAGCGCATCCGCCAGCGGCGTGTCGCGGACTTCCGCAGCTATGGGAGTATCGGCCATCTGACGTTCCCGATTGTAGCAGATATAGTAGCTGACTTGGAAAGACCGTCAACAAATTGTAGCCGAATGCGCCCTTCGCCGTGTTCGGCAATTCCGCTTACGCGATGCAGGACTTTCTTTTCGGGGCAGACTGGCCAGTCGACTCCCTTCCCGGTTTTCCGAACCGGATCGAGCCGAACCCCTTGCGGTCGAACAGCTTCGGCTGGCAGTTCATCTTATCAGTATACGGATAAAATGATTGGTCCTATGATCCGCGGGAAGCGTTCGGCATGCGCTTCCGCGAACGGAAGCCACGATCGGCATGGCGGCGCCGCGCCGATAAATGACACGCGTTGACTTTCGGACACCGGTTTCTCCGCCATGACCGACTATCCCGGCATGAAGACTGTCCGAATTCAGCATCGGGCGGCGCAGATTTACCGCGGCGATGTCTGCGTGGTCGGTTCGGGCGCAGGCGGCCTCTCGGCGGCGCTGGAAGCGGCGAGGCTGGGCCGGCAGGTCGTCATCGTGGATGCCGCGCCGCATATCGGCGGCCAGGCGGTCGGTGCTGCGCTGGGCACGATCTGCGGCCTGTTCCGCAATGGGCCGGCGCCGCGGCGCCTGACCCATGGCGTCATGGATAACCTGTTCGAAACCGTGTTCGCCCAGGGCGACGCCGCTCTGCGCCGGGTGCGCGGCACCTTCATCATCGATTATGTGCCGAACGCCTGGATGCGCTGGGCCGAGCGGCAGATTGTCGAGACCGGCATCGTCCCGCTGCCTGGCGCCATCGTGCGCCGGGTCGAACAGCGCGACGGCATGATCGAGGCACTCCAGCTTAGCACGCGTTTCGGCGACTGCCGGGTGGAAGCCGACCGCTTCATCGATGCCTCCGGCGACGCCGTGCTCCCCTGGCTGGCCGGACAGAGCCTGCGGGAATCCGAGAAACAGGTGCTCGGCACGGTCATGGCGATCCTGGAAGACGTCGATACCGGCCTGTGCGCGGAATACCCCCGCTCGCTCTATCACGACCTGATCCGCAAGTTCGGACGCGAATTCGGCCTGGTGCGCGCCGAGGGGCCGGTATTCGTCGTGCCGGGCACGCGCAAGCTGCTGCTCAACCTCACCCATATCGAAACGCCGATGGAAACCGCGGGCCTCGCGCTCGCCGGCATCGAGGGGCGGCGCCAGGTCGACGCCCTGCTCACCCTGTTCAAGCGCGAACTGCCCGAAGCGTTCCGCGACGCGAAGGTTGCCGTCTACGGCAACGCCGGCATCCGCCAGACCCGGACCATCGTCGGCCGCAGCCATGTTACGGTGGACGATGTCGCGACCGGCCGCCGGCCGCCCGATGCCATTGCGCGCACAACCTGGCCGATCGAGTTGCACGGCGACATGGCGGGCGCGCACTGGACGATCTTTGACGAGGACCACATCCACTACATCCCCTTCGGCGCCATGCTGCCCGAGGGCCTGCACAATGTCGTGGTCGCCGGACGCTGCATCGATGCCGAGCCGGCGGCGCTGGCGAGCCTGCGGGTTATGGGACCGTGCTTCGCCATGGGCCGCGCCGCCGCCGCGGCAACGCATCTGAATCGCAGCGGCTCGCTGCACCAGATCGACATTGCCGCCCTCCAGGACGCCGTGAAGGACAATCTCGCTCTCGAGACGACCGACCCCTGGGCCGGGGACATCGTCAGCGAGACCGGGCCGGAAGCCTCCGGGCAAGGCGTATCTCCAGCCTGATTCCCGTTTGGTGCGCAAAATTTGCATTTCCCGGCAGTTGAGGCTTCTGTTTGCGCGAGTTTTCGGCCAGATGGATCGCCAGCAAGTCGGCAACAGGCCGACGTCGTCACGAGATACCGGCAACCATGGACCTGCAAATCGACGGACTGAACCACCGCTATGGCGACATGCCGGTACTCGACGGCATCGATCTTCGGATCGAGAGCGGCCGGATCGTCTGCCTGATCGGGCCGTCGGGCTGCGGAAAGTCCACCCTGCTCCGGCTGATCGGGGGCCTTGAGCAGCCCACTGACGGCGCGATCAGGCAGGTCGGCGAGCCGCCCGAGGGCTGCCTCAATCCGCTCACCTATATCTTCCAGGACTTCGCCCTTCTGCCCTGGCGGACGGCGCGGGGCAATATCAGCCTGGTGCTGGAAGACCACGGCCTGAGCGAGCGCGAGACCGGGCGGATCGTCGACGACGTGCTGGCGCGCACCGACCTGTCGGAGTTCGGCAACGCCTTTCCGCGCCAGCTTTCCGGCGGCATGAAGCAGCGCGTGGCGATCGCCCGGGCGCTCGCCGTCAATCCGGCGGTTTTCCTGATGGACGAGCCGCTATCGGCGCTTGACGGCCAGACCCGCGCCCTGCTGATGGACGACCTGATCGGCCTGTGGACGCGCGAGCCCTTCACGGCAGTCTACGTCACCCACAATCTGCAGGAGGCGGTGCGCCTGGGCCACAAGATCGTCGTGCTGTCGCGCCGGCCGGGCCGCATCCGCGACCAGGTGACGATCGACATGCCGCTCGAGGACCGGTCCGACGCCGTGGCCGAACTGGCGGAGACCCAGCGTTATCTTTGGGAACTGCTGCGCGAGGAGGCGCAGGCTGCCGACCGGGAGCTTACCCATGCCTGATGCACGACCTTCCGCCGGACGGCCGGTTGCGTTCCGCGGCGGCGGCTTTGCGCCGCGCCCGGTCGGCCCGCTCGGTCCGGCGGTGTTCGTCGTCGTGATCGGGCTGTGGGAACTGGGCTCGCAGATCGGCTGGATCGGCCCGCTGATCCTGCCCGCGCCCAGCGAGGCCTTCGCGGCGCTGGCCCACCTGGTCGAGACCGGCCAGATTTGGCGGCACCTGGAAGCATCGGTCTCGCGCCTCGTGATCGGGTGGAGCGCCGGCATGGTCCTCGGCGTTGCGGTAGGCTTCTCGATCGGCCTGTTCTCCATGGCGCGATCGGGGCTGGTGCCGGTGGTCGCCGCCCTGTTCCCGATCCCCAAGATCGCCCTACTGCCGCTGTTCATCGTCTGGTTCGGCATCGGCGAGGGATCGAAGATCGCGACCATCCTGTTCGGCACTTTCTTCCCGACCGTGATCGCCACCTACGGCGGTGTCGACAATGTCGACCGCAGCCTGATCCGCATGGGCCAGTCGTTCGGGCTCGGCTGGCTCTCGATTGTGCGCAAGATCGTTCTGCCGGGTGCGCTGCCGGCGATCCTGTCGGGGACGCGCATCTCCGCCTCGATCGCCATCATCCTGCTGGTTGCGGCCGAAATGATCGGCGCGGAATACGGCATCGGCGCCTATGTCCTGCTGGCGGGCAATCTGGCGGCGACCGACCAACTGATCGCCGGAGTCGCCATGCTGTCGGTGCTCGGCCTCGTCGTATCCTGGCTGATCGGCCGTGCCGAGCGATACTTCCTGCGCTGGCGCTCGTAAATGAAAAGGGCCGGCCCCGCGGGACCGGCCCCGTTGCGCCGTTTGCCGGCGATGCCGTCAGTTGGTCTTGACGAAGCTGGTGTCGACGACCTGGTCCATCGTGATGTCCTTTTTCACGAAGCCCTGAGCCTGGTTCCACTCCAGCTGGTGCTTGATGCTCTTCAGGTCGAGCGACAGGCCTGGGTTGAGATACATGGCGCCGGCCTTGATCGAGCGCGCCGCCTTGGCGTAGGGCCGCGACGTGTAGACATATTTGTGGATCGTCTTGACCATGGCCTCGGTCGCCGCCGGATCCTTCTTCTGGTTCAGCATGACGCGGTTGAAATCGGCGATAGCCCTGGCGTAGGCGCGCAGGAATTTCCGCACCAGGGCCGGCTTCTCCTTGATGTTGCGCGTCGAGGTGATGAGCGCCGTGATCTGGTAATCGGGATGCCAGTCGCGCAGCCAGCCGACGATCTTGCCGGCGCCGGCCCGGGCCAGCGGCTTGGCGATGTGGGGCACCATGAACATCGCGTCGACCTGGCCGGATTTGAACGCGCCGATCATGGCGCCGACCTTCTGGAGCGGCCGCACGCGGATGTCCTTGATCGTGAAGCCGAACTTCTCCGCGGTCACCCCGCCCATGTAGTGAAATGTGGAGCCGAACTGGGTCATCGCCAGCGCCTTGCCCTTCAGGTGTTCCGGCTTGGTCAATCCGGCCTCGAAGGCCTTTTTCGATGCCATCAGGGCCATGCCGTCGACGCCCTTGCGCTCGTGCAGCACCCCGCCGATCGCCTTGAGCGCGCCCTTGCCGGCATTGTTGAAGAAACCGCCGGTGATGCCCGCGATGGCGAAATCCACGTCACCGGAAGTCACCGCGGCGGCGGTCGGCGCAGCGGCCTGGAAGAACCGGATTTCGACGTTCAGGCCTTCCTGCTTGAAATAGCCCCTTTCGAGCGCGACGAAGCTGGCGCTGTGCGACGTGAAGCGCAGGGCGCCGACGACCAGCTTGTCGGCGGAAAGCGCGGTCTGCGCGATTCCCGCTGTCGCGATCAGCGCTGCTCCGGCGCCGAGAAGCGCACGGCGCAGGTAGAGGCGGTTTCCCATTGTCATGTCGTGTCTCTCCCTTGGATAACGGTCGGATTTCTGTCGGATCGACAGTCGTCGCTCTCGGCTGCAAGCGCGCGTGTTAAACGACTTTGCCTCGGTTTTCAAACGGCAACACCGGAAGACTCGATTTGTACTCCGAAAGTTCGACGCTTCATGCCGCACCCTTCCGGCCGAAGGGAGCGCCGCCGTTCGCCGCGACAACGGCTTTAGCCCGAGCGCTAGAGGCCGTATACTGTGCCTTGCGCGCCGGCCTCCCCTTGCCGCGCCGCTGCAATTGTCCGGGCCAGCACCATGAACCCAGCACCATGAACATTGCCACACCTGTTCCCGACAGCGTCGACCCCGGCGCCTTCACCGCCGTTCCGGTGGTCGATATCGGCGGCCGGACGGAAGGCGCCGCGGCGCGCCGGGAACTTGCGGACCGGCTGGGCGGCATCTGCCACCATGTCGGTTTCGCCGTGGTCACCGGCCACGGCATCGCGCCCGAAGTCATCGACGACGTGTTCGACCGGATCGCCCGCTTCTTCGCCCTGCCCGAGGCCGGCAAGCGCTGCATCGACAAGCGCAACTCGCGCCATTTCCGCGGCTGGGAGCCGGTCGGCAGCGAATACACCAACAACCGGCCGGACATGCGCGAGCAGATCGACCTGTGGACCGACCACCCGGCCCGGCCGATCGACGCCACGCCCCGCTACCTGCGCCTGCTCGGGCCGAACCAGTGGCCGCCGGAAAGCGTGGCGCCCGGCTTCCGGCCGGCGCTCGAGCGCTGGTTCGCCGAGATGTCGGACCTGGCCGACGACCTGCTGCGCCTGCTCGCGCTCAGCCTGGAGCTGGAGGAGGGCCATTTCGACGCCCTGTTCGGCGCCGAGCGCATGTCGCTCACCAAGCTGATCGGCTATCCGGAGACTCCGCCCGGCCAGTTCGGCGTCAACGCCCATCACGACGCCGGCTTCCTCACCCTTCTCTCACCGGGCAAAACGCCGGGACTGGAGATCGAGAACGCCCACGGCGACTGGATTCCGGTGCCTATCGTACCGGGTTCCCTGGTCCTCAACCTGGGCGAAGTCCTCCAGAAGATGACCGGCAACTATTTCGTCGCCACGCCGCATCGGGTGGTCACCCGCGAACCGCGCCTGTCGGCCGGCTATTTCCACGGGCCGTCGCTCGACATGGCGCTCGACCCGCTGCCGCTGGCGCCGGAATTCGCCGAGGCCGTCGCCCGCAGCCCGCGCCACGCCGGGGCCGGCTTCATGGCGCAGCCCGACGAGACCGAGGCCGGTGTCGGCGACATGCAGAGCCGGCACCATCCCGGCACCTACGGCGAGCAGCTTTGGAACTATTTCTCGCGCAGCTATCCGGACAACGTCGCGCGCTACTATCCCGCGGACTGAAGCGCCTCTTCCGCCGCCACGATGTGGGACCGCGGGATGAAGTCCTGGTTAGCGCCCTCGATCCGGATCAGCCGGGTCGGCCGGGTCCGCTTCGGGGAATGGACGGCGCCGACGCCGTAGAAATGGGCGTCGCCGGGCGTGAGCGTGTAGGTCCGCGCCGGCACGACGCGGATCGGCTTTCCGCCCCCGCCTTCGTCTACGATGCGCCAATCGGTCATTTCGGTCGTGCCCTCGGCCTGGCCGTAGATCGCCCAGGTCGTGCCGTGGTCGTGGGGCTTGCCGACCGACGCGCCGGCGTTGACGTGGCCGCAGATGCAGAAGCCGAGCTCGGGATCCTCGTAGAGAATCTCCCGCACGGCCTCGCCGTCCTTGCGGTCGGGCAGCATGGCCTCCGTGAACGCGCGGTCTTTCAGGGCCTCGCCGAGGATGCCGCACAAAGCCGCCGCCCCGTCCGGAACCGGCGAGGCCTTCATCGAGTCGCGCAGTCGCTGCGCCAGGGTTTCCAGGTCCATCATGTCGTCTCGTCCGCCGCTTGCGCCGCCGTGACCGCGATCATGTGATAGACATCGTCCTCTGTACAGCCCCGCGACAGGTCGTTGGCCGGCCGGGCGAGGCCCTGCAGGGTCGGGCCGAGGGCGACCGCGCCGCCCAGCCGCTGGGCGATCTTGTAGCCGATATTGCCGGCGTTGAGGTCCGGGAAGACCAGCACGTTGGCCTGCCCGGCGACCGGCGATCCCGGCGCCTTGGACGCCGCGACATCGGGCACCAGCGCGGTGTCCACCTGCAATTCGCCGTCGATGTCGAGCCCCGGTTCCTGCTCCCGGACCAGCGCGGTCGCTTTCTGGACGGCGGCGACCTTGCCGTGCCGGGCGCTGCCTTTGGTGGAAAAGGAGAGCATGGCGACCCGCGGCGTGCCGCCGACAAGTTGCCGGTAGCTTTGCGCCGACGCCCGGGCGATGGCGGCGAGTTCCTCCTCGTCCGGCGCAACGACGAGGCCGCAGTCGGCGAAGATCAGCGCTCGGTCGGGCCAGACCATCAGGAAGAAGCTGGAGACCAGGGCGTAATCCGGATGCTTGCCGATGACCTGGAGCGCCGTGCGGACGGTATCGGACGAGGTCGCCACCGCGCCGCCGAGCGTACCGTCGGCCAGCCCCTCGCGCACCATGAGCGCGGCGAAGGTGAGCGGATGGCGCACCGCCGCGCGCGCCGCATCCCGGTCGACACCGCGATGCTTGCGCAGGTTCCAGTAGACATCGGCCAGCCGGTCGCTGTCGGGCGACTCCGCCGGATCGATAACCTCCACGCCCTCCCCTGCCCGGCCGCCGCCGTCGCGCAGCAGCGTGATCCGCGCCAGCCCGTCGGCCGCCGCCCGCGCCGCGCCTCCGGCGATCCGCGGGTCTTCGCCCTCCGGTAGCACGATATGCGGCCGCAGCGCCCGGGCGCGGTCGGCAAGGGTTTCGAGAACGGACACGGAATCGCCGCAAAGCCTGTTGTGCAGTCCGGCCGCTATTCAATACTATCCGCAGGGAGATTGCGACGGCTTCGGAGGCTCTCATGGCGGATACGCCGAACTGGCACATCGTCGGCGACTGGTTCGACAATTGCAGTTGCGCCGTTGCCTGCCCCTGCACCTTCGCGCAGCCGCCGGACAACGGCTTTTGCGACGGGGTCCTCTTCTGGCACGTCAAGCACGGGCATTACGGCGACACGGTCCTCGACGACCTCGCCTTCGTGCGGGTCGGCCGCTGGGAGGGCGACCTGTGGGCCGGCAAGGTCAGCGGCAAGGCCGGCGTTTTCGTCGACGACCGCGCCGACGACGCCCAGGCCGAGGCCCTGACGGCCATCATCGGCGGCCGCGCGGGCGGCTTCATGGGCAAGGTGAACGCCTTGTTCACCGGCGGCCGCAAGGTTATCGGCGTCGAACGCGCGAAAATCTCCTTCGAGATTACGCCGAACCAGTCGCGCTGGGGCGTCGAGGTCGCCGGCAAGGTCAAGGCGTGGGCGGAGGCGCTCACCGGACCGACCAGCAATCCGGGCGAATACCCGCGGCTCGCCAACGCGCCGGGGTCGGAGACCGGGCCCGGCCCGCAGCTGGTGACCTGGGGGAAGTCGACCGTGTGCAATGTCGATGCCTTCGGCTTCAAATTCTCCTGGGACGTCAACTCCTCCAAGCACATCCCGTTCGACTGGACCGGCCCGTAGCCCTTCGGCGCGAGCGGTCAGAACGCTATCGCGGCGCCGGCGGCAAGCAGGGCGGCGCTGTAGACCCAGGTCAGCCACGCCGGCAGCTGCGGCCATTTTTCGAGCGCCACGGCGACGGTGAGGAAGGCGATCCAAACCGGGTTCATGACGCCGGCGGCAAACAGTAGGAGCATGAGCGCCCAGCAGCATCCGGCGCAGTAGAGGCCGTGCCTGAGGCCCATCGCGAACGCACCGCCCGTGCCGTCGCGCCATTCCGCCAGCAGGAAGCCCTCCGGCGTCCGGCAGTATTTCAGGCAAGCCTGCTTCAGCGGCGTCAACTGGTAGAGGCCGGCGAGGATCAGCAGGCCCGCGGTCAGCCCTTCGGAGCGGCTGACGATCATCGGCGTCAGCATGCCGCCGGCCTGCAAAGCCCACTGCGCGCCGGCGGCGAGCGCGGAAAAGCCGATCCACACCAGCAGATAGGCGCCGGCGAAGGCGAGCGAGCGCGGTGTCGCCCGCCCGGCGGGCGCGTTACGGCGCTCCAGGGCGTCGAAGGTCAGGATCATCGGGGCGGCCGAGGGCAGCATCATCGCCACCATCATGCCCGCCCACATGACGAGAACGGCAGCGGCCGTCGCAGGGGACCAGGCGGCATCGAGCGGCATCGCCAGCCGGACGGCCGGATGGGACATGTCGGCCGTCATCCAGATGACGAACGCCCAGCCCGCCACGAAGACGAGCCCCAGCGCCGTCAGGACTTCAGCGTGATGAAGAAGCCGGCGGGCGAGTGTGGACATTGCCGCTCGTTCCCGGATGTTCGGCTACAAGACGATCTTGGCAGGAACCGAAGTGGCCACAGGCGCGAATATCCGCCCGTATCCTCAACGACGCCTGACGGTGTCGCAATGTCGAGAACATTCTGAGTTGACCCACCGTTGCACAAACACTACCTTTGCATTCGAATGTGACAACGCTCTCACCTGACCAGCAAGCCAACGACACAAGTCAATGACAGCCCCCTGGCCCCCGATCGTCTGACCCCTTGGCTCCGGGCGTGCGCGTCTGCAGACAGCGATGCCGCGCTTACTCATCGGTCCTCTAAGCTCCCGGGTTTCTCTTGTCGTCCGTGGGTACCTCTGAGTGCAGGGAACTCATGAACGATTCGTGCTCTTTCTTTAGTTTGCAGAGAAATTTGTGTCTCGATTTCATAGTTTCAATCACCTTTTGCGAACTAGCCTCCAGATCACGAGCTTGGTCGAATAGATGGTTCAAGACAGATTCCTTGCGTTCGTTTGAAAGCAAAGAAAATTTGTCAGTTTCCAGTTTACCGTAATACTGTTTGAATAGTCCGCGGTAATCCAAGTAAGTTGATATTGCTGCAATTTCCGAGTCCGATAACTCTGCAATGTACTGAGCAATCTCCTTGGAAATATTTCTTTCATCGTAATTCTCAACATACCCCCGAAACCCCTTCTCAGCTTGCTTTATCAAGCTAACAGTCCTTCCTCTTTCCTCTTCAGAAAAGTTCTTTTTGAGATTATAAGCTTGATTCAGTGCATCGACAAAGAGGTGGGTCAGTGCCTCTTTTTTCCTTCTTCTGTGAATACACATATTCCGGATACTATCCCATATTTTTACGAATATCCATCCAATTGAGGCAATTGCAGCACCAATCACCGCCAGTGCTATTGCTCCAGATGCCGACTCGGTGGATCCAAATGCCTTTAATTGTTCCACAAGCCATGTCATTATGAATTCCCCTTTCAGCTGCCGGTATACTCAAATGGCAGTGATTCTCGATCAACACAATTACTGATTCTCTGAAGGAAACCCCATTTTCCGATTTTACCAATGTAACCATCCGATTTCACCAGACTGGCCACTCCGGTGCAAGGCGACGCGATCACGCTGATGCCTGCATGCCTCTCTTCCAAATTCGGGTATCCGCGATACTATCCTCAAAGGAGCAGCCAGAAAGAGACTTCTGGCTTCGGCTCCTGCGAAAACACTGGCAGCAAACTCTCAATCAGTGACATCATACTCCTCTGTCACCCGCGTGACCGAGCGAAGATAAGCTGTCACGGGCAGAAGAAACAGCTGCCGCCAATTGCTGCCCGTACATGTCCCAATCTTGGAAAAGTTGCATCAGGTTTGATGAATGATTCTAGATTTTGGCTCCGATGTCATCGACAATAAAACGTACATTACAATGAAATCAATGGATTATCCAAGAGCACTTCAAATTTAGCCCGGATCTATCCAGTGCGTATCGAAGAGCGGCCGTCATGAAACGTCCGTCTCGAAGGGCTACGCCGCCTGTTGCGGGCGCATGTCGGCGGGGTCGATGCCGGCGACCTCGACCGGCCTTTTCATGGCGTCGCGGCGGAACGGCTCGCCCAGCTCCTGGTTGAGCAGCACCTCGATGAAGGTGGTCACGCCCTCCTTCATCTGGGCGTCCACCGCCTTCTGCAACTCCGCCGTCAGCCCGTCCATGGTCGCAACCTGCACGCCCTTCAGGCCGCAGGCTTCCGCGATCCGGGCGTAGTGCACGTCGAGATCGAGCTCGGTGCCGACGAAATTGTCGTCGAACCACAGGGTCGTGTTGCGCTTTTCCGCGCCCCACTGGTAGTTGCGGAAGATCACCATGGTGATCGCCGGCCATTCCTCCCGGCCGCACGCCGTCATCTCGTTCATCGAGATGCCGAAGGCGCCGTCTCCGGCGAAGCCGATCACCGGGGTGTCCGGGCAGCCGATCTTGGCGCCGATGATCGCCGGGAAGCCGTAGCCGCACGGGCCGAACAGGCCGGGCGCGAGATATTTCCGGCCCTCCTCGAAGGTCGGGTAGGCGTTGCCGATGGCGCAGTTGTTGCCGATGTCCGACGAGATGATCGCGTCCGCCGGCAGCGCCGACTGGATGGCGCGCCAGGCCATGCGCGGGCTCATCCGCTCCGGCTCGCGGGCGCGGGCGCGTTCGTTCCAGGTCGTGCCGGGATCGTCGTCCTCGTGGTCCATGCCACTCAACGCCTGGAGCCAGGCCGAGCGGGTGTGGTGGATCGTCGACAGGCGTTCCTCCCGCTCGCGGTCGCCGGCGTCCGCGGCGAGCGTTTCCAGAATCTGTTCGGCGACCAGCTTCGCGTCGCCGGCGATGCCAACCGCAACCGGCTTGGTCAGGCCGATCCGGTCCGGGTTGATATCGACCTGGATGAGCTTCGCCGCCTTCGGCCAGTAGTCGATGCCGTAGCCCGGCAGGGTCGAGAAGGGATTGAGCCTTGTGCCGAGCGCCAGCACGACATCGGCTTGCGAGATCAGTTCCATCGCCGCGCGCGAGCCGTTGTAGCCGAGCGGCCCGACGGAGAGCGGATGGCTGCCGGGGAAGGCGTCGTTATGCTGGTAGTTGCAGCAGACCGGCGCGCCCAGCCGTTCGGCGAGCCGGCGCGAGGCGTCGATGGCGCCGCTGAGCACCACGCCGGCGCCGTTCAGGATGACCGGGAAGTTCGCCTTGAAGAGCAGCGCGGCGGCGGTCTCGATGGCGGCCCGGCCACCGGGCGAGCGCTCCAGCCCCACGATCTGCGGCAGCTCGATATCGATCACCTGGGTCCAGTAATCGCGCGGCACGTTGATCTGCGCCGGCGCGCTGCCGCGCCACGCCTTCTCGATCACCCGGTTCAGCACCTCGGCGATGCGCACCGGATCGCGCACCTCTTCCTGGTAGCAGACCATGTCCTCGAACACGGCCATCTGCTCGATTTCCTGGAAACCGCCCTGCCCGATGGTCCGGTTGGCCGCCTGGGGCGTCACCAGCAGCATCGGCGTGTGGTTCCAGTAGGCCGTCTTGATCGGGGTCACGAAATTGGTGATACCGGGGCCGTTCTGGGCGACCGCCATGCTCATCTTGCCGGTCGCGCGCGAATAGCCGTCGGCCATCATCCCGGCGTTGCATTCGTGGGCGCAGTCCCAGAAGGCGATGCCGGCCTTCGGGAACAGGTCCGAGATCGGCATCATGGCCGAGCCGATAATGCCGAAAGCGTGCTCGATGCCGTGCATCTGGAGCACTTTCACAAAGGCTTCCTCGGTCGTCATCTTCATCGGTCTGTCCTCGCAGAATGCGTTTTCGTCAGGCCGCCGCCCTCAGGCGCGCCGACAGCAGTTTCGGAATGTCGCTCGGCACGTCGGCGACGGCGACGCCCGCCGCTTCCAGCGCCTTTCGCTTCGATTGGTAATCGCCTTTACCGCCGGAAACAATGGCGCCGGCATGGCCCATCTTCCTGCCCGGCGGCGCGGCCCGGCCGGCGACGAAAGCGACGACCGGCTTGGCCATCCCGGCAGCGTAGTCCGCGGCGTCTTCCTCGGCGCTGCCGCCGATTTCGCCGCAGATGACCACCGCCTCGGTCCTGGCGTCGGCGTCGAGGATTTCGAGCGCCTCGCGCGTCGTCGTGCCGATGATCGGATCGCCGCCGACGCCATAGACCGCCG
>WTGH01000029.1 GCA_011523655.1 Rhodospirillaceae bacterium
GGATGCCGGTGAACTGGAAGAAGGCGATGGTGCCGAAATCGCCGATGGCGCAGCCCAGGAGGCACCAGGCCGTGTTCTTCGACGCCCTGTTCCAGGTGTGGCGGCAGCGCCAGTCTATCGCCAGGTTTTCCGCAATCGCAGCCATGTGCGCCCCGCTTGCCTTGCTCTCCGAGGCAACCTAGTGTTTCCAGTTACTGGAAGGTCAAGAGGTCCGCGATGAACATTTCCGCTGTGGCCGAAGCCGCCGGGCTGCCGGTCAAAACGGTGCGCTACTATTCGGACATCGGCCTAGTCCCGGCGCCGGGCCGCTCGTCGGCCGGATACCGCAGCTACGACGACAGCGCGGTGCGCAAGCTGGTCTTCGTCCGCCGGGCGCGGGAGTTCGGCTTCTCGGTCGGGGAGTGCCGGGAACTGCTCGGCCTGTACGAGGACCGGCACCGTTCGAGCGCCGACGTCAAGCGGATCGCGGCCCGGCGGCTGGAAGAGATCGCCGAAAAGCAGCGCGAGCTGCAGTCCCTGCACGACGAGCTCGCCCACCTGGTCGAAGCCTGCCGCGGCGACCACAGGCCCGACTGCCCGATCATCGACGGCCTGGAAGCCCGCCGCCCGGCCGCGCCGGCACGCGCCCCGATCGATCGGCCCGGGTAGGTCGACCCGGTTCCGGCCGACGGGAGCAGAGCTCATGGGCTTCGAACTTCGCTTCGCTGCCGCCGGGGAGGCGAGCGAGGTTGCGGCGCTGGTGGACCGCGCCTACGCCGGCTACATCGAACGGATGGGCCGCATGCCGGGCCCGATGCTGGACGACTATGCCGCGCTGATTGCCGACGGGCTGGTGCGCGTTATCTGCCGCGACGGGCGAATCCGCGGCGTCCTGGTGCTGATCGAGAAGGACGACCACCTGCTGCTCGACAACGTCGCCGTCGATCCGGACGCCCAGGGTTTCGGAATCGGGCGGCGGCTGGTGGCGGCGGCGGAAGCCACCGCGCGGCGCCTGGGATACGCGACCGTGCGGCTCTACACCCACGAGACGATGGTCGAAAACGTCGCCCTGTACGAACATCTCGGATTTTCGATTACCCACAGGATGAAAGAACGCGGGTACGACCGGATCTATATGGCAAAAGCGGTCGATTGATCGGCGGGGCCGGATGGCGGCACACCGTCGCCCGGCCTTGGGGTTTCAGCCGAAACCCGGCGTCGAATTTGCAACCGCCTTAACGGCAAAATCAGGCTATTTCAAAATCCAATCTTCAATATGCTTGATGCACGTCGACACCGACCGGACATGAACCGCCGCGCCGCATCCCTTTTCCTCTTGCTTCTGCTGACCGCGCTCGCCGCCGGGTTGGCGACATGGGGGCTGGTCCGGCGCGGCGTGCCGGTTGACCGGGCTTATGCCGGTTCCATCGAACGGATCGGCCGGAAGCCCGGCCCGATGCTCGACGAGCACGCGCGCTGATCGGAAACGGGGCGAATTGCAAATCCGTGCCTTTTTCAGGCATATTCCGACAATTCTATGCAATTTCAAATTTGAAACTTGAATTAGGATAGTTTTTACGCGATATTCTGGCGATGGTTCCCCGCGACCTTGCGCCCATCCTGAAGAAGGCGGCTCAGAGCTGGCCTTCGATCACGCTCACCGGTCCGCGCCAAAGCGGAAAGACGACGCTCTGTCGGAACCTGTTTTCGCATCTGCCGTACAGATCGCTGGAAGACCCGGACGTGCGGGCCTTTGCAACGGAAGACCCGCGTTCCTTCCTGGGGCAGCTTTCCGGCGGCGCGGTCATTGACGAGGTTCAGCGGGTTCCGGAGCTTTGCTCCTATCTACAGGGCATTATCGATACGGATCCCGCGCCGGGCCGCTGGATACTGACGGGTTCGCAAAATCTCGCCCTTCTCGAAAAGGTCGGCCAGTCGCTCGCCGGACGATCGGCAATCTACAATCTGCTGCCGTTGAGCCATCGCGAAATCCTGCGTTTCCCGCGGCGCCCCAGAACCCTGGACGCGGCCCTGTTCGCGGGCGGTTATCCGGCGATTTTCGATCGCGGCCTGGAGCCGTCGGACTGGCTGCGATCCTATGTTGCCACCTATGTCGAACGGGATGTCCGGACGATCTCGAACATCGGCGACCTTGCAGCGTTCCAGCGCTTCGTCGCGCTGTGCGCCGGACGGACAGCGCAGCTGCTCAACCATTCGTCGCTGGCCGGCGACTGCGGCATATCCCAGCCGACCGCAAAGGCCTGGCTGAGTATTCTTGAGACCGGCTTTATCCTCTTCCGGCTGCCCGCCTTTCACGGCAATCTGCGCAAGCGGCTGGTAAAGATGCCCAAGCTGCATTTTTTCGACAGCGGTCTGGTGTGCTGGCTGCTCGGAATTCATACGTCCGGTCAGTTGCAGACCCATCCGCTACGCAGCGCGATCTTCGAAAGCTGGACCGTCTCGGAAATCGTGAAGCACCGCGCCAACCGGGGGGTAACGGGCGGCCTTTCCTTCTACCGCGACAGCAACGGCGCCGAAGCCGATCTGATCGTCGAGCATCCGTCGCATCTCACGCTCGTCGAAGCGAAAGCCTCGGCAACCCCGTCGTCGGCTCTGTTCGCCGGCGCCCGGCGGGTCCAGAATCATCTTTCCGGAGAGGGGCGTCACTGCTCTACAGTCGTTGCGTATGGCGGCGAGAGCTTCGACCGTCGCGAAGCCGGAAACCTCGTTCCGTGGCGCGAACTGCACAGTGCCGGAATTCCGGACACCGCTTGAGGCGCCTGCGATCTCGGGAGGAAATTCGAAGCCATTTCCTGTATTCCTTCGACCGAACGCCGGAATTTTCAAGGCGTTACCGGCCCGACCCGTCTTGCATCCCGCCGCTCATGAATCGCAGAGCCGCCTTTCTGATCCTGTTGCTTCTGCTGGCCTCCGCCGGCGCCGGGCTGGCCGCCTGGGGGCTGGTCCGGCATGGCGGGGTGGCGGAGCGGGCATTCTCCGACCGGCGCATCGCCCAGCATTTCCTGACCATCGCCTTCGGCCGCGAGCACGGCGCGGAGCCGGGGCAACATCTGGCGAAATGGCGGGGCGGCATCCGCTACAGGGTGGTGCGCTGGACGGGCGGGCCGGACACAGAGCGGGCCGAGGCGGCGCTGCACCGCCAGATGCGCGACCTCGCCGGCCTCACGGGCCTGGCGATCGTCCGGACAACGCTGTTCGACGCCAACTTCCTGATCGCGCTGACCGGCGAGGACCTGTTCGCCTGGCAGGTGCGCCGGGCGCTGGCCGCGGCCAACCGGCCCCTCGGCGGCACGATCGCCGACGCCAACTGCGCCGGCTTCTTCGGCCAGGATGTCGAGACCGGGGCCATCGTCAACGCCCGGATCCTCATCCCGGTCGACCGGGCGGTGCGGCGCAATCTGCTGGAGCGCTGCATCGTCGAGGAAACCGCCCAGGTGCTCGGCCTGCCCAACGACGCCGACGGCGGCGTGCGCTCGGTGTTCAACGACGCCGACCGTTCGACCGCCCTGTCCCGGCTCGACCGGCTGTTTCTCGCGCTGCTCTACGATCCGCGCCTGGAACCGGGGCTGAGCCGCGCCGAAACCGCCCGCCGCGTCCGGCAGCTCCTGCCGCCGCTGCGCCGCAGGATGGGCTATTGAAAGCGGCTCCTCTGCCGGGCTCGCGCGCCCTTCGATACGCCCCGCCCTTCGATACGCCCCGGCCGGGGGCCGGGGCTACTCAGGGTGAGGGTGAAGGGGACAAGCCTCCATCAACCCCTCATCCCGAGTAGGCGCGCCAGCGCCGTATCGAGGGGGCCGTATCGAGGGGGCCGTATCGAGAGCCTGCCCTGAGCTTGTCGAAGGGGCCGCCCTACCCGCGTCGCAGGTTCCCGACGAAGCCGTGCAGGCCGATCTGCCGCTCCCGCCTCAACCGTTCGGCTTCGAGGATCGAACGGGCCTGGCCGACGCTCGCGCCGATCTCCCGGTTTATGACGATGTAGTCGTACTCGGCCCAGTGGCTCATTTCGTCGGAGGCCTTGGCCATGCGGGCCCGTACGGTTTCGGGGCTGTCCTGGGCGCGGCTGTGCAGCCTTCGCTCAAGCTCTCCGGTCGAGGGCGGCAGGACGAAAACGCTGACGACATCCTCCCGCTTCGCCGCCTTGAGTTGCTGGGTGCCCTGCCAGTCAATGTCGAACAGCACGTCCCGCCCGGCGGCGAGCGCCCGTTCGACCTCGGCGCGCGGTGTGCCGTAGCCGTTGCCGAACACTTCGGCATGTTCCAGCAGGTCGCCGGCCTTCGCCATCGCGTCGAAACGCGCCCGGTCGATGAAGTGGTAGTCGACGCCGTCTTCTTCGCTGGGTCGCCTTTCTCGCGTGGTGACCGAGACGGACAGGGTGAGGTTGTCGTCGCCGTCCAGCAGCGCGCGCGAGATCGTCGTTTTGCCGGCGCCGCTCGGCGACGACAGCACCAGCATCAGGCCGCGCCGCTCGATCCCACGGCCGCCGCTGCCGCTACTCGACATTCTGCACCTGCTCGCGGAGCTGCTCGATGGTGGCCTTGAGGTCGAGGCCGATGCGGGTGAGCGCGATATCGGCGGCCTTGGAGCACAGGGTGTTCGCCTCCCGGTTGAGTTCCTGGCACAGGAAATCCAGCTTGCGCCCGATCGCGCCGCCCTCGTCGAGCAGGGCGCCCGCCGCCGCGATATGGCTGGCGAGCCGGTCGATCTCCTCGCGAACATCGGCCTTGGCCGCCAGCAGCGCGGCCTCGTGGGCCAGACGCTCCTCGCCGATGCCGGCCCGCGCCTCGAGCAGGTCCGCGACCTGCTTCTCGAGGCGCTGTCGCAGCATGGCCGGCTGGGCTTCCGCCGATGCGGCGGCGGTGGCGGCCAGCCGTTCGATCCCGCCGAGATGGGCCCGCAACAGGGCGAGCAGGCGCGCGCCCTCTTCCGTCCGCGCCGCTGCCAGTCCCTCGAAGGCATCGGCAAGCGTGTCCAGTATCGCCTTTTCGCGCGCCGCCGCCGCCGCGGAGTCCTCGGCCGGCTCGACGGTCTCGGCGATGCCGCGGATCGTCAGGAGGGTGTCGAGCCGCGGCGGCGCCGGATCGACCCGCTCGCCCAGGGCGCCCTGAAGCGCCAGAACCTGTTCCAGGGCCGTTTCGTCGATCCTGAGCGCAGCCTGCCGCTCGCCCCGGTCGATCTGAAGCGACAACGACAGGGCCCCGCGCGTGAAGGCGCCCGCCGCCGCCTTGCGCGCCGCGGCATCGATCGCCTCGCAGCCCGGCGGCACGCGGCAGCGCACGTCGAGGCCCTTGCTGTTGACGCTGCGCGCTTCCCAGAACCAGGCCGTCCCGTCCAGCGCCCCTTCGGCGCGGGCATAGCCGGTCATGCTGGATACGGTCATTCGGGCCTGCCTGCGGGTCTGCGCCGGTGCGCGATCGTGCCTAGTGCGGTGCCGTTCCGGTGCGGCCGGGTTGCGGATCGGCGGTTCGGGGACTTTAACCGCCGTCGGCGTCGCCAACAAGAAAGGGCGATCCGATGCCGATCCGGTAGGGGTCGTCCGGCGCGAAATGCAGGACCGTTTCTCCGACGACGAAGGCCTGCCCCTCGACGGTCGGAACGATACCGCCGCCGGTGCCGGCCCGGTAGTGCGCGCGGTAGGTGCTGCCGATGATGCTTTCCTGGACCCAGGCCGCGCCCGGCGCCAGGGCGCCGTCGGCCGCCAGGCAGGCGAGCTTGGCGCTGGTGCCGGTGCCGCAGGGCGAGCGGTCGTACGCCCCGCCCGGACAGAGGGTGAAGTTGCGGCTGTCCGCTGCCGGCGACACGGGCGGGCCGAAGAACTCGATGTGGTCGATCTCCGCGCCGTCCGCGCCGGTGATGCCGGCACGGGCGAGCGCCGTCTGTACCTTGAGCGCCGCGTCGGTCAGCGCCGGGATGTGCGCGGTTTCGAGCGTTACCGGCGGCTCCTTGCACAGGAAGAACCAGTTGCCGCCCCACGCCACGTCGCCGGTCACGGCCCCCAGCCCCTCGGCCTCGACCGTTACGCCGGCGTGCAAGCGATAGCTCTCGACATTCTCGACCGCGGCTGTGTTGGCGGTCTTCAGGTCGACCGTGACGACGCCGACCGGCGTTTCGAACCGGTGCGTGCCCGGCGCGATCCGGCCGAGGAAGGCGAGCGTTGCCGCCACGCCGATCGTGCCGTGGCCGCACATGCCGAGATTGCCGGCGGTGTTGAAGAAGACGACGCCGGTGGCGCAGGACGGATCGTCCGGCGGACACAGCAAAGCGCCCACCATGGCGTCGAAGCCGCGCGGCTCGGTCAGCAGCGCCCGACGCACCCAGGCGTGATCGGCCGCAAACCGCGCCGCCCGTTCGGCAAGCGTGCCGGTGCCCGGGCCGGAATCCAGGTCCGGGCCGCCGTCTATGATCGTGCGGGTCGGCTCGCCCGCGGTGTGGGAATCGACTACGCGCACAGCCGGGCCGCGTCCGGGTCTTTCATCCAGCCGGCGTGCCAGGCCCTGAACAGGGCGAGCTGGGCCTCGGCATGGCAACGCTGGCTCTCGCTCAGCGCGTCCGTGGCGTTGAAATGCCGGTCGTAGCCGGCATGGCCCGCCACCGTCATCAGGTGCTTGTAGTACAGCACCAGGTCCGGCCCTTCGTCGAAGGAGGCGAGCACGGCCAGCGCCTCGTCGAGTTCCTGCGCCAGCCGCCGGGCGGTGGCGTCGCCGGCCGCCGCCCGTTCGCACAGCGCGACCAGTTGCAGGACCTCCCGCGGCAGCACGTTCCCGATGCCGGTGATGACCCCGGTCGCGCCGCAGCGGACATAGCCGTGATAGACGGCGGTATCGACGCCGACCAGCAGCGACAGGCCGGGATCGCGGCCGGTGATGTGCTCGGCGGCGTAGCTGAGCGCGTTGGCGCCGCCGAATTCCTTGAAGCCGACCAGGTTCGGATGGTCCCGCCGCAGGTCGAAGAACAGGTCGGCCTTCGTCTCGAAGCCGTAATGGGGGCTGTTGTAGATCACCGCCGGCAGGTCCGGCGCGGCGGCGAGGATGCCGGCGAAATGGGCCCGCTGCGCCGCCGGCGAGGCCGCGCGCGACAGCACCCGCGGGATCGCCATCAGCCCCTGCGCACCGCAGGCCTGGGCATGGGCGGCGTGGGCCGCGGCCAGTCGGGGATTCTGCGCCCCGGTCCCGACGATCACCGGCACGCCGGCCGCGACGAGCCGCGCAACGCCGTCCCGGCGCTGGGCGTCGGTCAGCAGCGGCCAGTCGCCCATCGAGCCGCAATAGACCACCGCGCGTATGCCGGCTGCGATCAGCCGTTGCGCCGTATAGACCAGCCGGTCGAAGTCCGGCTCGCCCCGCGCCGTGCACGGCGTCATCAGCGCCGGGATGCAGCCGGTGAAGACGGAGGTGTCCATGGAGCTGCCCTTTCTCCGGGATGCCCTGCCGTGCAACATCGCAGGAACTGCCGGAATGCAAGCCCGGTCCGGCGCTACCGATCGAGCACGGTTTCGAAGCCCTCGAACTCGGGATGGCCGAGATAGAGGTCGCGGCGTTCCCCGGCCCCGGCATGGGCCTTGCGAAAGGCCTCGGACCGGGTCCAGGCCTCGAAGGCGTCGCGGTCGGTCCAGATCGAGTGCGAGGCGTAGAGCGTATGGTCGTCGGCCTCCGGGCCGCGCAGGAGACGGAATTCCAGGAAGCCCGGCACGCCGTCGAGATGGGTGTCGCGTTCCGCCCAGACCCGCTCGAAATCCGCCTCGCGTCCTTGCACGATGCGGAACCGGTTCATTGCAACGAACATGCGCCCTTCTTTCTCTGCCGGCCGCCGGTCGGCGGGAGTTTCGGCCTATCGCCGGTCGACGAAACGCGGCGCCTTGACGCTGCTTTCGAAGGCCCGGGCGAGCGTGCCGGTCTCCAGCAGCTCGATCTCCGGGCGGACCTCGAAGGTTTCGCGGACCTTGCCGGCCAGCCCTTCGGCAACGGCCCCGGCGTCGCTGCCGCGCCGCACCTCGACGGCGACGCGAAAGATGTCCGGTCCGCCGTCGTTGCGCAGCTCGACCTGGAAATCGTTGATCTCCAGGATACGGAAAATGAAATCCTCGAACTCGGCATGGTTGATATTGATCCCGCGCACCTTGAAGAAACCGACGGTGCGATGGGCGTGCCGCATGACCGGGAAGACGGAAAACGGCCCGTCCAGGCTAGAATTCTCATACATGCGGACGATATCGCCCGAACTCCAGCGCAGGAACGGCGTCGCGTTGTTGACGAACAGCGGCGTGATGACCATCAGGCCCGGTTCGCCCTCGGCCACCGGCAGGCCGGTCGTTTCATCGACGACCTCGAACACCGCCTGGTCGGTCCAGACGTGGAAGCCCTCGTGGTGCCGGCTGTCGGCGCCGAGAATGCCGATCTCGGTCATGCCGAACAGGTCGTTGACCTCCGCACCCCAGGCCCGTTCCAGCTTCTCCCGCTTGGCGTCCGAGAGCGCCTCGGCCCCGACCAAAATCCGCTCGACGGTATGGCCGGCCAAGTCGACGCCCTGGTTGTCGGCGAGATTGGCCAGGTGCAGCCCGTAGCTCGGCATCCCCATCCAGATCGTCGGCCGGAGCGACAGGATGAGGTCGAGCTGGACCTGGGAGGGCGTGCCGGCGCCGGAGCCGGCCCAGATCACGCCGACGCCGCTCTGGTTGGCCGTCCGGGCCCAGAGCTGCCCCGCCGGATGGACGCCGAGTGGAAACGACATGTGGCACAGGTCGCCGTCCCGCGCCCCGGCGATGGCCCAGCAGCGGCAGAGCTGGAGATAGCTGTATTCCATGTCGGCATGGGTACGCGGATAGTAGAGCGGCACGCCGGTCGCCCCGCCGGAGCGCCAGTATTCGGCGATCTCGCCGCGCGGCGCGATGCAGAATTGGTCCTCGAAATTTTCGACGCCGATGTCGCGCAGGATTTCCTTGTCGACGATCGGGATTTTCGCCCATTCCTCCGGGTCGTCGAGCCGGCCGGTGTCGATACGGTCGAGCCGGCCCCGGTAGTATTTCGCACGCTTGGCGTTCTCGACGGCAAGCGGTTTTCTGGCCCGCTGGATTTCCGCGATTTCGCGCCGGGATTCCGGAAGCCGGAGGTCTCGTTTCTGCACCGGAAGTCCCCGATCAGCCCCAGACCTCGGCCGCGACCTCCTGGATCAGGTCCAGCTTGCGGCGGATCCCGTCGCGATCCATGACCTGGCCGCCGCCGCCGGCCGAGGAGAATCCGCATTGCGGGCTCAGGCTCAGCTGTTCCAGGGGCGCGTAGCGGGCCGCCTCGCCGATGCGCCGCTTGAGGTCGTCCTTCGCTTCCAGTTCGGGCGTCTTGGTGCTGACCAGGCCGAGCACGGCCGTCTTGCCCGGCGGCAGGAAGCGCAGCGGCCGGAAATCGCCCGCTCTTTCGGTGTCGTATTCCAGGAAGAAGGCGTCGACGTCGAGTCCGCCGAACAGCCGCTCGGCGATCGGTTCGTAGCCGCCCTCGGCCATCCACATATCCTTCAGGTTACCCCGGCACATGTGCAGGCCGACGAAGGTGTCGTCGCGCCGTTCGCCGACGCAGGCGTTGATGAGCCGGACATAGGCCTCGGTCAGTTCGTCCGGGTCCTCGCCGCGCGCCGCCACGGCCGCCCTCGCCCGCTCGTCGCAATTGCAGGGCAGCGCGGTGTCGTCGAGCTGGACGTAGCGGCAGCCGGCCCGTTCCAGATCGGCGATCTCTTCGCGGAAGATGGCGGTCAGGTCCGCGAAGAAGGCGTCGCGGCCGGCATAGACGTCCGGGTTGAAGCTGCCGTCGCCGAGCCAGAAATGCAGGACCGCGGGCGAGGCGATGGTGACCTTGGGCACGCCCTTCGGCCGGAGCGCGGCGACATATTCGTAGTCGCCGGTCACGATCGGCCGGCGGCGCGACAGCCGGCCCTCGGCATAGGGCGAGGGCGGCACGCCGTATTCCGCACTCTCGGAGTGGAAGCTGAGCATGCCCTCCGCTTTCAGCCCCATCCCGTCGAGCGCTTCCGTCAGGCCGCCGGACCAGACCCGGCGCCGGAACTCCCCGTCGGTGACCGACGGCAGGCCCATCTCGTCCTGAAAGGCGACGATCTCCGCGATGCAGTCGTTCTGGACGTCGAGATACGCCCGGTCGCCGAGCGTGCCGGCCTTGTTGGCCCGGGCCGCGTCCAGCAGCCGGCCGGGCCGGACGAAGCTCCCGACATGCTCGACCCGGAACGGCGGCCGGGCGGAATTCGAACCGGTCACGATGAATGATCCTCCAGTAATCGACCGTTGAACGCCATCATTTCAGCGGCTCGATCCGGGCACAAGTATCCAGGATGGCATCCCTCTCTTGTCGCCCCGGATGGAGCGAAGCGGAAATCCGGGGGCCAGGAGCCTGCCCTGAGCCTGTCGCAGGAGCCACAGGCAACGGCCTTTCGGGTCGGCTCTGGGCCCCGGATTAAATCCGGGGCGGCAATCTCAATTTATTGGCCGGACCGGATCGAGGCGATTACGCTCGGTCCGACACAATCTTCCGGATGCCGGCATCGCATTCGGCCAGCACGGACGAACGAGCCCATGACCGAATTGAAGGATCTGCGCGTCGACCATGTCGGCAGCCTGCTGCGGCCGCAATCGCTGATCGACGCCTTTCTCGCCCGCGGCCGGGGCGAGATCGACGGGGACGCGCTCGCCGCGGCCCAGGACGCGGCGATCCGCGCGGTCGTGGCGAAACAGGAAGAAATCGGCCTGCCCGTGGTCAGCGACGGCGAGTATCGCCGGCTGAACTGGCAGGTCAGCTTCTCCGAGGTCGAGGGCTGGGACCAGTGGGAGGGCTCGTGGCGGGCCTTTCTTGCCAGTCCGTCGAACCTGATGGAAGGCGAAAAACCGGGCACGCGCGGCGCCGACGCGGTCGAGCATTTCAAGGCGCCGGCGACCGGCAGGCTGGCCCTGCGCCGCAACGCGCCGCTGGACGAGTTCCTGTTCCTGGAAGAGGTGGCGACGGCGCCGGCCAAGGTCATGCTGATGGGGCCGGACCGGGTGTCCCAGATGTGCGACCTGGAAAATTCGGCGCCCTGGTACACCGATCGTCAGGCCTTCCTCGACGACGTCGCGGCGATCCAGAACCGGATGGTCGGCGAGATCGTCGCGGCCGGCTGCCCCTACGTCCAGCTCGATGAGCCGAGCTACACCGGCTATGTCGACCGGGCGACCCTGGAGCGCATGGCGGCGCGCGGCGAGGACCCGGTGGCAAATCTGCGCAACGCCGTCGCCGCCTCCAACGCCGCGATCGAGGGGCACCGGGGCAAGGCCTGCTTCGGCCTGCATATCTGCCGCGGCAACCGCGCCTCGATGTGGCACCGCGAAGGGACCTACGACGGCATCGCCGAATTCCTCTTCGCCAGCCTGAAATTCGACCGGCTGCTGCTCGAATACGACACGGAACGGGCCGGCGGTTTCGAGCCGCTGCGCTTCGTGCCGAAGGGCGGGCCGACGGTCGTGCTCGGCCTGATCACGACCAAGACGGGCGCGGTGGAAGACGCCGACGCCCTGATCGCCCGGATCGAGGACGCCGCCCGCTTCATCGATATCGGGCAACTGGCGATCAGCCCGCAATGCGGCTTCGCGTCGGGCATCGGCGGCAACTTGCTCACCGACGACGAGCAGTGGCGCAAGCTGGAGGTCATGCTGGCGGTCGCGGAGCGCGTGTGGGGCTAGGCCGGACGCCGGCTCCTTCAATTCATCGCAAAGCCGCGTCTCCCGGTTTGCGCCGCGGGAGCCGAAGCGCTACGCCTCCGCCGCCATGAGACTGTCTATCGTCAATGCGGCCCTGGTCGCGGTCCTGGTCGGGTTCGGCAGCACGATCGCGCTGGTTGTCTCGGCGGCGCAGGCCGTCGGCGCGACCGAGGCGCAGACCGCGTCCTGGCTGGCCATGATCTGCCTGGCGACCGCCGCGTCGACGGCGGTGATCAGCATCCGCTACCGGATGCCGACGGTCGCCGCCTGGTCCACGCCCGGCGCCGCGCTCATCGTCGGCACGACCGGCATCGGCATGGCGGAAGCCGTCGGGGCGTTCCTTGCCGCCGCCGGTCTGATCGTGCTGACCGCCGCCGCGAAGCCGCTCGGCAGGCTGGTCGAGAAACTGCCCGTGGCAGTTGCGGCGGCCATGCTCGCCGGCATTCTCCTGCGCTTCGTGCTGGAGGTCTTCGTACAGGCCGGGGTGGAGCCGGCGCTCGTCATTCCGCTCATCCTGCTGTTCCTCGCCGCCCGCACGATCAGCCCGTCCTGGGCGGTCATCCTCGTGCTGGTCGCGGGCGTCCTGCTCGCCCGTTTGCTCGGCATGGCGGAAGACATGGCCCTGACACTGCGGATTACCGAACCCGTCATGGTCCGGCCGGTATTCGAACCGGGCGTCCTGATCGGTCTCGGCCTGCCGCTCTATCTCGTCACCATGGCGGGGCAGAACCTGCCGGGCTATGCCGTGCTCCGCTCGTTCGGCTACACGCCGCCGACCCGGCCGATTCTGCTGGTGACCGGGCTCGCCTCGGCCGCGACGGCGCCGTTCGGCGCGCACACGGCCAACCTGTCCGCGATCACCGCCGCGATCTGCTGTGCGCCGGACGCCCATCCCGACCCGGCGAAACGCTGGCTGACCGGGCCGGTCTATGCCCTGGGCTACCTGTTCCTCGGCTTGTTCGCCGCATCGTTCGTCGCGCTGTTCGCCACCCTGCCGCCGGCCCTGATCGCGACGATCGCCGGCCTGGCGTTGATCTCGCCGCTGGTCGTCGCCGCCGGCAGCGCCCTGCGCGACGAGACCGACCGCTTCGCCGCCATCGTGACCCTGGCGGTGACCGCCTCCGGCGTCTCGCTACTCGATACCGGCTCGGCCTTCTGGGGTCTGCTGGCCGGCCTGACGGTGCTGGGACTGGACCGGCTCAAAGCCCGGTTGACGAAACCGGACGAAACGGCGGATTAACCGGCCTGCCAATACCCGACCCCATCCGGCCATCGACCCTTGACCGATACCGATCCTCCTGCTGCGGCCGACTGGTCCGCCGACGCCGTCGCCGCCCTGCGCACGCTCGACGTCCGGCAGATCGCCTATGTGCCCGACGCCGGCCTGACCCGGTTTCTCGACCTCGCGGCGGCAGAGGACTGGATCGCAATGATTTCCGTCGCGACCGAGGAGGACGCCGTCGCCCAGTGTTGCGGCGCCTGGCTGGGGGGCCAGCGCGCGCTCGCCGCCATGCAGTCCTCCGGCGTCGGCAACATCCCGAACATGCTGAGCCTGCCGCGGGTCTGCGGCATGCCGCTGCTCATGCTGGTGACCATGCGCGGCGAGCCGGGCGAGACCAACCCTTGGCAGGAATCGACCGGCCGGGCGATGCCGGCCCTGCTCGACGCGATGGGCGTGGACCTGCGCCGGGTCGAAGATGCGGCCGGGGTCGGGCCGGCGCTGGCGCAGGCGGGGGCGGACGCGTTCGATGGCGACCGGCGGATTTGCATCCAGCTCGCCCAGTCCCTGATCGGTTTCAAGGGCTTCCACGGCGCGGGGGAAAGCGATGCTTGACCGCCGCGCCGCCGTCGCTGCGTTGCTCGAAAACCGGGGCGACGATCTGCTCGTCGTCGCCGGGCTGGGCACCCCGGCGTGGGACTGCACCGCCGCCGGCGACCATGACCTGACCTTCCCGCTGTGGGGCGCGATGGGCGGCGCGGTGCCGATCGGGCTTGGTCTGGCGCTGGCGCAGCCGAAGAAGCGCGTGCTGGTCGTGACCGGCGACGGCGAGATGCTGATGGGCCTGGGCAGCCTGAGCGCCGTCGGCGCGCGCAGGCCGGCCAACCTCGCCATCGTCGCGCTCGACAACGAGCGCTACGGCGAAACCGGCATGCAGCGCAGCAACACCGGCCGCGGCACGAACCTGGCGGCGGTGGCCAAGGCGAGCGGTATTCCGGTCGTCGCGACGGTCGGCAGCGCGGCCCGGCTCGACGAAGCGGTCTCCCTCGCCCGCACCGCCCGCGGCCCGGTCTTCGTCGCGCTCAAGATCGCCCCGGCGGCGCACGACCTCGTCCTGCCGCCGCGCGACGGCGTGCTGCTCACGGAGCGGTTCCGGGCGGCGCTGGGGGTGTAACCTATTCCCAAATTGGCTAGAAACCGTGGAAACAGTCTGAAAAATTGACAATTCACTTGATAAATTAGCTAAATATGCTTATAAGTTTGGCTAGTCTGGCCAAAATCGGAGATGGAGCCGATGACGTGGGCTCTAGCGAAAGCCAAAGATAATTTCAGCAAGGTTGTCGATCGCGCGTTGCGGGAGGGGCCGCAGTATGTCACCCGGCACGGCAGGGATTGCGTGGTCATCGTCTCCCGCGAGGAATTCAACCGGCTTGAATCCGGAAACGGCGGGGAAAGCGGCATAGCGGTTCGGGAATACAAGGACTTCAAGGATTGGCTGTTCAATGCGCCGGTCGACTTGTCGAAACTCGACCTGACACGGGACAGGTCGCCGATGCGGGCAGTCGAACTGGAAGACCGGTGATGCCGGGACTTCGTGAATTGTGTATCTGATCGATACCTGCGCGGTTTCGGAGATGCACCGGAAGCGGCCCGACCGCGGCGTCGTGCAGTTCTTCGAGCAAATGAGCCAATCGATCCTGTTCATGAGTGTGATCACGCTCGGCGAACTGACCAGGGGCGTTGCAATGCTCCATCAGCCGGCGGAGCGCGCAGCCATCGCACAATGGTACGCCGCCATGCGCACCCGGTTTCAGTCCAATCTGCTGGACGTGGATGAGAGGACCGCCGAAATCTGGGGTCAACTCTCCGGCGAGGCTCAGCTCAGCGGCAGGGCATTTCATGTTACCGACGGCCTGATTGCTGCAACCGCGATCCGGCACGAATTGGCAGTGGTCACGCGGAACGAGCGGGATTTTGCCGGCACCGGTGCGGCGATTGTCAATCCGTGGCGCGAGGAATAGGTTTCGACGAACCGCCCGCTTCCGCTATCCTGCGCGCATGAACGCCCCGTCGCCGCGACCCAAATTCTCGCTTATGCCACGAAAATGCTGACAGGCCGCCGCAGTTCGCGCCGAATGGATGTTTCGGCGCGGTTCCAGTGGCAGGAGATTGCTAGTAGATGTTCGCACTTAGTATCGTTCACACGGTGAACGATACTAAGTGGGTTGGTCCGCTTCGCGGGCGGTGCTAGTGGAAGGATCGCTTCACTCCATCATGGGCGGCAAATGGAGAAGCGTCGATGCCTCGTTTGATCCTACCGACCGTTGCCCTAGCCCTCATACTCGCAGCGCCGTCCGGTGCGGCGGAGAAGGTCACCGACTCTGATCGGTTCAAGCTCTGGGATGGGTGCCGCCCAATGCACCTAGTGGTCGAGAATTTACCCAAAGACGCAACAGAAATCGGGTTGACGAAAAAGGCAATCACGGTAATGGCGCGCAGCAGGCTTCGAGCGGCGCGTCTGTATAGTTCCGCCCCGGTCACACCGTTCTTGTTCATAAGCGTGACTGTGGTCGGCGCGGCCTTCAGCGTTTTGGTCACATACGACAAATGGATGACGGATCGCGCATCAGGCGTGTCACGCGGGGTTTCTGCTTGGATGACAGGCAGTACAGGTACGCATGGTGGTGGCAACGCACCCTATATCCTGTCTTCAGTATCCCAACAGGTGGATAAGTTCATTGACGAGTACCTGCGGGTGAACGAATCGGCCTGCCGAAAGTCAAACTGACTCATTACCGCGATTGTGAATCCGTGGCGCGAGGAATAGATTTCGGCGAACCGCCCGCTTCCGCTATCCTGCGCGCATGACCGCCCTGCCGCCGCGACCTGCCGAAACCACAGGCGACGAGTTTCACGACGACCTGGGCGAACGGCGCGGCCTCGATCCCGCCATCATCAAGGAGCTGACGCGGCTCGACCCGCTGCGCTCCACCCTGTCGGTGCTGCAGACCTGGCTGGAAATCGCCGGGCTGCTCGCCCTCGCCGTCCTGGTCCCGGAATGGTGGGTCGTCGCGCCCTGCATGGCGCTGCTGGCGACCCGGGCGCAGGCGCTGTTCGTGCTGTCCCACGAAGCGGTGCATTACCGGCTCTACGAATCCCGCTGGCTCAACGACCTGGTCGGCCGGATCTGCGCGACGCCGGTCGGCATCTCGATGTTCGCCTACCGGGTGATCCACCGGCTGCACCACAACCACCTGTTCGGCGCGCAGGATCCGGACACGCCGATCCACGGCGGCTATCCGCGCGGCCGGGCCTATCTCGCCGGCAAGCTGCTGAAGGATGCCGCCGGGCTCACGGCCTGGAAGACCTACGCCTATTTCTGGGGCGCGCCATCCGCCGCCCGGCTCGACGGAACGAAGACCGATCCGCTCGGCGACACGTCGCCGAAGCTGCGCCGCGACGCGCTCAACGACCGCTGGGTCGTGGCGGCCTTCCATCTCGCCCTGCCGGCCGCCGCCCTGATCTTCGGCTTTTTCATCGAATACCTGCTGCTCTGGGCGATTCCGCTCTGGTTCCTGCTCCAGCCGCTGATGCGCTTCCGCTCGATCCTGGAGCACGGCATGACGACGGAGACCGGCGACGCCTGGCGCGACGCGCGCACCAATCTGGGCCCCGGCTGGCTGATGTGGCTGCTCTTCCCCCACAACGTCCATTACCACCTGGAGCACCATCTCTACCCGTCGCTGCCGCACTACAGCCTGCCGAAGGCCCACCGCGCCCTGCGCGACGGCGGGCTGCTGGAGGATGCGGAGGTGCGGCCGGTCGGCTACACCGCGCGGCTCGCCTGGGGAACGCCGGGCGGGTAAACGGGGGTGGCCGCCCCTCGATACGGCCCTTCGACAAGCTCAGGACAGGCTGCTGACGCGCCTACTCGGGATAAGGGCCCCTCGATACGGCGCGCAGGCGCGCCTACTCGGGATGAGGGCTTTTGATGAGTTTACTTCCTTCACCCTCACCCTGAGTAGCCCCGGCCCCCCGGCCGGGGCGTATCGAAGGGCGCGTCCCGGGTCCGTACAGCCGCAACCGGAATCAGAACGGAATTTCGTCGTCGAAATCGGCGCCGGACGATGGGGGGCCGCCGCCCTGCTGCCGGTCGCCGTAGCCGCCGCTGTCCCGCTGGCCGCCCCCGCCGCCCGAGTCGTAAGAGCCGCCCCGGTCGCCCCGGTCATAGGAGTCGCTCATGCCGCCGCCGTCGCGCCGGCTGTCCAGCATCGTCATTTCGCCGCGATAGGGGCGGATCACGACCTCGGTCGTATAGCGCTCCTGGCCGGTCTGTTTATCCTCCCATTTGCTGGTCTGGAGTTGGCCCTCGATATAGACCTTCGAGCCCTTGCGCAGATATTGCTCGGCGACTTCCGCGGTGCGCCCGAAAATGACGACGCGGTGCCACTCGGTGCGCTCCCGCATCTCGCCGGAGTTGCGGTCCTTCCAGCGTTCGGAGGTCGCGACGGAGAAGTTCGCGACCTTGTCGCCGCTCTGCATCGTGCGGACTTCGGGATCGCGGCCCAGGTTGCCGACCAGGATGACCTTGTTGACGCTGCCTGCCATGATGTTCCCCGTATGTTCGGTTGGCGACTCTTGTTTAATTCGCCTAGCCCGCGTCGGCAAGCCGTTTATAACCTGCCCGAAAATCAAATCGAATGGAAAAGGCCCTAATTCGAAGGCCCGAACCGGAAAGATTCGCCATGCTTCTCGAAGGCTCCTGCCATTGCCGCGCCGTGACGTTCAGCGTCGAGAGCCGCACGCCCTACCCGTTCAACTATTGCTACTGCTCGATCTGCCGCAAGACGACCGGCGGCGGCGGATACGCCGTCAACATCATGGGCGACACGCCGACCCTGCGCATCGAGGGCGGCGAGCACCTCGCGGTCTACCAGGCGACGATCGACGGCCGGACGAGCACGGCGATGCGGCATTTCTGCAAGCGCTGCGGCAGCCATCTCTGGCTGTGGGATCCGCGCTGGCCGGAGCTGGTCCATCCGCTGGCCTCGGCCATCGATACCGAACTCCCGGCGGCGCCGGAGCGCGTCCACCTCATGCTCGGCGCCAAACCCGGCTGGTGCCCGGTCCCGGAGGAGTCGCTGCAGGAACGCCATTTCGAGGCGTATCCCGAGGAAGCCATCGAGGACTGGCACCGGAAGCGGGGGTTGCTGGCGGAATAGGCGGCCTTTCCCCTGGGGAAAGTCCGGAGGTGTGACGGTCTGCCCCTGCACCGTTTTCCGTGATGTCGTATCCGTAGCGGCAAGAACTCCGCCCTCCATGTGCGCGTCAATTCAAGGAGCTTCGAATGCATCCCGCGGTTCAGGCCAGACTCGACAGAACACTGGGCCAGGCCGCTCAGCGCCACAGGGCGCCCGTGGTACGCGGCTTCGGCGCCTTTCTCTGGGACAAGCGCTGGTTCTTCATCGCGCTCGCGGTCGGCGCCGTGATGATGAGCTTTTCGCCGCCGGAAGGGCTGGACCAGCGCGGCCTCATCCTGATTGCGATGTCCGTCGTCGCGATCATCCTGTTCGTCACAGAGCCGGTGCCGCTGCCCACGGTCGCCCTGATGATCATTCTCGGTCAGGTCGTGCTGCTCGGCATCGATTCGACCTCCGTGGCCGAAAGCCTGATGAGCGATTCCGTCCTGTTCATCATGGGGTCGCTGATGCTTGCGGTCGCGGTCGTCAAGCAGAAGCTGGACAAGCGGATCGCCTACTGGATCGTCCGCATGACCGGCACCGGCACGATCAACGTCTGCGTCGGCATTTCGGTCGTTTCGGGAATTCTCGCCTCTTTCATCGGCGAACACACCGTGGCCGCGATGATGCTGCCCGTCGCCATCACGCTCATAACGCTGACATCGGAAGATTCGCGCAAAGTGCGCGGCCTTGCCGCGGTGCTGCTGTTTTCGATTTCCTACGGCTGCTCGATCGCCGGCATCGGGACGCCGTCCGGCGGCGCCCGCAACGCGATCATGATCGGCTACTGGAAGGAATTCTTCTACGATCCGACAAATCCGGAAACGGCCAAGTTCGTCGTCGATTACCTGACCTGGATGCTTTACGCCTATCCGATATTCCTGATCCAGCTTCCCTTCGTCACGCTGATCCTGTTTTACACCTTCAAGCCGGAGCACCGGAACATCTCCCGGGCCGTCGTCAGGCTGCGGGAGCAGATCAGGGCCCAGGGGCCGATGAAATCGGCCGACTGGGTCTCCATCGCGGCCTTTGCGGTCGTCCTGTCCGGCTGGCTGACTTTCTCCGATACGCTCGGGCTCGGCACCGTCGCGATATTCGGCGCAGTCGCCTTTCTGGTCATCGGGCTGGTGCGCTGGGAGGATTTGAACTCCGGCGTCAACTGGGGCGTCGTGCTCCTTTACGCAGCCGCCATTTCGCTCGGCGTCCAGATGAAGGACAGCGGCGCGGCGCTCTGGGTCGCCAACAACTTCCTCGACCTGCTGTCCCCCCTCGGCATCGAAGGCGGCATACCGCTCTGGACGGCGGTATCGGCCCTGACGACCGGCGTGACCAACCTCATGTCCAACGGCGCCGCCGTCGCGGTCATCGGCCCCATTACCCTGAAGATGGCGGCGGCTTCCGGCGAGAGTCCGCTCCTCATCGGATTCATCACCGCGATTTCCTCCGCCTTCGCCTATCTCACGGTCATCGGAACGCCGGCCTGCACCATCGTCTACGCATCCGGCTATCTGAAGACCACGGATTTTCTCCGCGTCGGATACCGCATGGTCATCGTGTCGACGGTTCTGCTGATTATCTCGGCTTCCCTTTTCTGGCCCCTGATCGGGTTGTAGGATGGCGGGCGAAGCATCGCGGAAGACTCCGGAAACCGGGGAGCCGGCACTGCGCGATTCAGAAAGCCCGACCGACGTTCCCGAGGCCGCCGGCCCGCCGCGGTTCAGTATTCTCGTCTGCATCGACGGGACCGACGCCTCCTACCGGGCGCTGCGCCATGCCGTGCGCATCGGCTCGGGAACCGATGCCGACCTGACGCTGCTCTACGTCCGGCCCATCGACCGGGACCTGCAGACCGGCGGCATGCAAATCTCGGTCGTGCGCGAGAACCTTCTCGACTGGGGCCTCGAATTGCCGGGCACCACGGCCCTGCGCCGCGGCCGCGAAATGCTCGTCGAACTTGGATGGCTGGGCCGGGACTGGCAGGCCGAGTTTGCCCATGTCGACGTGCAGGGCGATCCGCTCGGCGACAACGCGATCATCTATTCCAGCCCGAAAGGCCGTTCGGTCGTGCTGCGGCTGCTGATCGCCCCGTCCGTCCCGTCCGGAATACTCGACGAGGCGAAGCTCGGCGAGTTCGACCTGCTGATCGTCGGCATGCCGGAAGGAGAAAAAGGCTCCGGACCGGGTTTCGTTTCGCGCAAGATTGCAAGACGGGTCGCCCGGGAGCATACCGGCGCCGTTCTCGTCACGCGGGCGCGGGAGGAAAACGACGGCCATCTCGTCTGCATCGCCAATTACGAGGGCTCCATCGTTGCGGCGCAAAAGCATGCGGATATTGCAGGCCGCTGCGCCGCCCCGCTCTTCCTGCTGTCGGTCGCGCGGGCGGCGGATATTCTTGCGGTATCGACGAAGACCGTCGCGACCGCCAAGGAGCGGATCGAAAAGGCGGGGACCCCGGTATCCGGCACGACGGCGCTGGTCGGAGATCCCGTGAACCTGATCGTGGAGCAGGGCCGGCCGCACTCCGTCATCGTCGTATCGCGGTTCCAGAAACGGACCGGCTGGCGCCAGATCTTTTCCAACAGCATCGCGTTCAAGGTGCTCAAACGCGCCGAAAACTCGGTCATGATCACCCGGTAAGGCCCGGCGGAGCCTGACGGCGGTACGATCCTTCCGTGACGGAACCGAGCCGCAATGACGATCAGTTTCGAGCACTCCCGGACGTCACCGGAGACCGGCCGATGACGCGACGCAGCGGGCAGCCCGAAGCGGAGCAGTTCGACCTCTTCACCGGCGGCGGGACGGTAGCGCCGGCCGCCGCACCGGCCGACGCGCCCCTTTGTCCGGAGACGCTTTCGGACGAGGACGTTCTCGGCCGGATTCCGAATGCGCGTATTGCAGATGTGCGGGTGCTTTGCCGTCTCGCCGTCGAGCGCGGACTCGGCGATCGCGCCGTACCGGCCCTCGAAGCCCTGTGGCGGCGTTTCAAGGGATTCGGGCAAGACAGACCTCTTCCCGAGCAGACTGCGGTCATCGAAACGCTTGCCAGGCTCGAAACGGCGGGTGCAAGACAACTGCTCGCAGAGATTGTGACCGGGCGCGATCTTCCGCCGCCCCTGCTGCCGGCGGCCCTGTCCGCCGCTTTGTCGGCGTCGCTGAGGCTGCCGGTACACGTCCTTCGGCCGCTGTTGGCCGACGCGGACCCGCGGGTCAGGGAACTGGCCGCGCGACTGTCCGGGTTCGGGCAGCCCGATATCGGCGCGCTCGCCGCCTGTCTCGGCGATACGCAACCGGCGGTGCAGCGGGCCGCGGCCATCGTCCTCGGACAGTTCGGCCATGCCGCGGCGAAGGCGACATTGCTGAACGAACTCCAGCGGGCGCCGACCGGCGACATCGTCGAGGCGCTGTCCGCCATCGCCGACGACGACATCATCGTGCATCTGGGCCGCTGCGCCGATGCGCACCCGGCGCTGGCCGGCCGGATCGCGGCGGAGCTGGAAGGGATGGAGACGACCCGATCCCTCAAGGTCGCCCGGCGCATTCGCGATGACCTGGCGGGTTCGGGGGTGTCCTGACCCGGCTTCCGGGCTCCGGGACCGGCGCACCGGACCTGACGCCTTCCAAGAACCATCCGTCATATCGACCGGAACGATCCGCAGGATCGTGGACCGGAGATATCTTTCCCGCGCGGTGCAGGGTCCGGGGCGCCGTGGCTGAAAGATTTCTCCACTCCCTTCGGTCGGTCGAAATGACGGCGAGGGGAAACGGTCGGTCGAAATGACGGGGAGGGGAAGCGGTCGGTCGAAAAGACGGGAAGGGAAGAGGACCGGCCCGAAACCGGAATACGGCCGGATACACCCCCCAATTCCGAGTCGCTTTCCCGGCCTTCCCGCTCCATATTGGCGGCACGCGGACGGGCCGACGGCCGAGTTGAAATTCCCTCCCAGAACATGCCCGATTTTCCTGCCGACCCGATGCCCCGAACCCTCGATACCGTTGCCCGGCATGAGCCGGACGCCGCCGGCCTGACGCACATCCGCGTCCGCGGCGCGCGCGAGCACAATCTCCGCAACATCGACGTCGAGATTCCGCGCAACAACCTGGTCGTCATCACCGGCCTCAGCGGCTCCGGCAAATCCTCGCTGGCCTTCGACACGATCTATGCCGAGGGCCAGCGCCGCTATGTCGAGAGCCTGTCGGCCTATGCCCGGCAGTTCCTCGAACTGATGGAAAAGCCGGACGTCGACCATATCGAGGGCCTGTCGCCGGCCATTTCCATCGAGCAGAAGACGACCTCGCGCAACCCGCGCTCGACCGTCGGCACGGTGACGGAAATCTACGACTACATGCGCCTGCTGTGGGCGCGGGTCGGCATCCCCTACTCGCCCGCCACCGGCCTGCCGATCGAGAGCCAGACCGTCTCCCAGATGGTCGACGCCGTGCTGGCGATGCCCGAAGGCAGCCGGCTCTACCTGCTCGCCCCCATCGTGCGCGGCCGCAAGGGCGAATACCGCAAGGAATTCCAGGACCTGCAGAAGCGCGGCTTCCAGCGCGTCAAGGTCAACGGCGAGATCTACCTGGTCGACGAGGCGCCGGCGCTCGACAAGAAGTTCAAGCACGATATCGACGTCGTGGTCGACCGCATCGTGCTGCGCGACGACCTGGCGGCCCGGCTCGCCGATTCCATCGAGACAGCGCTGGAGCTGTCGGACGGGCTGCTGTTCGTCGAGGACGCCGACAGCGGCGAACGCACGACCTTCTCCGCCCGGTTCGCCTGCCCGGTCTCCGGTTTCACTATCGACGAGATCGAGCCGCGGCTGTTCTCCTTCAACAATCCGTTCGGCGCCTGCCCGTCCTGCGACGGCCTCGGCGTCCAGGCCGAGTTCGATCCCGAACTGGTCGTGCCGAACCCGACGCTCAGCCTGGACGACGGCGCGCTCGCGCCCTGGGCCGACACCAGCTCGAAATATTACGGCCAGACCCTGAAGAGCCTCGCCGCCCATTACGGCTTCAAGCTCTCGACGCCGTTCGCGAAGCTGCGCAAGAAGGACCGGCAGGTGATTCTGTTCGGCTCCGGCGGCACGCCGATCACGATGCGCTACGACGACGGGCTGCGCAAATACGAGACCACACGGCCGTTCGAGGGCGTGATCCCGAACCTGGCCCGGCGCTACCGCGAGACCGATTCGAGCTGGGTGCGCGAGGAACTCTCGAAATACCAGACCGTCGCGCCCTGCGCGGCGTGCAGCGGTTTCCGCCTCAAGCCCGAGGCGCTGGCCGTGAAGGTCGCCGAACTGCACGCCGGCGCGGCGGCGCAGATGTCGATCGCCGGCGCGCGCGACTGGTTCGCCGCCCTGCCCGAACGCCTCACCGCCAAGCAGATGGAGATCGCCGGCCGCATCCTGAAGGAGATCAACGAGCGGCTCGGCTTTCTGGTCAATGTCGGCCTCGACTATCTCACCCTGTCGCGCAATTCCGGCACGCTCAGCGGCGGCGAGAGCCAGCGCATCCGCCTCGCCTCCCAGATCGGCTCGGGCCTGACCGGCGTGCTCTATGTGCTGGACGAGCCCTCCATCGGCCTGCACCAGCGCGACAACCGCCGGCTGCTCGACACGCTGGAGCGGCTGCGCGACCTCGGCAACACGGTCATCGTCGTCGAGCACGACGAGGAGGCGATCCGCGACGCCGACTGGCTGATCGACATGGGGCCGCGCGCCGGCGTGCATGGCGGCAAGGTCGTCGCCATCGGGCCGCCGGCCAGGGTGTTCCAGGCGCCGGGCAGCCTGACCGCCGACTACATCACCGGCCGCAAGGAGATCCCGGTGCCGGCGCAGCGCCGCGCCGGTCCGGCGGGCCGGGCCGTTACGGTGCGCGGCGCCGCGGCCAACAATTTGCAGAAGATCGACGCCGCCTTCCCGCTCGGCGTGTTCACCTGCGTGACCGGCGTCTCGGGCGGCGGCAAGTCCACTCTGGTGGTCGAGACCCTGTACAAGGCGGCGGCCCGGCGGCTCAACGGCGCGCGCACCCTGCCCGGCGCCCACAAGGGCATCGACGGGCTGGAACATCTCGACAAGATCATTGACATCGACCAGTCGCCGATCGGCCGCACGCCGCGCTCCAACCCGGCGACCTATACCGGCGCCTTCGGCCCGATCCGCGACTGGTTCGCCGGCCTGCCCGAATCCGGCGCGCGCGGCTACAAGCCCGGCCGTTTCTCGTTCAACGTCAAAGGCGGGCGCTGCGAGGCCTGCCAGGGCGACGGCGTGCTCAAGATCGAGATGCACTTCCTGCCCGACGTCTACGTCCAGTGCGACGTCTGCAAGGGCAAGCGCTACAACCGCGAGACCCTGGAGATCGCCTTCAAGGACAGGTCGATCGCCGACGTGCTCGACATGACGGTGGACGAGGCGCTCGACTTCTTCCGCGCCGTGCCTGCGATCCGCTCGAAGATGGAGACGCTGCAGCGCGTCGGCCTCGGCTACATCAAGCTCGGCCAGCCGGCGACCACGCTTTCCGGCGGCGAAGCCCAGCGGGTCAAGCTGTCCAAGGAACTGTCGAAGCGCGCCACCGGCCGGACCCTCTACATCCTCGACGAGCCAACCACCGGCCTGCATTTCGACGACGTGCGCAAGCTGCTCGACGTGCTGCACGAGCTGGTCGAGGCCGGCAACACGGTGATCGTGATCGAGCACAATCTGGAGGTCATCAAGACCGCCGACTGGATCGTCGACCTCGGCCCGGAGGGCGGCGACAAGGGCGGCCTGATCGTCGCCGCCGGCACGCCCGAAGACGTCGCCGCCGTGCTCGAAAGCTTCACCGGCCGGTATCTCGCCCGATTCCTGCAAACGGCCGGTGAGGCGCGCCGGAGCGCGTGAGGCCGCCCCTTCGACAGGCTCAGGGCAGGCCCTTCGATACGCCGCCTGCGGCGGCTACTCAGGGTAAGGGAGAAGGGGGTAAACCTCCACCATTCCCCTCATCCCGAGTAGGCGCGCCAGCAGCCTGTCCTGAGCTTGTCGAAGGGCCGTATCGAGGGGCGCCCCCCTGCACCAGCTCGATCGGGCCGCGGCGGTCCGGCCGCCTCCGGATCGTCGGGGTGCCGCGCCGCTTTCCGGGCGACGCTATCGTCCGTCCGACCCCCGCTGCGCCTTCACATAGCTTTCGAGCACGCGATTGATCCGCGTCTGGTAGCCCCGGCCCGGCGCCCGGAAATGGTCGAGCACCGAACGCTTGACCCGGAGCGTGATCCGCTCCGTACGGTCGGGCCGGACCAGTTCGGCCTCGCGCCAGAACGCGGCGTCCAGTTCCGGAATGTCGCTGAAGTCGATCTCCCGGTCGTCCACGGATGCGATCTCATCCGGCGTCAGGGGCCGCTTGTATCTGCTCATGCCAGATCTGCCTCTCCTTGCGGGACGCCGGCCGCGCCGAAATCAGCCGCATGCGCCGGCCGCGTTCGGTATGGACGACCACGATCACGGCGGCCTCCACCCGGCCGATGCTGACATGGCGCGCCTCGCCATAGTCCCGGCGCCGGTCGGGCCGCGTGAACACCGGACCGCCGAAAATCCGCTGTGCGGTTTCGAAGTCGATCCCGTGCTTGGCAAAGTTGGCCCGGCTCTTGGCCTCGTCCCATTCGAACTCCATCGGGTCATGTATGTATAGATTGTCGTGACAAAAATCGCAAGGAAGTGCCGCAACCCGATCAAAATTCTATCGCCCTACACCAGCTCGATCGGCCCCCTTGGGGCGTTGGCGGCGCGGAGGATGGAGTACCAGGTCGAGGTGAGCATTTCGGTGCCGGAGACGCCGACCGCGGGCTGGCGCTTTTCGGTGCGCAGCAGGCCGCCGGACGCGTCCCAGGCCTCGACCTCGGCGACCGCGACGTCCAGCGCCGGATCGGCGATCAGCCGCGCTTCGCAGGCGTCAAGCCCGGTCGAGACCAGGGCGCAGGTCACCATGGTGTTGACGTTGCGCGGATAGAGTTTCGCGACGCCGCGCACCGGGCCTTCGTAGATCACGGTCTCGCCGTCGATGCTTGCCGAATCGAAGCCGCTCTCGGAGAAATCGAGATTGTCCGGATGCTTGCGGAAGGTGATGCGCACCCGCCGCCACCGGCCGCGCCGCATCAGGAGGTCGTCGCCGCCCGATAGCGCGCCGGCCGGCACGAGCAGCCTGGTCCCGTGCGCCGCCGCCGCGGCCTCCAGCCGTTCGCGTACGGCATCGTCGGCCAGCGCCGTTACCGACAGGGGCATGTAGTCGGCGCATTTGAGGAAAGCTTCGCCGTAGCGCGCCGAAATCGACGGATGGGCGCATTCGACGATCAGGCCGGGATCGCGGGTTCCGGCCTGCTCCAGATCGTCCAGCCGCAGGGCCGGATCGAGGTCCGCGAGCGCCGCCGCGCTGCGGTTATGGACGAACGCGGTCTCGAAGCGGCCGCCGCTCTCCGCAATCCGTTCGGCGATGAAGCGGCCGATATAGCCGTAGCCGACGATCCCGATGCGCATGGCGGCGGTCCGGCTCGCCGCGCCCTACCCGAACACGACCGGTAGCGTCCGCGGCCCGCGCACCGTGCCGTCGGACCAGCGGACCTCGCCGTCGACCCGGTAGTCCGGGATCCGCTTCAGCCATTCCTCGATGCCGACCCGCAGCTCCATGCGCGCCAGGTTCGAGCCGACGCAGCGGTGGATGCCGAGGCCGAAGGCGCCGTGGCGGTTCTCCTGCCGGTCGAGCACGACCCTGTCGGCGTCCGGGAACATGGCCGGGTCGCGGTTGGCGGCCGGGAAGGACAGGAGCACCATCTCGCCCTTCTTCATCGGGCAGCCGCCCATCTCGACGTCCTTCTTGATCTCGCGCGCCATGGTGACCGGCGAATAGGCGCGCAGCAGCTCCTCGATCGCCGTCGGCATCAGGTCCGGCTCCTCGATCAGGCGCCGCCGGTCGTCCCGGTGCTGGCCGAGATGCAGGATCGCGGCGCCGATCGAGCTCCAGGTCGTATCGATGCCGGCGATCATCAGCAGGTTGAGCGTGCCGAGCACATGGTTTTCCTCGAACGGCACGCCGTTCAGCGAGCCGTCCATCATCACCCGGATCAGGTCGGGCTCCGGCCCGTCGGGATCGGCCTCGCTCCGGCCCTGCTTGCGCAACTCGATATGGTGGCGGAAATAGTCGCGCATCGCCTTGGTCGCGTTCTTACCGATCTCGTCGTCGACGATGCCGATTTCCAGGATCTCGTGGATCCACCGTATGAACCGGTCGCTGTCGCGCACCGGCACGCCGAGCATGTAGGCGATGATACGCACCGGGATATGCCGGGCGTAGTGCTGGGCGGCGTCGCAGCGCCCGTCGGCGATGAAGTCGTCGATCAGCGCGTTGCAGACCCGGCGCGCCATCGGCTCCAGCTTGCCGACCTCCTGCGGCGTGAAGAAGGGCAGCAGCACCTGCTTGTGCGCCTTGTGCTCCGGCGGGTCGGAGGTGATCGGCGGTGCCGGCAGCGGCGGGTCCTCGTATTTCTTGTGGCGCAGGAGGATGCGGCGCGACGTGAAATGCTCGGTATCGTAGGCGATCGCCTTGACGTCCGCGTAGCGGGTCGGCAGCCAGGCGCCCTCGAAGCGTTCGGTGCGGGCGATCGGGCCCTTGCGCAGTTCGTCCCAGATCGGGAAGGGATTGTCGCGCCACTGCGGATCGAGATGGTCCCAGTCGGTGCGCCAGTCCGCGACCGGCGGCCGTTCCGGCGCCTCGTGCAGGGATTGCCCGGCCGGCGGCTGGCCGGTGACCGGGCAGGCGCCCGCCCCGGCGTCGGCGTCGGGTCGCGGCCCGGCTCCCCCGCGAGTCTCGCTGCCGGGCTTGCTGTCAGTCATCCCGCATCCTCCGCAATTTCGACGGCGTATTCCGGGCAGTTGGCCACGGCCAGGCGCGCCTTTTTCTCCAGTTCCGCCGGTACGGCGCCGTCGCCCACCGCCGTCGCGTTACCGAAATCGTCCAGCGCGAACAGTTCCGGCGCCAGCGCATGGCAGCGGCTGTGCCCTTCGCAGCGCTCGGGATCGACCCGTACTTTCATGCGCCACTCCCTATGCTGGCGGTTTACCTGCTGCATGTTCCACGGATCGGCGGTAAAAGAAAAGGGCGCGGCCTGACCCAACGGCCGTTTGGTTGCGGCTGCCGGAGTCCTCTTCAGGCGAGAAGGCCGGCAAAGCAGGCATGGAGGGCCGGCATTTCTTCGATACCGAAGCCGGGCGCGTCCGGCAGCGTCACCCGCCCGTCTTCGACGACCGCGCCGCCCGGCAGCCCGCCGATCGGCAGGGCGGCATCGAGCGCCACCTCGGCCATGCCGAGGCCGAGCGCCGCCACCGTGTGGAGCGCGAGGACATGGCCGGCATGGGGCGCAAAGCGCCGCGGCGACCAGCCCTTCGCGGTGAAACAGTCGACCATCCGGACATATTCCGGCAGGCCGTAGCTCAGCGAGATATCGAACTGCAGGAGGTCGCGGTCCGGCCGCAGGCCGCCGTGGCGCTGGAGGTTGCGAGCGTCGTCGAAGGAAAACAGGTTCTCGCCCGTGCCGATTGGCACCGGGAAGCGGCCGGCGATATCGGCCAGCCCGGCATAGTCGAGCGGGGAGACCGGCTCCTCGATCCAGGCGAGGTCGTAGTCCGCCAGCGCGGCCAGCCATCCGGCCGCCGTTTCCGGGTCCCAGACGCCGTTGGTGTCGAGCGCCAGGGCGCCCGGCCCGGCAATCTCCAAGGCCGCCTCGACCCGGGCGAGATCGGTTTCGAGCGGCGCGCCGCCGATCTTGATCTTGAAGGTCCGGAAGCCGCGGCCGCGGGCCTCGGCCAGCGAAGCGCACAGCGGCCCGGTATCGGCGGCGTCCGCGCCGTAATGGCCGCCCGTGCCGTAGACCGCAACTGTCGGCGCGCCTTCGCAACCAAAATAGCCGGCGATCGTGCGCCAGGCCGGTTCGCCGCGCTGGCGGGCCCGCAGGTCCCACAGCGCCATGTCGAGCACGCCGACCGCGCCGGCGCGCTCGCCGTGGCCGCCCGGCTTCTCGTTCGCCATCATGGCGCGCCAGGCCGCGGCGGGGTCGATCAGGCCGTCGCCGTCCAGCAGGGCGCCGGGGGCGGCGTCGCGCAGGCGCGGGACGAAGCGTTCGCGCAGAAGCGCGCCGTGGCCGTAGCGGCCGACCGAATCGAAGCCGAGGCCGCGGAGCGCGCCGCCGTCCGCTTCCACGACGACCGCGCTGGCTGTCATGGCATCGTAGGCGATGCCGGCGTTGCGCAGGCCGGAGGCGAGCGAGACCGTCTTTTCGCGGATGGCGGTAATCTTCATGGCCGGCGGCGGCCGCCCCGCCCTGCTATCCGCCCTGTTGCCCGGCCTGGGTCCAGTCGTGGTCGGAAATGTCGAAGACGATGCCGTGATTGTCCTTGTACTTGGTCTCGGCATCGACGCCGGGATAATGGTCCGGCAACTGCATGAAGAAGGTCCCGCCGGCGTCCTCGATGCGCCGGCCGGTCTCGTCCAGGTCGTCGACGATGAAGCCCATATGGTGCAGCCCGGCCCAGTCCGGCCCGTTGACCTGGCCGCCCCTGCCGTCCGGGAAATGGAGCAGAGTGAGGTTCATCACCCCGTCGCTCAGCATGACGGCGTTGCCGATCGGGCTCTCCGCCTCGCGCACCCGCTCGAGGCCGAACACCCGCTCGTAGAACCCGGCCGCCTTCTCCAGGTCCGGCACCTGAAGCGCAATGTGGCGCAGCTTGGCCATGGCGCGCTCCTCCGTTGACGATGACAGAGGCCATTGTCGGCGAAACCGGGCGCGGCTGTCCAGCCGCGGAGGGGTCGCCGCACGATATGACGCCGGCAGAGCTGCGGATTGCCCCGCCGGCAGTACAGGTCCATATAGATCGCGGATACCCCGGTACCGTCTCTGCCTTCGGCACGCGGCCGGGGTAGTTTTTTAGGCGTCGGCGATCGGGCCGTTCGAAACGCCCCCGACCCGTCATCCCGACCGAAGCGTCCCCTCATCGTCATCCGGACCGACCGTCCCCTCATCGTCATCCCGACCGACCATCCCCCATCGTCATCCCGACCGAAGCGAAGCGAGCGGAGGGACCTCGGCTCGAACCCGACGACAGGTACCCGGAGTCCCGCGACGAGATTCCTCCACTACGCCGCCCTTTGGGCGGCTTCGGTCGGAATGACGGCGAAAGGCGAAGGAACCGGCGCTCGCGGTTGACGGGCGCCGCGGAAAACGGCGATAATGGAATAAGTCTAATATAGGAGGAAATGAATTTGTCCAAGAAAGCCGACCTGTTCGAACTCTATGCCGAAGACCCCGACGAAGCCGACCGGATCGTGTTCGGGCGCGAGGCGCATCCGGACCGCCGCGGGTTCCTGAAAGGCGCCGGCCTCGCCAGCATGGGCGCGCTGATCGGCGCGGCGATCCCGTTCCACCGCAACATGCCGTCGGGCTTCATCCCCGAAGCGCTCGCCGCCAGCAAGATGGCGATCGAGGGCAAGGACGGGCTGACCGTGCTCAACGACCGGCCGGTCAACGCCGAGACCCCGGCCCATCTGCTCAACGATGCGGTGACGCCGACCGCCCGGCACTTCATCCGCAACAACGGCATCGTGCCGGACGACATGGACCCGGCGGCCTGGAAGCTGCGCGTCGACGGCCTGGTCGATAGCGCCGCGACCTACAGCATCGACGACCTGAAGAAGAAGTTCGAGGTCGTGACCCAGCAGCTCACCATCGAGTGCGGCGGCAACGGCCGGGCATTCTTCGACCCGCCGGCGCGCGGCAACCAGTGGACGGTCGGCGCGGTCGCCAGCTCGAACTGGACCGGCGTGCGCCTGGCCGACGTGCTCAAGGCGGCGGGGGTCAAGCCAAACGTCGTCTACACCGCCCATGTCGGCGCCGATACGCACCTCTCCGGCAAGGAGGGCAAACTGCCGATCTCGCGCGGCGTGCCGATCGACAAGGCGATGAACCCGAGCAACCTGATCGCCTTCGGCATGAACGGCGGGCCGCTCCATGCGATGAACGGCGCGCCGCTGCGCCTGGTGATCCCCGGCTGGCCGGGCTCCTGCTCGCAGAAATGGCTGAAGCGGATCTGGCTGCGCGACAAGGTCCATGACGGGCCGAAGATGACCGGCAGCGCCTACCGGGTGCCGGACTATCCGGTGTCGCCAGGCGAGAAGGTGCCGAAGAGCGCCATGGGGATCATCCACGCCATGCCGGTGAAATCGCTGATCACGACGCCCAAGACCGGGCTGACCATCTCCGGCCGCGAGCTGGAGGTCGGCGGCCACGCCTGGGCGGGCGACGACACGGTGGCGCGGGTCGACGTGTCGATGGATTTCGGCGCGTCCTGGCAGCAGGCCGAGCTGGGCAAGCCGGCGAACCCCTACGCCTGGCAGCACTGGAAGGCGATGCTGAAATTCCCGCAGAAGGGCTATTACGAAGTCTGGGCCCGGGCGACCGACTCCCGCGGCGTCATCCAGCCCTTCGCCATCGCGTGGAACCCGAAGGGCTACCTGAACAACTCGATGCACCGCATCTCGGTTCGGGTCAGCTGACCGCCATGCCATCGCCGGCACGGGCCGCGGCCTTCGCCGCCGCGGCCCGGACGATCCTGGCCGTGACGCTTGCCGTCCTGTTGGCGATGGCGGGCGGCGCGCTGGCGGCCGACGCACCGGCCGGCAAAGCCGGGCCGGAAAAGGCTGCGAACGCCCCCGCCGCCGGGTCGGACGACGATGAGGATGAGGACGAAGACGACGAGGACGAGGACGATTACGAGGGCATGCCGCCGGACGAGGGCCGCGACGAGGTCTTCGCCTACTGCAGCGCCTGCCATTCCATGAAGCTGGTCACCCAGCAGGGCCTGAACCGCGCCGACTGGGGCGAGGTCCTGGTCTACATGGTCGAGGAGCACGAGATGGCGGAAATCGAGCCGGAGGACGAAAAGCTGGTCCTCGACTATCTCGCCCGCTTCTACGGCCGGGACCGGCGGGCGCGGAAGATGGGGCGCTAGCCCGGCGCAGGCGGCGGCGATAGTATTCCGCCGGCAACGGCGATACGGGCGGGTTCAAGGTGGAGCAGGAATTCCAGGCCGTTCTGGACGGCATCGAGGGCGACCGGGAAGCGCTGGCCGAGTTATGCCTGACCCTCGGCAACCTGCCCGACTATTCCGGTGAGGAACGGCAGGTCGGCGCGGCGGTCGTCGCCTGGCTGCACGAGGCGGGCATCGAGGCCCGGCTCCAGTTCATGGCGGCCGAGAGCGTCAACGCGATCGGCCTGATCCGCGGCACCGGCGACCGCGCCGGCGGCGGGCGCTCGCTCATTCTCAACGCCCATATCGACACCCAGGGCGCCCGGCCGGCCGGCAGCGAGGCGGCCGAGCAACGCCTGCGCGGCGCCTGGATCGAGGACGGGCAGGTGTTCGGCCGCGGCCTCGCCAACGACAAGGCGCAACTGGCGGCGCAGATGATCGCCATGCGCGCCATCGTCCGGTCCGGCCTTGCGCTCAAGGAGGACCTTTTCCTCGCCGGAAGCGGCCAGGAAACCTCGGCGCCGCCCGCGGCCGCCGCGGACATCGCCGGCTGGTCCGGCGTCGGCCCGGCGTCCAGCCAGGTGCGCGAAGGCTACGGCGCGCGCTGGCTGGTCGAGCACGGCGTGGTCGCCGACTACGCGCTGATCAGCGAGGTCTCGGACTTCCGCGTCACGGTCGCCCAGGCAGGCTATCTGCGCCTGCGCATCGCCGTGCCGGGCAACATGGCCTACACCCCCGGCCTGCGCCGCAATGACGGGCCGGCCGGCAGCCCCAATCCGTTCGAGCGCGCGGCGCGGATCGTGCTGGCGCTGGAAGACTGGGCCCGGCGCTACGAAACCGAAGGGCGGGAGACCTTCCGGGGCGGCACGCTGGTGCCGAAAGCGCAGGTTCTGGAAATGCGCCCGGCCGGGCCGCCCTGGACCGAGGAACGGGACCATTGCCACATCTTCTTCGACGTCCGCCTGATGCCGAATGCCCATGCGCCGGCGGTCCGCCGGCAGGTGTGCGAGGCGGTCGCCGCGACCGGCATCGAGGCGCAGATCGACGCCTACGATTTCAAGCGCGGCTATATCGCCGAAAACGCCGAACCGCTGCTCGACGCCTTGCGCGCGGCCCATGAAACGGCGGTCGGCGGGCCGCTCGACTATACGGCGGCGCTCGAAATGAGTATGTGGCGCGACAGCAACGCCTTCAACGAGGCCGGCATCCCCGCCATAGGCTACGGCCCGCCGGTCGCCGATCCGGGCGGGCCGCGCGGCGCGGCAGGCGTACAGCGGCCGGTCGCCCTCGACGACCTGGTCAAGCTGGCCAAGGTGTTCGCCCTGACGGCGCTGCAAATTTGCGGCGTCGCCGCGTGAACGGGTGAAAGCGAACGCGATGCCCAGCCCGATCGACGGCGCGATTGACAGCCCGGCGGACTGGCGCGGCCCGGACCTGGCGCGGCGCACCGACTGGACCTGCCGGCTGACGGCGCAAGACCGGGCGGAGATCGACGCCGGCCTCGACCGGTGCATCGCCGGGGGCCGCCCGTTCGCCGACATGACCGCCGCCGACCTGCCGCTGGCGGCCTTCGCGCATCGGCTGCTGCACGCCCGGGAGGTGCTGGAAACCGGCTGCGGTATCTTCCTGTTCCGCGGCTTTCCGGTGGCGGGCCGCAGCGTCGACGACCTGCGCCGGCTCTACTGGGGCATCGGCCGGCACATCGGCACCGCCGTCTCCCAGAGCAAGCGCGGCGACATGCTGGGCGACGTGCGCGACATCGGCACCGACGTGTCCGGGCGCGAGGGCCGGGGCTACACCAGCCGGGCCGAGCTGGAGTTCCACACCGATTCGGCGGATGTCAGCGCGCTGTTTTTCCTCAGGACCGCCCGGGCCGGCGGCCTCAGCCGCTTCGTCAGTTCCGTGGCGATCCACAACGAGATCGCCCGGCAGCATCCGGAATTTCTGAAAACCCTGTATGAACCGTTTATCTGGAGCCGGCAGGGCCAGGAGCGCGCCGGCGAGGCGGCGTGGTACGGGCAGCCGATCTACGGCGTCGAGCGGGGCCATTTCGCCAGCCGCTACATCCGCACCCATATCCTGTCGGCGCAAAAACACCACGACGCGCCGCCGCTGACCGGGCTGCAACGCGACGCGCTGGCCGCCATCGACCGGCTGGCCGGCGACCCGGCTTTCTGCCTCGACATGATGCTCGAGCCGGGCGACATGGTGTTCCTGAACAGCCACACGACCTACCACGCCCGCACGGAATTCGAGGACCATCCGGAACCGGAGCGCAGGCGCCACCTGCTGCGCCTGTGGCTCTCGGTGCCGAACAGCCGCCCCCTGCCGGAGGGCTGGTCGGCCGTCTACCGGGACCGCCGGCCCGGCGCCGTGCGCGGCGGCGTTCCCGGCCATGCGGACCGGCCGGCCTACGCCACGACGTAGAGCCTCTCCGACCTTAACTTTCGACGTTCCGCCGGCCCGCCGATACGCCCCGTCCTTCGATACGCCCCGGCCTTGCGGCCGGGGCTACTCAGGATGAGGAGGTATAGTTTTGCGGCTCTTGAACCAACACCCCCCTCATCCCGAGTAGGCGCGCCAGCGCCGTATCGGGGGGGGGGGGGGCAATCATTCATTGCGGCTGCGGCCGAACCGGTCCTCGGTCGCCGCCCAGTCGTCGAAGCCGACGATCCGCTTGTATTCCTCGAAGCCGACGCCGGTTTCCCACAGCTTCATCTCGCCGGTGCGGAAATCGGCCAGGGCGTCCTGCATCGTCCGGGCGATGCGCAGGATCAGCGAGATGCCGTAGACGATGACGTCGAAGCCGAGGTCGTGCAGCCGCTCCGGCGGCAGGATCGGCGTGCGACCGCCCTCCAGCGGGTTGGCGAGCTGCGGCACGTCGAAGGCGCCGCCGACGATCGCCAATTCCTCCTCGGTCTCCGGCGCCTCGACGAAGATGGCGTCGGCGCCGGCCTCGATGTAGGCGCGACCCCGGCGCAGCGCCTCGTCCAGCCCGTGGACGGCGCGGGCGTCGGTGCGCGCGACGATCATGGTGTCGGAATCGCGCCGGGCATCGAGCGCCGCGCCGATCTTGTCGACCATGAAGGCGGCGTCGACGACATCCTTGCCCGCCATGTGGCCGCAGCGCTTGGGCCAAGTCTGGTCCTCGATCATGATCGCGCCGGCGCCCATGTCTTCGTAAGTGCGGACGGTGTGGGCGACATTCTTGACGTCGCCGTAGCCGTCGTCGCCGTCGACCAGCACCGGCAGGCCGGTCGCGCCCAGGATGTCGCGCACGCCGGCCGCGATCTCGCCGAGACCCTTGATGCCGATATCGGGCACGCCGTAACGCGCGCCGACCAGCGGGAAGCCGCCGATGAAGAAGGCGGGGTAGCCGGCCCGCTCGATCAGCCGGGCGCTCAGCCCGTCATGGGCGCCGATCAGGATCAGCGGATCGTCAGCGGCGAGAACGCTGCGGAAGGAAGCGCGGTGCATGATCGTGTGTCTCCGGGTGGCGACGGCGGCGGGCGGCCATTCTAGCAGCCGATCCGGCCGCGCTGCGAACATGCTGCAACGCGACCCTGGGATATCTCCAGCGCCAGACCGGAAAATTGCGTTCAAATCTTCCAGCTACACCAGCCGGCAAATCAGCCTGAAGCGCGCAACCGGTTGTCGTCCAGCGAAGGCAGGCGGGCAATCTCGGCGCCTTTTTTCTGCTCCGCACGCCGCAGTTCATAGAGCTTCTGCAGGTTCAGCCAAAATTCGCCGGACGTCCCGAAAAAACGCCCCAGGCGCAGCGCCGTGTCGCCGGTGACGGCGCGCCGTCCGTTGAGGATTTCCGTGATCCGGTTCACCGGAACTTCGATCCGCCGGGCCAGTTCGGCCGCGCTCATCCCAAGCGCGTCGAGGTCCTCGCGAAGCGTCTCGCCCGGATGGATGGGATCGCGCGTCATGATGTTCCTCTTTCTCAATGGTAGTCGACAATTTCCACATTGACCGGGCCGGGGCTTTCCCCGGGCCATTCGAAACAGATCCGCCATTGATCGTTGATCTGAATGCTCCCTTGACCCTTCCGGCGTCCCTTCAGGGCTTCCAGGCGATTACCCGGACGCGACAAATCACGCAACCCGGTCGCTGCGTCGAGCTGGTCCAGCTTGCGCGAGGCGGTGCGTGTGAAGCCGGAGAAGGCCGCGATCCTGCGGCCCCGATGGAAGGCCTCTGTTCTCTTATCCCTGAAACTGACGATCAATTCGACGTCGATTCCACTGTAACCGCGACGTCGAGCATAGAAACGCTATCCGCATTACGTCAAGCGTAATAGTCTATGCAGTCCCGGGCTTATCTTTTCGCAAGCGCTGGACGACAAACGATCCGGACCGCCGAACGATATGCCTGCGATTGACCGGCCTTGCGCGGGAAATTACGGTCGCGCGACCGACCAGTTGCGCCTCTCGGGCGGAATCGAACCGATGTCCCGGGGGCCCGTCGCACGGGGAAAGGCGCGAATGACAACGCACCGTCTCGGACTGATCATGAACGGCGTCACCGGGCGCATGGGGACGAATCAGCATCTGGTGCGCTCGATCTGCGCCATCCGGGCCGAGGGCGGCGTGCGGCTCTCTAACGGCGACACCGTAGTCCCCGACCCGATCCTGGTCGGCCGCAACGAAGCGAAGCTCGCCGCGCTCGCGGCAGCAAACGGCATCGGGCGCTGGACGACCGATCTGGATGCGGCGCTCGCCGACCCCGACGACACCCTGTTCTTCGACGCCGCGACCACGCAGATGCGCAAGGACCTGCTGCTGAAGGCGATCGACGCCGGCAAGGACATTTACACCGAAAAGCCGGTCGCCGAGACGCTGGACGACGCGCTCGCCATCGCCCGGGCGGCGCGCGACAGGGGCGTCAGGGGCGGCGTGGTCCACGACAAGCTCAGCCTGCCCGGCCTGATCAAGCTGCGCAGGCTGCGGGACAGCGGCTTCTTCGGCCGCATCCTCTCGGTGCGGGGAGAATTCGGCTACTGGGTGTTCGAGGGCGACCGGGAGCCGGCGCAGCGGCCGTCCTGGAATTACCGCAAGGCCGAAGGCGGCGGCATCATCCTCGATATGCTGTGCCACTGGCGCTATGTGCTCGACCATACGATTGCGCCGGTCCGGGCGGTCTGCTGCCACGGCGCGATCCACATTCCGCAGCGCTGGGACGAGGCCGGCGATGCCTACGACGCCGACGTCGAGGACGCGGCCTACGCCCTGTTCGAGCTCGAAGGCGGCATCGTCGCCCAGATCAACTCCTCCTGGTGCACCCGGGTGCGGCGGGACGATCTGGCGACCTTCCATGTCGACGGCACCCACGGGTCCGCCGTCGCCGGGCTGACCCGCTGCCTCGTCCAGCCCCGGGACGACACGCCCAGGCCGGTGTGGAACCCGGACGTGCCCCAGACCATCGATTTCCGTGCGGGCTGGCAGGAGGTGCCGGACGACCGGGCCTTCGAGAACGGCTTCAAGACCCAGTGGCAGGACTTCATCCGGTATCTCTACGAGGACGCGCCCTGGGACTATACCTTCCTCTCCGGCGCCAGGGGCGTGCAGCTTGCCGAACTCGGCTACCGCAGCTGGCGCGAGCGGCGCTGGGTCGACGTGCCGGACCTGGAGATCTGACCGTGGAATCGGTCGACCTGCCGACGAGCGACGGCCGGATCGAGACCTACCGTCTGTCGCAGCCGCTGACCTATGAACCGGCGCGCGCCGAAGCCCTGCCCCGCGTCGCCTATGCCGCCGCCCATGTCGTCAACGATCCGCGCGCCGACGCCGACCCATGGCTCGACACCGCCCTCGACTGGGAAGCGACGCTGGCCTATCGCGAGCATCTGTGGTCGCTCGGCCTCGGCGTCGCGGAAGCCATGGACACCGCGCAGCGCGGCATGGGGCTGGACTGGCCGACCTCGCACGAGCTGATCCGGCGCTCGGTCGCCGCCGCCAGGGCGCGGGACGGCGGCGGGCTGATCGCCTGCGGCGCCGGTACGGACCATCTGGCGCCGGGGCCGGACACCGGCGTCGACGACGTAATCCGCGCCTACGAGGAACAGTGCGAGGCGGTCGAGGCCGCGGGCGGGCGGATCGTCCTGATGGCGAGCCGGGCGCTCGCCGCCTGCGCCGCCGGACCGGCGGATTATGAGAAGGTCTACGGCCGCATCCTCTCCCAGGTGCGCGAGCCGGTGCTGATCCACTGGCTGGGCGAGATGTTCGATCCCGCGCTGGACGGCTACTGGGGCGACCCCGACCATATGGCGGCGATGGATGTCTGCCTGTCGATCCTGTCGGCCCATGCGGAGAAGATCGACGGCATCAAGATTTCGCTGCTCGACGACGGCAAGGAGATCGCCATGCGCCGCCGCCTGCCGCCGAGCGTGCGCATGTATACCGGCGACGACTTCAACTATCCGGCGCTGATCGCCGGCGACGCGGAGGGCTTCTCCCACGCCCTGCTCGGCATCTTCGACGCCATCGCCCCGGCGGCGAGCGCCGCGCTGCTCGCCATGGCCCGGCAGGACATGGACGGCTATTTCGCGACCCTGGCGCCGACCGTGCCCCTGTCGCGTCACATCTTCCGGGCGCCGACCCGTTTCTACAAGACCGGCGTCGTCTTCATGGCCTACCTCAACGGCCACCAGGACCATTTCACCATGGTCGGCGGCCAGGAAAGCGCGCGCTCGACCCTGCATTTCGCTGACCTGTTCCGCCTCGCCGACCGGGCCGGCCTGCTGCGCGACCCGGACGCCGCGGCTGCGCGCATGGCCGCGGTGCTGGCGGTGCGCGGAGTCGCCTGAAGCTCGGGGCGGACGGGGATACAGGCGGGCGATGCGCGACTTTTCCGGCGATACGGCGCTGCTCTCGCTCAACACGGCGACGGTGCAGGCGCAGTGGACCCTGGAGCAGTGCATCGAGGGCTGCGCCCGGCACGGCATCGGCGGCATCGCGCCCTGGCGCGACAAGCTGGCGGAATGCGGCGCCAAGCGGGCCGCCCGGCTGATCCGGGACGCCGGCCTGCGCGTCACCGGCCTGTGCCGGGGCGGCATGTTTCCGGCCGCGACCCCGGCAGAGCGGCGGGCCGCCCTGGACGACAACCGGAAGGCAGTGGACGACGCCGCGGCCATCGGCGCCGAATGCCTGATCCTGGTCGTCGGCGGCCTGCCCGAAGGCTCGAAGGACATTGCCGGCGCGCGGATGCAGGTCCGCGACGGCATCGCCGCCCTGCTCGACCACGCCCGCGCCGCCGCCATGCCGCTCGCCATCGAGCCGCTGCATCCGATGTATGCCGCCGACCGCGCCTGCGTGAACACGCTGAAGCAGGCCAACGATCTGTGCGACGCGCTGGGTGACGGCGTGGGAGTGGCGGTCGATGTCTACCATGTCTGGTGGGACCCCGATCTGGAAGCGGAGGTCGCACGCGCCGGGGCCGCGGATCGGATTCTCGGCTTCCATGTCAGCGACTGGCTGGTGCCGACGGCCGATCTGCTGCTCGACCGCGGCATGATGGGCGACGGCGTCATCGACATTCCGAAAATCCGCGGCTGGGTCGAAGATGCGGGTTACGACGGCGCTTCGGAGGTCGAGATTTTCTCCAAAGACAACTGGTGGCGGCGGGAGCCGGACGACGTGCTCGCGACCTGCATCGAGCGCCACCGGACCGTGGTGTAGGGACGATGGCGCGGAGCGTTGCGGATATCCCGGAGGCGGCGCTGGCGCGCTTTCGCGCCGGCACGGTCATTCCCGCCCTTCCGCTCGCGCTGACCGCGGCCCGGGCGCTGGACGAGACCCGGCAGCGGGCGCTGAGCCGCTACTATATCGACGCCGGCGCGGGCGGACTGGCGGTCGGCGTGCACACCACGCAGTTTGCGATCCGCGAGGCCGGGCTGTACGAGCCGGTGTTGCGGCTCGCCGGCGAAACGGCGACCGATCGGGTCGACGGACCGCCTTTCCTCATCGCCGGGGTCGCCGGCCGCACCGGACAGGCCGTCGCCGAGGCGCAGGTTGCGGCGGCTCTCGGCTATCACGCCGTCCTGCTCAGTCTCGCCGCCTTCCGCGGTGCGTCCGAGGATGAGCTGATCGCCCATTGCCGGCGGATCGGGGAGGAAATGCCGGTGGTCGGCTTCTATCTGCAGCCGGCGGTCGGCGGCGTGCCCCTGCCCTTCTCCTTCTGGCGGCGTTTCGCCGAACTGGACACGGTCGTCGGCATCAAGATCGCGCCCTTCGACCGCTACGCCACACTGGACGTCGTGCGCGGCGTCGCCGAGGCCGGCGCGGAAGACCGGATCGCCCTCTACACCGGCAACGACGACAATATCCTGCTCGACCTGCTGACGCCCTGGCGCCTGAAGCGCGGCGACGAAACCGTGGACCTGCGCATCGCCGGGGGCCTGCTCGGCCACTGGAGCGTGTGGGTGAAATCGGTCGTGACCCTGTTGGACCGGGTCCATGCCGCGGCCGCCGCCGGCCGGGTCGACCGGGACCTGCTGGCGCTCGCCGGCCAGATCACCGACTGCAACGCCGCCTTCTTCGACGTCGCCAACGATTTCCGCGGCTGCATCGCCGGAATGCACGAGGTGCTGCGCCGGCAGGGCCTGCTCGAAGGCATCTGGTGCCTCGATCCCGACGAAACCCTGAGCCCCGGCCAGGCTGCGGAGATCGACCGGGTCTGCCGGGACTATCCGCATCTCAACGACGATTCCTTTGTCGCGGAAAATCTGGAAAGATGGCTGGCGCCCTGAACCGGCCGGCCAGGGCCTGACACGAGCCCGGCCGGGGCCGAAGGACGCCGAAAGGAGGCGCGACATGGGAGCGGGACTTTCCGCCCAGACGATCTGGCGGTGGACGGCGATCGTGCTCGTGCATCTGGCGGTCGTGCTGATCTGGTACATCGCGGTCAAGGTGGGCGAGGTGCCGAAATTCGTTCTGGCCTCGCCCCATGAAACCCTCCTGTCGCTGTTCGACACCTATCCCTGGTTCCACAACACCATGGTGACGACGGCGGAAATCTTCGGCGGCTATTTCCTTGCCGTGGTCGTCGGCGTCGGCCTCGCCCTGCTGTTCTCCTGGTTCCGCACTGTGGATACCCTGTTGATGCCGCTGGTCGTCAGCCTGAACATGATCCCCAAGGTGGCGCTCGGGCCGCTGATCATCGTCTGGTTCGATTACGGCATCCAGACCAACATCATCATCGCCTTTTCGATCAGCTTCCTGCCGATCCTGATCACCACGGCCCGCGGCCTGCGCGAGGTCGAGCCCGACCTGATCGACCTGGTCAGGACCCTGCGCGCCACGCGGCGGCAGATTTTCGTCAAGATCCAACTGCCCGGCTCGCTGCCCTACATCTTCTCCGGCATGAAAGTGGCGGTGGTGCTCGCGGTCGCCGGCGCCGTGGTCGGCGAGATCATCGCGTCGGATTCCGGCCTCGCCTACCTGATCGGCCAGGTCCAAGTGACGCTGGATACCGCCGCGATGATGATGGCGGTCATCCTGATCACCCTGGTCGGCGTGGCGCTCTATCTGATCGTGCTCGGACTGGAGCGGCTCGTCGTGGTGCGCGACGCCCGGGTCGAGACCGTATGACCGCACAACCGGCCAGCGGCGGCGAGCCCTTCATCCGCCTCGTCGGCGTCAAGAAGGTGTTCCGCGCCCGCCGCGAGGAATTCCTCGCGGTCTCCGACGCCACCTTCGACGTCAACGAGGGCGAACTGGTCTCGATCGTCGGGCCGTCCGGCTGCGGCAAGACCACCCTGCTCAAGATCGTCGCCGGCCTTTTCCCACACGACGGCGGGACGCTGGAAATCGGCGGCGCCGGCAGCGATTTCGATCCGGCGCGCGACGTCGGCATGGTGTTCCAGCAGCCGCTGCTGCTCAAATGGCGGCGGGTGCTGGAAAATGTGCTGCTGCCCGCCGAAATACTCGGCCTGCCGATGGGCGAGGCGCGCGAGCGCGCCCGCGGGCTGATCGACATGGTCGGCCTCGCCGGCCACGAGCAGAAATACCCCTACGAACTCTCCGGCGGCATGCAGCAGCGCGCCGCCATCGCCCGGTCCCTCGTCCACGATCCCCGGCTGATCCTGATGGACGAACCGTTCGGCGCGCTGGACGCGCTGACCCGCGAACGCATGAACCTGGAACTGCTGCGCATCTGGGAGCAGAGCCGCAAGACGATCCTGTTCGTCACTCACGGCATTGCGGAAGCGGTATTCCTCGGGACCAGGGTGGTGGTGCTGACCGCCGGCCCGGCGCGCATGGCCGACCGGATCGACATCGACCTGCCCCGGCCGCGCACCCTCGACATGAAGACCCATGAACGCTTCGGCAGCTACGCGCGGCGCATTTACCACCTGCTCGGCGTGGAGTGAGGCAGTCCCCAACCGCTCAAGCGGCCCAACAACAAGGTTGTGACCCGCTGCGCTGCACCGTAAGATTTTGGACCCGGTCGGTTACTTTCGGGAAGAAACGCGGGCGGGAGGAATCGCGGGCGCGATGGCGGCTCGAACGGCTGCCGGATGCGGTTCCGCGCATGCGCCTGCGCACGGTTTCGAACCAGCAGCGAAATGGGGAAAATGATGATTGGGCGAAAATCAGTGGCAGCGCTGGCCGTCGCCGCGGCCGGCAGCCTCGGCGCGACGCAGGCCGGCGCCGCCGAGAAGGTCGATTTCATACTCAACTGGATCGCCGGCGGCGACCACGCACCCTACTACTATGCCAAGAAGATGGGCCTGTACGCCAAGGCGGGCATCGACCTGAACATCCAGCAGGGCAAGGGCTCGTCCATGTCGTCGCGCCGCACCGGCGCCGGCAAGAACCCGATCGGCCTGGCCGATCTCGGCACCGCGCTGGTCACCATGGGCAAGGGCGCCCGCATGGTCGCGGTGATGAACGTCTACGCCAACTCGCCCTATGGCATGTACTGGCTGAACAGCTCCGGCATCAAGGGCCCGAAAGACTTTGCCGGCAAGAAGATCGGCAACCCGCCCTGGGACGCCGCGCGCCAGATGTGGCCGGCGCTGGCCAAGAAGGTCGGCGTCGACCCGGCAACGGTGAAATGGGTCAACATCCAGCCGAACGCGAAGCTGGCGGCGCTCAAGGCCGGATCGATCGATGTCACCACCTCCTTCTACAACATCCACCACATCTTCAAGCGGGTGCTGGGCAAGGACATGGGCTTCTTCCCGTGGAGCAAATACGGCATCAACCCCTACGGCAACTCGATCATCGTCAACATGGACTATCTGAAGAAGAACAAGAAGACGGTAGGGGCGTTCGTTTCGGTGACCCAGAAGGCGTTTGCGACCTGCGTGAAGACGCCTGCGCCCTGCATCGCGGCGCTGGTCGAGGCAAACAAGGGCCTCAAGGCCGCCAACGAAACCGAGAACTGGGGCCTGGTGACCGAGTTGATGAGCGACAAGATCTCGCGCACGGTGGCGCTCGGCTATTTCGATCCCGGCCGCATGAAAGCCGACCACGAGCTGGTCAACACCTACTTCAAGATCGAGACGAAGTACGCCATCGAGGAGCGCTACACCAACGAGTTCCTCGACCGCAGCATCAAGATGCCGAAGATCGACCGCAAGTCGGCCTTCGAATAGTCGTCGCGATGCCCGGCGGCGGCCCGCTCCTGTGCCGGGCCGCCGCCGAGGCCCCTGGATGGACGAAACCTACGACGCCATTATCCTGGGAGCAGGCCATAACGGCCTGATCCTGCAAGCCTATCTGGCGCGTGCAGGGCTGGAGACCGTGGCCGTCGAACGCCGGGACGAGCCCGGCGGCGGCCTCGCCGCGATGGAGGACCCGCTCCATCCGGGGCTGATTCACAATACGCACGCCTTCTTCCTGCGCGCCATCGACGCCATGCCCTGGTACCGGGACCTCGATCTGGAGGGCCACGGCGCCCGCATGATCGAGCCGGAACTGAACGTCGCCATGCTGAACCGGGACGGCGGCGCGCTGGAATGGTGGACCGACATCGACCGCACGGTCGCGTCCTTCGCCCAGGTCAGCGAACGCGACGCCCGCACCCTGCGGCGCTGGTTCGACGAGTTCGGCCCGGTGGTCGAGGGCATCCTGATCCCGGAGGCGACCTCGCCGCCGATCCCGCCCGGCGAGCGGCGCGCCCTCCTGGAGCGGAGCGCCGAGGGGCGCCGGCTGCTCGAGGTCAGCGCGCTCAGCCCGCTGGAGTTCGTCCATCGGGAGTTCGAGAGCCCGGTCATCCAGGCCGGGCTGCTGTTCTTCAACGGGCTGCGCGAAGTCGATTTGCGGATTCGCGGCTTCGGCCACCATATCGCCTTCCTGCTCGCCAACCCGTCCAAGGCGCAGATGTCGGCTGGCGGCAGCGCCGCCCTGGGCCGCGCGCTGGCGGGAGCGGTGACGGCCGCAGGGGGCCGGATCGCGACCGGCGCCGCCGCACGGCGGATCCTGGTCGAAAACGGCCGGGCGGCGGGTGTCGAGACCGCCGACGGCAGGCGCTTGCGCGCCCGCCGGCTGATCGCGTCTTCGCTCAATCCTCAGCAAACCTTTCTCGACCTGATCGATGCCGACGCCCTGCCCGGCAGCTGGCGGGAAAATGCGGCCGCCTTCCGCTACAACCTTCTGGCGCCGCTCTTCGCCCTCAACCTGGCGCTCGACGCGCCGCCGGCCTACGCCGCGGCCGAACGGTATCCGGAGCTGGCCCGGCCTTTCATGACGGTGCTGGGCCTCGATCATGTCCGCCAGTTCGACGACATCGTCCGCCATCACGAAGCCGGCACGTTTCCGCCGACGGTCATGTGGGGCGCCTGCCCGACCCAATTCGACCCCGGCCAGTCCGCCGGCGGCAGGCACGCGGCCTTTATGTGGGAGAAGCTGCCCTACGCCCTGAACGGCGATCCGGCGAACTGGGATGCCGCGAAAGACGCCCATGGCGAGGCGATGCTCGACCTGTGGGAAGAATACGCGCCGGGCCTGCGCGCTTCGGTGACAGGCAGCTTCACCCGCAGCCCGCTCGATATCGAGCGGGAATTTCCGAACATGGCGGCCGGCGATCTCCTGGTCGGCGCCTTTACCGACGGGCAGATCGGCTACCACCGGCCGTTCGAGGGCGCGGGCGACTACCGCACCTGCATCGGGGGCCTGTATCTCTGCGGCTCATCCTCGCATCCCGGCGGCAACATCACCGGGCTGCCGGGCTACAATGCAGCGCAGACGATTTTCCACGACCTCGGGCTCGATGGCGACTGGCTGCCGCTGCCCGCGGCCCGGCGCATCGCCGAACTGGCGGCCTGAACTATCCGGACGATTTCGCCGGTCTCTGTGCGGGCCGGCGCGCGACGCCGCTATCCGGCCGGCGGACCATGTCGGACTCGATATTCGTGTCCGGCATGTACCGCAGTCGGGGCACGTCAGAGTAGATCTTCCGGTCTGGCCGGAGGATCCCGGAACTCCGGAAAATCCTCGTCCAGGGGTCGGAGCCGCGACAGGACCTCGGCCAGAGATGGCGGCCGTTCGACCGGAACCATGACCAAACGGCCGTCTTCCCTGTAGATCATCACTGCGTCGGCCGCCAGTTCGAACTCGCGCGGGATACGAACGGCCTGGTTGCGGCCGTTGCGAAACAGGCGCGCATGGCGGGCCGAGATCGGCAGGTCCGGGAAATCGTTTGGCATACGCCAAACCAATGCCATCGGCTGCACCGGGTCAACCCGTCATGGGAATGGGTCCGTAGAATGTGTCGGCTACCCCAGTTCCGGGCCGGCGATGGCGTAGAGCCACGCCGGGTCGCCGAAGCCGGCCTCCCGGCCGCGCACCATGCGGATGTAGGGGCGCTGCAGCGCGAAGCCGCTGGCCTCCAGCCACGCGATGAAATCGGCGCGGGTCTCGGCGACGTCGATGTAGACCGGTCCTGCCACCGCGCCGAGCGCCGCGGCGGCGAGCGATTGCGCCACCGTATCGTCGATTGCCGCCAGGGGCCCGAGTTGCGTCGCCTCGCGGCCGTCGCGGGCCAGCGCGTAACCGGCGAGCCGGCCCTCGCGCCACGCGCCGAAGGCGGCGCCGGGCTGCCGGCGGCGCAAATGGAACAGCAGCTCCATCCGGTCGGCGCCGAACAGGCCGCGATCCACCCCCGCGATCCGGGCCAGGTCGGCCGCCGCCAGGGGCCGCACGCGCAACTCGTCCCGCAGCAGGCCCGGCAGCGGATCCGGCGCTTCGGGCGCCGCAGAGACCGATTCCCCCCGATAGCGCCCGAGGCGGTAAACGTCGCGGAAGCCGATCCGCCGGTAGACCGTGCGCCCGTCGGGCGTGGCGTCCAGGCCCGGCACCCGGCCGGCGGCGTCCTGCCGCGCGACCACCTCGTCCATCAGGCGGGTGGCGATGCCCTGCCGGCGATAATCGGGCGCGACCAGCACCAGGCAGATCCACGCAAACCGGCCATAGGGCAGCGCCATCGCCGTGGCGACCAGCGTCTCGTCGGCATCCAGCAGGCCGACGCCGTCTCCGCGCGCCAGCACGAAACGCCAGTCCTGCGCAGTCTGGTTCCAGCCGATCAGGGAGGAGAGATTGAACCCGGCTTCGGCATGGACAGGCGACAGGTCAATCTGCCGGAGCGATTCGGTCGTTGCCGCCATAACGGTCAGAACGCGCCGTCCCGGCTGGCATATTCGGTCGGTTTGCCATAGGCGCCGCCGCCGGCCACGAGCCATTCGGCCACCCAGTCGACCATCGTGAGAAGCGGCACCGAAGGATTGCCGAACAGGCGCGCCGCCTCGCCGGAATTGACCAGCCAGCACTGCTCCGCCTCGGCCCCCTCGAAGCGGGGAGTCCGGCCGAACCGCTCTCCGAAAGCCAGGGCGAGCGCCCGCACGCTGGCCGTCTCCGGGCCGGACACGTTGATCGGCGTCGTCGGCGCGGTGCACCGGGCGAGGCAGCGCAGGACATGGCTGTTGGCATCGCCCTGCCAGATGACGTTGACATTGCCGGTTGTCAGATCGACCGGCTCTCCGGCCAGCACCTTGCTGCCGATGTCGTGCAGCACGCCGTAGCGCATGTCGATGGCATAGTTGAGCCTGACGATGCGGCCCGGCGTGCCGTATCGCTCCGAAAAATGCTCGAACATGCGCTCGCGGCCCAGGCAGCTCATCGCATATTCGCCCATCGGCCCGGGCGTATCCGACTCGCGCGAGCCGCCTTCCGCGACCCGGGCGAAGGGATAGACGTTACCGGTGGAGAAGGCGACGATCCGGCTGTCGCGGAACGTCTCGGCGACGATCGCCGGCATGGCGACATTCATCGCCCAGGTCAGCGGAAGCGCGCCGGTCGTGCCGAACTTGCGGCCGGCCATGAAGATAACGTTCGGGCAGCGGGGCAGCGCCGCGACCGCCTCCCGATCCATCAGATCGCAGGCAATCGTCTCGACGTCGCAGGCTCGCAGTTTCTCCTCGACAGCCGGATCGGAGAAGCGCGCGACGCCGATGACCCGCCTGTCGGGCACGGCGCGCCGGGCGAGCCGCGCCAGAGTCGGCCCCATCTTGCCGCCGACGCCCAGGATCAGGATGTCGCCGTCGACCGATTCCAGGTCGCGCACCAGCGCCGCCGGGGGCCGGGTCATGAACTCTTCCAGCTCCGCCTCGTCGGCAAATCCCGCGGGCAGACCGGCCGCGTCGTGCACTGCCATCGTTCCGTCTCTTTCCCGCTATCGAAGCGGGCGAGCCGCGCCGTTCCGGCGCGCCTTGCAGCCTGCCTCGATTGTGCGATGTCCCGAATCCTGCCATTCTGACCGGTATTTGGGAATAGGCTGAAGGAGACGGCAATGGAAGCCGGCAGGCCGCGCATCGGGACGACTGTCGTCGGTTCCTACCCGGCGCCCGACTGGCTGATCCAGTGCCCGTCGGAGCAGGCGCTGGCCGACGCGACGAGGGTCGTTCTGCACACCCAGGAGCTGGCGGGCATCGACCTGGTGTGCGACGGCGAGCTCTACCGTTTCGACCCGAACCATCCCGAAACCAACGGCATGATCGAATATTTCGTCCGGCCGATGGGCGGCGTGGCGACCGAAATCGACTTCGACGAGCTGACGCGCTACCGGTCCCAGCCGGGCATGCAGTTCCGCAGCCGGCCGCCCGGCGTCGTGACCGGGGCGGTCTCGGCCGGCCATCTCGACCTGCCGGGCGCGTGCCGGATGGCGCGGCGGCTGACGCGGTCGCCGTTAAAGTTCACGCTGACCGGCCCGCACATGCTGGCGAAGACGCTTGTCAACCGCCACTACCCGGACGTGCCGGCGCTCGCCCTGGCAATCGCCGACGTGCTGGCCGAGCAGATCCGCCATCTCGATGCCGACGTGGTGCAGGTCGACGAGGCCAACCTGCCGGGCGCACCGGAGGAATGGCAGTGGGCGGCGGAAGCCATCAACCGTGTGCTCGACGCGGTTGACGGCCTGCCGGCGGTCCATCTCTGTTTCGGCAATTACGGCGGCCAGTCGATCCAGAAGGGCAGCTGGGACCGGCTGATCGACTATCTGAACGCGCTCCATGCCGACCATATCGTCATGGAAGTCGCCCACCGGCCGCCGGAGGAACTTGCCGCCTTCCGGGGCCTGCGCCCGGACATCGGCCTCGGTCTCGGCGTCGTCGACATCAAGACGACAGAGGTGGAGAGCGCCGACGGCATCGCCCGCGCCATCGAACGCGCCGAACGGCTGCTCGGCGAGGGCCGGGTGCGCTGGATCCATCCGGACTGCGGCTTCTGGATGCTCAAACGCCCGGTCGCCGACGCCAAGATCCGCGCCCTGGTCGAAGGCCGGGACCTGTACGAAGGGCGGCAGAGCCGCGCGGCGGCGTAGCGACCCGAACCTCCGGCGCCTACCACACGCCGATCAGCACGCCCCGTTTCCTGGCGATGCCGAGCGCATCCTCGATCTCCCGGTCGGATTTGGTCGTCCGGGTCCGTCGGGTGCGCAGCCAGTGGAACAGCCGCTCGTGCAGTCCGGCGCGGACGCTTTCATGTTCTTCGCTCTCGCCCAGGTCGACCAGTTCGTCCGGGTCGTTCGCCATGTCGAAAAGCTGCGGCCGGAAGCCCTCGTAGAGGATGTATTTCCAGTCGGCCGTGCGAATGCAATACGCCTTGGCCTGGTGGGCGCGCAGGCCGAGCGCGTCCCGGGCGCCGCGGTAGGAATAGTCGCATTCCGAGAAGGTGGCGTCGCGCCAGTCGTCGGCCGCATCGCCGTCGCGCAGCAGCGGCAGGATCGAATGGCCTTCCATCCAGTGGTCCTGCTCCGCCGGGTCGCCGCCCATCGCCTCGTAGAAGGTCGGCAGCATATCGATGCATTCGACGAAGCGGCCGTCCTGCGCGCCGCGGCTCGCGTCCGCCGCCGGGTCGGGGTCGTAGACGATCATTGGCAGGCGCAGGACGCAATCGTGGAACAGCTCCTTCTCGCCGAGCCAGTGGTCGCCGAGATAGTCGCCGTGATCCGAGGTCAGCACGATCATCGTGTCGTCCATCCGGCCGGCCCGTTCCATCCAGCCGAACAGCCTGCCGAGATGGTCGTCGATCTGCCTGACCAGCCCCATGTAGGTCGGGATCACCGCCTCCCGCACTTCGTCGCGGCTGAAATTCAGGCTGTCCTCATGCTGCTGGAAGGCGGCGTAGACCGGATGGCTGGTCTGGCGCTCACGGGCGCTGCGCACCGCCGGGAGGATGTCGGCCGCGCCGTACATGGCGTGGTAGGGCGCCGGCGCCAGATAGGGCCAGTGCGGCTTGATGTAGGAGAGATGCAGGCACCAGGGCTGCCCGTCGCCGCATTCCTCCATGAAGTCCTGCGCGCGCCGGGTCATGTAGGCCGTTTCGGAGTGCGCCTCCTTCACCCGCGCCGGCAGGCCCGCATGGCGCATCTCCCAGCCGCTGACCACGTTGCCGCCGGCGTCGAGCGCGCTGGCGCAATAGTCCTGCCACGGGTTGTCGCTTTCGTAGCCCTGTTCCCTCAGATACCGGTTGTAGGCAAAATCCTTCGCGCCGTAGCCGCCCGGATGCAGGCCGTCGTCCCGGTCGAAGGGCTCGAAACCGGCCTGGGTCGCCAGCACGCCGTGGGGCGAGGCCCTGTCGATCCCGAGCCGGTCGAGGCCGGGCTCGTCGATTTGCATGTGCGTCTTGCCGGCCAGCGCCACCCGCGCGCCCAGCGTGCGCAGATGATCGCCCATCGTGCGGATATGGAGCGGCAGCGGCACCCGGTTCCAGTTCGCGCCGTGGGTGACCATGTAGCGGCCGGTATAGAAGGACATGCGCGACGGCCCGCAGACCGACGATTGCGTGAAGGCGCGGGTGAAGCGGACGCCCCTGGCCGCCAGCGCATCGACATGGGGCGTCTCGAGCGTCGGATGGCCCATGCAGGACAGGTAATCCGCCCGCAGCTGGTCGCACATGATGAACAGGACGTTTCGGACTTTGCCCATGGCGGGGCCCATGCGGAGTATCGGCTTGGCGGCGGACCGGATCGACCGGACCCTATAGGCGGCAGCCGCCACATCGGCAAGGCGCACGATGCCATGCGCCACCCGCTGCGCCGTTTGCCGGCGGACCGGAGCGCCGGCGCGGTGTACCGCCGGCCGGCGATGGACCTACTGGCCGTCCAGTTCCGCCATCTTCATGCGCATGGCCCGGAGCAGGCCGGCCATGGTGCCGCCGTAGCGCCGATAGGCCGAGGCGAATTCCCGGCGCTGGTTGAGCGACATGGAGACATTCTCGAACACCATATCGCGGACCTTGAGCGTTCCGCCCGACGGGCGCATGCGCCACTTCATGTGAAACGGCCGCCCGCTGCGCAGGCCGACCATCCTGGTGGTGACGACAACGCCGGTCCGGTCCGGCCCGGCCGCGATGACCTCGAAATTCCCGTCCCTGTAGCGCCTAAGCTTGATCGTGTAGACCTTGACGACATAGTGCAGAAACAATTCGAGATACTGAGCCCTTTCGTCGGCTGAAGCTTTCGACCAGGCGGCACGGCCGAGTACGAAGCGCGCGATCCGCGGCACGTCGAAATACATGGCGAACAGCGTGCGGAAGGTCGCTTCCTGCGTACGGCGGTCGCCGTTATCGCGCAGAACGGTAAAAACCGTCTGCGAAAGGGAACGGATAATCGCCTCCCCCTTCTGGACCGGATTGACGGGCGCGTCCGCCGCTCCGGCTGCGCCGGGCGAAAGGGCGCCGGCGATCAGCATCACGGCGGCAAGCGCCGTGCGGCGCACCCCCCCGCTTCGGGGCCGAGAAGCATTGGCGTCAGCGTTTACCCGGGTCATAGGCGGTATCTCTCGACGGACAGCAGCAGGTTTCATTGGCTGATGGCGGCGCGGCGCGCTTCGGTTCCTTCGGGCTTCGGCGCGGCGGCGACCGGCTGCGGCCCGGGTTCTTCGTCGTCGTCAATGTCGATATCGTCGTCACCGGGCGCCCCCGGCAGAATCCTGCCATTATGAATTTCGGCAAGGCGGGCCTGCCAGTAGCTGCTTCGCGCGGAGGCATAGAAGTCCAGCGACGTTTTCTTCAGGCCGTCGACCGCTTCGATCAGGCGTTCTCTCTGGTCGATGATTTCGACCGTCCGTTCGACGAGTCCGACCCAGGCGTAGTCGGTCGTCGCCAGCAGGTAGCCGATCGGGTTGACCGCAACATCGGCGACGCGGCCCACGAAATGGCGCGTCGTCGACGGTCCGAGAAACGGAACGACCAGATAGGGACCGGGGCCGACTCCCCATGCCGCGAGGGTTTCGCCGAAATCCGACCGGCGGCCCGGCAAACCGGCCCTTGTTGCGACATCGGCGACGCCGGCGATGCCCGCCGTCGAATTGACGACAAAGCGGGCCAGCGTCACCTGCGCGCGGCCGAATTCGCCCTGCAGCAAATCGTTGATGAAGACGACCGGCGAATTGAGGTTATCGGCGAAGTTGCGAATGCCGTCCCGGACCCCCCTTGGGAGCGCCTCGCGATACGCCATGGCGATCGGCTCGCCGATCGCCTCATCCACCCCATTGTTGAATTCGAAGGTCGCGCGATTGACGTTTTCGACAGGATCGTAAAGACCGCCGCCGAGATTGGCGCCGTCCTGAGTCGCGCAGGCAGCCAGCGAAATAGCCGCAGCCGCCAACAGGCTCCGTCCTGTTGTTGCTATCACGCAACACCCCCTGCTGCGCGCGCCGCCGCCTTTTTTCTGCCGGTCTTGCGGTGCGCGCCGAAGCATGCGGTTAGCATACTGCGAGGCCGAATTCCACGCCGTAACAGCGCAGTATCGGTATTAATTTGCCCATAATATCGCGATTTGCGGCCTTAATTTGGCGGCGCGGCGCACGCCGGTCTTATTGAACCGAATAACAACGCGCCTACCGGGACGCCCTGCCCGCGGTCAGTTCGTCACAGCGAAATTGCGGCCGGCCGGGCCCAATTGCCGAATCGAGCCTGCCGCACCCGTTCCGGTGCACCAGTTCCGGTACCGGGCGTGCGAGGCCGATCCGCAGAACCCGGCAGACGGACCGGGCGGTCGGGGACATGGGCATGAAGCTGCTGATCGCGGTCCTTTTCGGAATTCTGGCGCTGTCCGCGGCGGCGGCCTGGCATGTCTGGTCGGGGCTGGACGGCGCCGCCATGACCGGGCACGGCTACCTGGCCCTGGCCGCCGGGGTGACGCTTTCCATGATCGTCGGCGGCGGTCTGATGGCGCTGGTCTTCTACAGCGCGCGCCGGGGCTACGACGACATTGACGATCCATCGCAGGACGGCCGATAGGACGGATTCCGCGCTACGGTCGCGATCTGCGCGGCAGTGTCCGGCTTGCGCCGGCCGCGGGCGGCGTGGCATCTGATCCCCGCCTCGTAGGCCCTTTGCGGTTTCTCCTCCGGTCTCCCCTCCCCCCGATCGCGCTCGCACCATGTCAGCACCGTTACGTCCGCCCCGGGACCCTGCGGGCCCGGGCGTCGAAATTCGCAGGAACGAACGGCTGGTCGTCCACCGGTCCGCCGTCCAGCCGGAATGGATCGACTATAACGGCCACATGAACGTCGCCTATTACCTGTTGGCGTTCGACCTGGCGCTGGATGCGCTGTTCGACCGGATCGGCCTGACGCAGCCCTACCGCGAGACGCACGGGGTTTCGACCTTCGCGCTGGAAGTCCATCTTTCCTACATTCGCGAAGTCAGGCTGGAAGATCCGCTGCGCTTCGAGGTCCAGATGCTCGATCTGGACGAAAAGCGGTTCCACCTCCTCATCTATATGGTCGACGACCGGACGGGCGATCTCTGCGCCGCCGCCGAGTGGATCAGCGCGCATATGGATATGACGTCGCGCAGGATGGCGCCGTTCCGCGACGACCTCAGGGTTCCGCTCGAGCGGATCCGCGACGCCCACCGGGATATGCCCTGGCCCGACCACGCCGGCCGCAAGATCGGCATCCGCCGCCGCAAGGCTTCCTGAGTTTTCGCCGGTCGCCCCGGCGGCCGGTTTCTGTGAAGCTGCCGGCGCCTCTCCGCTCCGTGCCTGTTGGCATTGGCGTTGCCGCCATGCGATACCGCGGCGATGGCCGCAAACCGCGACGAGAGGAACGGCCGGCCGGAAGCGGGCGGCGACAGCGCCCCGGCGGGCGCCGGTCAGCGGCGGCTCCGCAGGGCCGTTGCCGGCGAAACCCGTGCGCGTCTGGCCCGGCTTGCCCGCGGGATCCGGGGCGAGGAAATGCAGATCGCCCTGCTCGCACTGCTGGTCGGCGGCCTTGCCGGCTATGCGGCGGTCGGCTTCCGGCTGCTGATCGGCTGGATCCAGTTCCTGTTCTATGGCGAGTCGGCGGAGAAGCTCTTTTCCGCTGCGCAAGGCCTGCCGTGGTGGCAGGTGCTGCTGGCGCCGGCCGCCTGCGGGCTGCTGGTCGGGCTGTTCATCCGCTACCTGATGCCGAACGGCCGGCCCCAGGGCGTCGCCGATGTGATCGAGAGCGCCGCCCTGCACGAAGGGCGCATGTCGCTGCGCCATGTCGCGCTGGCCTCGCTGGCCAATGCGACGTCGATCGGCGGCGGCGCCTCGGTCGGCCGGGAAGGTCCGGTCGTCCTGCTGGGGGCCGGACTCGCCTCGGCTGTGGGCAGGCGGCTCGGCTACAGCCGGGGCAACATGCTGACCCTGCTCGGATGCGGGGTGGCGTCGGCCGTCGCGGCGTCGTTCAACGCGCCCCTCGCCGGCGCCCTGTTCGCGCTTGAAGTCGTGGTCGGCCACTATCGCTTGAAGGCGTTCGCCCCGGTCGTGATGGCGTCGGTGACCGGGACCATCGTATCGCGCATCCATTTCGGCGATTTTCCGGCCTTTATCAAACCGCAATACACCCTCGTTTCCTTCTGGGAATTTCCGGCCTTCGCCCTGCTGGGCGTAACGGCCGCCGTCGCCGCTGTCGCGATGATGGGTGCGATCATCTCGGTGAGCTACGTCGCCACGCGCAGCCGGGTGCCGGCCTGGGGCTGCCCCGCGATCGCCGGGCTGGCGGTCGGCGCCATCGCGCTGTTGTTTCCGCAGGTGCTCGGCGTCGGCTATGAAGCGACGGACCGGGCCCTGAACGGGGAGTTCGGCCTCTGGCTGCTCTTCGGCATTATCGTGGCGAAGATCGCGGCAACCGGCCTGTCCATCGGCAGCGGTTTCGGCGGCGGGGTCTTCAGCCCGTCGCTGATGCTGGGCGCCATGGTCGGCGCCGCTTTCGGCACGGTGGCGGCTTCGATCTTCCCCGAACTGGCCTCCGACCGCGGCGCGTACACGCTGGTCGGCATGGGCGCGGTCTCCGGCGCGGTGCTCGGCGCGCCGATTTCGACCATCCTCATCATTTTCGAACTGACCGGCGACTACAAGGTCACACTGGGCGTGATGTTCGCGGTCGTGATCGCTTCGGTCATCGCCCGCGCCGTGTTCGGGCGGTCATTCTTCCATTGGCAGCTCGGTCAGCGCGGCGTCATGGCCGAGATGGATCCTGCGGAACAAACGATCCGCCGAACGACCATGGCCGACCTGGCGCAAACGGCGGTCCCGGCGATGAACGAAGCCTGTTCGGTTGCCGACGCCCGGACGATGCTGATCGAAGTGCCCGACCGGCCGGTCTATGTGGTGGACGACGGCGGCCGTCTGCGCGGGTGGGTCGGACTGGCCGATCTCTTTGCCTTCGGTTTCGACGCGGCGCCGAGCGCGGGCGGATCGGTCGAGCATGTGATGGATACGCCGCCTTTCCTCCTGGAATCCGATAATGTCGATGAAGCCATGCAGGTATTCTCCCGCACGGCGGAGACGATGCTGCCGGTGGTCAGCAGTCAGACCGACAGGGTGCTGAGGGGCGAGGTCCGGCAGCGCGACGTCATGGTCGCCTATCGCGACGCCCATCGGGCCGCCCGCGACCTGTAGCCATTTCGTTGCGCGAACGGCCGCCGTGCAGGGCATGCCCGGAGGAAATGTTGGGCGTTTCGAAGGAATATTTTTTCCGTTCCCGGGCGATGACAGCGGCGCTCCGGAGGACCGATTCCCCGGTGCGTGCGCACCCGGTGAAGGCCCGGTCGGGACCGGTCCGAAAGACCGGCGCAACGCCTTGCGACCGGGTCCGGAATTAACGTGCATAAACACTTTTTGCGGCGAAAAAAGACGCTTTGAAACAAACGGTTACTTTACAACAATTGCCTTCTGCGGAGACCGCCGGATGGCGCAGGAGCCGGATCGATCGACCGCCCGGAGGATCGGGATGGCCCCGCGGCCGCGCATTTGCGCACAAAGTTATCCACAAGACGGAACGCTTCGCCCGGGCCTTTGGTCAGCCCGGTTGCGTTCGGCCGGCGCCGCAATCAAAGCAAATCCGGCGCGAATTCCTGCCCGAGCATATTGTCGGCGGGCCCGCCTGACGATTCAGCCGGAGAGCATAAAAATTTATTATAATAAACAGGTTAGCGGCAAAGTTCCGGCCTCCGCGCCGGCCGAAACCCGCAAACCGTCACCTGACATGCGCCGCACCCGCCGGCGCCGCCCGATCGCCGTTCAGTCAGGAATGATTGCCGCAACCGCAGCGGACTCCGGCGTTCCGAACCAGTGTTCTTCGAGGTTGTCCCCCGGGCCGCCCCGGTCGACCACCAGGAAGTCCTGCGGCCGCAGGACGAGCAGCGGATGGTGCCAGGTGTCGGGCCGGTAATTGACTCCCTGCTCGCCGGTCGCGCGGAAGCAGCGGAGCGTCGCCGGGTCCGGTTCCGCCGCACCCCGGCACACGACGACCAGCCAGTCGTGCGGCGCCAGCGGATAGAATGCCTGCGAGCCGAGCGGGTGCCGCTCCATCATCCGGATGGCGATCGGCGTGGGGCGCGGCTGCGCCCGGAAGATCGAGATCAACGGATGGCCGCCGTCGCGGCCGACATCGACCGCCGCCAGGTCGTGAAACCGCACGGTCGTGCCTTCGTTGATGAGCAGCCGCTGCGCGTCCGCCCGTTCGATGACGTCGCCGAACGGCGCGAAGGCCTCCCCGGTCAGCGGTTCGGCCGAAAGCGATACCGGCAGGATTCCGGTCATCGGCGGTCGAGCCGGCCGAAGACGCGGAAGCGCGATACGCCGCCGTCGGGATAGATGTTCAGGCGCACCGTATCGACCGGCCCGGCCGACGCCAGGTCCGCTGCCTCGAAGACGTGGATCGAATCGGCTTCCAGCTTGTTTTGCTCGAGAAGGAAGGTCCAGCCGCCGGCGGCAGCGAGCAACGCCTCGTCGCCGTCGCCATCGCCCGAAGCGCCGGCAACGGCGCCCTGGACCGAGCAGCGGTCCGGATAGTTGCCCTTGAAATGGGCGGTATCGACCTCGATGCGCTCGACGATGCCGCGGTGGCCGAGCGCGATGACGATCCAGTCATGGCCCGGTTCGCGCCGCCGGCGGGTTTCCCAGCCGTCGCCCATGGTCTTGCCGCGGCCCTCCGAAAGCAGCGCCGTGACGTCGCCGTAATGGGCATCGTTGTAGCCGACGATCCGTCCGCCATTCTTCAGCGAGGAAAGCTCTATCGCGCCGTCGTCGGCGACCGCATCCCAGTCGACGACCGGTTCGCCATAAACGCGCAGCCGCGCCACGCCGCCGTCCGGATAGATGTTGAGGCGCAGCCAGTTGACCGGCATCTCGTTGGCCGACGCCGCGAAATTGTTGCAGGACGAGCCGAGCGCGCACCGCGGCACCAGGGTCGTCCATTCGGCGCCGCTGCCGGGCTCGGTTTCGCTCCGGCAGCCTTCGAGCATCGCTTCCGGCGGATAGTTGCCGGTGAAATGCGCGGTATCGATATCGACGCCGCGGACGATGCCCTGAACGCCGAGCCGGATCAGGCACCAGTCGTGGCCCGGCGTGCGTTTGCGGCGGCTTTCCCAGCCGTCCATCCACTTGCCGCGGTCGTCGTATTTTTCCGGGATCCAGACCGGATCGTGGTCCTGCAGCATCCGGGCCATCGGCGCGAAAAAATCGTCCGAGCAGGCCACAGCCTCCGTGCCCATCTTCGGCGATGCCAGGTTGACGAAGCGGGTGGCGAATTCAGGTGTCTCGGTCATGCAGCCTCTTCGGGCGGGAACCGTTCGATCCAGGCGCGGGCGATGTCGATACGGCGGGCGATCCACACCCGGTCGTGGGACAGGACATGGTCGACGAACCGCCTGAGCGCCGCGAAACGGCCGGGCCGCCCGACCAGCCGGCAGTGCAGGCCGACCGACATCATCTTCGGCGCCGCCGCGCCCTCCTCGTACAGGGTATCGAAGGCGTCCTTGAGATAGGCGTAGAACTGGTCGCCGCTGTTGAAGCCCTGGGCGACGGCGAAGCGCATGTCGTTGTTATCCAGCGTGTACGGCACGACGAGGTGCGGCCGGTCCACCACACGGCTCCAGAAGGGCAGGTCGTCGGAATAATCGTCGGAGTCGTAGACGAAGCCGCCCTCTTCGGCGACCAGCCGGCGCGTGTTGGCGCTGGTTCGCCCGGTGTACCAGCCGAGCGGCCGTTCGCCGGTTATCCGGGTCTGGATCTCGATGGCGCGGGCCATATGCTCGCGCTCCTGCTCTTCCGGCATGCCGTGGTAGTTGATCCAGCGATAGCCGTGGGAGCAGATTTCGTGGCCGTCCTTCAGCACCTCGTCGGCCACGTCCGGATGCCGTTCCAGCGCCATGGCGACGGCGAAGACGGTGAGCGGGATCTGCCGGTCCCGGAACAGATTGAGGATGCGCCAGACCCCGGCGCGCGAACCGTATTCGTAGATCGACTCCATCGACATGTGGCGCGCGCCCTGGAACGGCGCGGCGCCGACGATCTCCGACAGGAAGGTCTCCGAAGCCGGATCGCCGTGCAGGATGCAGTTCTCGCCCCCCTCCTCGTAGTTCAGCACGAACTGGACGGCGACCCGCGCAGCGCCCGGCCATTGCACGGCCGGCGGCGTGCGGCCGTAGCCGATCAGGTCGCGGTCGTATCCGTCCCGCCCGGTCATTCGGCGCCTCCCCTGTCCCGCCCTTCGACCCAGGCGGCGATCTGCCGGCGCTCGGCGAGCGTCATGCCGCTGACGTTGTTGGGCGGCATCGCCGTCGTCAGCACCGAGTGCAGGTAGATCGACTGCGCGTGGCGCGCGACCGCCTCGGGCGTGTCGAGAAGGAGGCCGTTCGGCGCCATGCCGACAAGCGGATAACTCGTCCGGCGGGCGTGGCACATGCTGCACCGGCCGGCGACGATATCGGTAATCTCGTCCGGCGCGGCGGCCGTTTGCACCGGAACGCCGCCGTCGATCTTCGGCGCAATCGCCATCGCCTGCCGGCCGAGGGGCGTCGAGGACAGGCTGATCGCCGCCGCTGCCGCGAGGCAGACCGCCGCCACGGCCCAGGTCCACCACAGCTCGCCCTTCCCGGCGTTGCGGTGGTTGAAATAGACGCGGATCAGGGCGCCGGCGATCAGGACCAGCGCCACGATCACGAAGGCGTAGGGCGTCGAGAAGGTCAGCGGGTAGTGGCCGGACAGCATGAGGAACAGGACCGGCAGGGTGAGATAGTTGTTGTGCGCCGAGCGCTGCTTGGCCTGTTCGCCCAGGGCCGGGTCGGGCGACCGGCCGGCGATCAGGTCGGCGACCACGACCTTCTGGTTGGGGATGATGACGAAGAACACGTTGGCCGACATGATGGTCGCCATGAAGGCGCCGGTATGGATCAGCGCGCCGCGCCCGCTGAAAATGGACTGGAAGCCGTAGGCCGCGGCGACGACCAATACGAAACAGGCGATGGAAAGATGCGTGTCGTTCGCGCCGAGGCCGGACTTGCAGAGCTGGTCGTAGATCAGCCAGCCGGCGGCGAGCCCCGCCATGCCGAGCCCGGCGGCGACCCAGGGCGACATCGCCATGACGGCGGGATCGATCAGATACAGATCGGCGCTCAGATAGTAGATCCAGACCAGCAGGAAGAAGCCGGTGATCCAGGTCGTATAGGCCTGCCATTTGTGCCAGATCAGGTGGTCGGGCAGGAACTCCGGCGCAACCAGGAACTTGCGCACCTGGTAGAAGCCGCCGCCATGGACCTCCCACGCCTCGCCGCCCTGCTCCGGCGGCATGTCCGGCGTGGCCCGGATCGCGGCGTCGAGATGCATGAAATAGAAGGACGCGCCGATCCAGGCGATCCCGGTGATGATATGGACCCACCGGATCAGCAGCCCGCCCCATTCGATGATGGCGGCTTCGATCATGCGTCGTGCGCCGGGCTGAGCGGCAGCCGGACTCCCTCGCTGATGACCGCCGGATCCCAGGCCGTGCGCGCAAAGACCTCGCAGACCATCGGCGCGAAACGGTCGAGCGGCGGCGTGTCGTAATCCGGATCGAACGAGGCCTGGTCCCAGCGCTCGCAGAACGCGACGCAGGCCGGGTAGTTCGGGTCGCCGCGGTAGCGGTCGCGGGCGTCGGGGTCGAGGCCGATATGGTGGCCGTAGTAGATCATCTGGAACGCGCCGTGATGGCGCACGACCCAGCTGCACTCGGCGCGCACGAAAGGCTCGATCACGGCGGCGGCGAGCTGCGAATGGTTGTGCGGCGCCAGCGCATCGCCGATATCGTGCAGCAGGACGCTGACGATCCAGTCGATGTCCGCGCCGTCGCGCTCGGCCCGCGCCGCGCTTTGCAGCGAATGGTCGAGGCGCGACACCCGGTAGCCGCCCATGCTGTCTTCCAGCGCGCGCAGCGCCGCCAGAACGCGATCCGCCGTGCCCGCCGCGAAGGCCGCCTCCTCGCGCTGGAGGAAGGCATATTCCTCGGCCGTACCGTCCTTCATCCGGACGAAATCGACAGCAGATCGTTCATCGAGCATGATCGATACCCTTGGCCGGCCCGCCGGCCGGATCAACGCTCCGGGAGCGAATTTTCCGCATACGCCACATCCCGGCAATCCGCAAACCTCGAAATGCGGTTCAGCAGACCCTCCAGGGCCCGCCGCCGCCCGGCCCCGAAGCGTATGCCCGGCTCCGGCCACAGCTTGTGCACGTTGAGGATACCGGCGGCCCGGTCCGCGGTCATGTCGATCCGCCCCACCATCCGGTCGCCCTCGAGCAGCGGGAAGACATAATAGCCGTATTGCCGCTGCGCTTCCGCGACAAAAATTTCGATCCGGAAGTCGAAGCCGAAAAGATGCCGCAATCGCTTGCGGTCGCGGACCGCCGGATCGAACGGGCTGAGCGCCCGCAACCCCGGCGGCGGGTCGGCCGTTGCCACGATCCGGGCTTCCAGATCGGCGGGCGCAAAGAGTCGTCGCGGGCGGCTGTCCGGATCGGCGGCCCCGACGACGGCTTCGATGACCTCCCGGCCCTGCCGGGCGGCGATCCAGGCCGTGGCCTCCCGCGTCGTCACCAGGTTCCAGTAGCCGGCGATCTCGCCCGCCGTGCCGAAGCCGAGCCGGTCGAGGGCCGAACGGCAGGCCCGGTCGATGAAGGCCGGCTCGTCGGGCTCGTCCTCGAAGGCTTCGGGCGGCAGCACCCGCGGGGCGAGATCGTAGACTTTCTGGAAATTCTCGCGCCGGGCGACCGCCAGCTCGCCGGTGCGCCAGAGGAATTCCAGCGCCGTCTTGCCGGCGTGCCAGTCCCACCAGCCGCGCGGATTGCGTGCCGGCCGCTTTTCCAGATCGCGGGCGCGGACAGGGCCGTTCTCGCCGATCAGATTGAGCAGCGGCCCGGTTTCGGCCTCGAAGTCCGGGCCGTGCCAGCGGCGGTATTTCTCGCGCAGGGCCGCCGCCTCGCGCCGGAACTTGCGGCGCCACACCGGGTAGAAGGCCGTCGGAATCACCGAGGCGTCGTGGGTCCAGTGTTCGAACAGGCTGCGGTCCCGTTCGAGCAGACCGTCCAGCATGGCCGGCCGGTAGGTCCGGTTGCGGCTGTGCAGGATGGTATGATGGGCGCGCGCGACCGTCCGGATGCTGTCGACCTGGACGAAGCCCATGCGCGTAATCAGGTCGAGCAGGCCGCCGTCTTGGAAGCGCCGGTGCGGCGGATCGGCCAGGCCCTGGAGATCGAGGATCAGCCGGCGGCCCTGCGCCGCCGTGACGGGAAGGGGCGTCACGATGCGATGCTCGGACGCGCGTCTCCGCCGCAGTGCGCCGCGCTTCTTGCATCCGGCGAAGCGCCGGGCTTTTGTAGCGCGGGGCCGACGCGCGGCCTCTTGCGAACTATCGGGAACGGACGGGAAGCATGACGGAAACGGGAGGCCGGGTCGCCGGCAAGGTCGCCATCGTTACAGGCTCGGCTTCGGGCCTCGGCAAATGCACGGCCGAAGTGCTGGCCGGCGAAGGCGCGAGGGTCGTCCTGACCGACATTAACCTGGCGGGTGCGCAGGCGGCCGCTGCCGGAATCGGCGACGGCGCCCTCGCGCTGGAGCAGGACGTGACCGACGAAGCGCGCTGGCAGGCCGTGATCGCCAAAACCGTCGAGGCGTTCGGCGGGCTGCACATCCTGGTCAACAATGCCGGCATCGGCACGCCGGGCACGGTCGAGGAGACGAGCTTCGAAGACTGGCGGCAGGTCCATGCGGTCGATCTCGATTCGGTGTTCCTGGGCTGCAAATACGCCTGCCGCCCGATGGCGGACAGCGTGCGCGATACCGGCATGACCGGCGCGATCGTCAACATCTCCTCGGTCGCCGGCATCATCGCCGCGGCCAACCTCGCCGCCTACAATTCGGCCAAGGCCGCGGTCCGGCACCTGACGAAATCGGTCGCGCTGCACTGCGCGCGGCAGGGATACAACATCCGCTGCAACTCGATCCACCCGGCCTTCGTCGACACGCCGATCCTCAACCAGGTCAGCGGCCGGCACACGACCGACGACATCAAGGCCAAGATGGCCCGGCAACTGCCGCTCGGCCATATCGGCGCGCCGAGCGACGTCGGCTATGCCGTGCTCTATCTGGCATCGGAGGAATCCCGCTTCATGACCGGCGCCGAACTCGTCATCGACGGCGGCGTCAGCGCCATGTGAGCGGTGCATCCACTGCCCATTCTCCGAATTTCTCTGCAAGAGCCGATGTCGGCGCGAAAATCCCCCTCCCCTTGAACTTCCCCTGCGAAATGCCGTGAGCCGGGCCGGTCTCCAAAATTATTTCCTTTTTTTCGATAAATTTCCTTGACACGGCAGGTCCCACGCCCTATATCGGCCCCGTCAACGCCCGAAGTGCGCCTGCCGCGGCCGGCCGACGCCCTCTCAAAAAAGAAGCGAACGAAGAAACAGGCGGGAACCTGCCGGCTTTCCGGCCCGCCGCCGACCGGCTATCCGATCTGCCATCCAATGCGCCACCCACTGCACCACGGGGCTTGACGGCCGGACCCTGTCCGGTTCGACCCTCCGATTCCGCCGGGCCATCCTGCCCCCGATTTTGGCCCCGATCCTGCCCGGCGGTGCCGCCCCCGGTGTCGAGCGGCGCTCCCGTTCGGCCGGGATGCTGGAAAAATTCCTATAAAATTTGTAATTGCGCACTTCCGAAGCGCGTGTTTCCAACGATTCCAAGGGGTTAGGGCTGCCGGGTGCAAAAAAACACTGCAGAAAGACCGGTCTGTTTTATTTCAAAACCAAACGATTTCAAAGACTTAGCAGACTCGATCTTAAACAAACATTCAAAAACAGCCGGCCCGGCGGCCCGTCCGGCACACCCTTTCGCAGAGGAATCCCCAAGGGGAGGGGAATTCGGCCAGTACGCTTTTCGCAGCGGAGTCCTTCGGCGGAGGTAGTGCAGGATGGTGCTGCCGCCTTACCAGCCCCGCATCCGCGCCCCTCTCCTCACCGCGTCCCGTAGCCCGCCATGATCGAGTCGACCAGGCCCTCATAGTCGTCCCAGGGGACGTGGCGGAAGTTGTAATCGCGGACGATGAAGCGCGGGCCGACGTAGAATTTCTCGTACTGGTCGTGGCGCATGGCGAATTCCGAGCCCAGCAGGTCCCAGGCGAGGTGGAACAGCTTCATGCGCTCCGTCGCGGTTTCGTCCGCCGTCGACCAGTAATCCTCGAAGACCGGGCCGAGCGCCGGGTCGTCGGCCACGTCGATGCTCGCCGGCATCTGGAACACCCCGCCGCCCATCAGCGTGCGGACCCGGTCGCAGATCCTGCCGTAGTGCTCGACCGCGAAGTTGATCGCTGCATACATGTAGCGCTGGTTGACGTGGACGTAGCCGTTCCCGGTCTCGCCGAAGGCCTGGAGCTGGCCGTCGACGATGCCGCCATAGGCCGCCTCCATCGAGGCGAGATCGGCCAGCACTTCGCGCACCGCCGGGATGTCGCGCGCGCCGTTCGACCGGGCGATCTTCGAGGCGAGTCCGACCAGCAGCCGGAGCTTGGCCGCAAAGCGCACGTTCGACTGGTGGTTCGACATGTAATGCGCCGGCGTCTCGACGTAGATGTCGCGCGAGAGCGCCGGGTTGTCGTGGACGAAGACGCGCTCCCAGGGCACATGCACGTCCTTGAACACGATCATCGAATCCGATTCGTCGAAGCGGTGGGACAGCGGGTTGTGGAACTCGATCCCCTGCGCCGCGCCGAATGGCTTGCGCGCCCACAGCGCAACGCCCGGCGCGTTCACCGGCACCGCGCAGGTCACCGATTCCTTCACCTGGCTCGGCGCCAGCGGGATGATGTTGCCGATCCACAGCTCGTCGGCGAACACCGCGCCGGTCGCCAGCATCTTCATGCCGTTGAGGACGACCCCTTCGCTGTCCTCCGCCGTCACGCGCAGCGTCGGCGGGCTGCGGTCGGCGCTCTGGTAGAGCTCGGGCTTGCGCGCGCCCTGCGGCGGCAGGATGGCGTAGGCGAGATAGAGGTCGCGCGACCGCGCGTGCTCGTAATAGGCCTCGATGCGTTTGGAGAACCCGCCGCCGTCGCGGTCGAACACGGCGGAGCCCATGGCGAGCCCGGTGATCGAGGAGGCCACATGGTCCGGCGAGCGCCCGAGCAGGCCGTGCGAGAAGGCGGCGATGGCGCGGTGCGCGGCGGTGCGGATCTCGAGGTCGCGGCGGTCGCGCGGTTTGAGGAAATACGCCGGGATCCGTTCGCCGCCGTCCTCGACCCAGAGCACGTCGCGCATGTCGTCGGCGCGCTTGAGGTCGTACATCGCGGCATACATCCGCGCCGCATTGGCGAAGGCCGGATGGTCGGTGACGTCGGCCACCCGCTCCTTGCCGATATAGACCGCCCGCCCGTCGCGGATGCCGTCGAGATACGCCTCACCCGAACGCAGCATCGGCGTTGCCGTCCCCTCGCTTCGTAACCGGCCGATGTTCGCACCCGCCCGGCACGGACGCAACTGCGTGGGCGAACGACGATGCGGCTTCAGTCCTCCGCCCCGCGCCGGTCGTAGAAGGCGGTGGTCAGAACGCTGGTCTTGACCTCGCCCTGCTCGTCGATGACCAGGTGGCGCATTTTCACGATGCCGAGGGCCGGGCGGCTCCGGGACACGCGCGTCTCCAGGATGCCGGTCCGGACGTGCAGCACGTCGCCCGGCCGGGTCGGCGCGAGGAAATGCAGCTCGTCCCAGCCCGGCGAGCCCTGGGAGGGGACGTTGGCGAAGCCGTCGGCCTGCATGCGCCGCAGCATGGCGGCCATGTGGATGCCGCTGGCGATCAGGCCGCCGAACATCGTCTCCTTCGCCTCTTCCTCGCCGATATGGAAGGGTTCGGGGTCGAACTCGCGGCCGAAGCGGATAATCTCTTCGGCGGTCACGGTCGCCCGGCCGTACTCCATTTCCTGCCCGACCTCGAAGTCCTCGAAATGGGTGTGCGGCATGACGGCGGTGGTTTCGATGGGCATGGCGTTCCGGGCGGTGCTGTGACAGAAACGGGGGACGGAAAACGGCCGATCAATGGCGGGTGCAGGCCCGCTTGGCAAGGGAAAGACCGACGGGAAAAGACCGATGGCGAATACCAGTACGACCACCCCCGCGACCGAACGCGGGACCCATCCGCTCAACGCGCTCACCCCGGCCGAGATCGAGGCCGCCGGCGCCGTCGTCCGGGCCTGGGACGGATGGACGGAGACCGCGAAATTCGAATCGATCCGGCTGCACTATCCGGACAAGGAACAGTGCCGGGCCGAGATCGCTTCGGGCAAGGCGGGCGGCAGCCGCGAGGCCTATGTCAGCATATACGACACGGCGGACAACCGCGTCTCCGAGCTGATCGTCGATCTGACCGGGGAAGCCGTCGAATCCGCGGCCGGCGCGCCCGGTGCCCGCCCGGCGATCAATGTCGACGAGTTCATGGTCTGCGCCGAAACGGTGCCCCAGCATCCCGATTTCATCGCGGCAATGGAACGGCGCGGCGTCACCGACCTGTCGCACATCCAGGTCGATCCCTTCTCCGCCGGCAATTTCGGCTTCGAGGACGAGGAGGGCCGCCGGCTCGTCCACTGCCTCGTCTATCTGCGCCAGGATCCGGGAGACAACGGCTACGCCCATCCGGTCGAGGGCCTGAACGTGCTGTTCGACCTCAACAAGGTGGAGGTCCTCCGGGTCATCGATCACGCGGTTCACGACGTGCCGATGGCGTCCTCGAACTACCATGCCGACCGGCCCGAGATCGCGGAGATCCTGCGCGGCGACCTGAAACCGATCGACATCGCCCAGCCCGACGGACCGACCTTCACCGTCGAGGACCGGGTCGTCACCTGGGCCAACTGGCGCTTCCATGTCGAGTTCCATCCCCGCGAAGGGCTGGTGATCAACGACATCCAGGTGCGCGGCGGCGAGAAGGCGCCCTGGCGGCCGCTGATCTGGCGCGCCTCGATCGCGGAAATGGTCGTGCCCTACGGCGACCCCTCCTTCAACCACTACCGCAAGAACGCCTTCGACGTCGGCGAATACGGCCTCGGCCAGGTCGCCAACCCGCTCAAGCTGGGCTGCGACTGCCGCGGCAACATCCATTACTTCGACGGCGTGTTCAACCTGACCTCGGGCGAGCCGGTGGTGGTCGACAACGCGATCTGCCTGCACGAGGAAGACGACGGCATGCTGTGGAAGCATACCGACTACATGACCGACGAGATGGAGCATCGCCGGGCGCGCCGCCTGCTGGTCTCGATGATTGCGACGGTCGGCAACTACGAATACGGCTTCTACTGGGTCTTCCACATGGACGGGACTCTGGAGCTGGACATCAAGGCGACCGGGATCATGAACACCCAGGGCCTGAACGCGATCTCCGGCACCGGCTACGGCACCGAAATCATGCCCGGCGTCACCGCGCCCAACCACCAGCACCTGTTCTGCGCCCGGCTCGACATGGCGGTGGACGGCGACGCCAACCGGCTGGTCGAGATGAACGTGGTGCAGCCGCCGATGGGCGACGGCAACCCGAACGGCAACGCCTTTCGCGTCGAACCGACGGTGTTGGAGACCGAAGGCGGCCGGACGCGCAACGCCGATACCGAGCGGTTCTGGCGGGTCGAGAGCGCCGCGGCGACCAACGGGCTGGGCCGACCAACCGCCTACCGCCTGCATTCCAGCGGCATGCTGCGGCCCTGGTTCCACGCCGGGACGATGATGGAAAAGCGCGCCGCCTTCATCTTCAACCATGTCTGGTGCACGCCCTACGATCCCGCCGAGCGCTACCCGGCCGGCCGCTTCGTCAACCAGAGCGACGGCTCGGAGACCATCGCGGCCTGGGTGAAGCAGGGCCGGTCGATCCGCGACACCGATATCGTGCTGTGGCACAGCTTCGGCCTGCTGCACCTGCCGCGGCTCGAGGACTGGCCGGTCCAGCCGGTCGCCCGCACCGGCTTCCGCCTCGAAGCCGACGGCTTCTTCGACCGTAACCCGACGCTGGACGTGCCGCCGGGGGCGTGAGCGGAACCTCGCAGGGATGGATCCGCCGGTGCATTTGTCACCGGCTCAGGCTTCGTTCAACCATTCGGCCAGATCGACCGCATCGCCGCCCGGAATCCGCTTGCGCTCGAATTCGGCTTCGCGGCCCCAGGGTTTCGTAGCGTCGATGCCAAGGCGGCCCCAATGGTCCTTGTGGGGATCGCGGTAGAAGCCCGGCACATCGGGGACCACGAGGCTGCGGGTATCGGCCCGGCCCCGGGTGACGAAGGCCCACCAGACGTCGTTCAGGTCGTGGATGTCGACATCCTCGTCGGTCACCATGCAGGTCTTGCTGTAATCCCTGTGCGCGCCGAAAGCCGCCATAAGCACATGCCGGGCATGGCCTTCATACTGCTTGTCTATCTTCACCACCGTGTTGAGCAGCTGCGGATTGCAGGACACATCGACGATGCCGGGCAGCGTTGCGTTCAGATGCCGGTAGACTTTCGCGGCGATGGCGGTTTCGAGCGGGATCAGGTCTTCCGGCGAGCCGCACACCAGGGCGTGATAGACCGGATCGGCGCAGGCCGTGGCCGCCGTGACCTCGAAGACATGGTTGTCCTCCTCGGGAACGTAGTAGCCCATGAACTCGCCGAACGGCCCCTCCGGCCGGCGCTCGTGGGGCAGGATGCGCCCCTCGATGACGATCTGGGTGTCCGCCGGAATTGACAGGCCGACGGTTTCACAGGGCGTCACCGCAATCGGCCCGCCCGCCACGGCATTGGCGACCGCCAGCTCGTCGGCGTCAGGCGGGATGGACGCACAGGCGGCCAGGAAGATTTCCGGCGCCGCGCCGATCAGCATGGCCGCCTCCAGCGCCTCGCCCTTCGCTTCCGCGGCCCGCTGATAGCGCGTCAGGTCGTGGCTGCTGCCGATCCGGATGCGCAGTTCGCCGTCACTGACATGCATGGCGCGGTGGAAGGACAGGTTGGGCACGCCGGTTTCCGGATGCCCGGCGAGCAGGATGCCCGCGGTGATGTAAGGGCCGGCGTCTTTCTCGAAATAGGTGACGTGAGGCAGGTCGGAGAGTGCGATCCGGCGGCGGACGGCGGTCGCCTCCTGCAATTCCGCACGCTCCGGCGCGCGCGCCAGGAGCCGGTCCCAGGCCGGGCAGAAGGCAAGGTCCGGCGCCCCGACCAGGGCGCACAGCCGCCGCCGGCTGCCATAGACGTTGCTGACGACGGGCATCGGGGCGCCGCGCACAGTCTCGAACAGGATGGCGCCGTCATGCCGCGTCTGGAACGCCGCCGTAACCGCCGCCAGTTCGTGCTTCGGATCGACCTCGCGGCGGACGACATGCAGGTCGCCGGCGGCGCGCAGACTGTCCAGATAGGCACGCATGGTGCAATCCTCCGTGCCGGTGCCCGTACACCATGACGGTTCCGTCCCCACTCCATACGGAGTATGAGCGCGTCATGCAAAAGGACAGCAGGCCAGGCGGCGGCGCGTCGGATCCGGGCGGATGGCGCATGGGCGTCGATATCGGCGGCACCTTCACCGATATCGCCCTGGAACATGGCGACGGCCGCTTCCATTCCGCCAAGCTGCTGACCACCGGCGCCGAACCTGCGCGCGCGGTGCTCGACGGCGTCGCGGCGGCCTGCGAAGCGGCCGGGATCGGGCTTGCGGAGATCGGCCGGATCATCCACGGCACAACGCTGGCGACCAACGCCGTGATCGAACGGCGCGGCGCGGAGACCTTGTTCGTCACCACCGAAGGCTTTCGCGACGTGCTCGAAATGGGCTCGGAAAGCCGGTTCGACCAATACGACCTGAACATCGTCAAGCCGGCGCCGCTGGTGCGCCGCGCCCGCCGGCTGACGGTGCGCGAGCGGCTCGACGTCAACGGGTCGGCCCTCATCCCGCTCGACGAGGCGTCGGTCGCGCCCGTGCTGGACACAATCGCCGCCGAGGGAATCGAGAGCGTCGCCATCGGCCTGCTGCACAGCTACGCCAACCCGGCACACGAGCGGCGCCTGCGCGATCTGGTTCTGGCGGCACATCCGGGGCTGCCGGTCAGCCTGTCTTGCGAGGTCTCGCCGGAAATGCGCGAATTTCAGCGCTTCTCGACGACCGTCGCGAACGCCTATGTCCAGCCTGCGGTCGCGGCCTATCTGGGCCGGCTGGAAGGGGCGCTGGCCGAGGCCGGTTTCGCCGGCGCGCTGATGGTCATGCTGTCGAACGGCGGCCTCGGGACCGTCGATACGGCGATCCGCTTCCCGGTCCGGCTGGTCGAATCCGGCCCGGCCGGCGGCGCGATCTATGCCGCCGCCGTCGCCCGGCAGACCGGGGCGGCGAAAGCGGTCTCCTTCGACATGGGCGGCACGACCGCCAAGATCTGCCTGATCGACGAAGGCCGGCCCCAGTCGGCGCGGGATTTCGAGGTCGACCGGGCCTATCGCTTCAAGCGCGGCAGCGGCCTGCCTCTGCGCATTCCGGTGGTCGAGATGGTCGAGATCGGCGCGGGCGGCGGCTCCCTGTGCGGTGTCGACGGGCTCGGCCGGATCGCGGTCGGCCCGCGCAGCGCCGGGTCCGATCCCGGCCCGGCCTGCTACGCCCGCGGCGGGACCGGCGCGACCGTGACCGACGCCGATGTCGTGCTCGGCCGGATCGATCCGGCCGGCTTCGCCGGCGGCACGATGAGGCTGGACGCGGCGGCGGCCGAACGCACGCTCGCCGCCGATGTCGGCGCGCCGCTCGATCTCGACACCGCGACGGCGGCTCTCGGGGTCGCCGAAATGGTCGACGAGAACATGGCCAACGCGGCGCGCGAACACGCCGTCGAACACGGCCGGGATTTCGAAGGGCGGGCCCTGATCGCGTTCGGCGGCTGCGCCCCGCTCCACGCCGCCCGGCTCGCCGACAAGCTGGGCATCGACCGGATCGTGGTGCCGCGCGGCGCCGGGGTCGGCTCGGCGATCGGATTCCTGCGCGCGCCGGTGGCGTTCGAGGTCGCGCGCAGCCTGTACCAGCAGATCGAATCGCTGGACGGCGCGGCCGTCGCGGCGCTGCTGGCCGACATGCGCGACGAAGCCGCGTCGTTCGTCGAAACCGCCGCCGGCCGGGCGCCGGAGCGCATCTCGTACGCCGCCTTCATGCGCTACCGCGGCCAGAGCCACGAAATCATGGTGCCTCTGCCCGAAGCGCCGCCCGACCCGCGCGACCCCGCTCCGTGGTCGGAAGCCGTGTCGGATGCCTATGCGGCGGCCTACCAGCGGCAGTACGGCCCGCCGATCGACGGTGTGCCGCTGGAGGTCGTGGCTTGGACCGTCCGGGCTGAATGCCGCGCGCAGGACACGACCCGGCCGCTCGAAGTCCCCGAGGGACCGGCGTCGCCCGAGATCGCGGCGCGAAGGATTGTCGATGCGTCCGCCGGCAAGCCTCTGACGGCGGCCGTGTTCGACCGCGACCGGCTGGGCCCCGGGCAGACCGTCGCCGGGCCGGCGGTGATCGTCGAAGCCCAGACCTCGACCATCGTCCCGCCGGGATATACCCTGTCCTGCGATCCGTTCGGCTCCCTGACTCTGGAGCGCACGGCGGAGGACCGATGATGACCGAAATGCCGGCCGAAGACAGCCTGACCCGCATCCGCTATCCGGTGCTGTGGAACCGCCTGACCGCCATCGTCGAGGAGCAGGCGCGCAGCCTGATCAAGACCGCGTTCAGCGAGACGGTGAGCGAAGCCGGCGACCTTTCCGCCGGGGTGTTCGACACGCGCGGGCGCATGGTCGCCCAGGCGGTGACCGGGACCCCCGGCCATGTCAACTCGATGGCCGAGGCGGTCGGCTATTTCCTGGAGAAATTCCCGGCCGCCGAAATGAAGCCGGGCGACCATTTCATCACCAACGATCCGTGGCTCAGTTCCGGCCATCTGCACGATATCACGGTCGTCTCGCCGGCGTTCCACCGGAACGAGCCGGTCGCCCTGTTCGCCTGCACCTGCCACCAGGTCGATATCGGCGGGCTGGGCCAGTGCCCGGACGGGCGGTCGATCTACGAAGAAGGCCTGTTCATCCCGATCATGCGCCTCGCCCGCGAAGGCGTGTTCAACGAGGACCTGTTCGAAATCGTCCGCGCCAATGTCCGCCAGCCCGACCCGGTCGAAGGCGACATCCGCAGCTACGCGACCTGCAACCAGCTGGGCGAACGCCGGCTCGCTGCGATGCTGGATGAGTATGTCGACGTCCGCTTCGACGCGCTGGCCGACTTCATCCTCGAACGCTCGCGGGACGCCATGCAGGACGCGATCCGCGCCCTGCCCGACGGCACATACCGGAACACCATCACCCTCGACGGCATCGACCGGCCGGTCATCCTGAACGCCGCGCTGACGATCGACGGCGAACGCATCGTCATCGACTTCGACGGCAGCTCGCCGGCCAGCGCGTACGGCGTCAACCTGGTGATGAACTACACCCTGGCCTACACGGCGTTCGGCGTGCGCGCGGCGGTAGCGCCGGAAATCCCCAACAACGCCGGTTCGCTGGCCCCGGTCGAGGTCAGGGCGCCGGTCGGCTCGATCCTCAATGTCGAGAAGCCGCGGCCGGTCAGCGCGCGCCACATCGTCGGCCAGTTCCTGCCGGATGTTGTGCTCGGCTGCCTGGCGAAGGTGCCCGGCCTCGAGGTCCCGGCCGAAGGCGCGGCCTGCCTGTGGGGCATCCAGGTGCGCGGCGGGCCGGAGATCGGCGCCGCACCCGGCATGAACCGCGACAGCGACGCCGCGGCTTTCGACCTGCTGTCGTTCAACAGCGGCGGCTCCGGCGCCCGCCCCGCGGTCGACGGCCTGTCGGCCACCGCCTTCCCGAGCGGGGTGCGGGCCCTGCCGGTCGAGGCGATCGAGACCCGGGCGCCGGTCGTTGTCTGGCGCAAGGAACTGCGGCTCGATTCCGGCGGCGCGGGACAGCAGCGCGGCGGCCTCGGCCAGACGGTCGAAATGGGGACGCGCGACGGCGCACCCTTCGCCCTGTTCGCCATGTACGACCGGGTCGAGAACCCGGCGAGGGGACGCAACGGCGGGGCGGACGGGGCGGCAGGCACGGTCGCGACCGCCAGCGGCAGCCCGCTGCGGCCCAAGGGCAGGCAGATCGTCGGCGCCGGCGACCGGGTGCGGGTCGCGCTGCCCGGCGGCGGCGGCCACGGCGATCCGCGCAACCGGCCGGTCGAGGCGGTCGAGGCGGATATCGCCGAAGGCTATGTCACGGCCGACGCCGCGCGCCGGCTCTACGGCGTGGAGATCGGCGATGACGGGAAAGTGACGCGGTAGCCCGAGTCGCGTACAGCCGGCATTTTCGCATAATTTTACCTAATGGTTGAATGTTATGCCGGAAGGGCGATATACTTAACCGTATGGTTGAACAAAACCTCGACCGCATCTTCCAGGCGCTTGCCGATCCCACGCGCAGGGCCCTCCTCGATCGCCTGGCGGCGGGCGAAGCGACCGTCGGCCAGCTTTCCGAGCCGCTTCCCCTCTCCTTCGCCGCGGTGTCGAAACATCTCGGCGTGCTTGAACGCGCCGGCCTCGTGACACGCGAAGCACGGGGGCGGGAACGGGTGTGCCGGATCGACCCGGCGGCCCTGAACGACGCCCTTGCCTGGCTCGAATTCCACGAACGCTTCTGGACCGGCCGGCTGGACGCGCTCGATGCGCTGGTCGGCACGCTTTCCGGCACGACGGGCGAAGCGCAATGACCGATCCCGATCCGGGCGTGCCAAGCCCCGGACAAACCCGAACGGGCGCCGGCGATACCGCAGGGCGCAGGCCGGACGAACGAGACATCTACCTGACGCTTCATCGCATCGTCGCCGCGCCGGTCGAAACGGTTTACGCCGCGTGGACCGATCCGGATCTGTTGCGCCAGTGGCTGGCTCCCGGCGATACCGCGGTCGCCCGTGCGATCGCCGAAACCACGATCGGCGGGACGTTTCTCGTCGAGATGCGCGGAACGGACGGCAAGACATGGCTCACCCGCGGCACCTATCGGGAGGTCGTGCCCAACCGCCGCCTGGTGCACACCTGGCGCTGGGAGGGCAGCGACGTCGAATCTCTGGTCACCGTCGAACTTGAACCGGAGTCGGACGGCGCGACGCGCCTGACCCTCACGCATTCCCGGTTTTCGCAAGCCGAGGCCCGCGACGAACATGTGCGCGGCTGGACCGGATGCCTTGCGAAGCTCGAAGCCCTGTACGCCGGTTGAAGCCTCTGCCGATACGGCATCCGGGCGGTTTCCCCTGGCGCCGTATCGCTTCCCGGCGTACAGGGCGCAACGGCGGCCGGCTCCGCTCCGGTCGGGCGCGCCCGCATAGCCGGCGGGACGCGCATTCGGGCACTATAGTGAGATGCAACTCGTGGCGGCGATACGGGCCTTCATGAACCGGAAGTAAGGTCGCGTCACACCGTCACCGGCAGGGCCGCTATCCCTCCATCGCCTCCAGGCGCAGGCGGGCGATGCGGTGAACCTGTTGCAGGGCCGTCGCGAATTCGCTCTCCCGGTCGTTGCCGGCCCGGCTGCGGAAGGCGTCGAGAATGTCCTGCCGGCTCAAGCCGCGCACGGCGACGATGAAGGGGAAGCCGAAGCGGGCGTTGTAGCGCGCGTTGAGCGCATGGAATTCGGCGAACTCTTCCGGCGTGCAGCGGTCGAGGCCGGCCGAGGCCTGCTCGGCGGTCGATTCCGCGGTCAGATTGCCGGCCACAGCGAGCCGGCCGGCAAGCTCCGGATGGGCGCGCAGCAGGGCCAGCTTGACCTTGTCGTCCGCCCCATCGACGACCCGCGCCATCCGGCCGGCCAGCGCTTCCGGATCGTCGTCCGCGGCTTCAAGGCCCCCGTCGAACACTGCCGCCGCAGCCCAGGGCGAATGTTCGTAGATGCCGCCATAGGTTTCGATGAAGGTAGCGCGGTCGAGGGTCGAGGGGCGGGGCGAAAGCATGGGTTGAGCCGGTTTCCTGTGGCGTTCGGCGCACACTAGCCGATTGTATTGCAAGGGCAAATCGGCTCTAGTTTCGGACCAAGCTTCAGGGAGACCCGCCCTTATGGGCCGATTGACCACCCATGTTCTGGATACCAGCGCCGGCCGCCCCGGCGCCGGCATTGCGGTGACGCTGGACCGGCTGGAGCCCGGCGGGCCGGTGCGCCTCACCGAAACCGTCACCAACAGCGACGGCCGTTGCGATGCGCCATTGCTGGACGGCGACGCCTTCACAGCCGGCACTTATGAGTTGGCGTTCGCTGCCGGCGCCTATTTCCGGGCGCGCGGCGTGGCGCTGGCCGATCCGGCGTTTCTGGACGCGGTGATTATCCGGTTCGGCATTGCGGCGCCGGACGAACACTATCATGTGCCATTGCTGATTTCGCCCTACGGCTATTCCACCTATCGCGGAAGCTGACGCCCATGGCGCAGCCGATCACCTTCCTGCTGAACGGCGCGGTGGAGACGGTCTCGGACGTTCCGCCGACCACCACGCTGCTGCAGTTCCTGCGCCGCCACAAGGGGCTGACCGGCACGAAGGAAGGCTGCGCCGAGGGCGACTGCGGCGCCTGCACGATCGTGCTGGGCGATCCGGAAGGCGACGGCGCGCTTCGCGACACGCTGCGCCATCGGGCGGCGAACGCCTGCATCCTGTTCCTGCCGATGATGCACGGCCGCTCGGTGACGACCGTCGAAGGGATTGGCCGCGGCGCCGGACCGGCGCCGAACGCGGCCGAGCTTCATCCCGTGCCCCGGTCCTTTGTCGATTGCCACGCCTCCCAGTGCGGCTTCTGCACCCCCGGTTTCGTGATGTCGGCCTATGCCGCCTGGCTCGAGAACGAACCGTTGGACAAGCGCAGCGTCGAAGACCTGCTGGCCGGCAACCTCTGCCGGTGCACGGGCTATGGGCCGATCGTCGACGCAACGCTCGCGTTGAACGGCGTTCGCCCGACGGATGGGGAAGCCACCGCGACGGACAGCGCCCGGCGTCTCCAGGATGCGGCGGATCGGGGCGCGCTTGCCTACGAACACGGCGGTCAGCGCTGGTACGGGCCGACCACGCTCGATGAATTGTCGGCGCTCTACGAAGCGAATCCCGACGCGACCATCGTCGCCGGCGCGACCGATGTCGGCCTGTGGGTGACCAAGCAGCACCGGCGGCTCGACACGGTGATCGACATCGGCCGGGTCCGGGCGCTGAACGAACTGACCGTGAGCGACGATACCCTGCGTATCGGCGCCGGTGTTACCTGCACCGACGCCTACGAAGCGATCGCCGAACGCTGGCCGGATTTCGGCGAACTGCTGCGCCGCTTCGGCGGACGCCAGGTCCGCAATGCCGGGACCATCGGCGGCAATATCGCCAACGGCTCGCCGATCGGTGACAGCCCGCCCGCCCTGATCGCCCTCGGCGCAACGCTGGTCCTGCGGAAGGGCGATACCCGGCGCCGCCTGCCGTTGGAAGCTTTCTTTCTCGACTACGGCAAGCAGGACCGGCAGCCGGGCGAGTTCGTCGAGGCCGTCGAGATTCCGCTCGATACCGGCCCGGAAGAACTGAAGTGCTACAAGATATCGAAGCGCTTCGATCAGGATATTTCTGCGCTTTGCGGCTGTTTCAACCTGCGCATCGAAGACGGCGCGGTCGTTCGGGCACGCATCGCCTATGGCGGCATGGCGGCGACGCCGAAGCGGGCGGTCGCGGTCGAGGCCGCATTGCTGGGCCGGCCGTGGACCGAACAAACCGTGGCGGCGGCGCTGCCGGCCTTCGCGGAGGATTTCACGCCGATCGACGATATGCGCGCCTCCGCCGGCTACCGGCTGCTGGCGGCGCAGAACCTGTTGCGGCGCTATTTCCACGAGAGCGGGCGCCCCTTGAGGGAAACCCGGCTGGCCGGCCGGGAGGCGGCCTTCGCATGACCGAACTCCCCGCCCGGGAAGCGACGAGGGCCGCACCGGCCATCGAGGGCGGCGTGCGGGCGGCGCGCGTCCATGACAGCGCGGTCAAGCATGTCTCCGGCACGGCAATCTATACCGACGATATCCCGGAGCCGCCGGGCACGCTCCAGGTCTATCTCGCGCGCAGCGAACGGGCCCACGCCCAGGTCGTCTCGATGGACTTGGCGGCGGTCCGGGCGACTGACGGCGTCGCGGCGGTGATGACCGCCGGCGACATCCCCGGCGCGAACGATATCAGCCCGATGGCCGGCGACGATCCGCTCTTCCCGGCCGCCGTCGTCGAATATTTCGGCCAGTCCCTGTTCGGCGTGGCGGCGGAGACGGTCGAACAGGCGCGGGCCGCCGCGGCGCAGGCCGAAATCGTCTACGACGACCTGCCGGCGCTGCTCACCATCGAAGACGCGATGGCGGCGGAGAGCCTGCTCGAACCGCCCTATACGATGGCAAAGGGCGACGCGGCGGCGGCGATCGCGAACGCGCCGCACGTTATCGAGGGCCGGATCGAGATCGGCGGGCAGGAGCATTTCTATCTCGAAGGGCAGGCGGCGCTCGCCGTCCCGGGCGAGGACGAGGACATGACCGTCCATTGTTCGAGCCAGCATCCGAGCGAAATCCAGCACACGGTCGCCAAGGTGCTGGACGTGCCGAACCATTCGGTCACCGTCGAGGTGCGCCGGATGGGCGGCGGCTTCGGCGGCAAGGAGAGCCAGGGCAACCTGCCTGCCGCGGCGGCGGCGCTGGCCGCGCGGCTGACCGGCCGGCCGGCGAAATGCGTCTACGACCGCGACGACGACATGCTCCTCACCGGCAAACGTCACGATTTCCGGATCGACTACCGCGCCGGCTTCGACGGTGCGGGCCGCATCCTGGGCGTCGAGTTCGACCAGGCGCTGCGCTGCGGCATGTCCTGGGACTTGTCCGGGCCGATCGCCGACCGGGCGATGTTCCACGCCGACAACTGCTACAGCCTGCCGAACGCGCGGATCACGTCATACCGCTGCAAGACGCATACCCAGTCCAACACGGCCTTCCGCGGCTTCGGCGGGCCGCAGGGCATGATCGGCATGGAACGGGTCATCGACCAGATCGCCGCCGCTCTGGACAGGGACCCGGCCGAGGTCCGGGCCGTCAATTTCTATCCGCATAAGGACACTGCGGACGACGGGGGAAAGATCGCGCCCTACGGCATGGTGGTGGAAGACTGCATCATTTCGGACATCTGGTCGGAACTGGCCGGGACTTCGGACTATGCGGCGCGGCGCGCGAAAATCCGCGATTGGAACGCCGCAAGCCCGGTGCTGAAACGCGGCATTGCGATGACTCCGGTCAAGTTCGGCATTTCCTTCACCAACACGACGCTGAACCAGGCCGGCGCGCTGGTCCATGTCTACAACGACGGTTCGATCCACCTGAACCACGGCGGCACGGAGATGGGCCAGGGCCTGTTCGTCAAGGTGGCGCAGGTCGTGGCCTCGGAGTTCCAGGTCGATCTCGACCGGGTCAAGATCACCGCAACGACCACCGGCAAGGTGCCGAACACCTCGGCGACTGCGGCCTCCTCTGGCTCCGACCTCAACGGCATGGCCGCCCGGGAGGCGGTCGGCAAGATCAAGCGCCGGCTCGCGGATTTTCTGGCGGAGCAGTATCAGGCTAAGCCGGCCGACGTCAGGTTCGAGGCCGGCCACGTCCATATCGGCGGCGAATCGCTGCCGTTCGACGAGGCGATCGGCAAGGCCTATGCCGCCCGTGTGTCCCTGTCGGCCACCGGCTTCTACGCGACGCCGAAAATCCGCTGGGACAAGGCGACAGCGCAGGGCCGGCCATTTTTCTATTGCGCCTACGGCGCCGCGGTCACCGAGGTCGCCATCGATACGCTGACCGGCGAAAACCGGCTGCTGCGCGTCGATATCCTGCACGATGTCGGCAAGTCCCTGAACCCGGCCATCGACCTCGGCCAGATCGAGGGCGGTTTCGTGCAGGGCGCCGGCTGGCTGACCACCGAGGAACTTGTGTGGGACGACCGGGGTCGGCTGATGACCCATGCGCCCTCGACCTACAAGATCCCGGCCTGTTCCGACCGGGCGCCGGTCATGAATATGCGCCTGTTCGACCGCGGCGAGAATGTCGAGGACACGATCTACCGCTCCAAGGCGGTCGGCGAGCCGCCGCTGATGCTCGGCATTTCGGCGCTGATGGCCCTGTCGGATGCCGTGGCGAGCGTCGGCGGATACGAGGTCTATCCGTTCCTCGATGCGCCGGCGACGCCGGAGCGGGTGTTGTTCGCCGTCGAGCGGGTGCGCGCGAATGCTCTTGTCGGCGTATCGGGGGCGGCGGCGTGACCGCGGTCTGGCTCGATACCGTCCGCGAGCGGATCGGGGCCGGCGGCGGCCTGGTCTCGGTGATCGTCGCGACCGCCGAGGGCTCGGCGCCCCGGGAGCCCGGCGCCTGGATGCTGGTGGACGGCGACGGACAGTCCGGCACCATCGGCGGCGGCCGGCTCGAATGGGAGGCCACGCGGAGGGCCCGCGAAATTCTGGCCGCGCCGCGCGCGCTGTGGCTGCGGGACCTGCGCGATTATCCCCTGGGGCCGGACCTGGAGCAGTGCTGCGGCGGTTTCGTACGGCTGCTCTACGAACGGATCGGCGCGGCGGAACTTGCGCAAATTCCGGCGCCGGCGCCGGCCGGCAGCATCGTCCTGCATCCGGTATCGAGCGGTTCGCCCGTCGAGATCGTTGCCGACCGGCGGGCGGCGAAGTCCTTGCCTTTCCCGGCCGCGAAACCCGCCGCGGAGATCCTGTCGGGCCAGGCGCCCCGCGCGACCGTGCTGACCCCGTCCGAGAAAGACCGCTGGCTGCTCCATCCCGTCAAGCCGGCGGGGAAGCCGCTTTTCCTGTATGGCGCCGGCCATGTCGGCCGCGCCATCGTACGGGCGCTGGAGGGGCTGCCCTTCGCCGTCACCTGGGTGGACACGGACGACGCGCGCTTTCCGCCGGACGTTCCGGCCGGGGTCCGGCGCCTGGTGTCGCGCGAGCCGGCCGAAATCGCCGCGGCGGCGCCGGACGATGCGTTCCATCTGGTCCTGACCTATTCGCACGCAATGGACCACGACATCTGCCACGCGCTGCTCGCCGAAAACCGCTTCGGCTTCGCCGGGCTGATCGGCTCAGAGACCAAGCGGGCGCGCTTCTTCAAACGATTCCGCGACGCGGGAATCGCCGAGCCGGCGCTGGCCCGGTTGACCTGCCCCATCGGCATTTCCGGCATTCCGGGCAAAGACCCTGCGACCATTGCCGTCACGGTCGCCGCACAGCTTCTGCATCGACTCGTCTCGGCGGACGCCGTAAGCGGGGCGGATGAACGGCGTGCCTGAGCCTCTTCTCCAACTCGACGGCATCACCAGAGCGTTTCCCGGCGTCCTGGCGAACGACGCCATTTCGTTCAGCGTGAGCGAAGGCGAAATCCATGCGCTGCTCGGCGAAAACGGCGCCGGCAAATCGACCCTGGTGAAGATCATCTACGGTGTGCTGCGTCCCGACGCCGGCGCCATGACCTTGCGCGGCAAGCCCTTTGCCCCGCACCGTCCGTCGGAGGCGCGGGGCGAAGGCATCGGGATGATCTTTCAGCATTTTTCGCTGTTCGAGGCATTGACGGTCGCCGAGAACATCGCGCTCGGCATGGCGCCGGAGCTGGCGAAGGGCGACTTGCGCGGCAGGATCGTCGAGGTTTCGACCCGCTACGGCCTTCGGCTCGACCCGGATCTCATGGTCGGCGACCTTTCGGTCGGCCAGCGCCAGCGCGTCGAGATCGTGCGCTGCCTGCTGCAGAACCCGCGCCTCATCATCATGGACGAGCCGACCTCCGTCCTGACGCCGCAGGAAGTCGAGGTCCTGTTCGAAACCCTGCGCCGGCTCGCCGGAGAGGGCTGTTCGATCCTCTACATCTCGCACAAGCTGGAGGAAATCCGCGCCCTGTGCGACCACGCCACCATCCTGCGCGGCGGCAAGGTCGTCGCGACCTGCACGCCGGGCGAGGAAACCGCCCGCAGTCTGGCCGAGATGATGCTCGGCGAGACGCTCAGCGCGCCGGCGGCCGAGCGCCGCCCGCCCGGCGATACACGGCTCAGACTGAACAACCTGTCGGTGGCATCGGACACGCCATTCGGCACGGACCTGGACGACATTGCGCTGGAGGTGCGGGCGGGCGAAATCGTCGGCATCGCCGGTGTGGCCGGCAACGGACAGACCCTGCTGATGTCGGCCCTGATCGGCGAAACGCTCGGCGGGCGGCCCGACGCGATCGAGCTGGACGGACGGCCGATCGGCCACCTCCCGCCGCACGGCCGGCGCAAGGCGGGCATCTGTTTCGTGCCGGAGGAACGGCTGGGCCACGCTGCCGTACCGGACATGTCGCTGACCGAAAACGTCATTCTGTCCGCCCGGGTGCGCAAGGACTTGGCGCGCAACAGTTTTCTCAATCTGCCGCGCGCCGCCCGCTATGCCGGCGATGTCGTCGCGCGCTTCGGCGTCAAGACGGCCGGCATCGACCATGCCGCGCGCAGCCTGTCCGGCGGCAATCTGCAGAAATTCGTCGTCGGCCGGGAGATCATGCAGGAGCCGGGCGTGCTGGTCGCCTCGCAGCCGACCTGGGGGGTCGATGCCGGCGCCGCCGCCTTCATCCAGGAGGCGCTGATCCAGCTTGCCCGCGGCGGGGCGGCGGTCCTCGTCATTTCCCAGGACCTCGACGAACTGTTCGCGATCAGCGACCGCATCGCCGTGATCGCCAACGGCCGCCTGTCGACGGCCGACCCGGTCGACGACCTGACGATCGAGCAGATCGGACTGCGCATGGGCGGACAGCCGCGCGGCCGGACAGATGCAGCGGGATCGGCGGAGCCGGCCCATGCTTAGGCTGGAGCCGCGGCGCGAACCTTCGAGAGCGATGCAGGTGCTGACGCCGGTCTTTGCCGTCGTCCTGACCATCCTGGCCGGCCTCGTCCTGTTCGCCATCCTCGGCAAGGACCCGTTCCGGGCAATCTGGCTGATTTTCTTCGAGCCGCTGACCCAGACCTATGCGCTGGCCGAACTCACGGTGAAGGCGACGCCGCTGATCCTGATCGGCGCCGGGCTGGCGATGGGCTTCCGGGCCGGCGTGTGGAATATCGGCGCCGAAGGCCAGTTCGTCATCGGCGCGCTGGCCAGCGGCAGCGTCGCCCTGGCGCTGCACGAAACGGCCGGTCTCTGGATCATGCCGCTGATGTGCATCGCCGGCATGCTGGGCGGCATGGCCTGGGCGGCAATCCCGGCCTTCCTGCGCACCCGGTTCAACGCCAACGAAATCCTGACCAGCCTGATGCTGGTCTACGTCGCGATCCTGCTGTTGAGCGCGCTGGTGCACGGGCCGTTGCGCGATCCGGAAGGGCTGAATTTCCCGGAGAGCCGCCTGTTCAGCGAGTCGATGATCCTGCCGGTCCTGATCGAGGGCACGCGCGCCAATGTCGGCTTCATCCTGGCATTGCTGGCCGTCGCCGTCGCCTGGCTGTTCATGGAACGGCACCTGTTGGGCTTCCAGATCAAGGTGCAGGGCCAGGCGCCGCTGGCGGCGCGCTTCGCCGGCTATTCGGAAAAGCGCATCGTCTGGATTTGCCTGCTGACCTCGGGCGCACTCGCCGGTCTGGCCGGCACGACCGAGGCGGCCGGGCCGGTCGGGCAACTCGTGCCGGCATTGCCGATCGGCTACGGCTTCACCGCGATCATCGTGGCGTTTCTCGGCCGCCTGCATCCGTTCGGAATCCTGCTCGGCGGCCTCCTGATGGCGCTCACCTACATCGGCGGCGAGGCGGCGCAGATCGCCATGAGCCTGCCGAGCGCGACGACGCGGGTGTTCCAGGGCATGCTGCTGTTCTTCCTGCTGGCGATGGACGTGCTGGTCGGCTCCCGGGTGCGCTGGATCCCGCGCACGGTTCACGGGTGAGGGCGGCATGGAACTGGTCGTCAACATCCTGCTCGGCATCATCATTGCCGCGACGCCGCTGGTGTTCGCCGCGATCGGCGAGCTGGTGGTCGAGAAGTCCGGCGTGTTGAACCTCGGCGTCGAGGGCATGATGATCGTCGGCGCGATCGCCGGCTTCTCGGTGACGATCGAAAGCGGAAACTATCTTGCCGGCGTCCTCGCGGCGCTCGCCGCCGGCGCGATGATGGCGCTGCTGTTCGGTTTCCTCACCCAGACCCTGTTCGCCAACCAGGTCGCGACCGGGCTGGCGCTCACCATGTTCGGCCTCGGCCTCGCCGCCCTTTGGGGGCAGGATTATTCGGGCAAGGCCGCCGGCAATTTCCCGCGGCTCGACCTGCCGGTGCTGAGCGACCTGCCGCTGATCGGCAAGTTGCTGTTCGGCCAGGATTATCTCGTCTACCTCTCGATCCTGCTTGTCGTCGGCGTCTCCTGGTTTTTCCGCAAGACGCGCGGCGGGCTGATTATCCGCGCGATCGGGGAAAACCACGACGCCGCCCACGCCATCGGCTATCCGGTGGTGTTCTACCGCTATCTCGCCCTGCTGTTCGGCGGCGCCTGCGCAGGTCTGGGCGGGGCCTATCTGTCTGTGGTACAAACGCCGTTCTGGGCGGAGGGGATGACCGCCGGGCGCGGCTGGATCGCGCTGGCGCTTGTCGTCTTCGCCGCATGGCGACCGGGCCGGGCCCTGCTCGGCGCGTATCTGTTCGGCGGGATCACGATTCTGCAGCTGCACAGCCAGGGTTTCGGGGTCGAGGTGGAAGCGCAGTATCTATCGATGCTCCCCTATCTGGCGACCATCGCGGTCCTCGTGATCATTTCCAGCGACCGGCTGAAGGTGAAGTTGAATGCACCCGCCTGCCTGACCCAGCCCTTCCGCGCGGCGACCTGAGCCGCCGATCCGCAACCTCAAACGTTTCAACCAGATAAAGGGAGGCTCCCGATGAGGTATCAATCGTTCACCAGGCTCGCCGTGGCCGCTTTGGCTGCCGCTGCGTTCGTTGCAGCGCCGGCCGCCGTCCAGGCCAAGAAAATGAAGGTCGGTTTCGTCTATGTCGGCCCGATCGGCGATCACGGCTGGAGCTACCAGCACCATCAGGGCCTGCTGGCGGTGAAAAAGGCCTTCGGCGACAAGGTGGAAACCACCCATGTCGAGAACGTGCCCGAGGGCCCGGACGCCGAGCGCGTGACCCGCCAGCTCGCCCAGCAGGGCCACAGTATCATCTTCACGACCTCCTTCGGTTTCATGAACCCGACCATCAAGGTCGCCAAACAGTTCCCGAAGGTCAAATTCGAACACTGTTCCGGCTTCAAGCGGGCGAAGAATGTCGCGACCTACAACATCCGCTACTACGAAGGCCGCTACGTCAACGGCGTGATCGCCGGCAAGATGACCAAGTCGAACACGATCGGCTACATCGCCTCCTTCCCGATTCCGGAAGTCGTGAGGGGTATCAACGCCGCCTACCTCGGTGCAAAGTCGGTCAACCCGAACGTCAAGTTCAAGATCGTCTGGGTCAGCACCTGGTTCGATCCCGGCAAGGAAGCCGACGCCGCCAAGGCGCTGGCCGACCAGGGCGCCGACGTGATCTTCCAGCACACGGATTCGCCGGCCGCCATGAAGCTGGCCGAACAGCGTGGCATCAACGCCATCGGCCAGGCCTCGAACATGAAGGCCTTCGGGCCCAAGGCCCAATTGGCTGCCGCGGTCAACAACTGGGGCCCGTACGTTGTCGCGCGGGTCAAGGCGGTGATGGACGGCACCTGGAAGTCGACCGACACCTGGGGCGGCATCGGGGCCGGCATGCTGAACATCGCCAGCGTGCACGAGCGTATCCCGGCCGACGTCCGGAAACAGGCCGCAAAGGTCCAGGCCGACATCGCCAGCGGCAAGTTCCATCCCTTCACCGGGCCGCTGAACAAGCAGGACGGCAAGCCGTTCCTGAAAGCCGGAGAGAAGGCGTCCGACGGCTTGCTCGCCGGCATGAATTTCTACGTCCAGGGCGTCGAGGGCTCGTTGCCGAAATAAGCGTCCCGCTCCCGAGCGACACGAGAAGGGCCCGGCTCACCGCCGGGCCCTTTTCTTTCTCAGGAAAGAAGCCGTCTGTCGTCGTCGATGAGCGACAGCCGGTCGCTTCCGCCGGTATTCCAATGCCAGAGCACCGCATTGAGGTGATCGGGCGTCGTGCCCGGCGCGAAACTGCGAACGAGCAGGCCGGCATAGCCGTCTTCGGCAAGCTGCGCTGCGAACTCCTGAGTCGGCACTTTTTCCCCGTCGGTCATCTTGCGCCGCCAGTCCGGATCGGCCAAGGCGTCGGCTGTCATCGACCACCCAGCCAGGGCGGCTCCATCGCGCGTATCGAATATCGGAGAGATATCGGCGTCGTAGGCCAGCAGCAGCGTGGGCTGGAGGTGTCCGACCTGATTAGCTTCGCGGATCGCCGTCTCGGGCGAAAGGGCGGTATAGAGGGCTGCCGTTCCCTTCCGGTTGAACCGCCCGCCATACAATTCCGCCCCGCGGCCCGACAGCGGCTCGCCGGCGAAAACGGGGTTGAGTGCGCGATACAGGAGGCCGCGGTGGCGATATTCCGTCACGCGTAGACGCCGGCGTCGACGGCGTCGATATAGTCGAGAACCCGGTCCGCCTGGCCGGCGCGGACGAGTTGCATGGCCGTCTGACCGCCGAAACCGGCCAGCGGTTCGGAACGGAACCAGGCGTAGGCGATCAGCGCCGAGCCGAAGCGCGGCTCGACCTTGTTGACGATTTCGACCATCTCGCGGAGGCGCCGCTGGGTCCTGGCCGAGGGAATTCGATCTTTACGCTGGACGGCATCCCGGCCGAGACCGACGGTACGCGCCAGTTCGTCGCTCGTGGTGCGCAGCGCCACCGCGATTTTCCTGGGCGCGAACAAACCGTTTTCCGCATATTGCGCGAGTGCCATGACATTTCGGATTTGCTGCAAATTCTAACGGAATATAGCGTCAAATTATGTGGAAAACAAGGAATTTTCCCGTATGAATTGTAAACGATCCGGCCTCGGTCACCACTTCAGAACCGCCTGCGCAGCCGGCCTCTCCCGGTAGCGGGCATCCCAGGCGCGCAGGTTCGGGCGGTCGCCGAACAGGTCGGCGTCGATGAAACGGAGGAACTGGAGCGAAGCCTGCATCGTGCAATCGGCGATGGCGGCGCGCGCTCCGGTCAGCAACGGGCGCCCGTCCTCCAGCGCCGCTTCGAGATAGTCGAGAGGCGCTTGAAGGCCCTTTTCGATCGCCGCCGCCGCCGCCGGATCGGGCGGCAGCCCGAGCGGCGACTTGGCGGCGTGGACGTAGTTCGACATCGGCGCGGCGATGCGCAGATCGACGATGCGTTCCATATCGCGGGACCGCGCGCGGCGTTCGACATCCGCCTCGCGCAGTGCGCCGTCGGGAAACCGGTCTTCCAGATATTCGACGATGGCGAGCGATTCGACCAGGTGCGAACCGTCCTCGCGCTCCAGCACCGGCAATGTGCCGAACGGATTGCGCGCCAGGTGCTCGGGCTCCTTGTGGCGGCCCTTGAGCGTGTTCACCACGACCTGCTCGATCGGCAGTTCCGTCCCCGCCGCGGCGCGCTCCGCGATGTAGAGCATGACCTTGGTCGGGTTGGGCGCCAGCGGCACCATGTACAGCTTCATGGCCGGGTCGCTCATCAGTGGTTCCACCAGGGCAGCGCCGAGAACGGCCGGAGGTCGATTTCGTGCGTCCAGGCGGACCGGTGCTGCTGCGACAGGTGATAGTAGGTCTCGGCGACTTCGGCCGGCAGCAGCAATCCGTCGTGCTCCATGCCGCGGGTTTCGCGCAGCTTCCGGAACGCTTCGGGGCCGAGCATCCGCCCCAGCGTATCGGGCGCATCGACCGCGCCGTCGATCACGATATGCGCGACGTGAACGCCTTTGGGGCCGAACTCGGCGTTGAGCGACTGGCAGAGCATGCGCCGGCCGCCCATCGCCGCCGCATGGCTGTGCTGGCCCTTGTTGCCGCGCACGGCGGCTGTGGCCGAGGTCGCGAGAAGCGTGCCGGAGCCCCGGTCCGCCATCAGCGGGCAAACCGTGCGCGCGGTGCGGAACAGGCCGAAGGTGGCGAGGCGCCAGCCCATCTCGAAGGCCTTCTCGCTGGTGTCGGCGAGCGAACGGTCGCCAATCTGGGCGCCCAGATTGTAGATCGCGACCTGGATCGGGCCGATGTCGGCCTCGACGGCGGCGATACGCTCCTCGATGCTGCCGGGTTCCACGGCGTTCAGCAGGAAGCCCGAGGCGCTGCCGCCCTCGCTCTCGATGGTGTCGACCAGTTTTTCCAGGCCCTCCGCATCGCTGCGGCGGCACAGAACGGCATGGTATCCGGCGCGGGCAAAGCGGATGCCGACGTTGCCGCCGATGCCCGCGCCGGCGCCGATAATGAGGCAAACCGGTTTCATCTGGATTTCCGATCCTCAATCGATTCAGGCAAATCGAAAGCGGATGCTGCGCCCGGACAATCCGGCCGCCAATGCGCTCAATCGTCCGAATCGAAGACGATCCGCTCCTGGCCCGAAAGCGCCACGAAGCGTTTGCCGCGGGCGCGGCCGATCAGGGTGAGGCCGGCTTCGCGGGCGAGTTCGACGCCCCAGGCCGAGAAGCCGGAGCGCGAGACCAGGATGGGGATGCGCATCTGGACGCATTTGATGACCATCTCGCTGGTCAGCCGGCCGGTCGTATAGAAAATCTTGTCGTCGGGTTCGATGCCGTGCAGCGCCATGTAGCCGGCGATCTTGTCGACCGCGTTGTGGCGCCCGACATCCTCCATGTAGAGCAGCACCCGGTCCTCGCGGCACAATACGCAGCCGTGGATCGCGCCGGCGGCGAGATAGAGGCTGGGCGTCGTGTTGATCGCCTTCATCAGGGCGTAGAGCCAGGACGTCCGGATGCGCGCGCTCCGCGATAGCGCAATGCCTTCGAAATTCTCCATCAGGTCGCCGAACACGGTGCCCTGGGCGCAGCCCGAGGTCCGGACCTTCTTCTGCAGCTTTTCCTCGTAGTCGGTTTCCCGTTCGGTCCGGACCACGACGGCGCCGAGATCCGCGTCGTGCTCGATGGCGACGATCCGGTCGTCGTCGCGCAGCATGTGCTGGTTCTTAAGATAGCCGACCGCCAGCCAGTCCGGCCGGTCGCCGATCGTCATCACGGTGACGATCTCCTGCCGGTTCAGGAACAGGGTGAGCGGGCGCTCCACCGCGACCCGGGTTTCGACCGGCGTACCGGTCTCGTCGATGCCGGCGACGGCCTCCGAGAACGCGGGATCGTCCGGGTCCGGCAGGACGATGCGGCCCGGGTCTCCGGCCGCTTCGTCCGGTCTGGCCGTTGCGGGGCGGTTCATGGCTGCGCGCGGTGTTCGGGCGTCATGGCGCAAACATGCGCATCCGGCGCGCGGCAGGCAAGCCGGGCGGGCAGTCCGGCCGGCCCGGAGCGCCATTGCAAAACCTTGCGCAGCGTCCACCCCGCGGTTGCCGCGCGCGGCCGGACGGTCTACATCGCAATCGGGTATCCCGACCGCTGCCCCTGACCGCTGCCCCGACTGCCACCAAGGCCGATGCCGGACGACCTTCGCACCCTTCCCCAGTCCGCGCCGCTGATCGACCCGTTCGCCCGGGCGATCACCTATCTGCGCGTCTCGGTCACCGACCGGTGCGATTTCCGCTGCGTCTACTGCATGGCCGAAGACATGACCTTCCTGCCGAAATCGGAGGTCCTGTCGATCGAGGAGCTGGAGCGGCTGTGCCGCGCCTTCGTGCGTCTCGGCGTGCGCAAATTGCGCCTGACCGGCGGCGAGCCGCTGGTCCGCCGCGGAGTGATGACCCTGATCGAGCGGCTCGGCACGCTGCTGGACCCGGACGGTCGCAACGGGGGCGCGCTCGACGAACTGACGCTCACGACCAACGGCAGCCAGCTCGCCAAACACAGCGAAGCGCTGGTGCGGGCCGGGGTGCGCCGGGTCAACGTCTCGCTCGATACGCTGGACCCGGAGAAATTCACCGCCATCACGCGCTGGGGCAGGCTCGAGAAGGTGCTGGAGGGGCTGGCCGCAGCCAAGGCGGCCGGCCTTGCCATCAAGATCAACACGGTGGCGCTCAAGGGCGTCAACGAGGACGAACTGCACCGGCTCGTCGAATGGGCCGGCGGCGAAGGCTTCGACCTCACCTTCATCGAAGTCATGCCGCTGGGCGAGATCGGCGCCGATGTCGGCACCGCCAACCGGGTCGACCAGTTCTTCCCGCTCTCGATGGTGCGCGCCAGACTGAAGGAACGCTGGACGCTGGACGAAAGCGACCATGCCACCGGCGGCCCGGCGCGCTACTGGACGGTGCGCGAGACCGGCCGGCGGCTCGGCTTCATCACGCCGCTGACCCATAATTTCTGCGAATCCTGCAACCGGGTCCGGCTGACCTGCACCGGGACGCTGTATATGTGCCTGGGGCAGGAGGACGCCGCCGACCTGCGCGCGCCGTTGCGGGCGAGCGGTGACGACGATCTGCTGGACGCAGCGATCCGCGAGGCGATTACCCGCAAGCCCAAGGGCCACGATTTCGTCATCGACCGCCGCCGCACCGCCCCGGCCGTCAGCCGCCATATGAGCGTGACCGGGGGCTAGCGCAGCTTTATTGTCTTCGGCATGGTCTGCGTCCCGTCATTCGCCAAACCCGGTTTACCCCTCCCCCCAACC
>WTGH01000067.1 GCA_011523655.1 Rhodospirillaceae bacterium
TTCGGTCAATCGGCAATCTGGCGTCTTGCGCCGTCAGGCGCCGCCCTGATTTTGAAAAAATCTGCATTCGTTTTGATGACGGATGCGTATTCTGCCCCAAGAGACTCCATACTAATACATTGTAAATAAATGGGAAATGGCGATTTTGAAAAAACTTGATCCGGGGCGGCAAAATTGAGAATTCACGAGCGCTCTCGATACGCGGCAGTCGCCCGCGTCTGCCAGACGATCCTTGCGCCCTGCCCTTATTCCGCCACCTGCCGGATCTCGGTCTCGATCAGGTTCCTGCGCTCGAGGGTCTGGTGGACCGGGCACTTGTCGGCGATTTCGCGCAGGCGGGCGCGCTGGGCGTCGTCGATATCGCCCCGGACCTCGATGGAGCGGCCGAGCCGGTCGATCTTGCCGGCCTTGGTCTCGCAGTCCGCGCAGTCCTTGGCATGAACCTTGTCGTGGCGGACCCGCGTCGCGACCCGCTCGACCGGCCAGCCCTTGCGGTCGGCGTACATCCTGAGTGTCATGGTCGTGCAGGCGCCGAGCGCGGCGGCGAGATAGCCGTAGGGCGTCGGCCCGGTACCGGTGCCGCCGAAGGCTTCCGGCTCGTCCGCCCGCAGCCGGTGTTCGCCGTCGTCGACGATCTGGGCGAATTTGCCGGCCCCCGCCTCGTAGACGATCAGTTCGCCGGGTTCGGGCTGCAGGCGCCGGTGTTCCGCCGCCTCCGGCTTCGGCAGGTAGCGGGCCGCCCAGGACGCCAGCACGTCGGCGACATAGGCCGCGTCGGCGCGCCGGGTCAGCAGATGGTCGGCGTCGTCGAGCGACACGAAGCTCTTGGGATGCTTTGCCGCCTGGAAGATCGCCCCGGCATTCCCGATGCCGACCGTCGCGTCGAGCGGCGCGTGGAACACGATCAGCGCCTTCTTCAGGGCAGCGATGCGTTCCGCCAGCCGCTGGCCCGCAATATCCTCGAGAAACTGCCGCCGGATCGTGAATGTGCGGCCGGCGAGCCGGACCTCGGCCTCCCCGTCCGCCTCGATCCTCTCGATGTCGGCCCGGAAATTGTGCGCGACATGGGCCGGATCGGCGGGCGCGCCGACCGTGGCGACCGCCCGGGCCTCGGGAATGTCCCCCGCCGCCGCCAGCACCGCCGCGCCGCCGAGGGAATGGCCGACCAGCAGGTCCGGCGCCCGGCGGTTGGCGCGCAGCCAGTCCGCCGCCCGGACCAGGTCCTGCACGTTGGACGAGAAATCGGTGTTGGCGAAATCGCCGCCGCTCGCGCCGAGACCGGTAAAATCGAACCGGAGGACGGCAAACCCGCGTTCGGCGAGGCCGGCGCTGATCCGCGTGGCCGCAAAGACATCCTTCGAACAGGTGAAACAGTGCGCAAACAGCGCATGGGCCCGCGGTTCGCCCTCCGGCAGGTCGAGCCGCGCCGCCAGCCTGGCGTTCTGCGAGCCTTCGAACTCGATCCGTTCGGTCTTGCCTGCCCCGGTCGTGCTTGCCCTGGTCGTGCCTGTCCCGGTCTTGTCCGTCATGGTCTGACACCTTGCGCCTTGCCGCTGCCGATAGACGGCATATGGTTGCCCGCCCGGCGACCGCCGCAGCTTTTTTCGCAAGCAGGGTTTCACATTGCTGTCAGGACGACACATCCGGCCCGGCCGGAAAGCCGAGCTTCTGGCGCGGGAAACCGGCTGGCACGGCTATTTCCGCCTCGACCTGCTGACCCTGCGCCATACCCGCCACGACGGCTCGATGAGCCCGGCGCTGGAGCGCGAGATGTTCGAACGCGGCCATGCGGCCGGCGTGCTGCCCTACGATCCCGCGCGCGACGAGGTTCTCCTGATCGAGCAGTTCCGGCCCGGCCCGCTCGCCGCCGGAGATCCCGATCCGTGGCAGATCGAGATCGTCGCCGGAATGATCGACAAGGACGGCGAAACCGCGGAGGACGTCGTGCGGCGCGAGGCGATGGAGGAAGCCGGGATCGAAATCGGCAGCCTGGAGCCGATCGCCGAGATCTACACGACGCCCGGCGCGTGCACCGAGCGGATCGCCCTGTTCTGCGGCCGCTGCGACCTCGCCGGCGCGGGCGGCATCTTCGGCCTTGCCGGCGAAGACGAAGATATCCGGGCCTTCCCGTGCAGCATGGCCGAGATTCGCGCAGCGCTGGACGGCCGCGCGATCCGCAACGCCATCACCGTCGTCGCCCTGCAATGGCTGTGCCTGAACCGCGAGCGGCTGCGTGCGGCATGGCAGAGCCGATAGCGCGATCCGGGCGCCCCTTCGACTTCGCTCAGGGCAGGCCCTTCGATACGCCCCGGCCGGGGGCCGGGGCTACTCAGGGTGAGGGGGAAGGGGAGCGAACGCAATACACACCCTCATCCCGAGTAGGCGCGCCAGCGCCGTATCGAGGGGCGCTTCGCCGGCAAGGGGAGCAGGTCCGGCTGCGGACGGAAACCGTGACAGTGGCGAGAAATCCGGGCTAGGGTGCCGCATTCCTCGGACCTTCGGGAGTGCGCCCGCGCAATGACCATCAACGACGGCTTTGTCGGCACTATCGGCAACACGCCGCTCATCAGACTGAAGGGGCCGTCGGAAGCGACCGGCTGCACCATCCTGGGCAAGGCCGAGTTCCTCAACCCCGGCCAGTCCGTCAAGGACCGCGCCGCCCTCGCCATCATCGAGGACGCCGAGCGCTCCGGCGCGCTCAGGCCCGGCGGCACGATCGTCGAGGGCACGGCGGGCAACACCGGCATCGGCCTCGCCCTGGTCGGCAACGCGCGCGGCTACCGCACGGTGATCGTCATTCCGGACAACCAGTCCCAGGAGAAGAAGGACATGCTGCGCCTGTGCGGCGCGGAACTGGTCGAGGTGCCGCCCGCGCCCTACCGGGACCCGAACAACTATGTGAAGGTGTCGGGCCGGATGGCCGAGAAGCTCGCCGAAACCGAGCCGAACGGCGCCATCTGGGCCAACCAGTTCGACAATGTCGCCAACCGCGACGGCCACTACCGCACCACCGGGCCGGAAATCTGGGACCATACCGATGGCAGGGTCGACGGCTTCATCTGCGCCGTCGGCTCCGGCGGCACGCTGGCCGGCGTGGCGATGGCGCTGCGCGAGCGCAGGAAAGACGTGCAGATCGGCCTGGCCGACCCGATGGGCGCGGCGCTGTGGCACTATTACGTCCACGGCGAGCTGAAGGCCGAGGGCGCCTCGATCACAGAGGGCATCGGCCAGGGCCGGATCACCGCCAATATCGAGGGGCTGGAGATCGACCACGCCTACCGGATCGACGACCGCGAGGCCCTGCCCTACTGCTTCGACCTGCTGCAGCAGGAGGGCCTGTGCCTCGGCGGCAGCAGCGGCATCAACGTCGCCGGCGCGGTCCGCCTCGCCGAGGACATGGGGCCGGGCCACACCATCGTCACCGTGCTGTGCGACTACGGCAACCGCTACCAGAGCAAGATGTTCAACCCGGCCTTCCTGCGCGAAAAGGACCTGCCCGTGCCGGCATGGCTGGAGGGATAGACACGCGCATGACCTACGCCAATCCCACCGCCCTCGTCTCGACGGACTGGCTCGCCGCGCATCTGGATGCGCCGGACGTGCGCGTCGTCGACGCCTCCTGGTACCTGCCGGCGATGAACCGGGACGCGAAGGCCGAATACGCCAACGCCCACATCCCCGGCGCGGTCTATTTCGATATCGACGAGATTGCGGACACCGACTCGCCCTACCCTCATACCCTGCCGAGCCCCGAGAAGTTTTCGTCGCGGGTGCGCAAGCTGGGCCTCGGCGACGGCAACCGCATCGTGGTCTACGACGGCGCCGGGATTTTCAGCGCGCCGCGGGTCTGGTGGATGTTCCGCCGCTTCGGCCATGGCGACGTCGCGGTGCTCGACGGCGGCTTCCCGAAATGGCTGAAGGAGGGCCGTCCGACCGAGGCGCTGCCGCCCATGCCCCAGGAGCGGCATTTCACGCCGCGCGTCGATCACACGATGGCGCGGGACCTGCCGCGGATGCGCCGGATCGTGGCGGAGAGCCGCCGCCAAATCGCCGACGCGCGCTCCTTCGACCGGTTTACCGGCGAGGCGAAGGAACCGCGGCCGGGCCTGCCGTCCGGCCACATTCCCGGCAGCCTGAGCCTGCCGTTTCAGAAATTGCAGGACGCCGAGAGCGGTACGATGTTGCCGGCCGACGGGCTGAAGGCGGCGTTCGAGGATGCCGGGATCGATCTCGCACAGCCGGTGGTCGCGACCTGCGGCTCGGGCGTTTCGGCCTGCACGCTGGCGCTCGGCCTCCATCTGCTCGGCCACCGGGACGTCGCGGTTTACGACGGCTCCTGGAGCGAATGGGCGGCGCAGCCGGACGCGCCGGTCGCCACCGGCCCCTGATCCGCCGACCTCCGATCCTCCGACGATGGCCGACGCGCTCGTCCTTGCCCGCATCCGGCCCGCCACCGACGACGATTTCGACACCATCGCCGACCTGTGGCGCAAAGCCGGGCTGACCCGACCGTGGAACGACCCGGCCGCCGACATCAAACGCTGCCGCGAAACGCCGACTGCCAAACTCTTCGTCGCAGAACTCGGCGATACCATCGTCGGCAGCGTCATGGCCGGCCATGACGGGCACCGGGGCTGGGTCTACTATCTGGCAGTCGATCCGGAGGTCCAGCGCAATGGCCTCGGCCGGCGCCTGATGCACCGGGCCGAAGCATGGCTCAAACGGGCCGGCGCGCCGAAGGTCCAGCTGATGGTGCGCACGGACAATGCGCCGGTCCGCGCCTTCTACGACGCCCTCGGCTATGCCGAATCCGGGGTCGCGACCTTCGAGAAATGGTTCGACGATGACGCGGCGGCGAAGAAGGCCGCGGCCCGAGGCAACCCGGAAGCGACGCTCGAAGTCACAATCACCTGGCTGGAAATGAAGAAGAGGCCGACCCGCCCGTCCTTCGCGCGGCCGAAGGGCGTGGCGCTCATGCGCGCGGGCGATCCGGGCGTCGCCTTCTACCGCTATCTCTACGACCGGGTCGGTGCGGACTGGCTGTGGTACGCCCGGCGCAAGCTGGACGACGCGGCGCTCGACGCCATCGTCTCCGACGAGCGGGTCGACCTCTATGTGCTCTACCGCACCGGCGCGCCGGCCGGCTTCGCGGAACTCGACCGGCGCCGGGACGGCGAGATCGAGCTGGCCTATTTCGGCTTGGTGCCGGAGGCGATCGGCCGGGGCCTCGGCGTCTGGCTGCTGCACGAGATCATCGACATCGCCTGGTCCCACGAGCCGGAGCGGCTCTGGCTCAACACCTGCACCCACGACCATCCGCGCGCCCTGCCCCTCTACCAGCGCGCCGGCTTCGTCCCCTACCGCCAGGAGACGCAAACCATCCCCGATCCAAGGGCGGCGGGGTTGATTGCGTACCCGGCCGGCAGCCGGGCCGATTTGCGTTGATCCGACGGAGCCGGCCGCGCCGGCTTCCCCGAAATCCTCCGGGAATCGTTTCTGAATCTCCCCAATGCTGGGGAAGCGCCTCGTCAATGAGGGCGTCTATCTTCGGACGCTTGCGGCAATGCTGCCGGGGTTGTCCCCCCAAGGTGGCCGCCTGCCGCTCCTGAACGGGGTCGCAAATCAGTGATGCGCTTTGAATGCGCCGGGTGGGCCGGCGCAGGCAGAAATGCGAAAGGGAACGGACTCGCCCCGGAGACGTGGCCGGGGTGACGGTCGGCCGGACAGACGACCCGTTCGAACGGACGGTCGAAACGCTTCTGGACGCCGCTTTCGACGACGCACGCTGGGGCGATGCCTTCCGGGCGATCGACCGGCTGTGCGCGCTCAACGGCGGCCAGTTCACGGCCCTGGCGGCAAACGGCGACGGCGACCCCGAGGCGGTGTTCGCGGCGTGCTATATCGACGGCGATCCGCACCAGGAAATCGTCGCGGACTGGGCCGCGAACTATTCGTCGTTTAGCGAGAATGTGCCGCGGATTGGCAGGCTGCCGGCCTGGCGGCTGACCCACAACGAGGAGCTGTTCACGCCGGCCGAGAAACGGTCGTCCCTCATGTACAACGAATTCCAGCCGAAATACGACTGCCGGGACCAGATGGCGGTGGTGGTGGAGCGGCGATCCGGGGGCCGCCCCGAAGACGGCTGCCTGTTCTGGACCATGGCGAACGGCGAGGCCGGCTGGGAGCCGGACAAGCTGAAGCGGATCCGCGCCCTGCTGCCCCATATCCGCCAGGCGGTCCGGATCCGGCGAGAGCTGGCGGCGACGGAGGCGCATGGCTACGCCGATGCGACCGCCTTGCTGGAGAACGCGACGCCGGGCGCGATATTTCTGGACCGCCGGGGAAATATCGTCTCGGCCAACCGCACGGCACAGCGCATGCTGCGCGACCGGAACGGCATCCACGAATGGCGGGGCGAATTGCGCGCCGCTGCGCCGCGTGACGACGCGCGGCTCCGCAGACTGGTGACCGGAGCCCTGCCGCGGATCGGGGGCATTCCGGCCGGCGGGACCATGTCGGCACAGCGACCGTCCGGTCTGCCGCTCATCCTTCATGTCCATCCCGTCACGCCCGGCCGGGCCGATTTCGGTGCGGAACGGGTGGCGGCGCTGGTGCTGGTCCGCGATCCGGACGCAGGCCGGCTCGACCCGCAGGCGGTCGGCGATGCGCTCGGCCTGACGCCTGCCGAGAGCCGCGTTGCCGTCCTGCTGGGGACGGGCAGGAACGTTCGCGACATCGCGCGCGAACTCGGCCGGTCGGAGAATACGGTGCGCTGGACCCTGAAGAACGTCCTCTCGAAGACGAATTCGGCCCGCCAGGCCGATCTGGTCCGGCTCCTGCTTCAGTTGCCGCCGGGCGATCGGGGCCCGTAGGCCCGGCCGGATCGCTCAGACTGGCGGCCGCGGGCGGCGTTCCCTCGCGAAACACTCAAAACCGGTAGGTAACGCCCAGCATCACCACGGGATAGAACTTGAAATTGTCCAACTGCCCCTTGAGGTCCGCGTGCTCTTTTTCGAGGTCGGCGCTCAGAGCGGCCGAAGCGGCCATGTCGCCACACTCCCCCCGAACCGTCGGCCGGCCGCTTTCGGAAACGCTGAAGTTGCACGAAGAACCATTGTCGTCCACGCGGCCCGAAACCGAAAGCCTGGGCGCGCCCTGATAGATCGCGCCGGCATCGGCGAAGAAGGAGAAACCGCCTCCATCCGCCCTTCCGCTCGTCCATCCTATTCCGAGATAGGGTGCCACGGCATTGAAGCCCAACTCCGCTTTCAAGTTGCCTTCGTAGTCGTCGGTGTCGCCGGCGCCGAATTCGCTTGTACGGGAGGCGAACGTAAACTTGTTCCCGTTGTACAGCACGCCGGCCGTGACCCTGAAACCGTTCTCGAACGGATGCCAGTCGCCCAGCAATCCGAGAGACAGAAGCTGCACGTCGACGGAATACTGGTTGCCGGCGCTGGATTCTTTTCTGTCGAAACTGAAATAGTTGGCCACGGCCCGGGCCGAGAAGGCGGGAGAGATGTCGTATCCGAGCGAAAACCCGGCACCCAGCGTGCTCGCGTGAGCCCCTGCGAAGATCGAATCGTCCTGCGCCCTGGCGGTGGCAGGCTGGATTGAAACGGCAAACAGGAAAGCGGCACAGGCGGCAAGGGCCGCGGTCGTTCGGTTTGGCACGGCCCGACTCCGGTTTTCTGGCGGTGAAAGCGCCTTATCCGGACTGCCGCGTTTCCTGTCCCCACCCAAATGGGCGGTTTCGGCCGAAATTTTCCCCGGCCGGATTGTCTCCTCCGTTGAGTCGCGGTTCGGTTTGAAGTGCGGGCCGGCGGCTGCTCAAGGCCGCGTTGCCGCCGTACCCAGGCCGGGTAAAAGCGTTCACGACATCGCGCGTACGCGGCTGAGCGGTGCGCGCGACGAAAGGCTTGTTTGCGGTGACGCTGACAACGCCCGCCGCTGTTTTCGACAAGACACCAAAGCGAAAATAACGCCGGTTTCCCGGGTCCGGTCCATGCGCCGGTCCAGAAAATTGCGGCGCTTCGGGCCGTAGGGGAAGGTTTGAAACCCTCGCCTACAGTCGGTCGGCACTGTCTGCACCCGCCTACTTGTCGAGTATCTGGCTGAGGAACAGCTTGGTACGGTCGGATTGCGGGTTGTTGAAGAACTCGGACGGGGTGTTCTGCTCGACGATCTGGCCCTGGTCCATGAAGATCACCCGGTCGGCGACCTGGGAGGCGAAGCCCATCTCGTGGGTCACGACCAGCATGGTCATGCCTGATTCGGCGAGATCGACCATCACGTCGAGCACCTCCTTGATCATCTCCGGGTCGAGGGCCGAGGTCGGCTCGTCGAACAGCATGATGTTGGGCTGCATGCACAGCGACCGGGCGATCGCGACGCGCTGCTGCTGGCCGCCGGAGAGCTGGCCCGGATATTTGTCGACCTGCTCCGGGATCTTGACCCGTTCGAGATAGCGGTGCGCCAGCGCCTCGGCCTCGTCGCGCGGCGTCTTGCGCACCCAGATCGGCGCGATGCACAGGTTTTCCAGCACGGTGAGGTGCGGGAACAGGTTGAACTGCTGGAACACCATGCCGACCTCACGCCGGATGGTGTCGATATTCTTGAGGTCGTGGGTCAGCTCCGTGCCGTCGATGACGATCCGGCCCTCCTGATGGTCCTCCAGCCGGTTGATGCAGCGGATCAGGGTCGACTTGCCGGAGCCCGACGGCCCGCAGATGACGATCTTTTCCTGGCGTTCGACGATCAGGTCGATGTCGCGCAGCACATGGAACGAGCCGAACCATTTGTTGAGCCCTTCGATCGTGATGATCCGCCTGTATTCCTGCGTCGGATCGCCGGCCGCGGCGGGTGCTGCGTCGGGGGTCGCGTCGGGGGTCGCGTCGGCCATACGTCAGTACCTCCGTTCGGTGTCGAGGCGCTTTTCCAGATGGATCGAATAGCGCGACATGGAGAAACAGGCGACGAAGAAGAACAGGGCGATGAAGACGTAGGCCTCGGTCGACAGGCCCTGCCAGTCGGGGTGCGCCACCATCGCGTTGCCGATGCCGAGGATATCGAACAGGCCGATGATAATGACCAGCGTGGTGTCCTTGAACAGGCCGATGAAGGTGTTGACGATGCCCGGGATCGAGATCTTGAGCGCCTGAGGCAGGACGATCAGCCCCATGGACTGCCAGTAGCGCAGCCCGAGCGCCTGGGCCGCTTCGTACTGGCCGCGCGGAATGGCTTGCAGCCCGCCGCGGATCACCTCGGCCATGTAGGCCGAGGCGAAGGCAGTCACCATCACGATGACCCGGATCAGCGAATCGACCGTCACGTCGGGCGGCAGGAAGATCGGCAGGATGATGTTCGAGACGAAGAGCAGGGTGATCAGCGGCACGCCGCGCACGATCTCAATGAAGCCGATGCACAGCATGCGGATGATCGGCAGGCGCGAGCGGCGGCCGAGCGCCAGCAGGATGCCGATCGGCAGCGACAGCACGATGCCGGCCAGCCCGACCGTCAGGTTCAGCATGAAGCCGCCGAACTGGTCGGTCGGCACGCCTTCGAGCCCGATGCCGCCGACCAGCAGGAAGCTCGCGACCACCGGATAGGCGAGCGAGAACCAGCGCAGCTGGCGCGCGAAGGGCACGCCCTCGAACAGCAGCGGCGCCAGCGCTGGGATCAGCAGGAGAACGGCGACATCGACCCGCCAGGTCTGTTCGGCCGTGTAGAAACCGTAGAGAAACTGGTCGATGCGCTGGTCGACCCAGGCCCAGCACGCGCCGCTGCTCTTGCAGGCGAAACGGTTGTCGCCGGCGATATCGGCGTTGACGAACGCCCAGTCGATCAGGGCCGGAACGATCAGCCACAGCAGATAGAGCGCGATCAGCGTGAACGCTGCGTTGATCCAGCTCGAGAACAGGTTGGTGCGCAGCCACCCGATGACGCCGACCGTCGTCACCGGCGCCGCGCGCTCGGGCACCATGTCGGCCTGGCTGCGATGGAAGGGCTGCACCGTCATCGCTCAACCAGCGCAATTTTCCTGTTGTACCAGTTCATGAACATCGAGGTGAGCAGGCTCAGGCCGAGATAGACCACCATCCAGATGCCCACGACCTCGAGCGCCTGCCCCGACTGGTTGAGGATCGTGCCGCCGATCGATACCAGATCCTGGTAGCCGATCGCGATCGCCAGCGAGGAATTCTTGGTGAGATTGAGATACTGGCTGGTCAGCGGCGGGATGATGACCCTGAGCGCCTGCGGGATCACGACCAGCCGCATGGTCTGGCCGGGCCGCAGCCCCAGGGCGCCCGCCGCTTCCGTCTGGCCCTTGCTGACCGACAGGATTCCGGCGCGCACGATTTCCGAGATGAAGGCGCCGGTGTAGGTCGACAGCGCGATCCACAGCGCGACCAGTTCCGGCGTCACGTTGAAGCCGCCGCGGAAGTTGAACCGGGTCGGCTCGGGCACGTCCCAGGCGAGCGGCGAGCCGGCGGACAGATAGACCAGAACCGGCAGGCCGGCGATCAGCGCCAGCCCGGCCCAGCCGACGGGAAAGCGCTGACCGGATATTTCCTGGCGCCGCCGCGCCCAGCGCGCGACGAAAACCGCCGCAACGATCCCGGCCAGGGCGGCCCCGGCGACCCATTCGAAGCCGGGTTCGAACAGCGGCGCCGGCAGGCGCACGCCGCGGTTGCTGAGAAAGACGGAATCGCCGATCGACAGGCTATCCCGCACCTTGGGCAGGCCGCTGAGCAGGACCCACCAGAAGATGATCTGCAGCAGCAGCGGCACGTTGCGGGTGATCTCGACATAGGCGCCGACCATCCGGCTCAGCAGGAAATTGGGCGACAGGCGCAGGATCCCGGCGACGAAGCCGATCGCCGTCGCGGCGACGATTCCCATCGCCGAGACGAGCACCGTGTTGAGCATGCCGACGATCAGCGCGCGGCCGAAGGTCGAGGTCGAGCTGTATTCGATCAGGCGCTGATTGATGTCGAAGAAGGCCTGGTCGAACAGGAAGCCGAACCCCGAGGCGAGCCCGGCGCGCTGCAGGTTGGCGATCGTGTTGGAAACGATGAAGGCGACGACCAGCGCCAGGCCGAGGACGACCAGAAGCTGGTAGATCAGGCCGCGCGTACGCTCGTCGGACCAAAGGCGCTGCCATCCGGGACGGCCGGTCAGCCGGGCGGATGCGTTCTGGGCCATGTCAGCTGCCGGTGCCTTTGTGCCGCGGGATCGGGGGACGGAAGCAAACGGGGTGTCCGGGCCGCGCGGCCGGCCCGGACACCCCGGCTGATTTCAGCGATCAGCGCATCGGCGGTGAGTAGAGGATTCCGCCGTTCGTATAGAGCGCGTTCAGGCCCCGTGCGAGGCCGAGCGGCGTCTTGGTGCCGAGATACCGGTCGAAGATCTCGGCGTAGTTGCCTTCCGCCTTGATCACGTCGACCGCCCAGGTCTTGCGCAGACCCAGCATGGCGCCGAGCGAGCCCTCGGTCCCGAGCATCCGGTTGACCTCGGGATTGTCGGTGGCTTTCGCGGCCAGCTTGTCGACGTTGGCTGAGGTGACGCCGTATTCCTCGGCGTTGATCAGCACGTTGAGCGTCCAGCGCGCGATGTCGGCCCACTGGTCGTCGCCCTGGCGCACCAGCGGCCCCAGCGGCTCCTTCGAGATGATCTCGGGGAACACCATGTGGTCGCTCGGCTTCGCGAACGTGGTCTTGGTCGCGGCCAGGCCCGAGGCGTCGGTCGTGTAGACGTCGCACCGCTCGGCGACATAGGCCTTGCGGGCTTCCTCGTTGGTCTCGATCGGAACCGGCTCATACTTGATCTTGTTGACCCGGAAGAAGTCCGCCAGGTTGAGCTCGGTCGTCGTGCCGGTCTGGATGCAGACCGAGGCGCCGTCGAGCTCCTTGGCCGACTTCACGCCCAGCGCCTTGCGGCCGATGAAGCCCTGGCCGTCATAGTAGCTGACGCCGATGAAGGTGAAGCCGAGATCGACGTCGCGCGAGAAGGTCCACGTCGTGTTGCGCGACAGCACGTCGATTTCCCCGGCGGCAAGCGCGGGGAACCGGTTCTTGCCGGTCAGGTTGACGTATTTCACCTTGTCGGGATCGCCAAAGACGGCCGCCGACAGGGCGCGGCAGTAGGCGACGTCGAAGCCGGTCCACTTGCCCTTGTCGTCGGTGTAGGCGAAACCGGGCAGGCCGGTGTTGATGCCGCATTTGAGCACGCCGGCCTTCTTGATGTCGTCGAGAGTCGCAGCCTGGGCCGCGCCCGCGATGAGACATGCCGCTGCTGCGGAAACGGCGGTTTTGAGAATTGTTTTCATCGTAGCTCCCTGGGTTTGCTGATGGCGGATCGAGCGGCTTGCGTTTCGCTTCGAACCTGTGGGCCGAGTTTGCCCTAACCGGCCCGGATTTGCACTTCACACTTTTGCGCCACGCGGCCAAATGCCGACGCGCACCCGGACCTGAAATACCTATAGAACATGCCTCGGCGCTCTTTGCAAGCGGGCTGCCATCGCAATTTCGTTACAATGTTTATTTATATCAAAGGGTTAACTATGCGGTTTCACTGGGGTCGGCCATGAAGACAGAAACCAGGATCGTCAGCGCCGGCCGCCATCCGGAGCAGCATTTCGGCGCGGTCAACCCGCCGGTCTACCGCGCTTCCACGATCGTCCGCCGGTCGCTGGCCGAATGGCGGGACGTCCGTAACCGCATCTTCGACGATGTGGTCTACGGCCGCTTCGGCACGCCGACGACCAAGGCGTTCGAGGAGGCGGTCGCCGCGCTGGAGAATGCCGACCGGGCCGTCGCCGTGTCGTCCGGCATGGCCGCCTGCGCCGCCGCCATCCTCTCGGTCGTCAAGGGTGGCGACCATATGCTGGTGCCGGACAACGCCTATCAGCCCGTGCGCAAGCTGGCCGAAAATTTCCTCAAGCCCTTCGGCGTCGGAGCGACCTACTACGACCCGGCGATCGGCGCCGGCATCGCCGACCTGATCCGCGACGACACAAGCCTGATCTGGCTCGAGGCGCCGGGCTCGCAGACCATGGAGATGCAGGACATTCCCGCGATCGCCGCAGTCGCCCGGGAGCGCGGCGTCACGACGGGGATCGACAATACCTGGGCGACGCCTTTCTTCTTCAAGCCCCTGGATTTCGGCGTCGACCTCTCGGTGAATGCCGCCACGAAATATCTGGTCGGCCATTCGGACGCCATGCTGGGCGTCGTCAGCATGCGCGCCGAGCTGTTCGAGAAAGTGAAGATTACCGCAAATTCCGTGGGCAGTTGCCCGGGTTCCGAGGAGTGCTATCTCGGCCTGCGCGGGCTGCGCACCCTGGCGGTGCGCCTGAAGCAGCACGAAGCGAACGCCCTGCGGGTCGCGCAATGGTTCCAGCAGCGGCCGGAAGTGAACCGCGTGCTCTACCCGGCCCTGCCGGACGATCCGGGCCATGCCCTCTGGAAGCGCGACTTTTCCGGCGCGTCCGGCCTGTTCTCGGTGATCCTCGAGCCGGCCAGCGAAGCCCAGATCGCCGCCATGGTCGACCATCTGGAACATTTCGGCCTCGGCGCGAGCTGGGGCGGCTACGAAAGCCTGGTCCTGCCCTTCGACCCGACGGGCTACCGCACCGTTACCGAATGGCGCGCCGCCGGCCCCTGCCTGCGCTTCCATATCGGGCTGGAAAACCCCGACGACCTGATCGCCGACCTGGAGGCCGGGTTCGACCGGCTGCGCGCGGCCGGGTAGGTCCGGGCCGCCCCGCAGCCGCGTGTGGACAGTGCAGTGCGTCCCCGTTAGGATTGCCTTCATGGATTCCGATCTTGCCGGTTTCATCGCGCTCGGGGCATTGATCATCGGCCTGTTCGCCTGGCTGCGGCAGGACATCCGCGCCCTGCGCGACGAGATGAACGGCAAGATCGACGCCCTGCGCGACGAGATGAACGCCAAGATCGACGCCCTGCGCGACGAGGTGGGCGAACTGCGCGAACGGGTGGCGCGCATCGAGGGCCTGCTGGAGGCCATGTTCATGCGCCGCGACCTGACGCCCCTGCCCGAACCGCCCCCATCCCGGACGCCGGACAAGTCCGAGGCCGCCTGAACCGGCCCGGCGGCGCGGCACTGCAACGCATCGTTGGAACGTCTTCGCCGGACCTGCGCCGCCCGGCCCCTTTTCCGGCCGGCCGGGCAATCCTAAACTCTCCGCGCACCGAGCCGGTTGCGCCGCCCCGAACGGGCGCGTCCCTCTGGCCCGCCCTCACGAAGCCGAGCCCGCCATGAACATCGCCCTGCCGCCGCGCCAGATCGCCAAGGTTCCGCAGAACACCCATCCGCCCTTCCAGTGGGACGATCCCTTCCTGCTCGACAGCCAGCTCACCGAGGACGAGCGGATGGTGCAGCAGACGGCGCGGCAGTATTGCCGGGAAAAGCTCCAGCCGCGGGTGCTGGAGGCGTTCCGCCACGAGCGCTTCGACCGGGAGATCATGACCGAGTTCGGCGCACTCGGCCTGCTCGGCGCCACCCTGCCGGAGCGCTACGGCTGCGCCGGCATGAGCTATGTCGTCTACGGCCTGGTTGCGCGCGAGGTCGAGCGGGTCGACAGTGGCTACCGCTCGGCGATGAGCGTCCAGTCCTCGCTGGTCATGCACCCGATCCACGCATACGGCACCGAAGAACAGCGCATGAAATACCTGCCGAAGCTGGCGACCGGCGAATGGGTCGGCTGTTTCGGCCTGACCGAGCCGGACCATGGCTCGGACCCCGGCTCGATGAAGACCCGCGCCGTCGAGACGGCGGACGGCTGGCGCCTCACCGGCTCCAAGATGTGGATCACCAACTCGCCGATCGCCGATGTCTTCGTCGTCTGGGCCAAGACCGACGACGGCGCGATCCGCGGCTTTATCCTCGAAAAGGGCATGGACGGCCTGTCGGCGCCGAAGATCGAGGGCAAGTTCTCGCTGCGCGCCTCGCTCACCGGCGAGATCGTCATGGACGATGTCGAGGTGCCGCACGAAAACCTGCTGCCCAACGTCGCCGGGCTCGCCGGCCCGTTCGGCTGCCTCAACCGGGCGCGTTACGGCATCGCCTGGGGTGCGATGGGCGCAGCGGAGTTCTGCTGGCACGCCGCCCGGCAGTATACGCTGGACCGCAAGCAGTTCGGCCGTCCGCTCGCCGCGACCCAGCTGGTCCAGAAGAAGCTTGCCGACATGCAGACCGAGATCGCCATCGGCCTCCAGGCCGCCCTGCGCGTCGGCCGCATGTTCGACGACGGCAGCCTGTCGCCGGAAGCGATCTCGCTGGTCAAGCGCAACAATTGCGGCAAGGCGCTGGACATCGCCCGCACGGCCCGCGACATGCACGGCGCCAACGGCATCGCCGACGAGTTCGGCGTCATCCGCCATGTGATGAACCTGGAGACGGTCAACACCTACGAAGGCACCCACGACGTCCACGCCCTGATCCTCGGCCGGGCGCAGACGGGCATTCAGGCGTTTTCGTAGGGCGGCGCGCCCGCGCTTCCCTCCGTCATTCCGGCGCGGGCGGTCGCCGCGCCCCTGCTCCAACCCGTCGTCCCGACCGGAGCGGCCGTCGCTGCCCTTCCCGACCCGTCATTTCGACTGAGCGCAGCGAGCGGAGAAATCTTTCAGCCGCGGTGCTACGGACCTTGCATCCAAGTTGAAAGATATCTCCGCTTCGCGGCCTTGCGGCCGCTCCGGTCGATATGACCGGTCGGATTGATTGGAATTAATGAACATTATGCTTGCAATTCTCGTCTATTTTCCTATATCTTCAAAAAGAACATTTATCGAACAAAAGGACGACACCATGATCGAGTCCCCCGCCCATACCGCGTCCGTAGCGGAAACCGCCGCTCCGCCGCCCCTCACCCAGCGGCAGGAGGAGTTCTGCCGCCACTACGCCGCGGCCGGCAATGCCGCCGGGGCGGCGCGGGATGCCGGCTATGCCGCAGGCTCGGCGCGCCAGACCGGGCACGAGCTGCTGGAGCGGCCCGCTATCGCCGCGCGGGTGCGGGCCATCCGGGCGGCGTGGCAGGGGGTCGAGCGCGAGGAGGCGCAGATCCTGCTCGGCCGGCTCGAGCAGGCCTGGGACGCGGCGGTGGAGAAGGGCTCGGCGTCGCTCATGCTCCGGGTCATCAAATTGCAGGCCGACCTGTCCGGCCTCGACCGGCGCAGCGCCCACCGGCGCACCGGCCTGTGGCCGCTGCCCATAGACGTGCCGGGAGAAGAGGTTGGGGAGAGGCCGGTTGACGGGGCCGAGGGCCCCATCGCCGAAGCGGTGCGCCGGGGCCGGCACCGGACCGAGCGGGCGCTTGCCGCCCACCGGGCGAGCCGCAGGGCCCTGGAGCGGCGCCCGGATTTCGACGAGGCGGCCTGGCTGGCGACGGCCCAGCGCCTGCACGCCACGGTCGAGGAGCGCCGGCCCCGCACTCCGGTTCGGATGAACCGCAGGCCCGCGCCCGCCATGACGAATCGTGACATTTCCTTACACGGGACCTTGCATCCCGCCGCGGATGCGCCGATGCCGGACAGCGTGGCGGACAGCCCACCGGGCGCCCCGGTCCCGACAAATCCTGACATATCCTTACACCGGGCCGGCCTGCTGCCGACGGAGGCGGAGAGCGGCGCCCGCGGGCCGGCCAGCGTACCCGTCGTGCCCGACAGGCCATTCTTCCCGTTCTTCACGGACGAGCACAAGGCCGACGACGGCGGAAGCGCCGAGGAGGCCAGGGCGGCCGCGGCGGCCGATCGGCAGGACCGGGACGCGGATCCCGAAGAACGCTGGACCGGGGACATGCCGGGCGCCGTCGGCATCCTGCCGCCCGCCGGGGAGCCCTGCGCCATCGAGCGGCGCGCCGCCGAAGAGGAACAGGACTATCTCAAGGAGCTCGCCCGCACCCGTCCGCACCTGGAGAACCGGACCGCCGGGATGTATCTCGCCGAATTCGACTGGGTGCGCCCCTGCCGCGGGGAGGAACCGGACCATGACAAATCCTGACATATCCTGACAATTCATGACACCCGCACCATCCATTCCCGTCATTTCGACCGAACGAAGTGAGTGGAGAAATCTTTCCGGTTCAGCGCTTTGGACGTTGCACCGCGCGGGAAAGATATCTCCGCTCCGCCCCGGCCGGGGGGCCGGGGCTCCGGTCGATATGACGGGGCGGGAAACGGAGGACAGGCCGCTCCGGCCGGAATGACGGGGAGGGAATAGAGGAAAACGGCGCCGGGCTGGAGGCGGCGTACGAAACCCTCCATACGCTACGGTCTTTGGCGCGGAGTGTTCAGGATTGAACGGTCGTATAAAAACGGCAACCGGCCGGCAGCCGGGCCTCAGCGCACCGGGAAGCCCACCGCGGCTTCCAGTTCGGCCAGCGCGGTATCGGGGTCTGCGACCTTGATCGTGGTCATGCCCATTTCGCGTGCAGGTTTAAGATTGATGCCCAAATCATCGAGATAAACCGCGTTTTCCGGAATTACACCAAGCGCGTCGCAGGCCATCCGGTAGATGCACGGATCGGGCTTGCGCAGGCCGGCCCTGCTGCTCTCGATCACATGGTCGAACAGGGCGAAGACCCGGGCGACCTCGGCGGCGAGCGCGGCGCCGCCCCCGCCGTCCCCCTCATCCCCGTCGCCGAGAACCATGGTCGGGCCTTCGCCGGCGGCGACGTTGTTGGTGATGCAGCCGACCTTGAGCCGCGCCTTGCAGGCCTTGAGCGCGGCCACCATTTCGGGGCGCAACCGCCTGGCCAGCAAGGCAATGACCTCCCGACCGCCGACCGGATGGCCGAGCGCGGCGCTTTCGGCGCGGAAGGCGGCGTCGAATTCGTCCAGGCCGATGGCGCTGCGCTCGAACCGGGCCCAGGCGTTGTCCAGATGGTTTTGTGCGTTGACGGTTCGCAAAAAATCCCGCGGCAGGCCGCGTTCCGCCTCGAAGCGGTTGAAGGCGACGAACGGGCTGTCGGTCAGCACCCCGCCGAAATCCCAGATCACCGCCTGAATTGCCATGGACGCCTTCCCTGCTGCGGCCCTCTCGCCGGCCCTGTCGCCAGCCCTGACGCCGGAACGCAGGGAGGCGTAGCGTCAGCCGGCCAGCCGTTCCAGACCGATTTTGGCGCAGGCGTCGAGGATGGCGTCGGTATCGATGCGGTGGGCGCGGTAGAGGTCGGGAATGTCCGCCGATTGCCCGAAATGCTCGACGCCGAGGCTGTGGGTGCGGTGGCCGTAGACCGCGCCGAGCCAGCTCAGGGTCGCCGGGTGGCCGTCCAGCACCGTGACCAGCCCGGCATCCGGCGCCAGAGGCGCGAGAAGATTCTCGATATGGGACAGGGCATTAGGCGGCGAACTTCCGGTCATCGGCGCGGCGGACTGGCGCGCGCGCTGGGCCGCGGCCCAGCCGGCGTTCAGCCGGTCGGCGGACGTGACCGCCAGCAGGCCGGCGCCGGGGATGTCCTCGGCGAGCGCCTCCCAGGCGGCCATGGCCTCCGGGGCGACCGCGCCGGTGTAGACGAGGGCCAACTCCGCCCCGCCGGCCGGCGCTTTCAGCCAATAGGCGCCGTCGACGATGTTCCGCCGCAGCGCATCGTCGACCGCCCGGTCCGGCTGGGCAAGCGCCCGGGTCGAGAGGCGCAGGTAGACGCTGCCGCCCTGGGCGTCGCGCAGCCAACGCCGGCCGCGGTCGACCGAACCGTCCCGTTGCAGGTAATCGAAGGACCAGGCCATCAAAACCGCCAGTTCGTCGGCGAATGCCGGCTCGAACGCGGCCAGACCGTCCTGCGCCATGCCGATCAGCGGCGTGCCGACGGACTGATGGGCGCCGCCTTCGGGCGCCAGCGTCACGCCCGAGGGCGTCGCGACCAACAGGAAACGGGCGCCCTGGTAGCAGGCATAGTTCAGCGCATCGAGGCCGCGCTGGATGAAGGGGTCGTAGAGCGTGCCGATCGGCAGCAGGCGCGCCCCGAAGGTTTCGTGGGACAGGCCGAGCGCCGCCAGCAGGATGAACAGGTTGTTTTCGGCAATGCCGAGCTCGATATGCTGGCCTTCGGTCGACTGGCGCCATTGCTGGGCGCTGACGACCTTCTCGTCCCGGAAGGTGTCGCCCCGGTCGCGCCGGTCGAAGATGCCGCGCCGGTTCACCCAGGCGCCGAGATTGGTCGAGACCGTGACGTCCGGCGAGGTCGTAACGATGCAGTCCGCCAGCGGTTCGTCGCCCCGCGCCAGGCCGTCGAGGATCCGGCCGAATGCCGCCTGGGTCGACAATGCGCCGCCCTGCCCGGCCGGCTTCGGGATTTCGATATCCGGCACCGGAACCGGCGGTGCGGATGTGCGCCTCGGGTAGCGCGCTGCGAACGGAACCGAATCGAAAAAGGCGCGAAGGTCTTCGGGATCGACGTCGAGCCCGGCGAACCGGTCCCATTCCTCGCCCGGCGCGATACCGGATTCTTCCCTGAATCCAAAGATTTGCGCCTCGTTCATCAACCCGGCATGATTGTCCTTGTGGCCTTCGAACGGCAGGCCGAAACCCTTGATGGTGTAGGCGATGAAGCAGGTCGGACGGTCGTCGCCGACGGCGCGGAACATCGACCGCACGGTCGCCATGTCATGGCCGGCCAGATTGGTCATCAGCCGCTGCAGGCCGGCGTCGTCCAGTTCGCCGAGCAATGCCCGGATGCCGCGCTCGTCGCCCAGGTCGGCCAACAGATGCTCGCGCCATCCCTTCGTGCGGCCGTCGTCCGGCGCGCCGCGGGCCAGCGCGCCGCCCTTGTAGCACAGCGCCGCATAGAGCGAGTTCGGGCAGCTGTCGATCCACGCGCGCAGGGCGCCGCCGCCGGGCCGCCGGAACGCCGCTTCCAGCAACGAGCCGTATTTCGCCGTCACGACGCGCCAGCCCATCGCTTCGAACAGCTGGTCGAAGCGGCTGTAGAGCTGGTCGGTGATGGTCGAATCGAGGCTCTGGCGGTTGTAATCGATCACCCACCAGACGTTGCGGATATCGTGCTTCCAGCCTTCGAGCAGCGCTTCGTAGACATTGCCCTCGTCCAGTTCGGCGTCGCCGACGACCGAGACCATGCGCCCGCGCGGCTGCCCGGCCGGGAGCCGGTCCTTGACGTGCAGATAGTCCTGGACCAGGGCGGCGAAGCTCGTCATCGCCGCACCGAGGCCGACCGAACCGGTCGAAAAGTCGACGTCGTCGGCGTCCTTGGTGCGCGAAGGATAGGATTGCGCACCGCCCAACGCCCTGAAATTCTTCAGGTTTTCGAGACTCTGCCGGTCCAGCAGATACTGGATGGCGTGAAAGACCGGGCTGGCGTGCGGCTTGACCGCGACCCGGTCCTCGGGCCGGAGAATATCGAAATAGAGCGCGGTCAGGATGGTCGCGACCGATGCGCTGGAGGCCTGGTGGCCGCCGACCTTCAGCCCGTCCCGGTTCGGCCGGATGTGGTTCGCGTGATGGATCGTCCAGCTCGACAGCCACAACACCTTGCGCTCGAGCGCGCGCAGCAGGCGCAGCGGGTCGGGCGCGGCCGTTGCCGCCGGCATCGGATCGGGTACAGACACCATCGCAATGCTCCGTTCCCCGAACGGTACGGATTCCGGACGGCGGCCAGTCTATGCCGATTCGGGCCGGGCTGCAGAAAGAAATCGTGGCCGCGCGCCGGCCGGCGGCAACGCCGTGCCGATACGCCGGCGCGTGCAAGTGCCGCTCCCGTAGTGAAGATACGAATTGGAGTAACGCCCAAATAGCGTTGAAGACGGCGCCAGGAATGCCGGAAAACGAAACACCACGTTCGAAAAAGCTGAATGAAGCGCGGGGATCGATTCCGAAACCTGGAGAAGTCAAGTCCCGGGAAGGACTTGACCCTGTATTTCGCTGTTTTGCATACAATATACCGCCGACAAAAGCGGCCGGACCCGCGGACCGGCGCGGCGGCTTGCGGCGCGGCGCCCTATCGGGACCGTTCCCGGCCGAATGCGGCGGACGCGGCTTCCGGCAGCCGGTCCGGAAGATCGTCGGCCAAAAGGCCGGGCCCGTACAGCCGGGCGGCCTCGGCATGGCACCACACCGCGGCGCAGGCCGCCTCGAACGGCGGCATCCCCTGGGCGCGCAGGCCCGCGACAACGCCGGCCAGGACGTCGCCGGTTCCCGCCGTTGCGAGGCTCGGCAAGGCGTTGGCGTTGATCGCGACCCGTCCGTCCGGTGCTGCGATCACCGTGTCGTAGCCCTTGTGAACGACCGTCGCACCGGCTCTTTCGGCGACGCGGCGCGTCCGCTCCACCTTGCCGGCGCCGGCATCGTCCGGCCCGGCGATCCGGGCAAATTCGCCGCTATGGGGCGTCAGGACCGTTCCTGCGCTCACCGGTCCGGATTCGCCGCCCATAGTGGATACAACGGCGGATATTGCATCGGCATCCAGTATACAATCCGGCGGCAACCGGGCGATCTCGACCAGTTTTCGCTGCCGTCCGGCAGTGCGGCCGAACCCCTGACCGGCAAGTATTACTTGCACCTTCCGATCGCGGCAGAATTGCCCCAGATATTCGATTCCGCCCAGTTCCCGCCGCAGAAAGGCTGCCGGGAGCTGCGCATCGAAGAATGGCCGGACCGCCGCATCGTCGTCGGAAAACCAGCCGACCGTCACCATGCCGGCGCCGGACCGCACGGCCGCGCGCGCCGCCAGCACAGACGCCCCGGGCATTTCCCCGGCAACGACCAAGACATGGCCGCGGGTATATTTGTGGTCCCCTGGCGACGGCGGCCGCACAGCGTTTCGCCACAGGGCGGGCGCATTGACGACGACATTCGGCGCGATCGCGTCCAGCACGCCATCCGCAATGCCGATGTCGTGGACCGCCAGGGCGCCGCACATCTCCCCGCCCGGCAGCAGAAAGTGGCCCGGTTTGGCGCGGAAGAAGGTGACGGTAAGGTCGGCCGGCGCGACCGGCCCGCGGCAGGCGCCGCTGTCGCCGTCCACGCCGCTCGGCACATCGACGGCAACGACCGGCACGCCGCCGCGTTGGCGCCGTTCTGCCGTCCGGACGAGCAGTTCTGCCGCCGTGCCGGATACCGTCCGGGTCAGGCCGGCGCCGAACAGGGCATCGACGATCAGCCCGGCCCGGTCGAGGCCTTCGAGGCCTTCGAGGCCTTCCGCTGCCCATTCGGAGGTTTCGGCAGAAATCCCGCCGGCACCGGCCGCCTCGGTCCACCGCTCGAAGGCGGTCCGGGCGTCGCCGCCCAGCCGTTCCGGACGCGGCGCATGAAACACCGAGACGGGCCATCCCGCTTCGAGCAAAAGACGTGCAATTACAAAGCCGTCGCCGCCGTTGTTGCCCGGCCCGCACAGGACTGCGGCCGGCCGGGGCCGCCAGCGCAGGCGGATTTCGCGCGCAACCGCCGCCCCGGCCGCCTCCATCAGGTCGATGCCCGGCGTGCCGGCTGCAATCGCCGCACGGTCGGCGGCGGCCATCTGCGCCGTCGTGAGCAGGCAATGGGCGTGCCTGGCGTTACCTGCCTTGGCGTTTGCTGTCATCGTCCGCATCTTCGCGACAGAGGCGTGAATCGCACGATTCCGGGGCTGCCGGAGCCGCGCGCCTCCGCCCGTTCCCGACCGGCAGAAAAGCGCCTAGGGTGGCCCGGCACAATCCGCAAATCGCCCCACAAATCTCCCCACAGATCTCCGGGGCCGGGAACCCGCCCGGAAAGCAGCAGCCGCAACCATGCCCGACAAACCACCGCCCGCAGCCGATGGCGCCGAACCTCCCGACCGCGACGTCCCGGCCCGGCCCGGCCTGTCCGGCCGGGTCTGGATTCCCCTGCTCGCCGCCGCCCTCGTCCTCCTCCTTCTGGCCGTCGACCGGGCGCCGGTCTCTTCCTGACCGGGGCAGGCTTTGCCGCGGCGTTTCCCGCCATTCGCGGCTTGACGCTACCCGCCCCCGCAATAGACTAATGCCAGTGGTCCACGGCGGTCGACGGGGCAGGCGCCGGAAAGCGCCTGTCCGCACCCCGCGGTGAAATCTGTGAAACGTGTTTCTGGGAGAAGCGCTTCATGACTGTATCTGTCTCGTTGACGGTTAACGGCGAGGCCGTTTCCGCCGACGTCGAGCCGCGCACCCTGCTGGTGCAGATGCTGCGCGAACAGCTGGGTCTCACCGGCACCCATGTCGGCTGCGACACCAGCCAGTGCGGCGCTTGCGTCGTCCATGTCGACGGCGAATCGGTCAAGGCCTGCACGTTGCTGGCGGTCCAGGCCGAAGGCGCGGAGGTCAAGACGATCGAGGGCGTCGCCGACGGCGACACGCTGCACCCGATGCAGCAGGCGTTCCACGAAAACCACGGCTTGCAGTGCGGTTTCTGCACGCCGGGCATGATCATGAGCGCGCTCGACCTTGTGAAGAACAACCCGGATCCCAGCGAACGGGACATCCGCGAGTGGCTGGAAGGCAATCTGTGCCGCTGTACCGGCTACCACAATATCGTCAAGTCCATCGACGCCGGCGCCCGGGCGATGCGCGGCTAGCGCCCGCCGGATCGTTCCAGACGCGAACCGACGCAATCCGGATCGTCCCAGAATGGACAGGACCAATTCGAGCGCAGTGAGGAATTCATGACCGAGCAAGGCATCGGCGCTGCAGTCGCGCGCCGCGAAGATCGCCGTTTCGTGACCGGTCAGGGTCACTATACCGACGATATCAACCGCAGGGGGCAGACCCACGCCTATTTCGTGCGTTCGCCCCATGCCCATGCGACGCTTAACGGCGTCAACACCGATGCCGCCCGGGCGATGCCCGGCGTGCGCGGCATCTTCGTCGGCGAAGACATGGCCGATGTCGGACCGCTGATCTGCGGCTGGGCCATCACCGATGTGAACGGCGAGCCGCACAAGGCGCCGCCGCACCCGGCGCTGGCTGTCGGCAAGGTGAACTATGTCGGCGACGCCGTCGCCGTCGTGATCGCCGATACCCTGGAGCAGGCCAAGGATGCCGGCGCGGCCGTCGAAGTCGACTATGGCCTGCTGGACGCCGTTGCCGACCCGGCCCGGTCCATGGCTGCCGGCCAGCCGCAGATCCACGAAGAGGCGCCGGACAACCTCTGCTATGAATGGGCGCTCGGCGACAAGGCCGCCATCGATGCCGTGTTCGACGGTGCGGCCCATGTGACGTCGCTGGAATTCTCCAACAACCGCCTGGTGCCCAACGCCATGGAGCCGCGGGCCTGCGTGGCCGAATACGATGACGGCACCGGCGAATACACCCTCTTCATCGCGTCCCAGAACCCGCATGTCCACCGGCTGGTGATGTCGGCGTTCCACGGCCTCGCCCCGGAGCACAAGCTGCGCGTGGTGGCGCCCGACGTCGGCGGCGGTTTCGGCTCCAAGATCTTCATCTACGCCGAAGAAGTCGTGGCAACCTGGGCTTCCGCCCGGATCGGCAGGCCGATCAAGTGGACGGCGGAACGCAGCGAGAGCTTCATTGCGGACGCCCATGGCCGCGATCACGTCACCAAGGCGGAGCTGGCGCTCGACTCCGGCGGCAAGTTCCTCGCCATGCGGGTCGAAACCATCGCCAATATGGGGGCCTATCTCTCGACCTTCTCCTCGGCGGTGCCGAGCTATCTCTACGGCACGCTGCTGGCCGGCCAGTACACGACCGGCGGCATCTACTGCAATGTCAAGACGGTCTTTACCAACACCGCGCCGGTCGATGCCTATCGCGGCGCCGGGCGGCCGGAAGCCGCCTATGTCGTCGAACGGCTGGTCGAGACGGCGGCGAACGAGACCGGCCGGGACCCGGCCGAGCTGCGCCGGATCAACTTCGTGCCCGGCGACGCCTTCCCCTACGAGACGCCGGTCATCATGCAGTACGATTGCGGCGATTTCGCCGGTTCGATGGACCAGGCGCTGGATCTTGCCGGCTACGGCGGTTTCCAGGCCCGCAAGGCGGAATCGAAAGCCAACGGCAAGCTGCGCGGCGTCGGCTTCTCCTCCTATATCGAGGCGTGCGGCGTTGCGCCATCGGCGGCTGTCGGGTCTCTAGGCGCCGGTGTGGGTCTCTGGGAATCGGCGAGTATCCGTTTCAATCCAACGGGTAACGTCCAGTTGCTCACAGGCTGCCACACCCACGGTCAGGGCCACGAAACGGCCTATGCCCAGATCGTCGCGGACAAGCTCGGCGTGCCCTACGACCAGGTCGACGTCATTCACGGCGATACCGCCAAGACGCCGTTCGGCATGGGCACCTACGGTTCCCGTTCGGCCGCCGTCGGCGGCTCGGCCATTGTGAAGGCCGCGGACAAGATCATCGAGAAAGGACGGAAGATCGCCGCCCACGCCCTTGAGGCGTCGGAGGACGATATCGAGTTCACCGGCGGCAACTTCACGGTCAAGGGCACCGACAAGGCGATGAACATCGCCGAGGTCGCCTTCACCGCCTATGTGCCGCACAACTATCCGGAGGGCCTGGAGCCGGGGCTGGAAGAATCGGCGTTCTACGATCCGCTCAACTTCTCCTTCCCGGCCGGCACGCATATCTGCGAAGTCGAGATCGATCCGGAAACCGGCTCGGTCGCGATCGACAAATACGCTGCCGTTGACGATTTCGGCGTGGTGATCAACCCGCTGATCGTCGAGGGCCAGGTCCATGGCGGGATCGGCCAGGGAATCGGCCAGGCCGTGCTGGAGCATGCGGTTTACGACAGTGCCGGCCAGCTGATCAGCGGTTCCTACATGGACTACACCATGCCCCGCGCCGACGACGTGCCGAACTACGATGTCGGCTTCAACGGCGTACCGTCCCCGCTCAACCCCCTCGGCGTGAAGGGTTGCGGCGAGGCCGGGGCCATCGCGGCGCCAGCGGCGGTCATGAACGCGGTGCACGACGCGCTGCGCGATGTCGGCGTCGGCCATATCGAAATGCCGGCAACCCCGTTGCGCGTCTGGCAGGCCATTCAGGACGCAGCGGCATAGACGCGGCGGGACAGGCTGAATTCATCGAATCGGAACGGACCGGGCCCGCACCCGGGCAGGAAGGAACCAATCCATGTACAATTTCGAGTACAAGAAGGCCGGCAGCGTCGATGAAGCGGCCGGCATTGTCGGCGCAGACGACGAGGCAAAGCTGCTCGCCGGCGGGATGACGTATATCCCGACGCTCAAGCAGAGGCTCGCCGCACCGACGACCGTCGTCGACCTGAACGGCGTCGGCGGCCTGGACGGTATTGCGGTCGACGGCAACGGCGTGACCGTCGGCGCCCTGGCCCGGCATGCCGCGGTCGCTGCATCCGCGGACGTGGCGGCGGCCATCCCGGCCCTGGCCGACCTGGCGAGCCACATCGGCGACCCGCAGGTGCGCAACCGCGGGACGATCGGCGGCTCGATCGCCAACAACGATCCGGCCGCGGATTATCCGGCCGCCCTTGTCGGCCTCGGCGCCACCGTGCAGACCAACAAGCGGAACATCGCGGCGGACGACTTCTTCACCGGCCTGTTCGAGACGGCGCTGGGGCAGGACGAGATCGTCACGTCGGTTTCGTTCCCGAGGGCCGGCAAGGCCGCCTACATGAAGTTCCCGAACCCGGCCTCGCGCTACGCCATCGTCGGCGTCTTCGTCGCTCAGGCGGCAGACGGCGTCCGGGTTGCGGTGACCGGCGCCGGCCCGTGCGTGTTCCGGGTTGCGGAGATGGAAGCCGCCCTCGCCGCGAACTGGTCGGCCGATGCAGTGGCGGGCATCGGCATCTCCGCCGACGGCCTCAACGAGGACATCCACGCCAGCGCCGAATACCGTGCCCATCTCGTCACGGTGATGGCCAAGCGCGCCGTGGCGAAGGCGGGATAGCCTGCCTTTGCCCGCAGCACCCTCCCCATTCACGGGGAGGGTGAAACGGCTGCTCTTACTTCTTGTTTTTCGGGAGAAAACACCGTATCGGGCATGCGTTGACCGAACGGTACGGACCTTGATCGGCGGCTCAAGTGCCGGAGACAGGCTCGTTACCGACGGAGGCAGGAGTCGTAACCTCCGCGCCGAAGTGTGCGCCGCTCGAACATCTCCCGTCTCTGCCGAACGAATGCTCAAATTTCGTGGCAGCAAGACGGGCTGCCGACCGTGTTCCGTTCTGGAATGAGCATGTCAAAAATAACCGCCCTGCCCGAATCCGTCGATGCGACCGAGAGATTGCTCGCCGCCGGCGCCTATGTCGCCGATCGGTCGCTGGCGACGGCCCTCTATCTGGCGCTGAAGCTCGGCCGGCCGCTGTTCCTCGAAGGCGAGGCCGGCGTCGGCAAGACGGAAATCGCCAAGGTGCTGGCAGGGTGCCTCGGCCGCGACCTGATCCGGCTGCAATGTTACGAAGGGCTGGACGTTTCGAGCGCGGTCTATGAGTGGAACTATGCCCGGCAGATGATCGAGATCCGGCTGGCCGAAGCGACCGGGGATGCCGGCGGCCGGACCGGACGGGCGGCCCTCACCCGGGACGTGTTTTCCGAGGAATTCCTGATCAAGCGCCCCCTGCTCCAGGCGTTGGAGCCACGAGAGAGCGGTCCGCCGGTGCTGCTGATCGACGAACTGGACCGCACCGACGAACCCTTCGAGGCCTTCCTGCTGGAGGTTCTGTCGGATTTCCAGATCACCGTGCCGGAAATCGGCGTCTTCGGCGCCGATACGCCGCCCGTCGTCGTCATTACCTCGAACCGGACGCGGGAAATCCACGACGCCCTGAAGCGGCGCTGCTTCTACTATTGGGTCGACTACCCCGACGCCGAGCGCGAACTGGAAATCCTCGGCAAGAAGGCGCCAGAAGCCGGCGAGGCGCTACGCCGGGATGTCGTGGCCTTCATTCAGAAATTGCGCGATGTCGACCTGTTCAAGCTGCCCGGCGTCGCCGAATCCATCGACTGGGCCCAGGCCTTGGCCCAGCTCGACGTCGTCGCCCTGGAGCCGGATACGCTCAACGCCACTCTCGGCACGCTGCTCAAATACCAGGACGATATCGAGCGCATCCGCGGCAGCGAAGCCATGCGCATCCTCGACGAAATTCGCACCGAAGCCTCCCTCAACCGGGTGCGCGGGTCCTAGGACAGCGAGACCGGACCGGGCGCCGCCATGCCGTTCGACACCCCGCCCGACCCGGAACGGTCCCGCCACGGCGGCGACCCGGGCGGCCGCCTGCCGGAAAATATCATGCACTTCGCCCGCGTGCTGCGCGCCGCCGGCCTGCCGGTCGGCCCCGGCCAGGTGATCCGGGCGGTCGAGGCGGCCGAGGCGGTCGGTATCGGCACCCGCGACGACTTCTACTGGACGCTCCACGCGGTCTTCGTGAACCGCCGCGACCAGCGCGACCTGTTCGACCAGGCCTTCCACGTCTTCTGGCGCAATCCGCGGCTGCTGGAACGGTTGATGTCCGTCATCCTGCCGACAACGGAAGCGCCGGCGGACGAGGAACGGGAGGAGATGTCGCGGCGGCTCGCGGAGGCGCTGAAGGGCCTGGCGGAAGCGGCGGGACAGGCGCCGGAGCAGGAGCGCGTCGAACTGGACGCCGTGATGACCTGGACCGACCGCGAGGTCCTGAAGAGCCGCGATTTCGAGAAGATGTCGCAAGCCGAAATCGATGCCGCGAAACGGGCACTGGCCCGGATGCGCCTGCCGGTGGAGCGGGTGGCGACCCGGCGCTACCGGTCCGACCCGGCCGGTCCGCGTATCGACATGCGCCGGATATTGCGGCGCAGCGTGCGCAGCGGCGGAGACACCATCCTGCTCGCGCGCAGACGGCGCAAGACACGGCGGCCGCCGCTCGTGGTCCTGTGCGATATCTCCGGATCGATGAGCCGCTATTCGCGCATGCTGCTGCACTTCCTGCACGCCGTCACCAACGACCGGGACCGCGTGCACACCTTCCTGTTCGGCACGAGGTTGACCAACGTCACACGGTATCTGCGCTACAAGGATGTCGACGAAGCGCTCGACAAGATCGGCCAGGTCGCCGAGGACTGGGACGGCGGCACGCGCATCGGCCAGACACTCGGCGAATTCAATCGACTGTGGTCGCGCCGGACTCTCGGTCAGGGCGCCATGGTGCTCCTGATTACGGACGGGCTGGACCGGGACGGCGGCGCCGGGTTGGAGCGGGAAATGGATCGGCTGCACCGCAGTTGCCGCCGGCTGATCTGGCTCAATCCCCTGCTGCGCTACGAGGGGTTCGAGCCCAAGTCGGCCGGTATCCGGGCCATGTTGCCCCATGTTGACGACTTCCGTACCGTGCACAATCTGGAGAGCCTGGAGCAGCTGAGCGCGGCGTTCGCCCAGCCCGGAGCCCGGCAGGACAGGAGCGTGACCCGATGGCTGCCGATGCTGAGACCCTGACGCTGTCGAGCGACGAGGTGTTGCGCCGGGCGGCGTCGTGGCGGGATGCCGGCAAGGACGTGGCCATCGCCACGGTCGTCAACACCTGGGGTTCGTCGCCCCGTCCGGTCGGCAGCCAGCTCGCAGTGAGCGGAGCGCAGGAAATGATCGGTTCCGTTTCCGGCGGCTGCATCGAAGGCGCGGTGGTCGCCGAGGCGCAGGACGTCATCCGCAGCGGCGCGCCCCGGCTGCTCGAATTCGGCGTTGCGGACGAGGACGCCTGGGCGGTCGGCCTGGCCTGCGGCGGCCGGGTCGAAGTGTTTGTCGAACGGCTCGACTAGATGGACCGGAACCTGATCGACAGGCTCGCGGCCGCGAAGGCCGGGCACCGCCCGGTTGTCGTTGCGACGGATCTCGCGTCCGGCGAAAAGACCTGGATCGAGGGCGGAACGGCCGCCGGGCCGGTGCGCGTCGACGAAACCCTGCTCGCCGCCGCCAACACCGCGCAGCGCGACGACAGGAGCCGGACGATCGAGACAAACGACGGCCGCCGCCTCTTCCTGCACGTCTTCAACCCGCCGCTGCGGCTCCTGATCGTCGGCGCCGTCCATATCGCGCAGTCGCTGGCGCCGATCGCCGCGCTTGCCGGCTATGCCGTGACGGTTATCGATCCCCGGGGATCATTCGCCACCGCAGACCGGTTTCCGAGCGTTGTCCTGACCGACGATTGGCCCGACGAGGCCCTGGCGGCCCTGAAGCCCGACGCGCGCACCGCGATCGTCACCCTCACCCACGACCCGAAGCTCGACGATCCTGCCCTGCACAGCGCCTTGCGATCCGATTGTTTCTATATCGGCTCCCTGGGCTCGCGCCGGACCCATGCCTCGCGGGTCCAGCGGCTGCAGCAGGCGGGTTTCGGCAGCGATGAGATCGCCCGTATCCGCGGGCCGATCGGCCTCGACATCGGCGCAACGTCGCCGGCAGAGATAGCCCTCGCGATTATGGGCGAAATTACGGCGACGCTTCGCAGACCGCAGGCGAAAGCCGCCTGACCGGAACGATGGATTTCGGTTCCGTTCCGATACAGGAGGCCGAAGGCGCCATTCTCGCCCACGCCGTCAGGACGGCGGCCGGCCGCCTCGCCAAGGGCCGGCGGCTGACGAAAGACGACCTCGCCGCCATTGCGGGCGCCGGCTTCGACAGAATCGCGGTCGCCCGCCTGGATCCGGACGATCTGGACGAAAACGATGCCGCCGCGCGCATAGCCGCCGCTCTCGCCTCGGCCAGCCTGCGCGCCGGGCCGGCCGCGAACGGCCGCTGCAACCTGTATGCCCGATACGCCGGCCTGGCCCTGGTCGATGCCGCCGGCGTCAGTGCGGCCAACCGGATCGCGGAATCGCTCACCCTGGCGACTCTACCGGCATTATCGCCAGTGGTTCGCGACCAGCTCGTCGCAACCGTCAAGATCATCACCTTCGGCGCTCCGGCCGGGAACGTCGAACGGGTGGCCGATGCTGCGGCGGGCACGGTATCGATCGCCGCCTACCGCGCCCAGACCGCGGCGCTGATCCAGACCCGGCTGCCCCACACAAGCGCGGCCCTGCTGGCGAAGACCGAGCGTTCGACCCGCGAACGCCTCGCCCGGATCGGTGCGGCCGTGACCCATGTCCGAACGACGGAACACCGCGAAGACGCACTTGCCGATGCGCTTGCGCAGGCAGCCGCGGCTGCGGACCTGATTGCCGTGATCGGCGCATCGGCCATCGCGGACCGGCGCGACGTCGTCCCCGCAGCCATCGTTGCAGCCGGCGGAACCGTCAAGCATTTCGGTCTGCCGGTCGATCCCGGCAATCTGACCCTGCTGGCCCGGCTGGGAAAGGCCACCGTCGTAGCCATGCCGGGTTCGGCCCGTTCGCCCCGGGAACAGGGCTCCGACTGGCTGCTCGAACGGCTCGCCGCCGGCCTGCCCGTCGATGCCGAGACCATCGCCGGTTTCGGCGTCGGCGGCCTGCTCAAGGAAATCCGCTCCCGGCCCATGCTGCGCGACCGCGAGCCGCCGGGCGCGCAGAAACCCGAACCGGTCGTCGACGCCATCCTGCTGGCAGCCGGGCAATCGACGCGGATGGGCGCACGCAACAAGCTGCTGGAGCCGGTCGGCGGCGAGCCGATGATCCGGCGCGTGGCGGCAGCGGTCCGCAGCGCCGCAATCCGCCGCCTGATCGTCGTGACCGGCCACGAAGCAGGCCGGGTGCGCGATGCGCTCTCGGGCCTGAATTGCGCTTTCGCCGACAACCCGGACTATCCGTCCGGCATGGGCTCGTCGGTCGCCGCCGGCGCCCGGGCGGCATTCGAGACGCCCGATCCGCCGGACGCCGCCATCGTTTGCCTTGGCGACATGCCGGACATCGCGCCGGCGACGCTGGACGCGTTGATCGCCAACTACGATCCGCGGGACGGCCGCACCATCGTTGCCGCCGCCAGCGGCGGGCAACGCGGGAATCCGGTGCTGTGGGACCGGCGCTTCGCCGACGACCTGGCGAGCCTGGGCGGCGACACCGGCGGGCGAGACATCCTGCAGGAGCATGCCGGCCAGGTCGTGACCGTGGAAATGGACGACGACGCCGTACTGCGCGACGTCGATACGCCGGTAGCGCTCGAAGCCTATCGGGAAAGAACGGGCGGCGATCCGGCCGGCTGTGCCGCCCGGGCCCCAATACCGAAACTCAATTGGCGACCAGCACGAAGTCGTACTCGACCTTCTGGTAGGGCGCCGAGACGCCGTAGGCGCTGGCCTCCTCCGCATCGGCGGTCTCGTCGAAATCGACCCGTAGCGAATCGCGCACGGCGAACACGGCGTCGCGGTCGATCCAGTCATCGTCGCCGGGGAACAGCTCCGTCACCAGCGGGAGATAGCCGTCGGCGTTGATCCAGATATGGTAGTGCGCCGGCCGCCAGGCGGTGCGCGAGGTGGAGCGCAGGATCTCGCCGGCCGGTCCGTCGTCCGGCACCGTGTAGGACACCGGTTTCACCGTGCGCACGCCATACCGGCCGTCCGCTCCGGTGAACTGGTGGCAGCGCAGGTTGGGCACCGCCCCCTCGTGGGTCTCCTGCACGTCGTACAGGCCGTTCGACTGGGTCTGCCAGAAATCGAGGCGCGCGCCTTCGACCGGTTCGGACTGTTCGTTGAGCACGCGGCCGGTCAGCACCACCTCCGTGCCGGGATCGTCGCCGGCGAGATTGCCTTTGAGCGGGACTTCCGGCGCGCCGCCGACGAAGAACGGGCCGAGCGCGCTGTATTCCGTCCCGCTGGTCACGCCCCGGCCCTTGATCATGTCGACCAGCGACGACAGGCCGAGAATATCGGAGGTCAGAATAAACTCGTTGCGCTCCGGCGTCGAAATCTTGCCGGCGTCGTAGAGATACTGGATGCCCCGCATCCACTCGCCCTGCTGCAAGCCCACGTCCCGGGCAAAGGCGTGCATATGCTTGACCAGGCTGGTCATGATCTCCTTGAGCCGCGGGTCCTCGGTCCCTTCCATGGTCTGGAGCACGGCTTCGGTGATGTTGTCTTCCTGCAGATTGCGCATCGGTCTTTCCCTGCCTTTGCGTTTCCTCGTTCGGCCTATAGAGACGCGACGGCCGCGGGCCGTCAATGCCCGGCCCGGTTATCCGGTGTAGATGTTCGTATACCGGTCGCGCAGGGCATTCTTCTGGACCTTGCCCATGGCGTTGCGCGGTAATTCGTCGACGATGAAGAGCCGCTTCGGCTGCTTGAACCTGGCCAGTGTGTCCGCCAGGCCGGCCAGGAGCGCTTCCGGATCCAGTTCGGCCGACCCGTCGGGCACCACCGCTCCGGTCACGCCCTCGCCGAAGTCCGGGTGGGCAATGCCGAACACCGCGGATTCCCGAACGCCCGGCAGCGCGTCGAGGCATTGCTCGACCTCTTTGGGATAGACGTTCAAACCGCCGGAAATTATCAGGTCCTTCGCCCGGCCGACGATGGAGACCCGGCCGGTTTCATCGATCGTCGCCATGTCGCCGGAAACGAAAAATCCGTCGGGACGGAATTCCTCCGCGGTCTTGTCCGGCAGGCGCCAGTAACCGGAAAACACGTTCGGGCCGGTCATCTCCAGCACGCCGACGCCGCCCCGCGGCACCTCGCGGCCGGCCTCGTCGGCGATACGGACGGACACGCCCGGAAGCGCAAAGCCGACGGTGCCGGCGACGCGCTCTCCGTCGAGCGGATTGCTGCACGCCATGCCGACTTCCGTCATGCCGTAGCGCTCCAGAATCCGTTTGCCGGTCCGCGCCTCAAAGGCGGCGAAGGTTTCCTCCAGCAGGGGCGCCGAACCGGAAATGAACAGGCGGACGTTGCGGGCGGCCTCTGCCGTGAATTCGGGCGTATCGAGCAGGCGGGTATAGTAGGTCGGCACGCCCATCATGACCGTTGCATCGGACAGCCGGGCAATCGCCCTTTCCGCGGCGAATCCGTGCTGGAAAATAACCCGAGCCCCGCTTAGCAACGCGCAGTGCAGCGCCACGAAAAGGCCGTGGACGTGATAGATCGGCAGGGCGTGCAGCAGCACATCGCCGCCCGTGAAGCCCCAATAATCCCGCAGAACCAAGGCATTGGACGCCAGGTTGCCGTGGGTCAGCATCGCACCCTTGGGCCGGCCGGTCGTGCCGGAGGTGTAGAGGATCGCTGCGAGATCGTCGGCACTGCGCGCCGCAACGTCAGCTGCGGCCGGCGCCGTCCCGGCGGCGTCGAGAAGCGAGCCCGAACCGTCGCCCAGGGTCACGACCGCGCCGACACCGGTCTTACGCGCCAGCGCTTCGGCCGTCTCGCTATCCGAATGCCGGCACACGAAGACGGCCGCTTCGGCGTCTGACAGAAAATAGGCGACTTCCTGCGCGGTATAAGCGGTGTTGACGGGGACAAAGACCAGCCCCGCGCGCAGGCAGGCCAGGTAGAGCATCACGGCGTCCGGCGACTTGTCGACCTGGGCAACGACGCGGTCGCCCGCCATCGCGCCATGTGCGGCGAGCGCCGTGGCAATCCGGGCCGCCCGCCTGTCGATGTCGCGATACAGCAGTGGCGGCCCGCTCTCGACGTCCAGGAACACGGCGGCGGGATCTGCCGGAAACTGCGCCGCGATCAGCGCGTAGAGATTGTCGGACATGTTTTCCATAAGCGGCCAGGCGTTTGACGCATTCAGTCCTGCCGCAGCGGTCCGCTCAAGCGGGCAAATCGCCCGTCCCGCCCGCCGCCGTCATTCGCTCTTCCGTTCCAGACGCTGCCGGATACGGGCTGCAAAGTCGGGCCGGTCGGCAACCAGCGGCAGCAGTTTGCGCCAGTAATTCTTACCCTCGGCTTCGCGCCCCAGATCGAAAGCGTGGCGGCCAAGATAGTACAGCGCAAGCGGGTGACGCGGCTCCAGGGCATGCAGCCGTTCGAAGAGTTCGAGCAATTGCGGGTCGACCGGATCGTCCGGATCGCGCAGGCGGAGGACGGCCATCGTGTAGAGCGTCAGGACGCGGACATTGTCCGGCGCCAGGGCGACGGCCCGGCCGTAGGCATCGGCGGACTTGTCCAGCTCGCCGAGCACACTGAGGGCCCGGCCGAGGCGCAGCCAGCCGGCAAGATCGCCGGGGTTCTCTTCCAGCCGTTCGGCCAATCCGGCAACCATGCCGCGGATCATCTCCTGCCGCTCCTCCGGGGTCATCCGCTCGGCGGCGCGCACGTCTTCGGCGCTCGGGCCGCGCGGCCTCTCCTGCACCGTCAGCATGCTGCGATCGGCGAGCTCGGGACGGCCGAGCACGGCGTAGAGAGCCAGGCTCAGCGCCGGCACTGCCGCCGCCAGCAGCAGGACGGTCGGGCGCGACAGTGTTTGCATCGTGCCGGAACTTTCCGCTTCCCTCCGGCCCTCGGCGGCCAGCGCGCGCCGGCGGATTTCATTGCGCGCCGCCTCGGCCTCCGCTGCCTCGATCGTGCCGCGCGCCAGGTCCCGGTCGAGTTCGCGAAGCTGATCGCGATAGACCTCCAGGTCGTGTTCCGCCGCGCCGGCGACCGGCGCAGTTTCAGACCCGCCGCGCGGATAGAGGCGCCACAGGATGGCCGCGCCGGCCGCGATGCCCAGAAGCGCAGCGATCAGCCAGATCACTTCTCATCTCCGCGGTCCCGGAGCAGCGCATCGGCGCGGGCGGCCTCTTCCGCCGGGAGGCCCGCGGCTTCCGTCGCTCCTCGCGGTCGGCGCAATCGCCAGAGCAGGAACAGGAGCGCGGCCAGAAGCGCCACCGCCGGCCCGAACCAAAGCAGCCAGGTCCGCTCGTCGACCGGCGGGCGCAGCAGGACGAAATCGCCGTAGCGTGCATGGACATAGGCGATGACTTCGCGGTCGCTGTCTCCCGCCGTCAACCGCTTGCGCACCAGCCGGCGCAGGTCGCGCGCCAGCGGCGCATCCGAATCGTCGATCGACTGGTTCTGGCAGACCAGGCAGCGCAGCTCGCGGCCGATGTCCCGGGCGCGGCCTTCCAGCTTCGCATCCTCCAGCGCCTCCCCCGGCCCGATGGCCGGCGCGGGCGCTATCGGTGCGGCGATCGCAACGAACAGCGCGAGCAGAATCGGGGCAGCGTACCGCCTCATTTCCTCAATGCCTCGATCGCCGGCAGGATTTTCTCTTCCAGCACCTGCTTCGTTATCGGACCGACCTGCTTGAACCGGATTCGGCCTGCACGATCGATCAGATAGGTTTCCGGCACGCCGTAAAGGCCGAATTCCGGCGCGATCTCCCCGTCGCGATCGACGCCGATGCGCGCATAGGGATTGCCGTGCCGGGCCAGCCAGCGCGCCGCGTCCGCCGGTTTGTCCTTGTAGTTGATGCCGGCAAGGGTCACGCCGGGCACTTTCGACAAGACGGTAATCTGGGGGTGCTCGATCAGGCAGGGCGCGCACCAGCTGGCAAAGAAGTTCAGGACAGTGATGCGCCCCTTGAACGACGCGCTTTCAATGCCCTGCCGGATGATCTTGCCGCCATGTTCGAGGCCGGGCGCGGAGAATGCCGGCGCCGGTTTGTCGATCAGCGCCGACGGCAGGAGGCTCGGGTCGCGCCCGCTCTGCAAATAGAAGGCGGCGGCGGCGGCGATGGCGGCGAACACCGCAAGCGGCGCCAGATACAGCAGCCGGCGGGACCGCATGGCGGTTCAGGCTTCCGCCGGACGCGCTGCAGCCGGCCGGGCCGAGCGCCGCGGTGCGCCAACCCGGTGGCGCCGGTCGGTCAGCGAAACCATACCGCCGAGGAACATCAGCACGGCGCCGATCCAGATCCAGGGCACCAGCGGATTGTGATAGAGCCGCACGGCATGCCCGCCCCTTTCGTCGGGGTCGCCGAGGACGATGTAAAGGTCGGCGAACCAGGTCGTGCGGATGGCGGCTTCGGTGGTCGGCGTGCGCTGCGGCAGGTAGACTCGTTTTTCGGGCGATAGCGTTGCGATAGCGACACCGCCCTCGGATACGGTGAACTGCCCCCGGCGGGCCAGATAGTTGCCGGCCCTGACCTCGCGGACGCCTGCGAAAGCGACCGTGTAGCCGGCCACCTCAACGCTGTCGCCCGGTCTCATGACCCGGACGATCTCGGTCTGCCAGACGCTCGATGCCGTGATTCCGGCGACGACCACGCCAGCGGCCGCGTGGGCGAGCGTCATGCCCCAGGCCGAGCGCGGCATGGCTGCGGCGCGGCGCAGGCTTTCGCCGAACGGCGCGCGGAAAAGGCGAACCCGGCCGGCAAGCTCGAGGACGGATGCGCCGATCGCCCAGACCGCAAGGCCGATGCCCAGCGCCGCCGCAAAGCTGTGCCGGTCTTCCAGAAAGACGACGACGGCCGCCGCGCCGATCGTGACAGCGACGATCAGTTTCAGCCGGTCCAGCGCACCGGCCAGGTCGGCCCGTTTCCAGGGCAGGAAAGGCGCAACCCCCATCGCCAGGATCAGCGGCGCCATCAGCGGTACGAAAGTGGCGTTGAAATAGGGCGGCCCGACGCTGATCTTGCCGAGGCCGAGCGCATCGACGATCAGCGGATAGAGGGTACCGAACAGGACCGTCAGCGCCGCTACCGTCATCAGCAGGTTATTGACGATCAGCGCGCCCTCGCGGGAGATCGGCCGGAACAGGCCGCCGGCCCTGAGCGACGGTGCGCGCCAGGCATAGAGGACCAGCGCGCCGCCGATGGTGACGGCCAGGATGGCGAGAATGAACAGGCCGCGCTCGGGGTCGGTCGCGAAGGTGTGGACCGAGGTGAGCACACCGGATCGGACCAGGAACGTGCCCAGCAGGCTGAGCGAAAAGGTGAGGATAGCCAGCAGGATAGACCAGCTTTTTAAGGCATCCCGCTTTTCTGCGACGATGGCGCTGTGCAGCAGGGCTGTGCCGACCAGCCAGGGCATGAAGGACGCGTTCTCTACCGGGTCCCAGAACCAGAACCCGCCCCAGCCCAGCTCGTAATAGGCCCACCAGCTGCCGAGCGCGATGCCGAGAGTGAGAAAGCTCCAGGCGGCGAGCGCCCAGGGCCGCACCCACCGGCCCCAGGCGGCATCCACCCTGCCCTCCAGCAAGGCGGCCACGGCAAAGGCGAAGGTGACGGAGAAACCGACATAGCCCAGGTAGAGCAGCGGCGGATGGAAGGCGAGGCCCGGATCCTGCAGGATCGGATTGAGGCCCCGCCCGTCCGGCGGCATCGGATTCACCCTGTCGAACGGGTTCGAGGTCAGCAGGACGAAAGCGAGAAAGGCCAGGCCGATCATGCCCTGGACCGCGATCACCCGGGCGCGCAGGCCGGGCGCGACATTGCCGCCGAACCACGCGACACAGGCGCCGAACAGGCTGAGGATCAGGCACCAGAGCACCATCGAGCCTTCGTGATTCCCCCAGACTCCGGTGATTTTGTAGAGCAGCGGCTTGGCGCTGTGGGAGTTCTGGACCACGTTGGCGACCGAGAAATCAGACGTCACGAAGGCCCAGGTCAACGCGCAGAAGGCGATCAGGACGAAAACGAACTGGCCGGTCGCCAGCGTGCCGCCGAGCGCCATCAGCGGGCCGTGACGTCGGCTCGCGCCGGCCATCGGCAAGACGGACTGGCCGAAAGCCAGGATTGCGGCGACGATCAGGGCGAAATGGCCGATCTCCGCGCTCATGATGCCGGCCTCCCGGTCAGGACTTGGCTTCGGCGCACGGTTTGCCGCCACCGTCGGCGTGCCATTGCCCCTGTTCCTTCAGTTGATCGGCGAGGTCTTTCGGCATGTAGTTTTCGTCATGCTTGGCGAGGATCGTATCGGCCCGGAAAATGCCGGTCGGCTCCAGCCGGCCGATCGCCACGACCCCCTGCCCTTCCCGGAACAGGTCCGGCAATACGCCCTTATAGACGACCGGCAGGCTGCTGACGCAGTCAGTGACCCGGAAGGAGACGCTCACCCCGTCTTCCAGCGTCTTGCGGCTGCCTGCCTCAACGAGCCCGCCCAGGCGAAACTGCTGTCCTGCCGGCACATTTTTCGCTTCGACCCGGGACGGCGTGTAGAAAAAGGTAACGCCGTCGTCGAGGGCGACCAGAACCAGCGCGACCGCGACACCGAGCAGGGCGAGGCCGACAGAAAGAAAAGCCATGCGCCGCCGCTTAGGTCGCAATCCCGGCCTCCGGTTCGCCTTCCTCCGGTTCGCCGTCCTCCACTGCGCCTTCGGGTGAAGCCGAACGCTGCTCAAGCGCCGCCGCCGCGGCTTCCTCGCGCCGCAGGCTCCGCGAGGCGTGCCAGGCCAGTCCGACCATGACCGCCGCAGTCAGGATGAGCGCCGGCCAGACATAGGCTGCATAGCCGCCCATGGCGAAGAATTCGGCGATCTTGTCCAACCGTTGCCTCCGGCATCGCTATCCGGCACTGCGCAGCGCCGGCGCCCCCTTTTCGGGCTGACGATGGAGATAACAACAGGATGATTTCGCGGCAGCGCGCCAATCACCGCATAACGGGCGGCCGCGCATACGGCTAACCGCGCATGCGTGCGCCGGCCGGGTCGAACAGCGGTTCTTCGAGAATCCGGGCGGCGCACCGCTCGCCGAGAATTTCGACTTCCAGACGGCCAGGATTTTCCGCCACATCCCGCGGCAGATAACCGAGCGCCACCGACTGCTGCGCCACATGGGCGTAGCCGCCGGACGTCACCCGGCCGACGACGGCGCCGTCGTGCCAGATCGGTTCGTCGCGAAACGGATCGGCGTCCGATACGTCGACCGCCATGGCGACGAGCCGCCGCGCGCCGCCCTCTTCCTTTTCCCTGAGCGCCGCGTCGCGGCCGATGAAATCGTTCTTCGCAATATCGACAAAGCGGCCGAGGCCGGCTTCGTAGGGGCCGTAGACCGGCCGGTATTCGAAAGCCCAGGCGCCGAAACTCTTTTCCAGCCTCAGGCTGTCCAGCGCCCGGAGACCGAAGGGCTTGAGGCCGAGCGGCGCGCCGGCTTCCATGAGCAGGTCGTACACCGCAATCTGGTATTCCGGCGCTATCCAGATTTCATAGCCCAAATCGCCGGTATACGAGATCCGGCCGACCAGCGCCGGCGCGGGGCCGATGTCCATGGCGCGGATATCGAGAAAGCGGAAGGCTTCGGCCGAAATGTCGGCATCCGTTACGGCCTGCAACAGATCGCGCGCCGCCGGCCCGGCGATCATCAGGCCGACACGGTCGAGGCCGAGCGCGCGCACCGCGACCGAACCGTCGTCCGGCAAATGCGCTTCGAACCAGCGCATATGGTATTTCTCCGCCGGGCCCGAACCGACGACGTAGAATTCCTCGTCGCCCGTCTTGGCGACGGTAAAGTCGCCGATCAGCTTGCCCTTCGGGTTCAGCATCGGGCTCAGGACGACCCGCCCCGGCCGCGGCGTCCGGTTGGCCAGAATTTGCGACAGCCAGATTTCCGCGCCCGGACCGGTCACCGAATATTTCGCGAAGCCGGACGACTCGTAGACGCCGACGCCGTTGCGCACCGCTGCGGCCTCGCGCCCGACATTGGCAAAATCGTTGGAACGCCGGAAGCTGACGATGTCTTCCGCCAGTTCGCCTTCGTCGGCGAACCAGAGCGGGTATTCCAGTCCGTAGGCCGCGCCGAACACCGCGCCCCGCGCCTTGAAGCGGTCGTAGAGCGGCGTGGTGCGCAGCGGCCGGCCGGCCGGCAGTTCCTCATTCGGAAACGGCACGTTGAATCGCCGGCTGTAGTTTTCCCGCACCTTGGCGTTGGTATAGGCAAGCGTTGCCCAGTCGCCGAAGCGCGCGACGTCCATGCCGAATACGTCGAAACCGGGATCGCCCTCCGTCATCCAGTTGGCGAGCGTCAGCCCGACCCCGCCGCCCTGGCTGAATCCGGCCATCACGGCGCAGGCGCACCAGTAGTTCTGCAGGCCGCGGACTGGCCCGACCAGCGGGTTGCCGTCCGGCGCGAAGGTGAACGGGCCGTTGACGATCTGCTTGATGCCGGCGCGGCCGTAGGGCGGAAAATGCCTGAAGCCGATTTCCAGCGACGGCGTGATCCGGTCGAGGTCGGGCGACAGCAGTTCGTGGCCGAAGTCCCAGGGCGTCGTCTTCGGCGACCAGGGCTTGCCGGCGCGCTCGTAGGTGCCGATCAGCATGCCCTTGCCTTCCTGGCGGGTGTAGATCTCGCCGCCGAAATCGAGGGCGTGCATCATCTGGCCGCCGGTCGATTCGTTAAAAGCGGTAACTTCCGGAATTTCGTCGGTCAGCAGATACATATGCTCCATGGCGAGCACCGGCAGTTCCACGCCGACCATGCGGCCGACCTCGCGCGCCCACAAGCCGCCGGCATTGACGACGTGCTCGGCATGGACCGTGCCCTTCTCGGTCACGACGTCCCAGCTGCCGTCCGGTCTCGGCTGCAAATCCTCGACCTTGGTCTGAAGATAGATCTCCGCGCCGCCGATCCGCGCCGATTTCGCGTAGGCCTGGGTCACGCCCGACGGATCGACATGGCCTTCCACGGGGTCGTACAGGCCGCCGACGAAGCAGGCGGGATCGATCAGCGGAAACAGCTCACGGGCTTCCTGTGGCGTCACCAGTTCGGTATCGAGGTTCATGTAGCGGCCGATCGCGCGGGCGGTCTTCAACCAGTCCATGCGATCCGGCGTGTCGGCCAGTATGACGCCGCCGGTCAGGTGGACGCCGCAGGACTGGCCGGAGATTTCCTCGATCTCCCGGTACAGGTCGATCGTGTAGCGCTGGAGCGCCGAGACGTCCGGATCGCCGTTCAGCGTGTGCATGCCGCCGGCGGCGTGCCAGGTCGAGCCGCTGGTCAGCTCGGAGCGCTCGAACAGGGCGACGTCCTTCCAGCCGGCTTTGGTCAGATGGTAAAGCACGCTGGCGCCGACCACGCCGCCGCCGATTACTGCCGCCTGCACATGCGATTTCATCCGTTCGCTCCGGTTTGCCGCCGGCGCCGGCCGGGCGGCGGTTTCTGCTAAAAGTCGGTCGGGACGCCGCCTTCGTCCTTGCGCCGGGCGACGAAGGCATCGAGTTCTTCGCGGACCGCCGGGTCCATCGGCGGCGCTTCGTACAGCGCCAGCTTTTCCTTGTAGAGCCGGTGCAGATGGTCGGCCGCGGTCGGCGAGCCGGCGCCTGACCAGGCCTCGTAGTTGCGCCAGTCGGAGACCATCGGGGCAAAGAAGGCGGTCTTGTAGCGCGATTGGGTGTGCTCGGCGCCGAAATAGTGGCCGCCGGGCCCGACTTCGCGCATGGCGTCGAGCGCCAGTTCGGCCTCGTCGACCCGGAAGGGCTCCAGAAAAGAGGCCACCATGTCCAACAGGTCGGCATCCAGCACCATCTTCTCGAACGAGGCCTGGAGGCCGCCTTCCATCCAGCCGGCGGCGTGCTTGAACAGATGGGCGCCGCCCATCACCGCGCCCCAGAGCGAGAACACGCTCTCATAGGCGGCCTGAGCGTCGACCGCGTTGGCCGCGTTGACGTTGGACGAGCGGTACGGCACCCGGTAGCGCCGCGCGAACTGGCCGCCGACCAGCGCGGATTTCATATATTCCGGCGTCCCGAAGGCCGGCGCGCCGCTGCGCATATCGACGTTCGAGGTAAAGCCGCCATAGAGGAACGGCGCGCCGGGGCTGTTCAACTGGTGGATCGCCAGACCGGCCAGGAATTCCGCATTCTGCTGTGCCACGGCGCCGGCCAGCGTCACCGGCGCCATCGCGCCCGCCAGGGTGAAGGGCGTCATCACGACCGGCTGGCCGCGGTCGCCCATGCGCAGGATGCCTTCGACCATCGGCATGTCGAGCCGCAGCGGCGAACTGGAATTGATCACCGTGATGACCGAGGGTTCGCGCTCCAGCGTTTCATGATCGACGCCCCGCGCGAGGCGCGACAGCTCGATGCCGTCCAGCACCCGCTCCCGGCCCAGGCTGTAGGCGTGGATCGGTTTGTCGGTCATGGTCAACGCGGCGTGCAGCGCATCGAGATGGCGCACGCTCGGGTGAATGTCGGTCGGCTCGACCGGGTAGCCGCCCCACATGTGGATCGCCGGCAGCACCTGCCCCAGGCGCAGGAACTGCTTGTAATCCTCGAAATTGCCGACCCGGCGGCCGCCTTCAAAATCGGCCGCGTTGGGCGTGCTACTCACTGCGCCGAAAACCAGCCGGTCGCCGCCGAAGGTGAGGGTGCGCTCCGGGTTGCGGCAAAAGAATTTGAATGTCTCCGGCGGTTTGCCGATCTGCGCCTCGACAAGATCGGACGGGAAGCGGACGCGGTTGCCGTCCGGCGCCACATCCGCGCCTGCGTCCTTGAGGATCGCCTTCGCCTCGTCGTGCAGCAGGTCGATGCCGATTTCCTGGAGCACGGTCAGCGCCGTCCGGTGGATCGCTTCGAGTTCGTCTTCCGAGACCGCGGGCACCGGATCGAACAGCCGGCGCGGTTGCGGCCGGATTGTGGGCTCCCGGGCTTCAGCCGGAACCGCATCGCCGCCGCGCCGGCGTCTGCCGCTGCGGCCGCGTCTTTCGGAGGGCATCGGTTTCCTTTCGTTTCTCGTCCCCCGTTGGCCGAACAACGGGTGGCGCGCCGGATTAGACCAAATTTCCGCTGCGGTCATGCCGAAAGTGCAGGGTCGCCGCGCGGGCTTGCCCCGAGAGGGTTTGGAGGGAGGGTTTGGAGAAAGGGTTGCCGCTTGCCGGCGGTTCGGCGTCCCGCTACCTTGCCGCCATCGCAGCCACACTGAGGAGGGTTGCCGATGAGCAGCCTGAATTTCGACGCCGCGCCCCTGCCAATCAGAGCCGACATCGCGGAAGCGTTGCCGCAGGTCTGGGCCCGGATCGGCGAGCCGGGAACCTGGCTGACCGCGCAGGAACGGGTCGCCGTCGCTGCAGAAAGCAGGAACGCACGGTATTGCCGCCTGTGCGCCGAGCGCAAGGAGGCGCTCTCGCCCTATGCCGTGCAAGGCGAACACGATTCTCTCGGCGACCTGCCCGACGACAAGGTCGAACTTGTCCACCGGATGATGACCGATCCGGCGCGCATCGCCGCTCACTGGTTCGAGGCGCTGAAGGATGGCGGCCTGCCCGAGACCGAGTATGTCGAGATCGTCGGCGTGATCGCCTGCACCGTCGCCATCGACACCTTCTGCCGCGGAATCGGCATGGCGCCGCCGCCCTTGCCGGAACCGCAGGACGGCGCGCCGTCGCACGAAACGGTTGGCGAGGAACACCTCAACCGCGGACTTGCCTTTGCACCGACCCTGGACCCGTTCGTCGACGGTCCGCTCCAGAAGGAGTTCTTCCCGGCCGGCCCGCCGACCGCCGCGCATATCCGGCGGGCGCTCTCCTCCGTGCCCGATACGCAGCGGGATTTCTGGCGCATCGCCAACGTGCTCTACATGAACGGGCTGCAGATGCGCGATTTCTCGACCGAGTACCGCGCCATCACCCATGCGCAGATCGAGCTGGTTGCCGGCCGGGTCTCGGCCATCAACCAGTGCGTCTACTGAACCACCAGCCATGTGGCCCTGCTCCGTGCGAGCGGCGAATATACTGGCGACGACTACGATCTGAGCGCGGTTCTGGGAGATTCCGGCGAGGATACCGGCATACCGCACGCCGATGTCCTGATCCAACTGGCCGAAACGGCAATCGAATTTGACGACGAAGCGACGGCAGCGACCCGCGAAGCGGTGATCGAACGGATGGGCGAAGCCGCCCTGGTCGATGCCGCGGCAATCGCGGCCAACTTCAACGCCATCGACCGGGTCGCCGACGCGATCGGTATTCCGCTCGAGGAAGAGAAGGCCGCGATTTCCGCCGATTTCCGCGCCGAACTTGGGATCGACGAATTCGGCCGGGCGAGCCTGCCGGCAGCGGCGGAGTAAGACGTCCCCCTTCATCCGGCCCGGGTCGAAACACGGTTTCGGCCCGGGCAATCCTATTCGAGCCGAATAGCGGGCTTTTCCGCCTCTCTTTCGGTCGCGTGGCCGATGTCGGCGGCATCCGGATATCCGGCCTGCCGCAGCGCCTCGACGCACGCTTCCGCACTGTCCGCCGGCACGGCTGCGAGCAGACCGCCGGCGGTCTGCGGATCGGCGAGAAAATGCGGCACAACGCCTTCGCATGCCGCAACCAGAATCGCCCGGTTGGCCGGATGGAGCGTGCTGGCATGGCCGGCGGCAAGCAGGCCGGCGGCGCCGGGCAGCAGCGGCAGCGCGGCCTCGTCGAGCACGACGTCGCAACCCGACGCTTCGAGCATTTCCAACAGGTGTCCGCCCAGGCCGAACCCGGTTACGTCGGTGCAAGCCCGCGCGCCCTGCCGCTGCAAGACAGCGACCGCAGCATCATTGCTCGCCAACATGCTCCTGAGCGCCGCTTCGACATCGCGGCCTCTGGCGGCGCGCGCCATTTCGGCCGCCAGCAAGACACCTGTCCCCAGCGCCTTTGTGAGGATCAGCCGGTCGCCCGGCCGCGCGCCGCCCTTGCGCCACGGCGCACCGTCGCAAACCGCTCCGTTGATCGTCAGTCCTACCGCCATTTCGGCGCCTTCGGCGGTATGCCCGCCGATCAGGACCGCGCCTGCCTCTCCGAGACCGCGCAGCACGCCGCGCAGCAGCTGCTCCAGGTCGCGTTCCACGATGCCGGGCGCCGCGAACGGCAGCGTGACCGAGACCAGCGCGGAGACCGGCGCGCCGCCCATGGCGTGGATATCGCCCATGCAATGGTTGGCGGCGATCCGGCCGAACAGGTACGGATCGTCGATAAAGGCGCGAAACTGGTCGACGGTCTGGTACAGAGATCCCTCCGCCGGCGCAGCGACCGGCGCAGCGTCGTCCGGATCGTCCAGCGCCAGCGTCCGGGAGGTTTCCGGATCGGCGCGAAGCCGGTCGAGCACAGCGCTCAGGATCGCCTGGGGCACCTTGGCGCCGCAGCCGCCGCAGCGCATGGCTTCTGCCGCCGGATCTGCCGCCGGCGCGCCGGTCATGGCAGGCAGGTCCGCGCCGTAGCGCGCCATCCAGCGCCGATCGATCCGGTCCTTCCAGCGCCAGACCCAGCCGCCCTCCGACGCCAGGACGCTCTTCGACGCCACCGCCCTCTGGTCGCCCAGCGAAATCAGGGCCAAAACGCGGCGCTGCGGCCGGAACGGCTGCAGCGATTCTCCGCGGGCAGCGCGGCGCAGATTTTCGGCGAGCACCGGTCCCTGGCGGACGGCGTAGACTCCCGATTTCGGCAGAGCGGCCGAATAGAAGGCGGCGCAGTCGCCGGCGGCGAACACCGCATCGTCGGATACGGATTGCAGGGTCGGACCGACCTTCAGGAAGCCGCGGCCGTCGGTTGCGAAACCGGTTTCGCCCACCCAGGGCGCTGCGCCGCCCTGGGTGACGAGGATCGCCGCGTCGTGCTCGAAGGCCCGGCCCGACGCACACAACACGCGGCCGGGTTCGACCGCGACCGCCGTTTCGCCGGTTTCGACGGCGATGCCCTTCCGGCGTAACGCAGCCAGCACGCGGCGGCGGACGCCCGCGGCATGTCCCGGCATGATTTCCGGGGTCAGCGACAGGATCGTGAACAGGGGACTACCCGGGCGATTTTTTTCTTTATTTTCCGACTGTTCCAGAAGTTTGCGCATACGGTGCTGCAATGCCATCGTCGCTTCGACGCCGCCGACGCCCGCGCCGATGACGACAATGCGGACCATCCCGTCCTGCCGCACCGCCAGCGCCTCGACCTCGGCCCAACGCCTCAGGAAAGCCGGGACCGGTTTCAGAGGAATCGCGTGTTCTGCGCCTTCGATCCCGCCGGATTCCGGGACCGAGCCGATGTCGATGCTCAACAGGTCGTAGGAGAGCGGCGGCCGGCCGACGAGCAGCACCCGGCGCGCCGCACGGTCTATTCCCGTGGCCCGGTCGACGATCAGCCGGGCACCGGCGAAACGGCACAGCTGGCGCAGATCGATATTGCAGTCGTCGAAGCCGTAATGCCCGGCCAGATAGCCTGGCAGCATCCCCGAATAGGGCGTATCGACCGGCGTCGAGACCAGGGTGAGGCGCACGCCGGGCTCCGGCTTCATGCCGAACTGGCGCACGACCTCGACATGGGCGTGGCCGCCGCCGACCAGCACGATATCGGTCTCGATGGGGAATGCCGGGAGCACCGCTTCAGGCCGCGGTTCCGGGCGGGAGAGGTTGGCGGAAGAGGGTGGGAGTCGAACCCACCAGACACGCGCTGGCGCGTCTCAACGGGTTTGAAGCCCGCGCGGCCCACCGGGCGCCGATCCTCCTCCGCCGGTCCGCCAATGGGTCGGGCAGTGCTAGCACGGAACGGCCGCAACCGGAAACGCCCGCATCCGATCCCATCCGCCGATCAGCCACGGGCGGCGTCCCCGAAGACCTCGACGGCAGGCCGGCGGATCACGCGCTCGTTGCCCGCCCGCCGGGTGAAGCCCGCCCGGTCGAAATATTCCAGCATCTCGACGCTCAGGTTACGGCCCAGCCCGGACCAGTCACGGAAATCGGCCACGGTGAACCGGTCGCCGCCGGACGAGGCGAGCCCCGTTTCGGCCGCATTTGCCAATGTTTCCAGTGCTTCCGGAGTCAGGAAGCGGTTCTTCGAGACCTGCATGACCAGCCCGGCCGCCTGGGCCCGCTTGAAGAAGCGCGCTGCTTCGTTCCCGGCGATGCCAAGCGCTTCGGAGACCTCCCACACCGTGCGTGGCCGGCCCGACGCCGTGAGCGCCGGTTCGATCCGGGACCAGAGCCTTGCGTCGCGCGGTTCGAGTTCGATCCGCCGTCCGGCGAGGACGATGCGTTCGCCGCGCCGCTCGGCGATCCCGTCGCGTATCAGCCGGTCGAGCGCCGCATCGATGCACGCGGCAAGCGGACGGCCGGGCAACAGCCGGGGCAGCGCCGCGGCAGGCAGGCCGGACTCGCTGTTCCGCCCCTCCGCACGTCCGGTCAGCGCCGCCCGGATCGCTTCGGCAAGACCGGCGAGATGGCGGTCCAGGATGGCCGCGTGCCGTTCGCCGCTGCCGACGCGCACCAGTCCCGGCGCCTCGAGTCCGGCCAGTTCCATTTTGGTCTGGTTTCGGTTGCGGGCGAAAGCGGTGAGATCGACGCCGCCGGCAGCAATATCCAGTTGCGCCGCCAGGGCTTCGGCATGGTTCGGGCGGCGCTGCGCCCGGACCATAGCGAGGCGCTGCGGCGTCGCCCGGCCGCGCTGCGGACCGTGGCAGTCCAGCACCGTGCCGCCGCCGATCGTGCGTCTCGCAGACTGGTCGCGCAGGATGACCGCGTCACCCCGGCAGACGCAAATCCCGCGGTCGAGCACGAGCTGCGCAAGCGCCCGCTCGCCCGGCGCCAGCTTACCCGCTTCGAGCAGCGCGACCCGGCCGGGAATATCGGCCGTTCCGGCATGGACATGAACCGGCGTCCAGTGGCGCAGCGGCCGGGCTTCCGAAGCGAGCAGCCGCAGGTCGATGTCGAGCCGGCGGCTGACCGATCGCAGGCCGGGCGCAACCAGCCATTGTCCGCGGCCGATTGCAGCCCGGTCGACATCCGCGCCGGCCAGGTTGACCGCGCAGCGGTCGCCGGCCCGGGCCTCGGCGGCCGGCGCATCCTGCACCTTGAGGCCGCGCACCCGCACTCCGATCCCCTTCGGGCCGGCGGGACTGACCGCCAGCCGGTCACCCGCCTTGAGGATCCCGGACTGCACCAGGCCGGTCACGACCAGACCGGCCCCGCCGACGATGAAGCTGCGATCGATGGCCATGCGGAAGCCGCCGCATGCCGGTTTTTCGACAGCCCGGAGAGCTCCGATCGCCTCGGTAAGGCGGTCGATTCCCGCACCGTTCGTCGAGGACACCGCCACGACCGGCGCTTCGGCCAGGCCGGTCGGCTGCAACAGGGCGCGGGTCTCGGCGACAACCTCGTCCAGCCAATCCGCTTCAACAAGGTCGGTCTTGGTGATCGCGACGATGCCGGTGCGCACGCCGACCAGATCGAGAATTGCCAGATGTTCCCGGGTCTGGGGCATCGGCCCGTCGTCGGCGGCGACGACCAGCAGAGCGGCGTCGATGGCGGTCACGCCGGCGAGCATATTGCGGATGAACTTCTCGTGGCCGGGCACATCGACGAAACCCGTCGTCTCGCCGGGCCGCAGCGCATCGGTGTAGGCAAAACCGAGATCGATGGTCAGACCGCGCCGTTTCTCCTCCGGCAGGCGGTCGGTATCGATTCCGGTGAGGCGTTTCAGCAGGCTGGTCTTGCCATGATCCACATGGCCGGCGGTCGCGATAATCATGGCGGGCACGGCCATGCGAGGCTGTCGATCTGCCCCAGCAGCGTCTCCGGCTTCTCCAGGCAGCGCATGTCGAGCCAGAAGGCGCCCTCCCCGACCCGGCCGATCGCCGGCACCGGCAGGGCGCGGAACGCCGCTGCGAGGTCGCGGAGCATCCGGCCCGCGGCCCTCTTACCCATTTGCGGGCGTCCGGCTTGCGGCGTCAGGCGCACGGCAACGCTGGGCAGCGCCTCGGCCGGCAAGGCGCCGCTGCCGATCTGGCTGAAGCAATCGATGGCCTCGACCTGCCAGCCATCCGGCGCGACAGGCTCCAGATGTACGGCGACACGTTCGGCGACAACGCGGATATCCGGCAGCGGCCGGGCGAGCCAGCGCAACGTCGGGACGGTCTCCGCAAGCTGTTCGGGCTGACTGTAAAGGGCGAGGGTCGCGTCGAGCGCCGCGATCCTCAGCTTGTCGAGCCGGAACGCCCGGTGCATCGGGTTTTTCTTTATTCGGGCAACCAGATCCGCACGGCCGGCGATCACCCCGGCCTGGGGCCCGCCGAGCAGCTTGTCGCCGCTGAAGGTCACCAGATCGGCGCCGCTGGCCAGCGCTTCCTGCACCGTGGGTTCGTGCGGCAGGCCGAAGCGATCGAGATCGACCAGCGTGCCGCTGCCCAGATCGATGCAGAAGGGTATGCCGCAGCGCCGGCACAGGGCGGCCAACTCCTTTTCCGGCACCGCCTTCGTGAAGCCGATCACGGCGTAATTGCTGGTATGCGCCTTCAGGACGAGGGCCGGACGGGCCGCCATCGCCTCTTCATAGTCCTTCAGATGTGTCCGGTTGGTCGCGCCCACCTCGACCAGCCGGGCGCCGGCGCGGCGCATGATGTCGGGCAGGCGGAAGGACCCGCCGATCTCGACCAGTTCGCCGCGCGAGACCGGCACGGCGCGCCGGTTGGCCAGCGTGTTCAGCACCAGCATGACAGCAGCGGCGTTGTTGTTGACAGCCGTGGCCGCCTCGGCGCCGGTCAGGGAGCGGATACGGGCTTCGAGGCGGCCGCCGCGGTCGCCGCGCTTCCCCGCCGCCAGATCGTATTCCAGATCGACCGGCTGTCGCGCCGCCCGGGTCATCGCCTCGATCGCAGCTTCCGGCAGCGCCGAACGGCCGAGATTGGTGTGGACGACCGTGCCGGTCAGGTTGAGCACCGGCCTGAGCGACGGGGCCATTGCCGCGGCGACATGGGCAACGACACGGTCCGCCAGCCCGTCCGCATCGATGCGGCCCCCGGCGAGCAGGCGGCTTCGCGCCTCGTCAAGCACCGTGCGCGCCGCCTCGACCACGCAACTGCGACCGACCCGGTCGGGCAGGTCCGCCAGCCGCACATCCTGCAACAGCCGGTCCACACTCGGCAGGCCGGCGGGCACGGTAATCGGATCGGCACTGGCGTCGGTCTGCGTCATGAGCGGCGGCTTTAGCACGGTTTTCCGGCGATAGGCAGATGGATCGGGACAGCCAGGCTGCGCTACCGGCGGCGTTTCCGGCATGCTAAGGTGGTTCTGTCGTTTCCTGCGGTGAGCGAATCGTGCCCCGTTCCGTCCTGGCCTTGTCCTGCGCAATGCTCGTGCTGCTGCTTCCGGCAACGGCGCTCGCCGACGCCATCGACGGGCATTGGTGCCACGAGGACGGGCGCCGGATGACCATCGACGGGCCGGCCATCGTGACGCCCGGCGGCACGGCGATGACCGGCGACTATGACCGGCACGGTTTCGTCTACGTTATCCCACCGGGCGAGCCGGGCGCCGGCAAGCGGGTCACCATGCAACTGATCGACGAGTATACGGTGATCCTGCGCACCGGCCCCGACTCAGCGAAGAGCGTCGAGCAGGTCTGGAAACGCTGCGCGAAACCGATGGCGTAGCCGAGCCCGCTTCAGGCCGCCGCTTTCATGCTGCGGCGCGGCAGGACGATATTGAATCGCTCGCGGATCGCCGCGTCGACCGGCTCCGGGATGTGGTCCGGATATACGGTTGCCAGAATGCGCCGCTTTTCGGCGAGCGCCTTCTCGACCAGGTCCGGCTTGCCTTGTTCGAGCCATTCCTTCGGGCTGCTGCGGTCGCCGACCTCGGGATAGACATATTCGGACTGCATCAGCGACAGGGTCTGCGGATGGCCGAGATAATGGCCCGGCCCCTCGAGGCAGACGCTTCGGATCACCTCGAGCGACAGGGTCTCGTCGGTGACCTCGATGCCGCGGACGCAGCGCAGGCACTGGCCGATCATGTCGTTGTCGATCAGCAGGCTCTCGTGACAGAAGCTCAGCAGCGAGGCGTGCATACCGACACTCTCGTAGACCAGGTTGAGGCCGGATAGCCCCGCCATGACATTGGCGACGCCGCGCTCGTAGCCGGCCTGCATGTCCGGCGCCTTGCTGTCGGACATGGCGCAGGCCGATCCGCCGGGCAGGTCGTAGAAACGCGCCATCTGCCCGCAGGCGGCGGTGAGCAGCGCCTGTTCGCCCGAGCCGCCGGACATGGCGCCGGTGCGCAGGTCAGAGACGAAGGGCCAGGTCCCGAAAATCGCCGTGTGGCCCGGCTTCATCGCGTTGACATAGACCAGCCCGGCCAGGCATTCGGCGACCGCCTGGGTCACCGCACCGGCGAGCGCGGCCGGCGCCGTCGCCCCGGCCTGCCCGGCCGAGAGCAGCAGGACCGGCATCCCGCCCCGGATCACGGTCTCCATGACCCGGCAGGATTCGGTGGCGAATTTCAGCGGCGGGACGACGAAGCAGTTGCTGTTCGAAACGAATGGCCGCGCCCGCCAGGCCGCCTCCGACCCGGCGACCATGTGGAGCATGTCCAGCCCCATCTGCGTCCGCTCCGGCGAGGTGAAGGAGGTGCCGATATGCTTGGTCGTCCCGGCGACCGAAGCGTAGAGGGTGTTGACGTCGAGATCGGTCGGGTCCTCGGTGTCGCGCGTCGTGAGCGGCCGCTGGAAAAAGTGGATATTGTCCAGCACCTCGACCATGCGGGCGGCGTCGAAGAGATCCTGCACCGTCGGATCGCGGTTCACGCGCGCCTCGACGTCGTAGACATGGACCGCCGCGCCCGCGGTGCCGTAGTGGACGCGGCTGCCCCCCGGGCGGATATCGTGCTTCGGATCCTGGCCGTGCAGGGTGATGTCCCGCGCCGCCTTCGCCAACATGTCCTCGACCAGCGCCGGCGGGAAACGCAGCCGTCCGTCGTCGCCCTGAACGGCGCCGGCCGACGTCATCATTTCGACGCCGCTCTCCGGCGCGTCGGCGAGGCCGATCTCCTCGAGGATGTGCAGCGCCGCCCGGTGGATCCGTTCGACCTCGGCGTCGGTCAGCGCCTTGTAGCGCCCGCCTTCCAGGCCCGCCCGGACCGGCCGGATATCTTCCGCCAGCGGGGCGGCCCGCAGGGCCCGCCGGGCTTCCCGGCCGCCGGCCCGGCGCCCTGCCCGCTCTTTTGCGTTCCGATCGCGAGACATGGTTTGCCTCCCCGCAGCCTGGCGGCCGGCGCCGCTCACATGCGCACCCGCTCCGCAGCCGGGTCGTACATCGGCTTGAGCGAAACATCGGCGGCGACGCGCGCGCCGGCAATCTCGATTTCGTAGCCGGACGCGAGTTGCGCCTCGGCGCTTTCACCGTCCGGGCACGGCACATAGCCGAGGCCGACCGCGCCGCCCAGCGCGTGGCCGTAGTTCCCGGACGTCAGGTAGCCGACCATCTCGCCGTCGCGCACGATCGGCTCGTTATGGAACAGCAGAGGCTCCGGATCGCGCAGCCGGAATTGCAGCAGGCGCCGGGACAGGCCCTCGTCGCGTTTGCGCAGGACCGCGTCCCGGCCGAGAAAGTCCGGCTTGCGGGTGCGCACGGCGAAGCCGAGTCCGGCCTCCAGCACGTGATCCTCGTCGGTGATGTCGTGGCCGAAATGGCGGAAGGCCTTTTCGATCCGGCAGCTGTCCATCATGTGCAGGCCGCACAGTTTCAGGCCGTGGGGCGCCCCCGCCTCTTCCAGCGTCTCGAAGACATGGGCGGCCATGTCCGTCGAAACGTAGAGCTCCCATCCGAGTTCGCCGACATAGGAGACCCGGTGGGCGCGGGCGAGGCCCATGCCGATCTCGATCTCGCGCACCGTGCCGAACGGAAAGGCCTCGTTCGACAGGTCGGCCGGCGAACAGGCGTTCAGCACGGCGCGCGCTTTCGGCCCCATCACGCACAATACCGCCTCGCCCGCCGTGACATCGGTGACGACGATATGGGCGCCCTCCGGCGTGTGGCGGCGCAGCCAGGCGAGGTCGCGCTGTAAGGTCGCCGCCGGCGTGACGACCAGGAAAGCCGTATCGGACAGGCGCGCGACCGTCAGGTCCGCCTCGATCCCGCCGCGGTTGTTGAGCCACTGGGTGTAGACCAGCCGCCCCGGTTCCACCGCAACATCGTTAGCGCAAATCCTGTTGAGCACCGCTTCGGCGTCCCGGCCCTCGACCCGCAGCTTGCCGAAGGACGTCATGTCGAACAGGCCGACGCCCTCGCGGACCGCCATATGCTCGGCGCGGGAATGGTCGAACCAGTTCTGGCGCTGCCAGCTGTAGCGGTATTCCGGCGTGACGCCGTCCGGGGCGAACCAGTTGGCGCGCTCCCAGCCGGCGGTTTCTCCGAAGCAGGCGCCGCGCGCCTTCAGATGCCCGTGAATCGGCGAGCGGCGGACGCCGCGGGCGCTGGCCGGCTGGCGGTAGGGGAAATGGTCGGCATAGAGCAGGCCGAGGGTTTCGCTCACCCGGCGTTTCAGATAGTGGCGGTTTTTCTGGAACGGCTGGACCCGCCGGATATCGACTTCCCACAGATCGAACGGCGCTTCGCCGTCGGCGATCCACTGGGCCAGCGCCATCCCGGCGCCGCCGGACGAGACGATGCCGATGGAGTTGTAGCCGGCGGCGACCCAGTAGCCGCGCAACTTCGGCGCCTCGCCCAGATAGTAGCGGTCGTCCGGCGTGAAGCTCTCGGGACCGTTGAAGAAGGTGTGGATGCCGGCCTCGCCGAGCAGCGGCATGCGCGCGACCGCCTGCGCCAGGATCGGCTCGAAATGGTCGAAATCCTCGGGCAGCTGGTCGAAGCAGAAGTCCTCCGGGATGCCGTCCATGCCCCAGGGCTTGGCGACCGGCTCGAAGGCGCCGAGCAGCATCTTGCCGGCGTCTTCCTTGTAATAGGCGCATTCGTCCGGCACGCGCAGCACCGGCAGGGCACCGAGGTCCGGGATCGGCTCGGTCACGATGTAGAAATGCTCGCAGGCGTGGAGCGGGACCGTCACGCCGCTCATCGCACCCAGTTCGCGCGCCCACATGCCGGCGCAGTTGATCACGATGTCGGCGGCGATCTCGCCCCGTTCCGAATCGTTTTCACCGTCGCGCTGCCACGACACGCCGGTGACACGGCCGTTCGCCTGCGAAACGCCGGTGACCTTTACCCCTTCGGCCAGCAGGGCGCCGTTCTGCCGGGCGCCTTTGGCGAGTGCGAGCGCAATGTTCGCCGGGTCGCACTGGCCGTCGAGCGGCAGGTGAACGGCGCCGGTCATGTCCGACACGTTCAGATGGGGATAGAGCGCCCTGGTTTCCGAAGGCGTGATTTCCATCACGTCGACATCGAAGGCGCGCGCCAGCGAAGCCTGGCGGTAGATTTCCTCCCTGCGCTCGTCGGTCAGCGCCACGGTGATCGACCCGTTCTGGCGCATCCCGGTCGCGATGCCGGTCTCTTCTTCGAGCCGGACGTAGAGATCGGCCGAATATTTCGCCAGCCGCGTCAGATTAAGGCTGGCCCGAAGCTGGCCGATCAGGCCGGCGGCGTGCCAGGTCGTGCCGCAGGTCAGCTGCCTGCGCTCCAGCAGGACCACGTCTTTCCAGCCCAGCTTTGCAAGATGGTAGGCGACCGAACAGCCGGAAACGCCGCCGCCAATGATGACGGCCCGGGCCTGCCGCGGCAGCGCCGCCATCGCCTAGGCCCTCATCCGGGCGTTGTCCGGATCGTAGAGCGGCCGGTCGGCCTGCACTTCGGCGCGGCGGCGTTCGCCGAAAATCTCGACGTCCAGTTCCGTGCCCTCGACCGCCAGATCGGCGCGCGCCATACCGAGCGCGATCGACTTGCCGACGCGGTGGCCCCAGCCGCCGGAGGTGGTCTCACCGACCTTCTCGTCGCCGTGCCACAGGGTCGACATGTAGGGAGCGTCGCAGGCGCCGGCATCGACCACCAGCGTGACGAAGCGCTTGGCCGGGCCGGCCTGGCGTTCGATCTCCATGGCCGGCTTGCCGACAAAGCTTTCCTTGCTCCAGCGCACGAAACGGTCGAGCCCGCCTTCAAGGACGGTGTAGTCGGTCGACAGGTCGCCCTTCCAGGCCCGGTAGCCCTTTTCCAGCCGCAGGCTGTTCAGCGCGTACATGCCGAACGGTTTCAGGCCGTGCGGCCGGCCGGCTTCCATGACTGCGTCGAATACCGGCCCGGAATCCTCTGTTTTCGTGTGAACTTCCCAACCCAGTTCGCCGGCGTAGGACACGCGCAACAGCAGGACCGGCCGGCCAACGATTTCGGTGAACTGCCAGGTCAGCCAGGGCAGGCCCAGATCGGCGTTGCACAGGCCGGACAGGATGTCCCTCGTTTTCGGACCGGTCAGGATCTGGCAATCGTAATCCTCGGTCCGGTTCTCGATGGAAATGTCCGAGCCCCCGGGCAGGTGCTTTTTCAGCCATTCCAGGTCGTGCCATTCCGCGGCCGCTGCGGTAATCAGGAGCACCCTGTCTTCAGCCCGCCGCACCAGCGACATCTCGGTGACGATGCGGCCCCGGTCGTCCGGGAAATAGCCGAGCCCGATCCGCCCGACCGACGGCATTCGTCCGGCGATCAGCCCGTCGAGCCATGCCACCGCGTCCGCGCCGGTTACGAGATAGCGGGAGAAGCCGCACAGGTTGAGAATGCCGGCGGCATCGCGCACCGCCTCGCATTCCTCGCGGATGCGCGGGAACCAGGGGCCGTCGCGCTCCCAGGTCTGCGTCGCCTCTTCCGAAATGTCGTCGCCCGGCTGCGCGAACCAGTTGGCCCGCTCCCAGCCGCCGTAGGCGCCGAACCGGGCGCCAAACGCTTTCAGCCGTTCGTGGATCGGCGACAGGCGCTTGTCGCGGCCGGCCGGCCATTCGTGCTGCGGGAAATGCATGGCATATTCGTGGCCGTAGACCTCCATGCCCTTCTTGTTGGTGTGGTCCTGGTCGGCAAAGCTCGTGAAGCGGCGCGGGTCGCAACTCCACATGTCCCATTCCGTGCCGCCGTCGGCGACCCATTCGGCGAGCACCTTGCCAGCGCCGCCGGCCTGGGCGATGCCGAAGGTGAAGACGCAGGCCTCATAGGCGTTGGGCACGCCGGGCATCGGTCCGATCAGCGGGTTGCCGTCCGGCGTGTAGGGGATCGGCCCGTTGATCACCTTGTTGACGCCGGCGGAGCCGAGGATCGGGACCCGTTCCATGGCGTCCTCGATATACCATTCGAGCCGGTCGAGATCGTCCGGGTAGAGCTGGAAGGAGAAATCCTCCGGCATCGGGTCGTCCGGCGTCGTCCAGTGGGCCCGGCAGTTGCGCTCGTAGGGGCCGAGATTGAGGCCGAACTTCTCCTGGCGCAGATAGTAGGAACTGTCGACGTCGCGCAGCAGCGGCAGTTTGCAGCCCTGTTCGGTGCTCCAGGCCTCGAGTTCGGGAATCGGATCCGTCAGCATATACTGGTGGGACATGCTGACCATCGGCACGAATCGGCCGAACATCGCGCCGATCTCCTGCGCCCGATAGCCGGCGGCGTTGACGACGAATTCGCAGCGGATCTCGCCCTGGGGCGTCTCGACGATCCACTCGCCGCCGTCGCGGCGCACCCCCGTGGCCGGGCAGAAGCGGAGGATCCTTGCGCCGAGGTCGCGCGCGCCCTTGGCCAGCGCCTGGGTCAGCTGGGCCGGATCGATATCGCCGTCATAGGGATCGTACAGGCCGCCGGCCAGATCGTGGGTTTCCAGAAACGGATAGCGGTCTTTCAGATCGCTTACCGAGACCATGGAAACATCCATACCCTGGTAGCGGCCCATGCCGACGACCCGCTCGAACTCCATCATCCGGTTGCGCGAATGGGCCAGGCGCAGCGAGCCGGTGACGTGGTAGTTCATCGGATAGTCGACGCGCGCGCCCAGGTCGCGATACAGCTCCGTCGAATAGCGCTGCATGTTCATGACCGACCAGCTTGCCGAAAAGGTCGGCACGTTGCCGGCAGCGTGCCAGGTCGAGCCCGAGGTCAGCTCGTTCTTTTCCAGCAGGACGCAGTCGGTCCAGCCCTTGAGCGCCAGGTGATAGAGGCTGGAGGCGCCGACGGCGCCGCCGCCGATAACGACGACACGGGCGGTCGTTGGCAGATCGGCCATAGTCGCGTTCCCTCGTCCCTATCCCAACACCGAGAAGCTGCTCTCGGGATTGATCTCGCGTCTGCGGGAGAAGAATCCCACATCCAGCGCCCGCCCGATATAGGGCAGGGTGAATTGCAGCGGGCTGGTATCGTGATCGTTACCGGCTTCGCAATAGTCGATCAGCGCGGCCATCATCTTGCCGGCGATTGCCGCATTCTTGAACTGGTTCCCGCTCGATCCGCACGCCATGTAGAAACCCGGCAGCGCGGACTTGTCGTAGATCGGAATCCAGTCGTCCGACACGTCGTACAGGTCGACGACGCCCTTCATGCGGCTGGGTATGCCAAGCGTCGGCAGCCGCTGGGCGTAGCGGTAGGCCTGGTGCGTCCACTGGTCGGTGAAATTCGTGTCGTAGTCGTCGGGATCGACCCAGTCGCGCGGATCGCATTCCGGATCCTCGCTGCCGATCAGGATGTTGTTGCCGTGCTCGGGCCGCGAGTAGACGCTGATGTCGCTGTCGGACATGACGAAGCCGTCAGCCTCGAAATCCATGCCTTCCGGCGCCGGAATATGGACCACTTCCTGTTTCAGCGCCCGGGTGCTGATCGTCATGTCGCCGGTGACGCCCGCCATCTCGTTGAGCTTGTAGGACGCCGGTCCGCCGACATTGACCACAACCGGCGCGCGGATTTCCGCGCCGTCCGCCAGCCGGACGCCCGCCACGCGGCCGCCCTGCTGCAGGATTTCCGTCACGCGCGCATTGAACCGGAAGCCTGCGCCCTTCGCTTCCGCCGCCCGGCGCAGGTTATGCGACGCGAGCTGGGGATCGGTGATGTAGCCGGCGGTCGGCCAGAAGACCGCCGCCTTGACCGCGCCGCCGGTCGGTTCGCCGAAGCCGGCGTCGTCCATGCGCTTGGCCGGCGCATGGCAGGAAAGGTCGAATTGCGGCAGCCGGCGCAAAATGGCCTCGGCGTCCCAATCTTCATACGGAATATCAAGTTCGCCGCAGTATTTCTTGTGTTTACGAAGAAAATCGTTCGCCTCGACTGCCATGACCAGTGCGCCGCACTGGACGAAACGCGCCAGGCCGGCCTCGTCGGCGACTTCGAGATAGTCGGCCCAGTCGCGCCAGTAGAAATAGCCTTCGTAGGCGAAGGCGGTGCCGTCCAGCGTCGAATAATGCACCCGGATGATGGCGCAGGAGCCGGCGGTCGAGCCCATGCCGGCGTCGCCGTTGGCGTCCACCGACACCACCCGGTACCCGGCCTTGGCGAGTTCGAAAGAGGTAGCGGCTCCGATGATTCCGGCGCCGATAACGATAACGTCTGCTGTATCGGCCACGTCTCTGTCTCTCCTTCGCTTCCGGCGCTCGGCGCCAGGTCATGTGAGCGGCGGCGCGCCGCCTTCGGCGGTGCGGCGGGCGACGAAACCGTCCAGCGCCTCGCGGACGCTCTCGTCCAGCGCCGGCGGCTCGAATTCCCGCAACACCTGTTTCCAGATCGCGTTCGCCCGTTCCGGCGTCTGGACCGCACCCTTCTCCGTCCACTGGTTGAAGTTGCTCCAGTCGGAAAGGAAAGGTTCGTAGAACGCCGTTTCGTAGCGCTCCATCGTGTGCGGCGTGCCGAAGAAATGGCCGCCGCTGCCGACATCGCGCATCGCTTCGAACGCAAGGTCGTCTTCGTCGAAAGCGACGGGCTGCATCAGTTCCGCCATCTGCTGCAGCATCTCGATATCGACGATGAATTTCTCCATCGAGCCGGTCAGTCCGCCTTCCATCCAGCCGGCGGCATGGGCGACGAAATTCGCACCGCCGAGCGTCGCGCCCCACAACGCCATCTGGGTCTCGTAGACCGCCTGGGCGTCGACGCAATTCGCCGTGCACGACCCCGAGGAGCGCCACGGCACGCCGACCAGCCGCGCGAGCTGCCCGCTGGCGAAGGCCGCCCGGACATTCTCCGGCGTGCCGAAGGCCGGCGCCCCGCTCCGCATGGCGACGTTGGAGGTAAATCCGCCGTAGCAGACCGGCGCCCCGGGGCGGGTCAGCTGGCTGATGACCAGCCCGGCCAGAAACTCGGCATGCTGCTGGACCAGCGCGCCGGGGATGGTGACCGGCGCCATCGCGCCGGAAAGCGTGAAGGGCGTCAGGAGGATCGGCTGGCCGTTGGCGGCGTAATCCATGATCCCCTGCAGCATCGGCCGGTCGAGCACCAGCGGCGAATTCGTGTTGATGACGGTATACACGCAAGGTGTGTTCCGGAACGCCTCTTCCGACAGGCCGCGGGCGATCCGCACCATTTCCATGCCGTCGGCCACCTGGCCCTTGCCGCGGCAGTAGACGAACGGCGCCTTGTTTGAGAGGACGAGTTGCGCGCGGGTGACCTCCAGATGGCGAAACGCGGTGTCGACATCCTGCGCTTCGACGTTCGGGCCCTGGACGTGCATGACATCGTAATGCTCGCACAGCCGCATGATGTTGGAACTGGCTTCCAGGGTTCCGGGCCGCTTTCCACCGTCGAGGTCCGAGATATGCGGCGCGCCGCCGACCGCGCACCAGACGACGTGCCGCCCGCCCCACACGGTCGAGGTATCCGGCGTGCCGCCATGCAGGGTCCATTCGGCCGGCGCCGCTGCGATCGCCTCGGCGACCAGGTCGCGGCCAAACCGGCAATGCCGGGCATCGTCGTCGATCGAGACGCCGTCCCGCGCCTTGGTGCGCAGCAGGTCGAGGGCCTCCGGCAGCAAAAGGCGCATGCCGAGCTCTTCCAGCACCTTGAGCGCCGTATCGTGGATGGCGGAGATCCGGTCGTCGGAATAGATCCGAACCGGCTCGAACGGATTGACCAGCCGGCGGTAATCGACCTTGCGTTCGGGACGCGCCGCTTCCGCCGTGGAACGGTCTCTGGCACGACCCCGGCGGCGGCGTTCGCGCGTTCCGGCACTCAATTCCGCCCGCGGCGACCGGTCTGTCGAATGAGTCAGGTCCGCCATGGTCGCCCGCCGGGTCGCCTCACCTTGAAAATTCCGGGGTCGAATTTGCCGGGCGTCCCTAACCCTATGGCGGCGGCAACGCAAGGCGGATTTCGGCAGGCACGGCGAGGCAGGGCAAAGGCGGCTGCGCGCGCGTCGCAGCTTCGGGAATCGCCGCTTCCGCAATTATTGGCTATAGAAGTCCGACCGTTGCGAAACCCGGGCGGCAGATCGCCTGCAAGCAGGCGGTGCAGAGAAGGCGCGGCATGGCGAATCCGGCAATAGAACCCCTGGTGGCGAACGCCTGGTATCTCGCGGCCTGGTCGGCGGAATTGCCGGATTTCGAGCCCGGCCGCCAGCCGATCGCCCGCACGATCATGAACCAGCCGCTCGTGCTGTTCCGCGATGCCGCAGGAACCGCCGCGGCCCTGGAGGACCGGTGCTGCCACAGGGCTGCGCCCCTGCATCTCGGTCAGGTCGTGAACGAGGGCCTGCAATGCGGCTATCACGGCATGACCTTCGGCGCGGACGGCGCCTGTACCGTCAATCCGGGCGAAGACCCGGCCGGCCACGCGGTCAGGAGCTTTCCGACGGTCGAGCGGCAGCGAATGGTGTGGATCTGGCCGGGCGACCCGGCGCGCGCCGATCCGTCGGAGATCGTCGACTATCCGTGGCACGACCTGGCGGAGGAATGGCCGTTCCGCTACGAGCGGTTCGAACTGGACTGCAACTTCATGCTCGTCATGGACGCCCTGATGGACCAGACCCATCTCGGCTACGTCCACGCCAAGACGATCGGCGGCACGCCGGAGTTCCATAACGCCGCCGGACAGATCACGACCCGGACGGAAAACGGAGTCAGGATCGTCCGCCATGTGCTGGACCATCCCCCGCCGCCGACCTTCACCAAGGGCATGGCATTCACGGGCAACATCGACCGCATCGCCGAGTTCGACTATGTCGCGCCGGCCTCGGTCCGCCAGTTCACGACGGCGATGGACGTCGACCGTGGCGCGGTCGAGAACCCGGATCAGCCGGGAACCTTCCGCTTCCGCCTGTTCCATCACGCGACGCCGGCGACGGATACGCGCTGCCACTATTTCTGGTCGGTCGCGAACGGCTACCGCCAGGACGATCCCCAGGCGGCGCAGGACCTCTACGACGACATCTACCCGACCTTCCTGGAGGACAAGGTGGTCCTGGAGGCGCAGCAGCAGTCGATCCTGCGCGATCCGGACCGTCCGCTGCGCCTGCGCGACCATGACACCGGCGTCTCCGGCGCCCACCGGGCGCTGGCGGCGTTTGTGAGACGGGCAAAGGGGAAGCGTCCGGCGCCTGCAATCGCCGCCGAATAGCCGTCCGCGGGTCGTGTATCGGTTTGAAAAAACAGAGCATGCGACGGCACGAAAACGCTTGCCTCTCCGCGCGCCTTTCCGTCATTTCGACCGGAGCGGCATAGCCGCGTAGTGGAGAAATCTTTCCGGAACAGTGCTTTGGACCGGGCTCCGCAGGTGAAAGATTTGGGAATTATAAAGCCTACTTGACATTTTGTCGTCTGATCCCTATATTGAGGTAAGGGCAAAAGGACGATCCGATGACTGGCAAAGCGCCCGGAAAAGCGCATCGCGAAGGGCTTACGCTCGTTGAGCTGATGGACATGTTTCCGACCGAGGAAGCTGCGACGGCGTGGTTCGAATCGGTGATGTGGCCGGACGGCGAGCGGCATTGCCCGAAATGCGGCTGCACGGAGACGAGCGAGGTTCCGAACGCGAATCCGATGCCGTACTGGTGCAAGGGCTGCCGGTCCTATTTCAGCGTGCGCACAGGGACGCCTATTGCGCGCTCCAACGTGCCTTTGCGCAAGTGGGCCATCGCCATTTACCTCTGCCTGACCAATCTCAAGAGCGTGTCCAGCATGAAGCTGAAACGCGACATCGGCGTGTCGCAACCGACCGCTTGGTTCATGCTTCATCGTATCCGCGAAGCGTGGGCCGAAGAAGACGACGACCAGTTCGATGGCCCGGTAGAGGTCGATGAGGTCTACATGGGCGGCCTTCGGGAGAACATGCCTCTGTCGAAGCGCAAAGCGCTCAAGGAAGCGGGCGCGGGCCGCGGACCGGCCGGCAAGACGGTCGTGGTTGGCGTCAAAGACCGGGACAGCAACGAAATCCGTGCCGAGGTGGTCGAGCGCACGGACGGCGCGACGCTCAAAGGCTTCATCCGGGAGCACGTCGAGCCGGGCGCGACGGTCTATACCGACGAATACGCGCCCTACAAGGGCCTGTCGGGCTTCCGCCACGAATCGGTCAATCACAAGGTTTCCGAATACGTCCGCGGCATGGCGCACACCAATGGAATCGAGTCCTTTTGGGCCATGCTGAAGCGAGCCCATGACGGGACGTTCCACAAGATCAGCCCGAAGCATCTGCAACGCTACGTCTCCGAATTCGCCGGGAAGCACAACATCCGCGACTCAGGAACCCTTGCGCAGATGCGTGACACCGTCGCCCGGCTCGTCGGCCGAAACCTCCTCTACCGCGACCTGATCGCCGACAACGGGCGCTCGTCGGGCGCGCGGTCGTAACAGCGCCCGCGCCAGCGTCTCCGGCGTAGCGCCCTTCAAGTCCCGCTCCGGGACAAGGACAGGGCTTCCTCTGGTCATAGCATGACCCTCCATTCTGGTTGACTCCCCGCGCCGCGCCGGGGCACGCTTTCTCCAGTCAACGTCGCGCGCACCCGCTTTGTCGGGTCGCCCGCTGAATGCAACAGCCCATTGACCCAGCAGGGGTAGCTCTCCGCCCGGCAAATAGGCGGGACCTCCACCTTGCATGTGATGTTGACAGCGGCCCGGCGCCCGTCGGGTCGGCGATCGACCACGGGAGGAGTATCCATGCGAAGAACGATAGTTGTGTTGGCCGCAGCAGCGGCGCTGTGGCCAGCAGCTGTATTTGCCCAGGATTGCAAGCTCGAACATTGGAAAACGCGCCACAACGCAGTTATGGGCATGTTCATCATTGAGGGGATCACGACCTGCGACAGTGGCAGGATCATCATGAAGCTCTTCGACGGCGAGGGCGAAGGAAAAAAATTCATCGGGTTTATCCGGGAGACCATCAGGGATGGGACGTTTCGGGAGATCATTACCGGCGTAACCGAGAAGCCGCAAAATCTGACGGTTGAGTACACCATCAAGACCCGGTAACAGCGATGGCAAAGAACACTGAATATCGCGAAGTCCGCGGCAAGATGGGCTTGTTCGGCTGGGTGTGGCGCATTCTGCTGCTGCTGTGGCAGGTCGCCATGATCGCGTGGTTCGTGTCGGCTACGGCGGCAGTCGCGCCGATGATCGAAAAGGGGAACGATGCACAGAGCGCCGGTGCCGCGCTCGGTCTCGGCCTTGGTTGGATGTTCATTCTGATCTTCTGGGCGGCCGGCACTGTCATTCTGGGGCTGTTCGTCCTGCTGACGCGCCGGACGAGGGCGATGGTGCCAGTGGGCCCCGGCGGCTAGAGAAGGCCACGTCACGACATATCCGCGCGGTTCTGTACGAGGAGCCGGGCGGCATTCGTTCGCATCCACTGGTGAAGCAACTCGGCGTTGTACTCGTATTCGCTGACCTTCGCCCCAGTCTGCCTGTCGAAGCGGTCCATGAAATCCTTGCGTATTGCAATCTTGTGGATATCCAGTTTCCCGACAACAGCCTGCGCGATGTAGCCATCCACGATGGCGCACGCCGTAACGTAATCGACCGTCGCTCGGCGCGTTTCGCCTTCCGCCGCGGCCGCTTTCTGTCGGCGGCGCACCCAACGCCACACGCCCGGACTGTAAAGCAGGATGATGGCAAGGGCGCAGAGGCCTACAAGTAACCCCCATCGGTTATCCCCTAGCGGCCACATCGGCTCTACCCAAAATCCGCCGCCCAAGACGCCGGCAGCGAAGATCGTAGACGCAAGAGGGCCTCTCCAGTCCATCCCGCAGGCATATCAGACCGGCCTAGCACTTGCCAAGTAACCTTTATAATTCCCAAAGATTTCTCCGCTCCGCCCCGGATGATTCCGGGGCTGCGGTCGAAATGACGGATACAGGACCGGCTCCGGCCCACGCTGAAATTCAAACTGACACACCAGCCGTTCGAACGCTTCCCGCAGGTGCGGATTTACGCGCCGGTCCGGCGCGCCGCTTCGTAATAGGACCGCAGCACGGCGTTCATGCGCGCTTGGTAGCCCCGGCCCTGCGCCTTGAACCAGGCCACCATATCGGCGTCGAATCTGGCGGTGATCTGGGTCTTGTTGCGCTGCTCGGGCATGACGACACGGGCCTTGGACCAGAAGCTGTCGTCCAGTTCCGGAATGTCCGCCTTACGGGACGACCGGCGATTCCGGCCGCCGCCGGGATCAGGCAGCGCTCAGGTCCAGCGTGCCGGCCGCTTTGCCTGCCAGTTCCAGAACGAACCGTCCATCTTCAGTGGCACGCAACTGTTCGTTGGCGTTCAGCAGTTCGATGCCGTACACGCTGCCGTCCGGCGTCATGTCGACAGTTAATTCGTCGCTCACCCGAACCGACTCCACGCCGGCAGTCTCGGGCCGCAGGCGGATATAGGCGATATTGCGTCGGGCATCGTAGCTGAGCTTCATGGCGGCGATAGCCGGTCGGTTCGGTTCATCTAATAGTACTTAACGATAACAGTGATGACCAGCCACCCATCGTCTTCAAATACGGCGAATGCGTCGATCTGTTTGATCCGATAGTGCTTGCCGCCCTTGATGCCGACATAGGGAAATTCCATTCGGAATCCGGTTCTCCCGTATTTTGCCGGGAAGCGTTCGCCGGATTCGACCGTCGCCGTGACCTCCTCAAGAGACGCGCCTCGTTCCGCCATTCTCTCGGCCGCGTGGGGATGTATCCGGACGGCCATTGTCAATACCCGCCCATCGACAGCCGGTCCGATGCTCTATTCCGGCGGTATGACGGATCCGAGCCGCGGTCACATATTCCGGCGATATTTCCCGCCGACCTCGAACAGGGCCTGGGTGATCTGGCCGAGGGAGCAGACGCGCACGGCGTCCATCAGCACTTCGAAGACGTTGTCGTCCCGGCGCACGGCCTCGCGCAGGCGTTCCAGCATGGCCGGCGCAGCCGCCTCGTGCATCTCGTGGAACCGGGTGAGTGCGTCGAGCGCCCCCTGTTTTTCCTCCTCGGTGCCGCGCATCAGCTCCAGGGTGGTCTCCTCCCACTCCTCGGCATTCGGATTGCGGAAGGTGTTGACGCCGACGATCGGCAGGGCGCCGTCATGCTTGAGCGTCTCGTAGTAGAGGCTTTCCTCCTGAATCAGGCCGCGCTGATAGCCCAACTCCATCGCGCCCAGCACGCCGCCGCGCTCGCCGATCCGGTCGAACTCGGCGAGTACCGCCTCCTCGACCAGGTCGGTCAGCTCCTCGACGACGAAGCTGCCCTGGTTCGGGTTTTCGTTCTTCGCCAGGCCCCATTCCTTGTTGATGATGAGCTGGATCGCCATGGCGCGGCGCACGCTCTCCTCGGTCGGCGTGGTGATCGCCTCGTCATAGGCGTTGGTGTGCAGGCTGTTGGTGTTGTCGTAGGTCGAGATCAGCGCCTGCAGCGTCGTGCGGATGTCGTTGAAGCTGTATTCCTGGGCGTGCAGCGAACGGCCCGAGGTCTGGCTGTGGAACTTGAGCTTCTGGCTGCGCTCGCTCGCGCCGTACTTCTCGCGCATGACGGTCGCCCAGATGCGCCGCGCCACCCGCCCGATGACGCTGTATTCCGGGTCCATGCCGTAGGAGAAGAAGAAGCTCAGGTTCGGCGCGAAATCGTCGATATTCATGCCGCGGGCGAGATAGCTCTCGACATAGGTGAAGCCGTTGGAGAGCGTGAGCGCCAACTGGGTGATCGGGTTCGCGCCGGCCTCGGCGATGTGGTAGCCGCTGATCGAGACCGAGTAGAAATTCTGCACGTCGTGCTGGACGAAATACTGGGCGATGTCGCCCATCACCTTGAGGCTGAACTCGGTCGAGAACAGGCAGGTGTTCTGGCCCTGGTCCTCCTTCAGGATATCGGCCTGGACCGTGCCGCGGACGGTCGAGAGGGTCCAGGCGCGGATCTTGGCGATCTCCTCGTCGGTCGGCGCGCGGCCATTGTCCTCGCGGAACCTGTCGATCTGCTGGTCGATGGCGGTGTTCAGGAACATCGCCAGGATGGTCGGCGCCGGGCCGTTGATCGTCATCGAGACCGAGGTCGCCGGCGCGCACAGGTCGAAGCCGCTGTAGAGGACCTTCATGTCCTCCAGCGTCGAGATCGACACGCCGGAGGTGCCGACCTTGCCGTAGATGTCCGGCCTTAGCGCCGGGTCCTGCCCGTACAGGGTCACGCTGTCGAAGGCCGTCGACAGCCGTTTGGCCTCGGAATTCTCGGAAAGATAGTGGAAGCGGCGGTTGGTGCGCGCGGCGTCGCCCTCCCCGGCGAACATGCGCGTCGGATCCTCGCCCTCGCGCTTGAAGGCGAAGACGCCGGCGGTATAGGGGTAGCTGCCCGGCACATTCTCGCGCAGCAGCCAGTGCAGGATTTCGCCGTCGTCCTGCCATTTCGGCAGCGCGACCCGGGGCACCGGCGTACCGCTCAGGCTCTTGTTCTTCAGGCTGTAGGACAGCTCCCGGCCGCGGATCTTCACCTTGTATTCGTCGCCGGCATAGTCGGCCTGCACCTGCGGCCAGATTTCGAGCAGCTTGCGCGCGCGGGCGTCGAGCGCCGCCGCCTTTTCGGCGATCAGCGTATCCAGCGCTTTCGGGCTGTCCTTGTCGCCCAGCATGGTACGGGCAGCGGAAAGCTGCTGGCGTTCGCGCGCAATCTGCGCCTGTTCGCGGGCCCATGTATGGTAGCCGCGCACGGTCGCCGAGATTTCCGACAGGTAGCGCGTCCGGTCGGGCGGAATGATGGCGCGATTGTCGGAGGAATGGCGGACATCCGCCGCCGGCCACTTGCTCTCGCCCGCGGCGAGGCCTTTCTCCCGCAAGGTCGCCAGCAGTCCGAGATAGAGCGCCGTCACCCCGTCGTCGTTGAAGCGGCTGGCGATGGTGCCGTAGACCGGCATGTCCTCCGGCCGCTGCCCGAAGGCCTCACGGTTGCGCTGCACCTGCTTGGCGACGTCGCGCAGCGCGTCCTTGCCGCCCTTGCGGTCGAACTTGTTGATCGCCACGAAGTCGGCATAGTCCAGCATGTCGATCTTTTCGAGCTGGCTGGCGGCGCCGAATTCCGGCGTCATCACATAGAGCGAGAGGTCGACATAGGGCACGATGCCGGCGTCGCCCTGGCCGATGCCCGGCGTCTCGACGATCACCAGGTCGAAGCCGGCCGCCTTGCACACCTCGATCGCCCGGGGCGTGACCGGCGGCACCTCGCCTTCGGCGCCGCGGGTCGCGATGGAGCGCATGTAGACACCGTCGCTGTCGATCGCGTTCATGCGGATGCGGTCGCCGAGCAGGGCGCCGCCGGTGCGCCGCCGCGTCGGATCGATGGCGATCAGCGCAATGCGCAAATCCGGCTGGTCCTGGCGGAAACGCTGGACGATCTCGTCGGTCAGCGAACTCTTGCCGGCGCCGCCGGTGCCGGTAATGCCGAGGACCGGTGTGCCGATCTTCGCGGCCCGCTCCGCAATCCCTGCCGCCATCGTCTGCGGCAGCGTCCCGCTCTCCAGACAGGAGATCAGCCTGGCGACCACGCCGGTATGGGCCGCATCCAGCGCGTTCAGATTGGGCGGCGGTGTCGCGGCGAGATCGACGTCGGCGGTCGCCAGCATGTCGGCGATCATGCCCGGCAGCCCCAGATTCTGGCCGTCGTAGGGGCTGTAGATGCGGGCGACGCCGTGGTCGTGCAACGCGCGGATTTCCTCGGGCACGATGGTGCCGCCGCCGCCGCCGAAAACCTTGATATGGCCCGCCCGGAGCTTGTTCAGCCGGTCGACCATATATTTGAAGAACTCGACATGGCCGCCTTGGTAGGACGAGACGGCAATACCGTGGGCATCCTCCTCGATCGCCGCCTTGACGATCTCGTCGACCGAGCGGTTGTGGCCGAGATGGATGACCTCCGCGCCCTGCGCCTGCATGATGCGCCGCATGATGTTGATCGACGCGTCATGGCCGTCGAACAGCGACGCCGCCGTCACGAATCGGACGGGATTCTTCAGCGCGGACCCCTTGCCGGCCGCAGCGAGAGCCTGGCGACTGTCATCCGGCATGCGAAACGGCCTCCTCCGGAGCAGAATGCCGACGCGGCGCGCGGAATGGCGCAGCCGCACCGCCACCAAATGTAGGACAGCGCGGGCAACAGGGATAGGGGCGGCATGGCGCGGACCGGCCGACGACGGACATGCGCGCGCGGCGACCTACGCTCTGGACAGCGCCGCGCCGTCCGGTCATTGAAGGCGCGCAGATCGCCATAACCGGACCCCTCGCCATGCCCTCAGACGCTTCCGCCGACTATACCCCGCCGAAAGTCTGGACCTGGGACAAGCCCAGCGGCGGCCGCTTCGAGAACATCAACCGGCCGATCGCCGGCGCGACTCACGAGAAGGACCTGCCGGTCGGCAAGCATCCGTTGCAGCTTTATTCGCTGGGCACGCCCAACGGGGTGAAAGTCACGGTGATGCTGGAAGAATTGCTCGCCGCCGGCCACAGCGGCGCGGAATACGACGCCTGGCTCATCAGGATCCACGAGGGCGAACAGTTCGGCAGCGGCTTCGTCGGCGCCAACCCGAATTCGAAAATTCCGGCGCTGGTCGACCACGATCCGGAGCCGAAGGGTTCGCCGCCGCGGCGCGTCTTCGAGAGCGGCTCGATCCTGCTCTATCTCAACGGAAAGTTCGGCGCCTTCCTGCCGGAGGATCCGGCCAAACGCACAGAAGCGCTGAACTGGCTGTTCTGGCAGATGGGCAGCGCGCCCTATCTCGGCGGCGGCTTCGGCCATTTCTTCGCCTACGCGCCGGTCAAGATCGAATACGCGATCGACCGCTTCGCCATGGAGGTCAAGCGCCAGCTCGACGTGCTGGACCGGCACCTGGCGGACAGCGAATACATGGCCGGCGACGAATACAGCATCGCCGACATGGCGATCTGGCCGTGGTACGGCGCGCTCGCCAAGGGCAAGGCCTACGACTCCGGCGTCTTTCTCCAGGTGCACGAATACGAGCACGTCAACCGCTGGAGCGACCTGATCGCGGCGCGGCCGGCGGTCAAGCGCGGCCGCATGGTCAACCGGACGTCCGGCGACCCGGCGAGCCAGCTTCACGAACGCCACGACGCCGGCGATTTCGACACCAGGACGCAGGACAAGATCGGCGACGAAGCAGCCTGACCCGCTTCGCAAAACGGGCGGCGGACGGCAGGAACGTCGGCGCCCGCGCGCCAAAGCGCCTGTTCCCTGCCGGCCTGATCGGTACGGATTTCGAGCGGCGTCCGGGATTCGGGTCCGACGGCGGCTGCCGATCGGCTATACTCGGCGTCCCGGCGTCGCGGATGCCGAAAGCGTCATTCTCAGACGCCCGAAACGGATTCAGCCCGCGGGAGCGATCCGATGAACGAGTTCTTCCAGAGACTGAATTTGCCCGAATTCCGCGCCGGCCTCGAAGCCTGGGCCGATACCCATGTGCTGGCGGTCGACAACGCGGTTCAGGCGGCGCTGATCCTGCTGGCGCTGCTTCTCGGCAGATTGCTGGGCCCGAAGCTGCGGAAGGCCATTGCGGCCGCAACGGCGGGCCGGGCGCGGCATGCCGGAGTCCATGACTTCGTCGACCGTCTCGCCGCACTCTCCACGCCGATCGTCATTCTCCTGTTCCTGTGGATCGCCGTCGAGGCGGGGGCGCAGACCGCCCTGTTCGGCCACCGCCTGACTCAGATCGCGGCGAGCCTCGCCGCCGCCTGGGTGGCGATCCGCCTGGTTTCCGGGTTCATCGGGAACGACCTGCTCGCCCGGTCGGTCGCCTGGATCGCCTGGATTCTCGCCGCGCTGGTCGCCGTCGGGCTGTTCGACGCCACGGTCGTTCTGCTCGACAGCGTCGGCATGACCTTCGGCAAGGTCCGGATATCGCTCCTTTCCCTGGCGAAAGGCATCGTGGCGCTCGGCATCCTGCTCTGGATCACCTCGGTGCTCTCCAAGGCGCTCGAACGGCGCATCGGCCGGGCGGAAAGCCTGACGCCGTCGGTTCAGGTGCTGATCGCCAAGATCATCAAGATCGTCCTTGTCGTCCTCGCATTCCTGATCGCCATCGGCAGCCTCGGGATCGACCTCACGGCGCTGACGGTGTTCGGCGGCGCGCTCGGCATCGGCGTCGGGATCGGGCTGCAGAAGGTCGTCTCCAACCTGGTCAGCGGCCTCCTGCTGCTGATGGACAAGTCGATCAAGCCGAACGACGTCATCGCGGTCGGAGGCACCTACGGCTGGGTCGCCTCGCTCGGCGCACGCTACGCGGCGGTCCGGACCCGCGACGGCGTCGAATATCTCATCCCGAACGAGGAGCTGATTACCCAGCGGGTCGAGAACTGGTCGCACAGCGACAGCGCCGTGCGCCTCCTGATCCCGGTCGGCATTTCCTACCGTTCCGATGTGCGCCACGCGATCGGTCTGTGCTGCGAGGCGGCCGCAGCCGTCGACCGGGTGCTGGCCGACCCGGCGCCGCGATGCCTGCTCAGAGGCTTCGGCGACAGTTCGGTCGATCTTGAAATCCGCATCTGGATCGACGACCCGGCCGAGGGCCGGTCCAACGTCATCAGCGAGGTCCTGCTCCGGGTCTGGGACCTGTTCCACGAGCACGGAATCGAGATTCCCTTCCCGCAGCGCGACCTGCACCTGAAATCGAGCGACATTCCCCTACCGGCCGCGCCCTCCGGTCAGGCCGCCTGACCGATTCCCGGACGGAAGTTGAAGCCTCGGGCATCGTAGGGGAGGGTTTCAAACCCTCCCCTACATTGGTCGAAACGCGACGGCGACCAACCCCTTAGAATATCTCGAAATATTCGCGCTGTTCCCAGTCGGTGACGGACGACAGGAAGCGCGCGATCTCGGCCTGCTTCATGTCGGCCCAGTAGTCGACGAACAGGCCGCCAAGCTTCTCGCGGTAGAGCACGCTGTTGCGGAACGCCGGCACCGCTTCCATGAGGCTCTGCGGCAGGGCCGGGGCGTTCGCCTCCTCGTAGGGGGTCTCGGTGGCCGGCGGCGGCTCCAGGCCGCGGGCGACGCCGTCCAGCCCGGCGAGCGCCTGGGAGGCCATGTAATAATAGGGGTTGGCCGCCGGGTCGCCGATCCGGTTCTCGACCCGGGTCGCCGGATCGCCCGCCCCGGCGCCGATCACCCGCAGCATGACGCCGCGATTGTCCCTGCTCCAGGCCGCCCGGTCCGGCGCCAGGGAGTTCGGTTTGTAGCGCTTGTAGCCGTTGATCGTCGGCGTGGTCAGCAGCGCCGAGGCGGCGGCATGGTCGATCAGCCCGGCGACCCAGCTTCGGCCGTAGGGCGAGAGCAGGTCGCCGTCGCCCTGAGGCGCGAACAGGTTGGCGCCATCGGCGTCGGACACCGACTGGTGCAGGTGCCAGCCGCTGGCGAACAGGTTGGGCAGGCCGGGCTTGCACATGAAGGTGACGTGCAGGCCGTTGCGCCGGCAGATCTGCTTGGCCGCGGTGCGGAACAGGATCATCCGGTCGGCCGACACGACCGCCTCGTCCGCCGCGAAGGTGAACTCGACCTGGCTCGGCCCGAACTCGCATTCGGCGGAGCGCAGCTGCAGGCCCATCGCCAGGAGGCTTGAGCGCAGCACGTCGACGCCCTGCTCCAGCTCGTCCAGCCTTGTCTCGGTGAGATAGTGGAAGCCGCGCGCCAGCAGGCTGACCTCGGGCGCCGTCGCCGGCTGGGTCGCGTCCTCGGGCGCCAGATGCGGATCTTCCAGCCGGAACAGGTGGAACTCGATCTCCAGCCCGGTAATCAGCCGCCGGCCGTCGGCCGCCAGCGGTTCAAGCGCTTCCTTCAGGATCCGCCGCCCGGAAAACGGCGCCGGCCGGCCGTTGGTGAAATAGACGTCGCACAGCACCCAGCCGGTGCGCGGCGCCCAGGGCAGCATGGCGAAGGTCGCGGGGTCGGCGACGATTACGATATCCCCTGCGCCGGTCAGTTCGTCGAGGCCGAGCCCGGAGCCCTTCGAGAAAGCCGGGAAGACGGTGGTGTGGGACGTGTCCTTGGTCAGCAGGGTCGAGGGCAACGACACGCCGCTCGCCAGCGCCGCCTTCGCCGCCTCGCCGATCAGCGCCTTGCCGCGGGCGATGCCGTGCTGGTCGGCGAAGGAGAAGCGCAGGGTTTCGACCTCGCCGCTGTCGATGCGCCCGGCGATTTCGGCGCCCGCCTCCGCCTGTTCCGGCGTCCATAGCCCGTGGCGTTCGACGAATCCGGTGCGGCCCACACCCGGACCGATGCCCCCCGTGGGCCGGCTCATTCCGCCGCCTCGCCCGTGACCGGGGTATCCGCGAGGGCCGCGGCCCAGGGCGACCGGGCGCGCCGGGCCGCCTCGTCCTTGCGCCAGACGGTGCGCCATTCGGCGGCCGGTCCGATCGTGTCGATCGCCAGCGGCGCGTCGGCCGCTCCGCCGATCGTCTCGATCCCCGTCGGCGCGTCGGCCCTCGCGCGTCCGCTCTCGAACGGCACCGGCCCGCCCGCCTCCGCCGCCTTGAGCGCCCGGCGCAGCAGCCGGCGGTAGGCCATGATGCCGGCGTCGGTCGTGCCGAGATTTTCCTTCGTCCGGTCGTGGACCGGGCCCGGCGATTCGACCGCCCACTGGTCGTGGAAATTGATGTCCTCGCCCATGCCGGTATAGGTGCGCAGCCGCTGTTCCGCCGGGTCGTAGCCCCAGTCGTCGGCCCGGCCGTGGATCGAGCGGTAGTCCGGCAGGGTGCAGCTGCCGATCCGTTCGGCGCGCATCCGGTCCTTGTCTACCGGGGCGGCATAGTCGGTGAACAGGGTGTACCAGTAGCAGTTCTCGTCGTCGATCGGGACGTGCCACTGGGTGATGTTCATGGTCGCCGAGATCGGGATGACGATGCCGTGGGGGAAGACCTGATTGGTGACGCGGACATGGCGGCGGCCGTCGCCGAGGTCGCGCAGGGTTGTGAGCCTCAGGCCGTAACCCGTTGTCTCGACGTGGATTTCCGGCCGGTCGAAATTCCGGAACACCGCGGTCTGGGCCAGGTCGCCGGTGCGGTCGCGGAACTGCTGGCCGTAACGGTCGCCCTCATCCTCGAAGAAGCGGTGCAGGAAGGAGGCGTGGGCCGGGTCGACGCCGACCTCAAGCGCCTGCAGCCAGTTGCATTCCCACCAGCCCTTCCAGGCGAAGCTGTAGGCCGCCGGCGCGGCGAAACAGTCGAGGTCCGGCAGGGGCGGCGGATCGCTCGCTTCCGGGCCCTCCCCCGGCCAGGCGAAGATCATGCCGTTGCGCTCCAGGCACGGATACGCCGGCTGGCGCACCCGCGTGTGCAGGTCGGAGCCCTCGGGTTCGGCCGGCTGCTCGAGGCAGGCGCCGGTGACGTCGTAGAGCCAGCCGTGGAACGGGCAGCGCAGGCCGCCGTTTTCCAGCCGCCCGAAGGCGAGGTCGGCGCCGCGGTGGCAGCAATGGCGGTCGACCAGGCCAAGCCGCCCGGCCTCGTCGCGGAACAGCACCAGCTCCTGCCCGAGCAGGCGCACCGCCTTGACCGGGCGCGGGTTGTCCAGTTCCTCCGACAGCGCGACGGGCTGCCAGTAGCGCCGCATCAGCGCGCCGCCGGGCGTGCCGGGGCCGGTCCGGGTCAGCAATGCGTTCTGTTCCGCGGTCAGCATGGCGGGGCGAGAATGCCGCGTCACGCCGCAGGCGTCCAGTCTTGCCCGCGCCGCGCCGGGCGGCTACTCAACGCGCCGAAACGCACACTGCGCACCGACTCTGCAAAGGAAGCCCGCCATGACCGGCGCCATCGACGCCCGCCTCGCCGAACTCGGCATCGAGATCCCCGAAGCCCCGCTGCCGGCGGCCAACTACGTTCCCTGGGTCGTGACCGGCAACCTCGTCTTCATCGCCGGGCAGGTGCCGTTCAAGGAGGGCAAGCTGAGCCATGTCGGCAAGCTGGGCGGCGCGTTTTCGGTCGAGGACGGCCAGGCCTGCGCGCGCATCGTGGCGATCAACATCCTGGCCCAGCTCAAGGCGGCGTGCGGCGGCGACCTCGACCGGGTGACGCGCTGCGTCAAGCTCGGCGGCTTCGTCAACTCGACGCCGGACTTCACCGACCAGCCCAAGGTGATCAACGGCGCCAGCAACCTGATCGTCGAAATCTTCGGCGACCGCGGCAAGCACGCCCGCTTCGCCGTCAGCGCGCCTTCGCTGCCGTTCGATGTGGCGGTGGAGATCGACGCGGTGTTCGAGGTGGGGTGAGGCGGCCTCCCCCGGCGAAGCGCTCCCCGGCGGCGGACCTGCCGGCCGTCATTCCAACCGGAGGGGGCCGGCGTGCAAGCGTCCGGTCCGCCCGCGCCGGCCGGTTACGCCCCCGCTCCCGTCCGCGGGCCGATCGGGCAATGGGCCTCGCGCTCCACAAGGTCGTAGACGAAGAGGAACTTGGCCATGCCGGTGAGCACGGCCGCCACCATGCCGAGCTCGAAGATCTCCGCATCGTCGAAATGCGCCGACAGGTCTTCGTACAGGGCCGGCTCCAACCGGCCGTCCATGTTGGTCAGCGCCATCTCTGCCGCCAGGCGCAGAACGGCCCGTTCGCGCCCGGTGAAGGCGTCGCTGGTCTCGTCCATGACGGCGTCGAGCTGTACGCCGGTGAGGCCGGCCCGGCGCGCCGCCTCGATATTGCCCTTGTTGCAGTAGGCGCAGCCGTGGGTCATCGACAGCCGGTAACGGAGCAGCTCCTTCGTCCGGACATCGACCCGCCCGCCGTAGAACACCGAACCGTAGAAGCCCTTGATGTACCATTCGAGCAATTCGGGCGCGTTGGCCCCGACCTCGTAGAAGGTCGCGTCTCCGCCCTTGCTCTCCTGCAGGACGCGGCTCTCGCTGTAGGCGGCGCGGAGCCAGTCGTCCATGGCCTCCGGCCCGAGCCGGCGCAATAAAGGTTTCGGCACCCTGCGGACTCCCTTCGGATCGACGTTCCATCGGAGCGAAACTGGCACGAAACGCGCCCGGATGGCCATAACGCATCCGGGACGGCCATCCGGGAGGGCGGGGCGCCGGACGGCCGCCCCCGGTTTGACGACAGCGCATACCCGGCCTGCCGCCGCGCCGAAATCGGGCTGACCGGGTGACACCGGCGCGGCGCCGCCCTAAAGTCGCGCGGCCGAATCCGGCGAGATCGGCGGGGAATCGGGAGAAGGCGCTCCGATGGATGCCATAGACATCGTCTGCAACCTGTTTACCGAACGGGAAGTGCGGCTCGGCCAGACCGGGCTGGACGACACGTTCAAGGCGCAGATCCGCATGCCGCCGGAATACCGCGGCGGGGTTTCGATCGGGGACTATCTCGCCAAGATGGACCGGTCGGGCATCGCGCGTTCCCTGCTGATCGCGGTCCGGGCCGGCGATCTGAACGTCCGGGAATCCTTCGAAATCCCCTACAGCCGGGCCGCGGAGGTCTGCGCGGCATATCCCGACCGGTTTTCGGGCCTCGCCGGTGTCGATCCGTTCCGGGGCATGCAGGGCCTGCGCGATCTGGAAGAGGCCGTCCGCGACCACGGCTTCGTCGGCGCGCACCTGTATCCGCACTGGTTCGGCCTGGCGCCGGACCACGCCAAATACTACCCCTACTACGCCAAGTGCTGCGAACTCGACATCCCGATCATGATGCAGGTCGGGCACAGCCTGATCTATTCGCGCAACCGGCGCCTGCCGAGCGTCGGCCGGCCGATCTGCCTCGACCAGGTGGCGATCGATTTCCCGGAACTCAGGCTGCTCGGCATCCATATCGGCGTGCCCTGGACCCAGGAAATGATCTCCATGGCCTGGAAGCACGAGAATATCTTCATCGGCGTCGACGCCTATGCACCGAAACACTGGCCGCCGGAAATCGTCCACTATCTGGACACTTACGGGCGGCACAAGGTCCTGTTCGGCACCGACTGGCCGGTCATCGACCCGGAGCGCGCGGTGGCCGAGATCGCCGCGCTCGACCTGCGCCCGGAAAGCCGCCGCGCGCTGATGCGGGAGAATGCGCTGCGCGTCTTCCGGTTGCCGGAATCGGCGGCGGACGCGCGGGCAACGGACGCTCGGGCGGCCGAGTAAGGGCGCCGGACGCAGCCTCATGATCCCGGCATCGGCGCACACTCCGCCTGCCTCCTACCGGCCGCTCACCATCGCGACCGGCATGCGCGCCGCGGCCGAGCGCACGCCGGGGAAAACCGCCCTCCGGGAAGGCGACCGGACGCTGACCTACGCCGCGCTGGTCGACCGGATCGACCGGGTGAGCGCGATGGTGACTGGCGGGTTCGGCCTCGGTCCGGGCGACAACGCCGCGATCCTTGCGCCCAACTGCCTCGAATATATCGAGATCGTGGCGGGCGCCTCGTGCGCCGGCGTGGCGGTCGCGACGCTGAACCCCCGGCTGGTCGGCCGCGAGATCCGCTACATCTGCGACGACTGCGGCGCGCGGGTGCTTTTCGTCCACGCCAGCCTGGCCGACACCGTCCGCGACCTGACGCTGGACAGCGTCGAGCGGATCGTCGTTCTGGGCCGGGACTACGACGCCCTGCTCGCCGGGGCCCGGCCGCTGCGGCCGGCGCCCCTGCCAGAATGGTCGCCCTTCTCGATCTCCTACACCTCCGGCACAACCGGCGAGCCCAAGGGCGTGGTGCTACCGCACCGCTCCCGCGTCCTCACCTTCTACGGCATGGCGGCGGAATACGGCTGCTACGGTCCGGACGACCGCTATCTGGCGACGGCGCCGCTGTTCCACGGCGCCGGTTTCGCGTTCGCCGTGGCGGTCGTGTATTTCGGCGGCTATTGCGAAATCCTGCCGGGCTTCGATCCCGAACGGGTGATCGAGCGGCTGGCCACGGAAAGGCTGGGCGGAACCTTTTTCGTGCCGACCCATTTTCATTCCGTTTTTGCGCTGGAGGATCCCGTCCTCGAGCGGTATCGCGCCTTCGAGCGGCTGAAGGCGATCGTGTCGAACGCCGCGCCACTCGCCCAGGCGACCAAGGAGCGGATCGTCGACTATTTCGGCGAAGGCATCCTGCACGAGACCTACGGCTCGACCGAGGCCGGGATCGTCACCAACCTGCGCCCGGCCGACCAGCTGGTGAAGCAGCGCTGCGTCGGCCTGCCGTTCGTCGCCAGCCACGTCCGACTGCTGGACGACGACGGCCGGGAGGTCGCGCCCGGCGAGGTCGGCGAGCTGTTCAGCAATTCGCCCTACATCTTCAACGGCTACTGGGGCAAGCCGGAGGAAACCGCAGCCTGCTTCCGCGGCGACTGGTTCAGCGCCGGCGACATGGCGACCCGGGACGAGGAGGGCTTCGTCTATCTGGTCGACCGCAAGAAGGACATGGTGATCTCCGGCGGCATCAACATCTATCCGCGGGAAATCGAGGAAATCCTGTTCCGCCATCCCGGCGTAGCCGACGTCGCCGTGATCGGCGTGCCGAACGAGAAATGGGGCGAGGAGCTGAAAGGCTTCGTGGTGCCGAAACCCGGCGGGGCGCCGGACGCACGTGCCCTTGAGTCCTTCTGTCGCGAGCATCTCTCGCCCTATAAGGTGCCCAAGACGTTCGAATTTACCGGCGCTCTGCCGCGCAACGCGGCGGGCAAGGTGCTGAAGCGCAAACTGCGCGAAGCCTGAGCCGGACCGGATACACAGCCGGCGGCAATCGCCGGCCAACCCGGCCCCGGACGCGCATCCGGGGTCCGAAACAACGGAGGGAAGACATGCGCAGGACAAGCACGATAACGACCGGCACGATAGCGACCAGCACGACGGGGGCCGCACTCGCGCTGATCCTTGCAGCGGGCATCGCACTGGCGCCGGCCAAGGCCGACGACAGCATGAGCCTGACGCTGATGAAGGACTGGTCGCCCCACGGCATGCACGCGCCCTTCTACCTGGCGCAGGCCAAGGGCTGGTTCAAGGAAGCCGGCGTTACCGTGAAGATCGTCGATGGCAAGGGCTCGGCCTCGACGGTCGGCCTCGTCGGCGCCGGCCAGGCGGATATCGGCCATGCGTCGCTTTCCGTGATGGCGCTGGCCCGCAACAAGGGGCTGCCCGTCACGGCGATCGGCAGCATCCTCAGGACCAACGAAGTCGGCGTCATCTTCTCCAAGGGCAAGCCCTACAAGGGGCCGAAGGACTTCAAGGGCACGACGCTGGTCTACACCTCGGGGTCGATCGAGGCGCCCTTCATCGACACCTTCCTCGCTCAGGGCGGCCTCAAGCGCAGCGATGTCAATCTGCTCGCCGTGGCCGCGTCGGCGAAGATCGCGACTTACCTGTCGGGCCGCGGCGACGGCGTGATCGGGCCGGTGCCGTTCTTCCTGGCGATCGCGGCGAAGAAGCGGCCGTCAGGTTTCGTCGGTTTTGCGGAAAACGGTCTGCCCATGCTGTCCTGGGGCATCGTTGCGAATGACGAGGCGATCGCGGAAAAGCCGAAGGCGCTGAAGGCGTTCATGTCCGCCCTGGCGCGCAGCTGGAAACACATCCTCGACGGCGGCCTCGACGAGGCCGTGCAGGCGATGATCGATCAGCGCCCGAAGGCGCGCGTGTCGATGGTGGTCGGCAAGCTGATCTTCAACGCCTACAGGCCCTATTTCTTCTCGCCGACGACCAAGGGCAAGCCGATGGGCTACATGAGCGCGAAGGACTGGGAAGATACGGTCAAGACGCTCAAGAGCCTGGGGCGGGTCAAGGCGAGCATGAAGACGACGGACTTCTACAACGCCTCCTTCATGCCCCGCTGACGCCATGGCGGCACTGCCCGGGGACGGAGCTCCGGCTGCGCCGGCAGGCGTGGCCGGAGCCTCCGGCGACGGCATCGGCGAGCCCTATGTCCGGATCGCCGGCCTGGACAAGACCTACCATTCGGAACGCGGCGACGTCGAAGCGCTCAAGGCGATCGACCTCGATATCCGCAACGGCGAGTTCATCAGCGTCCTGGGGCCGAGCGGCTGCGGCAAGAGCACCCTGCTCAAATGCATCGCCGGCCTGGAGGACCTGACGTCGGGCGACGTCGCAATCCGCGGCGAACCGGTCATCGAGCCGCCCAAGGATACTGGTATTGTCTTTCAGCGCGACGTCCTGCTCGACTGGCGCTCGGTGCTCGACAACATCCTGCTGCCGATCGAATTCGCACGGCTCAGGACGGCGGACTGGCGCGGCAAGGCGCTCGAACTCCTCCACCTGTTCGAGCTTGAGGATTTTGCCGACCGCTATCCCTGGGAACTGTCGGGCGGGATGCGCCAGCGCGTCGCGATCTGCCGGGGGCTGATCCGCGATCCGTCGCTGCTGCTGATGGACGAGCCGTTCGGCGCGCTCGACGCCATCACGCGCGACGAGCTGAACCTCGAACTGGAACGCATGTGGGAAGCGACGCACAAGACGATCGTCTTCATCACCCACAGCATTCCCGAAGCGGTGTTCCTGTCGAGCCGGGTCGTCGTGATGTCGCGCAATCCGGGGCGCATCGTTGAAATCCTGGATATCGATCTCGACCGGCCGCGCGCGCTCGATATCCGGGAGACGCCGGCTTTCTCGGGCTATGTCCGGCACATCCGGGAGATTTTCGAGGGGCTGGGCGTCATGAAACGGGGGCAGTAGCGATGGATTTCTGGTCGACCAGGAACGGGCGGATCCTCAATGTCGTCCTGGTGCTGCTCGGCTTCGGCCTGATCTGGGAAGGGGCGGTGGTCGTCTTCGGCATCAAGCCGTTCCTCCTGCCGGCGCCCTCGCGGGTGCTGGCCGATATCGCCGCCGAGCCGCTGTGGTACGGCATGCATACGCTGGAAACCCTCAAGGAGACGGCGCTGGGCTTCCTGCTGGCGGTCGTCGTCGGCCTGGTCATGGCGATCGGGATCGTCTTCTCGCGCTTCGTCGAGCAGACGCTCTATACCTTTCTCGTGGCGATAAACTCGATCCCGAAGGTCGCCGTCGCCCCGCTCTTCATCGTCTGGTTCGGCGCCGGGATCGAACCCAAGGTCGCCATCGCTTTCCTGATCGCGGTCTTCCCGATCGTCATCGATACCGTGCTCGGGCTGCGCTCCGTCGAGCCCGACATGCTCGATCTCGCCCGGTCGATGCGGGGATCGGCGATGCAGACCCTGTGGAAGATCCGATTTCCGACGGCGCTGCCGAGCATGTTCGCCGGCATGAAGGTCGGCATCTCCTTCGCCTTCATCGGCTCCATCGTCGGCGAGTTCGTCGCCTCGCAGGCCGGGCTCGGCTTCGTGATCGATTCGGCGCAGCCGACCTTCGACACGACACGAATCTTCGCGGCGATCCTGCTGCTCGCCGTGGTCGGCACCATATTGTTCTACACCGTCGAACTGGCCGAGCGCGCCTTCGTGCCCTGGCACGTCTCGCGGCGGCGCGAAGGTACGGCCGGGCCGGCCCCGCAAAGCGCGCACTGAGGCAGATGCGATGACCTTCCGGGCAAGACGCCAGACCGTCGATCTCGCCGGCCGCGAAGTCGGTTTCCACCATGCCGGCAGCGGCCCGCCGGCCGTCCTGCTCCACGAATCGCCGCGCTCGTCGGCCGCCCTGCTGCCGCTGATGGAGCGGCTGGCCGGCCGCTTCACCGTCTTCGGCTTCGATACGCCGGGCTTCGGCGGCTCCGACCCGCTGGCGATGGACCGGCCGTCGAGCGCCGATTACGCCGACGCGCTGGCCGACGCCATGACCGCGCTGGGCATCGCCCGGGCGCCGGTCTACGGCACCCACACCGGCGCCTGCATCGCGATGGATCTGGCGCTCGGGCATCCCGACCGGGTTTCGGTCGCGGTGATGGACGGCTATCCGGTCTTCACGCCGGCCGAACAGGAGGAACTGCTGCGCGCGTATCTGCCGCCGTTCCGCCCGTCCTGGGACGGCGCCCACGTCGCCTGGCTGTGGGCGCGGGTGCGCGACCAGTTCACCTTCTTTCCCTGGTATGCCGCCGGCAACCTCGGCCGGCTGCCGCGCGATCCGCCGCCGCTCGATTTCCACCAGCTCGTCGTCGAGGATTTCCTGCGCGCCGGAGACCATTACCGCCCGGCCTATGCCGCCGCCTTCCGGTTCGACGGGATCGGGCCGCTGGCAAGGGTGCAGGTCCCGGTCGCCGTCGTGGCGCGGGACGACGACCTGTTGTTCCCCCATCTCGACCGGCTGCCCGATACGCTCCCGGACCGTATCGCCGTGCATCGGCTGGGCGCCAACCGCGACGCCTGGGGTGCGGCCGTCGGCGATATCATGGCGGCGCATCCGGGCCAGGCGACGGCGCCGCAGCCGACGGCCGATCCGCTCGGCGCGCGCCCGGTGCGCCGGCGCTTCATGGAGACACCGGCGGGCGCGGCCCATGTCCGCTTCGCCGGGCCGCAGGACGGACGCCCGGTCGTGCTGCTCCACCGCACGCCGGGCCAGGCGGCGGAACTGGACGACCGGTTGGTGCGCCTGGGCCGCCACGGTCCGGCCATCGCCATCGACCTGCCCGGCAACGGCGAATCGGATCCTGCGGAACCGACCGGCCTCTCCGGAGTCATCGAGTGGATCGGCGGCTGCCTCGACGCTCTGGGAGTCCGCGAATGCGACCTGGCCGGCGAAGACACCGGCGCCGCGTTCGCCGCCGCCCTGGCGGCGGACGGGCCGGTCGCGGTGCGGCGCCTGACGCTAGCCCAGGCCCCCGCCGGCGCGGACGGCAGTCCCGAATCCTCCGGCGCGCCGGCCTGCCCCGACCTCCGGCCGCGCTGGGACGGGGCGCATCTGGCGGCCGCCTGGTACTGGGCGCGCGACAGCCTGCTCTATCGGCACTGGAACGAACGGACGGTCGCCGGCGCCTGGCGCCTGCCGGACGATCCGCCGGTGGACCTGCTCCACGCCCGCTTTACCGGGGCCGTGCTCGGCGCCGCCGGCAACGACGCGCTGTGCCGGGCGGCGCACGATGCCGAACTCGACAGGTTGATCGACCGGGCGGCGCATCGCGGAGCGGCCGTCGAGCGAATCGACATGCCGCTCGCTCTGCGCCCTTCGCACGGCGAATGATGACGGGGGCGTCCGCCGGAATGCCGGTTCCGGACCGCCTCAGGGCGGCGGTCGGCGCGGACGGCATCGTCACCGATCCGGAGCGGCTGGCCGGCCTGTCCCACGATGTCGCCGGCCCGGCCGGGGCTTTGCCGCTGTGTATCGTCGCCCCCGAAACGCTTCCGGCCCTGCAAAGGGCCGTCGCCGCCGCAACGGAAAGCGGCCTCGCCATCGTGCCGCGCGGCGGCGGCATGTCCTACACCGGGGGCTATGCGCCGTCGGCGGAGGGCAGCGTCCTCTTCGATATGTCCCGGCTCTCGGCGGTCGCGGAGATCGATACCGCAAACCGGCATGCCATAGTCGAGGCCGGCTGCACCTGGGCGGCCCTGCACGACGCCCTGCGCGGCACCGGCTTCCGCCCGCCTTCCTTCGGTCCGCTCTCCGGCGGGGCTTCCACGGTCGGCGGCGCGGTCTCGCACAATGCGATGTTTTTCGGCTCGGGCTCGGCGGGCAGCATAGCCGGCAGCGTGCTCGGGCTGGAGGTCGTCCTTGCCGACGGCCGCCTGCTGCACACCGGCGCGCTGCGCCCCGAAGCGGTCGACGCCCTGCCCCACGGCCCGGACCCGACCGGCCTCTTTGTCGGCGATTGCGGCGCGTTCGGCATAAAGGCGCGGGTTGCCCTGCGGCTGGCCCCGGTCGCCGGCGGCGAAGCCTTCCTGTCGACGGCGTTCGACGATCCGCTGGCGATGCTCGACGCCCAGACGGCACTGGCCGGCCGGCCCGGCCTCGGCGAGTGCTTCAGCTTCGACCGCCAGGCGCACCGCAACATCCTCGACCGGCGGATCGGCTTCCGGGAGAAGCTCGGCGCCGTCTCCGGCGTGGCGCGCGGAACCGGCGGCCTGGCGCGCGCCGCCCGCCTGCCGGCCGAAGGCCTCGGCTTCCTGGAAAAGGCGGATTATTCGCTGCACCTGTCCGTCGAAGGGGACGATGCGCGTCACGCCACCGCCCGCGCCGAGGCGCTGCGGGCCGAGCTGGCGCAGCGCGGCGGCGCGGACCTCCCGGACACCATTCCGCGCGTGACCCGCGCCCGGCCGTTCGGGCCGATTACCGCCCTGCTCGGCCCGCGCGGGGAGAACTGGCTGCCGGTGCACGGCGTGCTCGGTCTCGCCCGTGCCTCCGGCTGCATGGCAGCGCTGCGCGACCGTTTACAGGCAAGCGCCGGCGACATGGCGGACGCCGGCGTAACCTGCACCGTCCTCACCGTCCTCGCGCCGGGCTGCCTGCTGATGGAGCCGCAATTTTTCTGGCCCGACCGGCTGAGCCCGTTTCACCTCGCCCACGCGACGCCCGAACAGGTGAAGCTGCATCGCGAGGCGCCGGAAAATCCGCGCGGGCGGGCGCTGGTCTTCGAACTGCGGAACGCTACCGCCGAAATCCTGCGCACACACGGCGCCTCGCATATGCAGGTCGGGCGCTACTATCCGTTCCTGTCGCGCCTGACGCCGGCGCAGGCGGACATCCACCGCCGGCTGCGCGCCGCGCTGGATCCCGACGGGCGGATGAATCCCGGCGTCCTCGAAAATTGACGCGCCGATGTCCCGCACGCCCCGCAGCACAATTTGCCGGGCAGATGCGACCGTTTTCGGATCACCGCCGGTCGCTACCCGGCTGCGGACTGGCACGCGCTCCAGGCGGCGGCGAGCTGCTCTCCACTGACGACACGGGCAAAGTACAAATCCATGGCCTCAAGCGAAGCCTCGTGAAGATGTTTCATGCTGCCGCGCGCAGCGACGGCTTCCCGCGGCACGACCACTTCGTAGTCCCGCATCATCGCGTCGCGAACCGTCGATTCGACACATGCCGTCGTCGCCGTACCGGTAACGACCAGTGTCTCGATGCCGTTTGAGCGCAACAGTGTTTCGAGCCGGGTATCGACGAATGCGCTATAGCGGTGTTTTATGACGATCGGCTCCGCCGGGCTCGGGGCCAGCTCTGCAACGCTTTGCGCGCCCCAAGTACCGGGCTGACAAATCTCCAAGGCAACCGAAGCCTCGGTATCGCCGCCGATCCAGACGGACGACGCCGATAACGGTCCATAATTCCCGTGAACGTGAATCACGAGAATGCCGGCCCGCCGCGCACGGTCCAGCAATTCCCGGACGGTCGGAATTGCCCGGCTGTTTGCCGAGATGTCGGCGTCACGCTGCGCCATGCCGCCGTCGGGATGGCAAAAGTCGTTCTGCATATCGACGATGACAAACGCCGTGTGCCGCGGATCGGCGACTTCCTCCAGGTCCCGTTTGATCGACGCCCGCTTCGACTGGAGGTGCCAGTTGCGCGGGCCCGGCTCGAACTCGCGCCAGATCGACATCACCTGTTCGCTGGTCGGTACTTCTCCCATCGAATGGGCCATCTTTCGCAAAGAGGCCTCGTGGCGTTCTTGCGAATATGAAGCGGCCGTGTCGGACGGCATGACGACGAAGTAGTTGCGAAAGAAGGCGTCGCGGGCCGTGGACTCGACGCATCCACTCGTCACCACTCCTGTGACCAGCACCGTGCTGATCCGGTTCGAGCGCAGGAAAAGGTCGATCGCCGTGTCCCAAAAAGCGCTGAATCGATGCTTTGTCAGACAGACCTCGTTGCCGGCTTCCGGGTCGGGCCCGAGCCCGTCGACCCATTCGGCGCCCCAGGTCCGTTCCAGGCAAACATCGGCGGTCAGGCCGGGTCTTGACAGTGTGTCCTCAAGGGCCGGCGATCGCACTACGGGATCGTATGTGGCGCGAACCCAGACGATCATGATGTCTAGACGGCGCGCCTCTGCGACCAGGTTGCCGACGGACTTCAACATGCGCGGCATCGTCTCCAGCGATACGCCGAGCCTGCCGAACACGCCGTCCCGGTGACAGAAGTCGTTCTGTAGGTCGATGACCACGAGGGCGGTATGGGCCGGGTCGAGCTTCTTCCGGAGCGGCAGCGGAAACCGCGCGCCTTCAATCTCTCTCATGTCAGACTCGGGAGGAATGTTGCGATCCCAGGGAATATGGCGATGAGCAGCATGGCGACGAGGGTAAGACCGACGAACAGCCACGATGCGCTGAAAATCTCGTTCATCGACAAGTGCTGGGCCGCCCCCTTTATGGCGAAGATGATGTAGCCGAACGGCGGTGTGATCGCTCCAAGCGTCATGTTGATGAGGAACAGCATCCAGAACCAGACCGGGTCGAACCCGAGCACCTTCAACAACGGGTCATAGATCGGAATGATGATCAGCATCAGGCCGAGCTGATCGATAAACATGTACAGAATGAACGGCAGCCCAAGCATCAACAGGAGCATCGCCCAGGGCGGCAGCCCGAGCGTTGTCGTCGTCTCCATCAAGGCCCCGGTCGCGCCGGTAAAGGCCAGCAACTGACTGAACATCACCGAGCTCGCCATGATGATCATGATCATCGAGGTGATGACGGCCGCCTCTGCGATCGAGCGATACAGCATCTTCCAGTTCAGGCGGCGATAGTAGGCAGCGGTCAACAGTGCACCGACGACGCCGGTCGCGGCCGATTCGGACGGTGTTGCGATACCGAGGATAATCAGCCCCATCACCATGAAAATGATGATCGTGAACGGCATCAAACTGGCGACGGCTCGCACGACTTCGCCCAGGGTGTGCCGGCTCGCCGCCTCGTCCGCCGGAGCAAGGGACGGGTTGAGCCGCACGGCAACAAGGGTTGCGCTGAGGTACAGGGCGGCCATGAGCAGACCCGGAAGGATGCCAGCGATGAGCAGCGAGGCGATCGAAACGTCCGCAAGCGTGCCGACGATGATGACGATGATGCTGGGTGGAATGATCGGCGCCAGCATCGCGCCGGCAAGCAGCGTCCCGGTCGACAGTCGCCGGTCGTAGCCGCGCTGTTCCATGACCGGCAGAAGGGAACGCCCCAACATGGCGGCGACGGCTATGCCCGATCCCGAAAGCATCCCGAAGACGGTGGAGAGCGAAATGGACAGAACGTATTGGCGCCCGCGGACGCGGCCGACAAGCTTGTCCACCGCGTCCAGCACGACATCCATCGAGCCCGACCGAAACAGGATTTCGCCCAGGAGAACAAACAGCGGCACCGTCGCCAGCGAACTTGTGCTGGCGGTCTGGAACAGGCTGTTGGCAAACATGCCGAAGCCCGCATCGCCCAGGGTGACAAGAATTCCGCCGAGTATGAGAACCAGAAATGCGAGAAATATCGGGGCGCCCGTCAGGAACAGGACGACCAGAATGGCCAGACCGCCCGATAGGGTTACCCACCATTCCATGACGAAGGCCTACTGCGAGGAAAGTTCTGCGACATTAACATTCGGGGCGACCCACGACCGCGGCCGAAGCGCCCCTGTCCAGTCCGCCTGCCTCAGAAAATAAAGTGCGGCACCCGCGAAGCCGTAGGTGATCGCGATCGACATCCACCACTTGGGAATCGGGTAGTTTGCCTCGGTAAAAATAACGAGTTGGATCTGGCGTATGTTCTCTCCGAGGCTGATCCATGCCGCGAAGAAGCACATGCCGGCGCCGGCGATGATCGTGAAATACTTCAGCGGCCTTCGCAGCACAGGCACTAAATCCGGCAAAATGGTCACCGAGATGTGCGAGCCGAACCGCGTTACGTGCGGCACCACCATGAAGATGACGAAGACCAATAGATTTTGAACCGTCTCCGTCGCCCATTTCGTGGGTGCGTTCAGAAAGTACCGGACCGTGATCTCATAGCTGTATACGGCCACAATGCCGCCAAGAGCGGCCACGCCGAGCAGGAACCCGAAATCGCTTAGCGCATCGTGAAAGCGCGCCAGAAACCTCAGGACACGCACGGCGTGGCCCCTTTGTCCGGTTTTCGCTAGTCCGCCAACCCCTTGGACCGGGCGAGCGCCCGCAGGTCGTTGACTGCTTTCTGAGAGCCTTTGAAGCTGGCGCTTACTTCCCACATGTTCTTGCGGTAGTTCTGCATGATTTTCGCGAAAACATCGTCGGAAAGCCGCGCTTCCTTGATGCCGAGGCCGCGAAGTTCCTTGTCTTCCGCATCGGTCAGTTTGTTGTAGGCCACGATACCGGTTTTCTCGAGCTTGCGCGCCTCGGCGACGATAATTTCCCGATCCTTGGCATCGAGTTTTTTGTAAGCGTCGAGATTCATGGTCATGACTGCGCCGCACCAGCCAAATGTCGGCCGAAGCATGTGTTTGGCGACTTCATGGAGCTTGAGGTCCGTCGTCCCGGCAACGGTCCATGCGGCGCCGTCGACAACGCCCTTTTCGAGCGCCGAATAGATTTCGCCCCCCGGAATAGTCACGATCGAACCGCCCAGCGGTTCGATGACCGGCGTGTAGGTGCGGTTCGCCCGGATCTTCATACCGTCAAACGGCTTCTGACCTGCTTTCAGCGGGCTCTTGAGCATGATGTGGAAACACCCCGGCGCTGAAAAGAACCCGGCGATGAGCTTCTGGTTGTGTTTGCCGAAGTCTTTGTCGATGAAGTCCCACACGCCCGTGCTGCGCAGCTTGTCCATATCCGGATCCATCGCATAGAACGTATTGCTGACGGCAGTGGTGCCCATGTAGTAGGGCGGAATGTTGATGCTCAGATCGAACGCGCCCTGCGAGACCGGTGCGAACTGCTGGAACGGGGAAACAACCGCGGGCCCATTCAATGTCACCTTGATTCCGCCGCCGGACGCCGCCTTTACGTTATCGCGAAAAGCTTCCGCCCAGAGCTGCCAGCCGGGAAACCGCTCATCGAACGCAATGATCATGCGCAGATTTGCATCCGCCGATGCGCGCGTCACCAGAGACACGGCCATCGCCAACCCCAGGAACATCAATGCAAAGTTTCTCATGGTCACCCTCTCTCATGTCATGCTTGCTGCCGAATCCAGCGACACTAGATGCAATTCTTGCGAGTGACAACAGGCCCACCCGGCCGGGTGACGTATCAGGGTTTGTGTCATGGGAAGCGAGGGGGGTACTCCGTGG